>JAEUGW010000004.1 GCA_016795565.1 Opitutaceae bacterium | reverse complement strand
AGTTGTCGGCCGGGTTCAGGTTGTAGAGCACGGTGCGCGGCAGCTCGCCGGTCGCGTCGAGGGCGTTGAGGTAATTGCTGAGCGCGCGGGCCTGGTTGAAGTCGCCGATGGAGTCGAAGCCGGTGTCGGGCCCGAGGGCCTTAAGCAGGCGGGTGTTGTTGTTGCGCAGGGCGCCGAGGTGGAGCTGCTTGGTCCAGCCGGCCTTCGCGTCCCAGCGGCCGAACTCGAGCATGAGGAACGAGCCGAACTTCGCCCAGTCGGCGGGGGACGCGGCCCGGCCGGCGCGGGCAGCGGCGAAGATCGCGGTCGCTTCGGCGTGCGTGCAGGGTTCGGCCAGCGCACTTTCTAGGCCGTGGTCGGACAAGCGACCGCCCGCAGCATGGAAATCAGCGTGCCGCTGCTTCAGCGCGGTGAGCAGGTCGTCGAAGGTCCGGATGGCGACCTTCGCCTCGCCGCCGAGTTTCTCGAGCCAGGCGTTGTAGGCGGCGGGGGCGTTGACGCCGAGCGCCTTGTCGGGCCGGAAGGTCGGGTAAACCTTCGTCCTGATGCCGAGTTGGGCGATCTTCGCGTGGTCGGCGAGCGGGTCGGCCGGGTCGTCGGTCGTGCAGATGACGGCGACCTTGTTCGCCGCAAGGATGTCGTGCACCCGCATGCCGGCCAGCTTGGCATTGGCCTGCTGCCAGATGGCGTCCGCCGACTTCGGGCTGATGAGGTCGGTGATGCCGAAGTAGCGCGCGAGCTCGAGATGGGACCAGTGGTAGAGCGGGTTGCCGAGCGTGTTGGGCACGGCCGCGCACCAGGCGTCGAACTTCTCGCGCGGCGGAGCGTCCCCGGTGCAGACGCGCTCCGACACGCCGTTGGCGCGCATGGCGCGCCACTTGTAGTGGTCGCCACCCAGCCAGATCTCGGAGAGGTCGGCGAACCGGTGGTTGCTCGCGATCAGCGCCTGCGGGAGGTGGCAGTGGTAGTCGTAGATCGGCTCGGCCTTCGCGAAGTGGTGATACAGGTCGCGGGCGGCGTCGGTGTGGAGCAGGAAGTCGTCGTGGATGAAGGCGGGCATGACAGGAAGACAGGATGGTTCAACGTGAAGCGGAAAGGCGATCCAGCAGCTGCTGCTGGTAGAGACTGCGTGGGGTCACGGGCGTGCCCTCGCTTTCCCACCAGCCGGCGGGGCGCGGGGCGAAGGCCTCCTTGCCGCGCTGGCCGGTGAAGCCGATGGCAAAATTCTGCGCGGTGGGCGGCTGCTGGCAGATGAGCATGCCGCGGCAGTTCCACGCGACGTAGTTGGCGCCCGACCAACCGTGTCCCGTGCCCATCGACTGGCGGTCCTGCAGGGCGATGTCGGAGTCGACGTTGTCGAAAAGGCCGGCGACCGACCAGCGCTCGTGCGGCTCGGATCTCGCATGGTTGCGCTCGGACTTGCAGTCGAGGAACACGTTCGGCCCCGGCACCCGGGCCCCGAACACAAAGGCGTGCCGCGCCTCATCCGCGTAGCAACGCTGCACGAGCACGAGCTGCGCGCCTTGGATATTGTAGGTGTAGCGCCGGCCGCCGGTGATGAGCGAGACCGGCGCCACGCCGGAGCAGTCCTCGACCGTCACCCATTTCGCCGCGGCCCGCAGCACGGCGGGGCCGTGTTGGAATTTTTCGGTCACGAGATGCCGGGCCCAGGCGTTTTTCACGGCGCCGAAATCCATCAGCCACGTCGCATGCTCCTCATCGACCTCGGTCATGACGCCCCCCTGGCTCTCGCGCTTGCTGGGGTCGTAGGCCGAAAGCGCGCGGAAAAACTCCACCCCGCAATGCGCGATGCGTTCCGGGTCGTCGTAGCGTTGCACCGCCCCACCGCCCCAGCGGCGGTCGAGGGCGCAGCCGATGGGTGCGTCGAAGGTCAGCCGCCGGCCGTCAATGGCGGTGATGACGCGATCGAATTTCAACTCGAACGGCTGCCACTGCCTCGTCGAACCCGGATCCGCCGCGCGGGGCGTGATCCGATCCATCCCGATCGCGGAAATCCATGCGGCATTGCCGCGGCGGATGACAAAGACCTTCTGCCCGACGACAAAATCCCCGGCGTTGTCCACGGTCAGGCTGACCGCCCCGACCGGCACATAGTCGTCGGCCACCTCGGCGGCTGGGCCGTGCGCCTTCGGGCCCTCCTTGCCGCCAATCTGCACCAGCGGCTTGGCCGTGCGAAAGGTCGCGAGAAGCAGTGTGCCGCCCTCATCCTTGCCCTCGCCGCGCAACACGACGCCGCTGGCGGTGATGCGCAACGTTGCGCCGCAGCGATAAGTGCCGCGCCGCAGGAGAACCACCCCGCGCAATCCATCCGCGCCCAGCGGCAAGGCGGCCACCCGGTCCAAAGCCGCCTGAATGCGCGGGGCATCATCCGTCCCGCCCGACTGTGGCTCAAGCGCGACCTTCACCGCTGCGTTTGGCAGCGGCACACCGCCCCCGCCGTAGCCGCAGTGGGAGAAGTCCGGCAGCCTGTCGCCCTGCTCCGTGTAGGCCGCGTAGTGCAGCCGCCCGTCCGGTCCGAGCGCCGCGAGCTTTGATTGCTGGGCAAGAGCCGGCACCGCCAGAAGCAGCGCCACGAACGTCCATTTGCCGGCCGGGCTCATCGTGTCAGCGCGAGATGTCGTTCAACATCGCTTCGAGCGTGGCGTAGCTCGCCAGCAGCTTGCTGGTGGCGGCGCAGCGTTCCTTGGTCGCCAGGCCGGTGTTCTCGGCGAGGAAGATGAGGTAAGCGGCGATGCGCTTGGAGAAGAGCAGGCGCGTCTCGGCGCTGACGGCGTAGAAGCGGGCGCGCTGCTGGTAGCCGGCGGGCGTGTGGTCGCCGAGAGCGGCCTTCTCCGGCCGGCCGCCGGCGGCGAGCACGTAGAGGAAGTTGTATTCGAAGAAGATCATGTGCTCGGCCGAGGGCGGCAACGCCTCGAGGGCGGCGCGGCAGGTGGCGGGCGAGGCGAAGACGTCTTGTAGGGGCGCGCCTTGGGCGCGCCCGCGGGCGTCGTCAAGCGACGCCCCTACAGCCGCCAGCGACGTGGTGACGAAGAGGCGCGCCATTTTCTGCTCGGTGGCGTCGGCGCTGAAGGCGCCGGCGACGGCCATGTCCACGGTGAACTGATACCAATCGCGCCAGAGCGCGGCGTCGGCGGGATTCCTGGATTGCGAGAGGGCCACGCCCATCTCGTAGGTGTAGCGGCCGCTGGTCTTGATCTCGAGCGCGCTGCCCGTGACCGAGCCCATGACCTGGTAGTTCTCCGCCGACTTGCCGGAGCCGGAGTGGAAGCCGATGGAGACATTGAACTGCTTGCAGACGTTCCACTGCGCCTCGATGAGCTTCTTCAGCGCGGCGTTGTCCGGATACGGCGTGTTTTTCTGGAAGCCGAAGGCCGGGGCCACGAAGTTGACCGGCATGCCGAGCACCTCGCACAGCGCGAGCATGATGGCGGTCGTCTCGGGCGTGGTCAGGCCGGGCAGCTCGTCGATGGAGAGCTCGCGGAGATAGGTGCGACCCACGTCGGTGGTGAACGCGGCGGCGCGAGCGGCGGCGTATTTCTCGTCGCGGCGCTTCATCTTTTGCATCGGCGTCCAAACGGTCGCGAGCAGCTGGTTAAATTCCTCATCTTGCAGGGGCGCGCCTTGGGCGCGCCCGCGGGCGGCGTCAAGCGCCGCCCCTACACGAGCCCTTGTCTGCTTCACCACTTCAGCGGGGATCGTGGCCAGATCCGCCTTCTGGTTGAGCGCAAGCTCGGGCGAGAGGTCGAAGGTGATGTAGCTGGCGAGCAGGCAGCCCTTGACCAGCGCGTCCTCGCGGACATCGAACTTGCCGCCGATGGGCTGGTGGTCGGCGTTGAAGGACCAGGCGATGCGGCGGCGGTGGAACCCCGTCTTGAGCTTCGAGAGCACGCAGCCGTGGCTCATGCCCTCGACGCTCTGGCCCTGGTGGCCCTCGGGGACATTGGTGCCGATGAACGGGAACGGCACGGTGTCGAGCCGGTTGCCGAGCATGGCGTCCACGTCATAGACGAGCTCGCGCGGGATGGAGTTCTGGTTGGCGGTGAGGCCGATCTCGAGGGCGCTCATCGCCCACTCGACGGCGGGCCAGTGCAGCGTGGTGAAGCGCGCGCCGACACCGAGCGTGCTACGGCCGAGCCGGGCGCCGGCGGTCGGGAAGATCGTCGAGCCCGCGTCATGTTCCTGGATGAGGTTCTTCAGCTTGAGCAGGTTGACCCAGGTGGCGGGAAAGGCCGCCCGGCCGGGCTTGGTGGACACGCCCTCCGCGAGCACCCGGCTCGGGTCACTGAGCGTCCTGGACTCCAGGCGCCACGCGCAGTCGCCAGTCGCGGCCTGCTCGACCAGCGTCCAGGTGCCGGCGGCCGTCTCGAAGGTGGACTTCGGATGGAAGACCAGCCCGGCGGCGGCCGGGTCGGCAAAGGATTTTTGCAGCGACGGCCAGTCGAGGCAAAAATCGGGCGAGACGCAGGGATTCTGCGCGATGCGCAGGTGGTGCTTCAGCAGGAATTCGTTGATGGCGGACACAAGGAAGGAGGTTCAGCCGCAGTCGTTTCACCCATGAAACAGCGGGCCAACATGGAATTATCTTCGCCCCAAAACGGCAAGCTCCGAGCCCGCGCGGCCGCGAAAAACGGTTCAGAAACTGACCCGCGCCGAGAAGCCCAGGTCGCGGCCGGCGCCGACGCGGGCGTTGGTCGCCAGCAGATCGCGATCGAGGGCATTGCGCAGGTTGAGCGCGACGTTGAACTGCCGCGGCCCGCGCTTCCAGGCATACCCGGCGTTCAGACCCAGCAAGCCGTAGCCAGGGTAGGCGAGGTAGGCGCGCTTGGCGTCCTCGTAGTGGGCGACGTAGGCGCCGATGTAGCTGAGGCTCGCGCCCCAGTTGAAGCCCGCGCCCTTGGGCGGGTTGCGGCGGAACTGGGCGGTCGCGGTGTCCTGCGGCAGGCGCGCGATCTGCCGGCCCACTTCCGGCCCGAGCGCGGGCGACTGGGTCGTGATGGCTTCCAGGTGAACCCCGCGAAAGGCGAGGTTGCAGGTGGCCGACAGCCGGTAGCGGAACTCCGCGCGGGCTCCGGCGAAACGCTCCTCGCCAGCCGCGACGAGCTGCGGCTGGGTCTGGTTGGCGTCGAACACCGGATCATCGTAGAGCGGATTGCGGCGGGCGATGTGGCGGTTGTAGAGCAGGAAGGCCGAGGCGGAATAGTCCACCAGGCCGTCGCGGCTGCGGCCCTTCACCCCGCCCTCGTAGCCGAGCGTCGTCTCGTTCTCCTGGATGCGGCCGGTGCGCGCATCCACCGGCGTGGAAGGATCGAAGGCTGTGCTCACGGTCGCGAAGACCAGCACGCGATTGCGCAGGAGCTGATGATTGACGCCAATGTGGTAACTCAGCTGCGCCGTGCGGTCGCGGGTGTGCGGGAGCGGGGCCGTGGCCCGCCGGTCGTCCACCGTGAGGGCCACCTCGTCGGAGCGCAGGCCCGCCGTCAGCACCGTGCGGCCCCGGGCGAACGCCACGCGGTCGCTGATCTCGGCCGAGGTGTAGCGGGCGGTCTCGCCGCGATCCGTCAGGACCCGCGAGTAGAGGGCCTCGCTGAACTCCGGGAAAAAATAGTCCGGCGCGGCCGGGTTGAACCGGCGCACGGCCAGCGGCAGCGCGTTGCGGTCCGCGATGGACAGCGCCCGCTCGCCGCGGTCGTAATCGCCCCAGGTCATGCCGGCGTAGCCGAGGAGTTTGTGCTCCAGCGTGCCGGTGCGGAAACGCGCGGTCAGCTCAAGGTGCGTGGCCAGGGCGTGCTGCCGCTGTTCCACATGGCGCGGCTCGCGCGTGCCCTCGAAGAGTCCGGTGGCGAGCACCAGTTGCGAGGTGGTGAACCGGTCCTGGTCGATCGAGCGCCACCAGCCCTCGGCGGCGGCCCGCAGCGCCAGCGCGCGGTTGAGCTGGCCCTCGAACTGCGCGCCGACCACGAGGCTCTGGCGCAACACGCCAGCGTCCGGGCCGTTGGCGTTGAAATGCGCGAGCGGCAGGTAGGGGCCGATCACCTTCTGCCCGGCGGCCAGCTTGTATTCGGGGATGCCGGGCGTCACCGCCGCGTCGAGGCGCCGGTAATCCACGCTGAGCAGGCTGCTGGCGGCGCGGCTGTGCTTCACCGTAAGCGCGCCGCTGATGAACAGGTCCTGCTCGCGCACAAATTCCTCCGGGCCGGTCCGGCGCGACCAATCCACGGCGAGGCGGTGCCAGAGCCGGTTCTTGCGCAGGGTGCCGGTGGCCTCGGCCGACACCTTCTGCCGGTGCCGCGTGCTGGCCGAGAGATCCAGCCGGTTGCGGTTCTTCGCCTGCGGCCGCGTGGTGATGAAATCCTGGATGCCGCCGGGAGCCGCGCGCCCCAGCACCGGCACGAGCGGACCCTGGATGACGATGGTCTTGCCCACATTCAGCGTCTCGAGGATGCCGATCTGGATGAAGCCGTTGCGCAGGACCGGCGTCGGGAAGCCGCGCAGGTTGAGCCGCTCCTCACCGGCCGCGACGGCGGCGGGCGACGTGGTGCTGATGGCGGACAATTCCGCCGCCGTCTCCAGGCTGAGGCCCTCCTCGGCGTCAATGTCCACCATCGTCAGCTCGTTGGCGAACGGCGCGCTGCGCAGCTCCTCCTCGTGTGAGCCCAGGCCGGTGGCGTCGTAGGCCTCGTCCGCCGCATGCTCCTTCACCTCAAACTTGGGCAAGGCAACCGCCGGATCCACCGCCGGGGCGGTCTGGGCCGGCATCACACCAAGGGGCAGCAGGGCCAGCAGAGCCAGACGGCGGGAAAGTGGGGACAGTGGGCGCAAAGTTAAACCGGATAGCCGCCGAGACGCCGCTGGCCAGCCCGGATTACACCGGAAGCACAAATCCACTATCGCAACGCCGGACCGACCCGGAATGAGTCATAATCGGCGTGGGTGCCGCGCTCGCCGGCGGCGAAGAGGCCCACCTTGGCGCCGACCCAGTGGCCGGCGGTGGCGGTGAAGGTGTCGCCGAGGGGCGTGAAGGCTTTTCCGTCGCGACTGTAGCTGAAGCGGCACTGGCCGCCGTCGGCCACGTCAACCCGCAGATGCACGGGGCCGGTGAACTTTTCGCGGGCAACCTCCTCGGTCGCGAGCGGGTGGTCGGCAGCCTGGCGAACCGTGACCTGCACGAGCTGGCCAGCGCGCCAGCCGATCCAGGCATAGTCCCGGCCGAAGACGATCAGGCCGGCCTGCGCCGCCGTCGCGTCCGCCAGCACCGTCGTCACGCTGAAGGCCGGTGCCGGGAACTTCTGCAGCAGCAGCGCCGGCGAGTCATAGAGGTTGCCGGGCTGGGGCTCGGGCTGCGCGAAGAGGCGGAGCGCGCCGGGCTGGGCCGTGAGCGAGAGCCAGTCGGCTTGCGGGTTGGCCTGCCATTGCCACTGGAGGCCGAGGGCGGGCGAGTTGAAGTCGTCCGAGGTCGCCGGCACGGCGGCGGGTTGCGGCGGGAGCGCGGGTTTCCGGTGCACCAGCACGGGCTCACCCGGCGTGGCGCCGGTCGCGGCACCCGTGCCCAGCAGCGGCCAGTCGTTCTCCCAGCGCACCGGCTGCAGGTGCACGATGCGGCCATGGGCGGCCTTGTCCTGGAAATGCAGGAACCACGGCTCGCCGCCGGGCGTGTCCACGAGCGCGCCCTGGTGCGGGCCGTTGACGGGCGACTGGCCCTGCGCGAGCACGATGCGCTCCTCATAGGGGCCGCGAATGTTGCGCGCGCGGAACACCGACTGCCAGCCGGTGGCGACGCCGCCGGCGGGGGCGAAGACGTAATACCAGCCGTGGCGCTGGTAGAGTTTCGGCCCCTCGAGCGTCGTGTAGTTGGGCAGCTTGTCGCCGTTGATGATGTAGCCGAAATCGTCGATGACCCCGGTGCCCTCGGCGTTCAGTTCGAGCAGCGTGAGGACGTTCTTCACCCGGGCGCGGCTGTTGGCCCAGCCGTGGATGAGATACACCCGGCCGTCGGCGTCCCACAGCGGGCATGGATCGATGAGGCCGCGGCCTCCCTTCACGAGCACCGGCGCGCTCCACGGGCCGCGGGGATCGGTGGCGGTGACGAGGTAGATGCCGAAATCGGGGTCGGGATAATAAATCCAGAACTTGCCGGCGTGATGGCGGATGGCCGGAGCCCACACGCCCTTGCCGTGCTGCGGGGTGCGGAAGGTATCCTCCGGCACGAGCCGGGGCAACGCGTGCGCCACGAGCGTCCAGTTGACGAGGTCGCGCGAGTGCAGGATGGGCAGGCCGGGCACATGGCTGAAACTCGAGGCCGTCATCCAGTAATCGTCGCCCACACGCACGACGTCGGGGTCGGAGTAATCGGCGTGCAGGATCGGGTTCCGATAAGTGCCGTCGCCGCGATCGGGCTGCCAGGCCGGCGCGTCCGCCGCGTGAGGGGCCGCGCGCAAATAGGGGCGCAGCGCCGGCACGGCCTCGCGGAGTCCGTCAACGACCAGCCGGGCGAAGACCACGCGCCCCTCGCCCTGCAGGTGCGTGGTGTCGGGCTTGCCCTCGACCACGGGATTCAGCGGCGTCGTCCCGGCCGGGCCGAGGCGTTCACACCAAGCCAGGCTGAGGGCGTGCAGGTCAACGAGCGGCACGTGCTCGGCGCGGGCGAGTTGTTTCACCGCCTCGACGTAAGGCCCGAGGCTGGAGGCGATGCGACCGGGGTGGGCCGGGTCGAAATTCCGCCGGACCAGGGAGGTGACGAGGACGGGCTGGCCCCCCTGCGCGCGGACCTCGGCGACGTAGCGCGCCATGTTCTCGCGATAGGTCGTGGCCGGGTCGGTTTCGCGATCAGGGCCCTTGCCCGGCTGGTCGTTGTGGCCGAATTGGATCAGGTAATAGTCGCCCTGCGCCGCCAGCGCCCCGGCCCAATGCCCCTCGGCCCGGAAGCTCTTCGAGCTGCGGCCGTTTTGCGCGGTGTTGATGACGACCACCCCGTCGGTCACGAACTGCCGGAAACCGTAGCCCCATCCGCCGGCGTCATTCACGGTCGAGTCGCCCACGAGGACGATGCGCAGCGGTTTCGGTGCGGGCTCAGCGGCCAGGCTCAGCGCGGGCAGCAGGGCCAACAGGAGGAGGCGCAGCCTCGGGCTCATGGCGTGGCGGGATTCCAGCCGTCGGCCCCGCCCAGCACGGCGGCAGGCGTGAGCGCGGCGGCTGCGGCGGCGGTGAGCGGCTTGGCCCACGGGACGCGCGCGGCATCGTTGGCCCCGGGGCCGGTGCTGCCGAACTCGGCGTAGAACGTCGTCCGCTCGGCGGCGGGCTTGTGCCAGTTGTGCCAGCCCTCGGCGCGAACGGCGGCGGACATCGTCGTGCGCAGGAACACGGTCCGGGCGAATTCGCGCCACGGGCGGCCGAGGTAGGTCTTCACGCCATCATCCCCGGTGACGGTGCAATCGGCGAAGACGTAGCCGTGCGGCTGGTCCTTCGGCGTGGAGGCCGCCGTGATGTAGCCGTCGGCGAGGCAATGCACGCGGCAACGGTCAAAATAAGCCGTCGCGCCGCCGAAGATGAAATCCACGCTGCCCTCGATGTAACAGTCCGCGAAGTAGTGCCGGCCGCGGTTGACGAGGATCGTGTCCTGCCAGCCAAGGAAGCGGCAGTGGCGGAACTCGAGGCGGTCGCCGTCGGCGCGGAGGGCGACAGCCTGGGCGACGGCGGGGCCGCCGGCGCGCGGGCCGGGGCGGCCGGCGGTGTTGGCGATGGTGAGATTTTCCCACACCATGCCGTCGCCGTCGATCTGCACGGTGGCCGTGCGGAAGGTGCCGATGGGCTGGCCGTCGGGACCGGGGAGATTGGCGTGCTGGTCGCAGGCGATGACCGTGCGG
Organism: Opitutaceae bacterium; assembly: GCA_016795565.1. GTDB lineage: Bacteria > Verrucomicrobiota > Verrucomicrobiia > Opitutales > Opitutaceae > Lacunisphaera. The sequence goes on along the minus strand of JAEUGW010000004.1, from coordinate 106,589 downwards.
GACGCGTCCTCGCCGACCACGCGGAGGTGGCCGCGTTCGCGCTGGACGTAGATGCGCTCGCGGTAGGTGCCAGCCCTGACGAGAATGACCCAGCGCGGCGCGGCGGGATCGGTCTGCATCGGGGCGGCGTTGATGGCCGCCTGCAGCGAGGTGTATTGGCCGGAGCCGTCGGCGGCGACGATAGCATCGGGCGACGGCGCGGCGCGCAGGGTGATCGCGAAATTGAGAGCGAGCGCGAGCGCGGCCACGCGGGACAAAGGCCGTTTGTAACCTAATAGGTTACAAAGGTTCGGGGCGCGAATGCCGCGCAGCAGGCCCGCGGCGGCGGAGAGTGGTGTCGTGGGCGTGGAGCAACCCGCCAGCATCAGGATGGTAGGTGGAACGCGGCCTCCCGCCGTCGCCAAGGCTATGGCGGACAAGCTGGACGGGTTCCAAGCGCGTCCGGAGGCCGCGCTCCACCTTTCAAGCAGGTTCACGGCAGTTTGTGCTTCGCCTGCCAGCGGGGATAGTCCTTGGCGAGCAGGCGGGCGGGCCAGTCGCCGAGGTAATGATAACCGGTGCGGCGCTCGCGCTCGATGGCGTTGTAGTCGTAGCGGATGACCTGGTCGCGGCCGGTGAAGAGCGGCCGGTTCGTGCCCAGCTCATAGAAGCGGGCCCAGACCTCCGGGGCCGCGGGGTCGGCGACGGTGCGCCGGTCCGGCCGGCCGTCGGCGGCGGTGAATTCCTCGTAGCGCAGGCCGTGAAGGGTGACGGCGCGCAGCCAGGCCACCGCGCCCTCGATGGCGGCGATGACCTCCGGTGCGGGAGACTCGATGCCCATCAGGAAGCGCACGAGGCCGACGGTCTCGTTGCCGGATAGGGCGGCGGGCTCGAACTTGCGGGCCGGGGCCGGCGCGAGGGTGGTCTCGTCGTGCTGCGCGCACCAGGCGGTGAGCCGGCCGTCCTGCCGGACCTGGGTGCGCAGGATGCAGGCGATGCCCCGCTCCACGGCGGCGGCGGCCTGTGCGCGGCGGGCGGTGTCCACAAAGGCGTAGGGCGCGCGCCCCCGGGCCGCGTCGCGCAGCAGGGTGAGCACGTTGGCCATGGCGTCGTCGTTGTAGGTGATGTGGGTGTAGTAGCCCTTGACCAGCGGGAAATACTGGGGCCAGCCGCCGTTGGGGTATTGGGCCGCGAGCAGGTAATCGAAGCCGCGGGCGAAGGCGGCGCGCAACTCCGGGTCATCGTGCGCCGTGATGACCAGCGCGAGGTAGCGCAGCTGGGTGGTGGTGGCTTCGTTGTCGATGGTTGGGGCGCGGTGGTCGAACTTGGTGTCGGCGAGGAAGGCGGCCGTGGGCGGCGCCGTCATGTCCTTGTTTTTCGGCCAGCCGCCCTCCTTCGTCTGGTATTGAAGAATGCTGGCGGCGACGGCGCGCGCCTCCCCGCCGGCATACCACGCCGCCGGCTGCCGCAGGATGTCATCCCAGCGCACCGCGGCCGCCTGTCCATTCGACAGGATCAGGGCCAGCAGGAGCAGGGCGGCCGGGCGTTTCAGTTTCATCGAGGAACTCAGTCGAGCTTCACGAGGGAGAACTTCGGCACCAGCAGGTGCATGATCACCCAGGCGACGATGTAGGCGGTGCCGCAGATGACGAACATGATGCCGTAACCGACCTCGATTTTGCCGAGCGCGGTGTAGTGCGCGAGCATCACGCCGGCCGCGCGGGCAATCAGGATGCCGCCGATGCCGCCAGCCATGCCGCCGATGCCCGTGACCGAGGCGACGGTGCGCTTGGGGAACATGTCGGACACGGTCGTGAAGATGTTGGCCGACCAAGCCTGGTGGGCGGAGCAGGCGATGGCGATGGTGCCGACGGCCAGCCAGGTGTTGATCTCGCCGAGGCGGGAGGCCGCGAGCACGCAGAGCGGAAAGAGCGCGAAAATAAACATGGCCAGCTTGCGCGCCTTGCTGGGATCCATGCCGCCGTTGATGAACTGCCTCGGCAGCCAGCCGCCGAAGATGGAGCCGCCGGTGGCGATGGTGTAGACCACGGCGACGGCAAACGGCCAGCTGATCACCCCGGGGATGCTCGCGGGATCGCCGGCAAAGCCGGGGTTGGCCGCCGTGAAGGCCTCGATCTTCCGGGTGTTCTCGCCGGCGAGGAACGCCGGCAGCCAGAAGAGGAAGAACCACCAGATCGGGTCCGTCAGGAACTTGCCGACCACAAAGGCCCAGGTCTGGCGGAAACCCAGCAGGCGGCCCCAGCTGACCTTCGGCTGGCTGGCCGCGGCGGCGTCCGCCTGCTCCTCCTTGTCGCTGTGGATGTGGTCGTATTCGGCCTGGGACAGCTCGCCGCTCTTCAGCTTGGCCGCCGGGGAGTCATACATCTTATACCAGAACGCGAGCCAGAGGAGGCCGACGACGCCGGTGAGGATGAAGGCCCATTCCCAGCCCCAGGCGGCGGCGATCTGCGGCACGCAGAGCGGGGCGACGATGGCGCCGACGTTGGCGCCGGAGTTGTAGAGGCCGGTGGCGAGGGCGCGCTCCTTCTTCGGGAACCACTCGGCGATCGTCTTGTTGGCCGCCGGGAAGTTGCCGGACTCGGTGAGACCGAGCGCGGCGCGCCAGAATCCGAAGCTCCAGGTGTGGTGGCCGAAGGCGTGGCCGATGGCCGCGATGCTCCAGCCGATGAGCGAGTAGGCGTAACCCTGCTTGGTGCCGACCCAGTCGATCACGCGGCCGGCGAAGACCATGCCGATGGCGTAGGCCAGCTGGAAGCAGATGACGACATTGGCGTAATTCAGCTCCTGATCGGCCTTCGTCGCGCCAAACACGCCGTCGGCCGACAGAACCGGCTTCAGCAGGCCGAGCACATTGCGGTCGAGGTAGTTGACGGTCGTCGCGAAGAAGACCAGGGCGCAGATCGTCCAGCGGTATTTGCCAACCTGCTCGTTGATTTCGTTGAACTTGCTCATCGGGATATGGGGAATAGGGGAAAGGGTGTTATTTTCCGGGCGGCGCGGGGCGGGGGCCGGCGGGCGAGCCGACGGAGTTGAGGCCGCGGACCTCCCTAGCGGGCTCGATGGTGACGTTCCGGAGACTGACGGAACCGGTGTGGGTGACAACCTCCGTGTCGGTCACGCCCCGGAAGGTGGAGTTGCTGATGCGGATGTTGTCGATGATCGCGCCCTCGAAGCCGCGGATGAACATGACGCGCGGGCTGGCGGAGCTGGTGATGTTGTCCAGCTGCACGTTGCGCACGATCGGCTTGAAGGCGCCCTTCGCGCCCTCCTCATAAAGCAGGTCGATGGTGAGGACGGCCTCCCCCACCCGGCCGATCCGCACGTGGCGCATGAAGACGTTCTCGAGGGTGCCGCCGCGCACGGCGTTGTTCTTGAAGCGGAGCGCGCGGTCGAGCTCGGGGCTGTCCATCTCGCAGTGCTCGATGAAAACGTTGCGGATGCCGCCGGTGCATTCGGAGCCGAGCACGACGCCGCCGTGGCCGTCCTTCATGACGCAGCGGCGGATGACGATGTTCTCGGACGGCACGTTGACGCGGCGGCCGTCGCCGTTGCGGCCGGACTTGATGGCGATGCAGTCGTCGCCGGTGTCGAACAGGGTGTCCTCGACGAGGATGTCGCGCGAGGACTCGGGGTCGAAGCCGTCGTTGTTCGGGCCGTGGCTGGTGATCTTCACGCCGCGCACGGTGATGTTCGACGAGAGCACGGGGTGGATCTCCCACATCGGCGAGCGGAGGATGGTCACGCCCTCGATGAGGATGTTTTTGCACTGATACGGCTGGATGAAGTTCGGGCGGAGAAAGTGGCCGGGGCCGAAGACGCGCTGCTCGACCGGCACGTTGGCCTCGCCCAGCTCGATGAGCTTGTCGCGGTCGGCCTTCTGCTTGCGCGGGTTGTCGGTGCGGAGGTTCCACGACCACCAGGTCTCCCAGGTCGCGCCGCCGTCGAGCGTGCCCGGGCCGGTGATCGCGAGGTTCTCCTCACCATAGGCGTAGATGAAGGGCGAGTAGTTCATGCACTCGACGCCCTCCCAGCGCGTGAAGACGACCGGATACTTGCCGAGGTCGAAGGTCCAGCGGAGCGTGGCGCCCGCGGCGACGTGGAGGTTGACGTTGCTCTTGAGCCGGATGGCGCCGGTGAGCCACTCGCCCGTCGGCACGACGACGCGGCCGCCGCCGGCCCGGGTGCAGGCGTCGATCGCGGCCTGGATGGCGGCGGTCGAGTCGGCGCCGGGCCGGGCACCGTAGCTCGTGATGGGAAAATCGCGGTCCGGGAACGTCGGGGCCTTGATGCGGGCGAGCACCGTCTCGTAGTCGCCCCAGCCGCGGGCGTGGAAGGTCGTTTCCTTCGTGCCGAGCAGTTGCTCGAGCTCGATGCCGGCGAGAATGAAGGCCGGGATGCCCTTCAGGTCGTTGTCCACGATCGGCTCGCCGACGTAATACTCGAACGAGCCGTCGCGCGGCCGGCCCTGGGCGTTGGTGTAATCGAGGCCGGCGACCTGGCAGCAGCGCGTGAGGTCGATCGTGTTGTTCGCGTTCTGGCGGATGAAGTCGCGGACGATGCCCTCATAGCCCTTGAGGAGGGCGGGCAGGTATTTGTCGCGCGGGAGGTAGCCGCGGTTGATGCCCTTCGCGAGAGTGTAGACATACATGCAGGAGGCGGTGGCCTCGAGGTAGTTGCCCTTGCGGTCGCCCTGGTCGAGCACCTGCCACCAGAGGCCGCTCGACGGGTCCTGCCAGCGGACGATGCCGTCGGCGACCTTGCGCAGGATCCCGTTGATGTGCTCCACCTCCGGATGCGTAGGCGGGAAGAAATCGAGCGAGTCCACGATGGCCATGGCATACCAGCCGACGGCGCGGCCCCAGAAGTTGGGCGACTGGCCGGTCTGCGGGTTGGCCCACGGGCGCGAGCGGGTCTCGTCCCACGCGTGGTAATAGAGGCCGGCCTTCGCGTCGTAGCCGTGCCGGTCCATCAGCGTGATCTGCCGCGCGACCTCGTCGAACGCGGCGGGCTCCGCGAAGACCTTGCCGTAGTGGGCGAGGAAGGGCGAGGCCATGAACAGGCCGTCGAGCCACATTTGGTTCGGATACCTGAGCTTGTGCCAGTAGCCGCCGTCGCTCGTGCGCGGGTGGGTCTGCATCTGCGCGTAGAGCGTGTCGATGGCCTGCTTCAAGGCCGGCGAGCGGTCGCCGCGTTCCCACGCGAGCAGCAGCACCTTCCCGGGCGGGATGTTGTCGATGTTGTAGTCCTCGCGCTGGTAGGTGCGGATGGAACCGTCGGCCGCGACAAAGGAGGTGCCGAACTTCAGGCCGTAGTCCGCGTAGGCCGCCTTGCCCGTGCGGTCGGCGAGCCTGACCAGCGCGGTGCCGAAGAACGACGTGGTGTAATCGATGCGGGCGCGGGGGTTGCTGCCGCCGAAGAAATGCTGGTCGCCGGTGCGGGCCATTTCTGAATCCGCCAGCTTGACCGACCACTCGAGCGGCGTGGCGCCGCGGAACTTCGGGACGGCGGCCGTCGCCGCGCACGTGAGCGGCAGCAGGCCCGCGAGCAGGATGCGACGGAGCAGGCTCATGGGGACAGCGCGACCCTGAGGGGTGCCTTGAGCCGGGCCGCGAACGCGGCGACGTAGGCGTGCCAGGCCTCGGCGGTGGTGAACTCGCCGGCCTGGGACCAGCCGGCACCGGCGTAGTAGCGGAGCGGCGTGCCGGAGGCGGCCTTGGCGAGGACGAGGTGGTTGCGCTCGTCGGCGGCGAAGCCGGCGAAACCGTCCGGCACGATGACCGCCGTGCCGAGCGCGCCGTTGGACTTCTGCGCGACCCACTGGGTGAGCGAGCCGTCGGCCGCGACGGGCGAGAGGGCGATGACGGGCTCCTGGCCCTTGTCGGCGGGATTCTTGTTCAGGCCGATGCCGACGGTGAACTCCCGGGCGTTGCCCGCGGCGGTGAAGGTGCTGTCAATCCGATCGAGGTTGCTGCCGGCATCCACGGTGAAGCGCTTGGTCTCGGTGACGTAGATGCCGTTGGCCGACCAGGTGTCGTAGGTGAGCTCGAAGATCGCGCGGATCGGGCCGTTGGCGAGGACGCGCCAGGTCTGGTAATTGCGGCCGACCCAGAGCGTCTGGCCGTCCCAGATGCCGGTGCCGCCGCAGCCGCGGGTGATGCCGACCTGATACATGTCCATGCCCTCGCCCTCGTCCTTGTGGTAGTGGTCGTGGCCCTTGTTATACCAGCGGTCCACGATGGGATAGGCGACGCGCTTGCTCCAGACATCGAGCCCGCTCGTGACGAGGACCTCCTTGCCGGAGCCGGGCGCGGCCGGGGCGGCGAGCGCGGGGCCGTAGGTGCGGTGGGCGACCTTGTCGTTTTCCCAGGCGAAGTCGTCGAGGCGCTCACCGACGTAGCGGGCGAAGACCTTCGCCGGGAAAACCGGCGCGACCGTGTCGGTCATCTCGACCGTGAAGGTGGCGGACTTCTCGCCGGCGGCAAAGTCGTGCTGGAAGAGGAGCTCGCCGTAGGCGATGCCCTCGCCCTTGGGGTCCTTGGCCTGCGGGGCGACGTTGGTGACCTGGTAGGGCAGCACGGCGCCCTGCGCGTCCTTGACGGCGATGCGCTGGAGCAGTGCTCCGGGCAGGGCCTTGTTCACCTCGGACCACGGCACGGTGATGGTCTCGGCCGGGCGCGCGCCGGCGTAGTCGTGGGTGACGGTGACGGTGAGGCGCCCGGCGGCGGGGAGCGAACCGGCGAGACCGAGGACGAGGAGCAGGAGGCGGAGCTTCATGGCAGGTGACCTTGAATTTTTTTCTGTCATGCTGAGCGTAGCGAAGCATCCATCACGATATCCGCCAGCGGCCATGTTGATGGATTCTTCACTGCGTTCAGAATGACAAAAGGGTGGGGCTCACCGCACGAGCCAGCCGCCGTCCACGGCGAGGACGTGGCCCTGCATGTAGTCGGAGGCCGGGGCGGCGAGGAAGACCGCGGCGCCGGCCAGGTCGGCCGGGGTGCCCCAGCGGCCGGCGGGGATGCGGTCGAGGATGGCCCGGTTGCGCACCGGGTCGGCCTGCAAGGCGGCGGTGTTGTCGGTCGCCATGTAGCCCGGGGCGATGGCGTTGACGTTGATGCCGGAGGGCGCGAGCTCGTTGGCCATGGCGCGGGTGAGGCCGGCGAGCGCGCTCTTGGCGGCGGTGTAGGAGACGACGCGCACGCCGCCCTGGAAGGAGAGCATCGAGGCGATGTTGATGATCTTGCCCGGAGACTTGCGCGCCACCAGCTCGGCGGCGAAGCGCTGGCTGAGACGGAAGGCGCCGGTGAGGTTGACGTTGAGCACCTCGCTCCAGTCGGTCTCGGAGAACTCGATCAGATTGGCGCGGCGGATAATGCCGGCGTTGTTGACGAGGATGTCGGCACGGCCGAAGGCCGCATAAGCGGCGGCCACGATCTGCGCGGCGGCGGCGGGCTGGCCCACGTCGGCGGCCACGACCACGCTGCGGCGGCCGGCGGCGGCAATGGTCTTTTGCAGGGCGCTCATGTCGCCCCGGGCCACGAGCACGAGGTCGGCGCCGGCCTCGGCATAGGCCTGCGCCATGGTGGCGCCGAGGCCGCGGGAGGCGCCGGTGACGATGGCGACTTTGCCGTCGAGGCGGAAGCTATCGAGAATGTTGGTCATGGTTCTGGAGCCCGCGGGCGTCCACAAGGGACGCCCCTACAGGTTGCGGGCGGGAATTCATCGCAGGGAGGCGACCGGGGCGGGGTCCATGTCGGCGAAATCCTGGTTCTCGCCGCCCATGCCCCAGACGAAGGCGTAGGCCGCGGTGCCGCAGCCGCTGTGGATGGACCACGGCGGCGAGAGCACGACCTCGAGGTCGCGGACGACGAGGTGGCGGGTGGCGGACGGCTCGCCCATGAAATGAAACACCGCGCCGTCGGCGGGGACGTTGAAATAGCAATAGACCTCGGAGCGGCGGAGGTGCGTGTGCGGCGGCATGGTGTTCCAGACGCAGCCGGGCTCGAGGCGGGTGAAGCCCATGACGAGCTGGCAGGTGGGAAACGCGCCGGGGTGGAAATACTTGAAGATGGTGCGGTCGTTCGCCGTGGCGGCGGCGCCGAGCCGGGTGCCGGTCACGGCGGCGTGCGCAACGTGCCGCACGGGATGGGCCGCGTGGGCCGGATAGGAGAGGAAATAAAACCGCGCCGGCTGGCTGGCGGAGAGCGAGCTGAACGCGACGGCCCGCGTGCCGCGCCCGAGGTAGAGGCCGTCGAGCGGGGCCATGGCGTGCACGGCGCCATCCACCGTGATGCTGCCCGGGCCGCCGAGGTTGATCACGCCGGCCTCGCGGCGCTCGAGGAAGAACGCGCTGCGGACCTCCGCGGGATTGGGCAGGTCGATCGGCCCGGCACCGGGCACGATGCCGCCGACGATGGTGCGGTCGGTTTCCCAGTAGCGGAAGTTGGCCGCGCCGGGCGCGAAGAGGCCGGCGACGAGAAACTCCGCGCGGAGCTGTTCGGGCGGCAGGGCGGCGGAGAGGCGGGGATAGCTGGTGGCGTGGACGTGCATCAGGAGGTGGAGCGGTGGTGTGATTGTTGGGCGGCGGTCATGAACCGCCACCCAAGGTGGAGTGATGAAAAGGCGGGCGCCGACCAACGGCGCCCACCGGCAGGCGGGACGGCGGGCGCCTCAGAACTTGCCCTTGATGCCGACGGCGATCTGCACGCCGAACTCCTCAATGCGATATTGATGGGTGTAGGCGGGAGACACGTCGTTGTAGCGCTCGAGGGTCTGGGGAACGTTCAGGATGTTGCGCGCGTTGGCGAAGGCGGTGAAGCGCTTGGAGAACTGATACTCGGCGTTCACATCGAGGAAGGTGCGCGGCGCATAGTATTCGCGGAACCCGGCATCCACGCCCGTCGGCTGGAAGGCGCTGCCGGTCTGGGCGCCGAGGCGCTGCCGGCCGCGGTAGTTCCACTTGAGGGAGAGCACGACGGGCTTGCGGCTGTAGGTGACGCCCCAGCTGGCGGACTCCTCGATGAACTTGGCGAAGTCGGCGCTCTTGGGCCCGGAGAGGTCGAGCTTGGTGGCGTTGGCGAAGACGCTGAAATCCCGCGCGATGCCGGGGAGGAAATCGAGGGACTTCTGGAAGTTGAACTCGAAGCCGGTGATCTTGGCGTCGCCGACGTTGACGGTGGTCTGGAGGTTGAGGCCGAGGGCCGAGGCATCGAGATCGAAGTCCGCGATGTCCTGGGCGCTCACGATCCGGTTGGCGGTGCCCCAGAAGTCGGACAGGTTCTTGATGAAGTAGCCGCCGGAGAGCACGCCGCCCTTCGGGAAATAATATTCCAGCGAGAAGTCGTAGCTCTCGCCGTCCCAGGGCTTGAGCGCGGTGTTGGTGACGATCACGGTCAGCGGCGGGACGCTCGGCGAGAGGCCGTCATCGAGCACGACGCCGGTGTCGTTGACGCGCGCCAGCGGGAGGATGTTGGCGAAGTCCGGGCGGCCGAGCGAGGTCGAGTAGGAGAAGCGGGCGAGCAGCTGGTCGTTGATGGCGTAGGTGGCGTGGAAGCTGGGATAGTAGCCGTCGTAGCTGGCGTTGGTCTCGTAGCCGCGCTCGATCAGGTTGGCCTGCAGGAGCGGGAGGGTGTTGATCGGGCCCTTGGTCTTCGGGCCGCGGCCCATGTCCTCGGTCTTCTCGAAGCGCACGCCGGTGACGATGCCGAGGCGGCCGTCCAGCAGCTTGAGCTCGGCCTGCGCGTAGGCGGCGGAGATCGTCTCCTCCAGGTATTGGGAGTTCTGGATGCGGAAGCGCTCGGCGGCCAGCTGTTGCGCCGCCGTCTGGGCGAAGGCCGCCGGGGTGGAATTCATCAGCGCGTAGAGCTTGTAGGGGTCGGGCCACTGCTGGGCCGGCAGGCCCCAGTAGGGATCCTGGTTCAGGTAGCTCTGGTCCACGTAGTCGGCGCCGGTGACCGTGCCGGCGAGGTTCCACGACTGGTCGTAGCGGCGGATGTTGCGGTTCTGGGTGCGCTGGTCGAGGCCGACCTTGATGGCGGCCGGGAAGGAGAGGTTCAGGTTATACTTGGCGTTGAGATTGCCGCCCGCGAACTGGTCGTAGGCGTCGATCGGGTTGCCGCGGCCGAAGGTGATGGTGTAGTTGCTGAGCAGCGTGGGATCGATCAGGGTGCCGGCCGCGTTATAGATGCTGATGCTGCCGGGGCGCAGGGGGTTGATGTCGTTGAAGCTGATGCGGGAAACCCCGGCCAGCGCCGTGCGCACCTCGCTGAAGTGGCCGCGCGCGGTGTCGCGATACCAGGTCCGCGAGCGGGAGGCGTTCAGGCTGGCATCGACCTCCCACGCGTTTTCCTTGTAGGTCCAGGTGATGTTGCCGGCGGTGGTCGCGCCGTATTTGTCGCGGAAGGAGGTCTGCCCCTGCACGCTGCCTCGGCCGCTGGCGCCGGTGACGGAGGTCGGGGTCCAGGTGAGGGCCTGGCCGCCGGTCGTGGTGGGGGTGGCGCTGGTGCCGATGTTGTAGGCGAAGTTGCGGTTGCCGAACTGGGAGAGGTAATAGTTGGTCTGCAGGCTGGCGGAGAGCACGTGGTGGGGGCGCACTTTCCAGTCCGCCTTGACGCTCAGCGAGTCGCGGAAGGTGTTCTTCGGGCCGTCCTGGAACTGGTATTGCTGCAGGTAGGGGTTGGTGGCGGTCGCCCCGGCGCGGGCAAACTCATAGGTGTTCTGCGTGCGGTGCTGCTCGTTGAACTGGTTGGACGACAGGCCGGTGACCACGAGGCCGAAGGTCTTCGACACCGGCAGGGTGTAGTCGAAATCGAAACCCGGCAGCGCCTTGTAGGTGCGCTTGTTCATCGGGCCGTCCGTCTTCCGGAAGAGGTTGAGGTCCTCGCTGTTGAGGCTGAGGTAGACCTTGTATTTGAGCTCCGCGCCCTTGCGTTCGAAGGCGTTCTTGCTGACGAGATTCACGGCGCCGCCGAGGGAGTCGGCGGGCATGCTGGGCGTGGGCGCCTTGGAGATCTCGATGCGCGACACGTTGTTGATGGAGACCTGCTCGAACTCGAAGGAGCGGCTGCCGGCGCCGGAGGAGGAGCTGGCCATGCGGGCGCCGTTGACCGCGACGCTCGTGAAGTTGTCGGCAAAGCCGCGCACCGACATGGTGCGCACATCCGCCGCCACATAGTCCACCGAGACGCCCGGCAGGAATTTCATGAACTCGCCGACGTTGCCCTCGGTGACGTCGCCGAAGGCATCCGCCGAGACCACGCTCTTCAGGTTGGAGGAGTAGCGCTGCTCGTTCGCGGCGATGGAGGCGGCGTTGGTGTCGCGCTGGGTCGAGACGGTGAAGGTGTCGAGCTTGAGCGCGTCATCCCCCGGCCCCGCCTCGGCCATGCGCGCCGAGGTGATTTGGAAATCCTGCGTGGTGGCGATCCCGGCGGCAACGGTGACCTTGACCGTCTGGGCGGCCAGGCCGGTGTAGCTCACGGTCAGCTCCACCTCGCCGGCGGGCAGGCCGGCCAGCTGGTAGTCGCCATACTCATTGGAGAACGTCTCGCGGTTGGTGCCCTTGACGGTGACGCGGGCGAGATTGAGCGCGCTGCCGGAGATGGCGTTCTCGATGCGCCCCTGCACGCTGCCCGTGCCCGCCTGGGCCGACAGGTCGGTCAGGCCGCAAGTGGCGAAGGCAAGGAGGGCGCAGAGAAAACGGACGACGGAGCGACCGTGGCGGGAGGAGGTGACAAGGCCGCGCGTCAGCGCGGCCAGCTGTTGCCAGCGAGGGGTGGGATTATCCATGGCTAGTTGGGGTTGGGGGGTCAGTAGGGAAGACTGGCACCGGACACCCCTCGTGAGTCCGCCGGGGGGGCGGAGGACGCAAGGGATACCTGGAGACGGTCAGCGCGATATTTCGCTAATGAACTTTACTTTCACAGGTGAAAGTGTTTTGTCGCGGGCTGGCAACAAAAAAATCCTGACTTCGCCAGTTCTCCCCTCCCCGTCTTTCCGCCCCCCCCCCGATTGTCATCCGCGCCAAGCCCCCGCTGGAATCCACCCCTCACCCCATGTCCGCCACTCCGAGCCAGGAACGCTACGTCATCCCCAACCTGCGCAACGCCTGCCGCATCCTCAAGCTGCTCGGGCGCAGCCCCGACGGCCTCAAGGGTGCCGACATCGGCCGCACGCTCGCCATCCCCGTCACCACCACGCTGCGGATCATGACCACGCTGCATCTCGAGGGCCTGGTCCGCAAGAACGGCGCCCTCTTTGAGCTGGGCCCGGTGCTCATCCAGCTCGGCAACGCCTCGCTGGCGGGCACGGAGATCCGCACCGCCGCCCTGCCGGTGCTCGAGTCGCTCACGGCGCAGACCGACGAGACCTCCCACCTGGCCATCCCCTGCGACGACCGCTCGCTCATCGTCGCCGTGCAGGACAGCCCCCACCCGCTCCGCGCCGCCTCACGCCCGGGCTTCCTCTCCGAGCTGCACTGCTCCTCCACCGGCAAGACCCTGCTCGCCTTCCTGCACGACCAGCGGCTGAACGAATTCTACGGCCCCGGTGCCGAGCGCCCCACGAAGCGCACCCCGCGCACGCTCACCGCCCTGAACGAGATCCGGCGCGAGACCGAGCTCACCCGCAAGCGCGGCTACGGGCTCGACGACGAGGAGTTTGCCCCGGGCATCCGCTGCCTCGCCGCCCCGGTCTTCGCCTCCGACGGCACCATCGCCGCCGCCATCGGCATCACCGCCTCCACCGTGCGCTTTACCAAGGAGCGCATCCCCGAGATGGCCCGCAAGGTCCGGACCGCCGCCGCCGAGCTCTCCCGCCTCCTCGGCCACAGCGCGCCACGCGACTGAGCCAAGGCTGTCTTAAACCCCATCCCCGTCTTGCTCCGCGCCACCGAATTCTGATTCGCTCCACCACCCTCCCGCCATGTCCAAAGCCGACGTCCTGAACCGCCTCAAGTCCGAGAAAGTCATCGCGCTGATCCGCGCCGACAGCTCGGCCAGCCTGCTCGATTGCGCCCGCGCCCTCGCCGCCGGCGGCCTCACCTGCATCGAGCTCACCATGACCACGCCCAACGCCATCGAGTGCTGCGCGCAGGTCGCCCGGGAGCTGCCCCACGTCCTCCTCGGCCTCGGCACCGTGCTCGACGCCGACACCGCCAAGCGCGGCATCGCCGCCGGCGCCAAGTTCATCGTCACCCCCGCCGTCCGCCCGGCGGTCATCGCGGCGTGCAAGGAGGCCGGCGTGCCCATCCTCTCCGGCGCGCTCACCCCGACCGAGGCCTGCACGGCCTGGGATGCCGGCGCCGACGTCATCAAGGTTTTTCCCGCGGAGTTCTTCGGCCCCGCCTACATCAAGTCCCTCAAGGCACCGTTCCCGCACATGCAATTCCTCCCGACGGGCGGCGTCACGCCCGAGACCGTCGGCGATTTCCTCAAGGCCGGCGCCTTCGCCACCGCCGCCGGCTCCGCGCTCGTCGCCCCCGCCGCCCTGAAGGCCGGCGACTGGGCCGCCATCACCAAGCGCGCCCAGGAATTCGTCGCCGCCGCGAACGCCGCCAAGTAACCACTCACTCCCTTACTCCCTCACACCCTTTCCCGCCATGCCCCTCACCATCCGTCCCGCCTCCACCTGCGCCTTCGATCAACTCTCGCTCGGCGAGGTCATGCTCCGCCTCGACCCCGGCGAGGGCCGCGTGCGCACCGCCCGCTCGTTCACCGCCTGGGAAGGCGGCGGCGAATACAACACCTCCCGCGGCCTGCGGAAATGCTTCGGCCTGAAGACCGCCGTCTGCACCGCCTTCGTGGACAACGAGGTCGGCCACCTCGTCGAGGACTTCATCATGCAGGGCGGCGTCGCCACCGACTTCATCAAGTGGCGTGAGGACGACGGCATCGGCCGCACCGTCCGCAACGGCCTGAATTTCACCGAGCGCGGCTTCGGCATCCGCGGCGCCGTCGGCGTGCCCGACCGCGGCAACACCGCCGCCTCGCAGCTCAAGCCCGGCGACTTCGACTGGGACCACATTTTCGGCAAACTCGGCGTGCGCTGGTTCCACACCGGCGGCATCTTCGCCGCGCTTTCCGAGACGACCGCCGCCCTCACCGTCGAGGCCGTCAAGGCCGCCAACAGGCACGGCACCATCGTCTCCTACGACCTCAACTACCGCCCCTCGCTCTGGAAGACCATCGGCGGCCTGAAGAAGGCCCAGGAGGTCAACCGCGAGATCGCGAAGTATGTGGATGTCATGATCGGCAACGAGGAGGACTTCACCGCCTCGCTCGGCTTCGCCGTGAAGGGCGCCGAGGACCTCAAGCACATCGAGACCGCCGCCTTCAAGGCCATGATCGAGACCGCCGTGAAGGAATTCCCCAACTTCAAGGTTGCCGCCACCACCCTGCGCCACGTCCACACCGCCACGGTCAACGACTGGTCCGCCATCCTCTGGCATGCCGGCCAGTTCCACGAGAGCCGCGCCTATCCGCGCCTCGAGATCCTTGACCGCGTCGGCGGCGGCGACTCGTTCGCCTCCGGCCTGCAGTTCGGCTTCCTCGCAAAGAACGACGCGCAGGCCGCGGTAGACTACGGCGCGGCGCACGGCGCCTTCGCCTCCACGACCCCCGGCGACACCTCGATGGCCACGCAGAAGGAAGTCGAGAAACTCATGAAGGGCGGCAGCGCGCGGGTGGTGCGGTGAAGCACGGCGGCGTGTCGTCAAATTTCTGACGACACGCGCGGGTCCGCGGGCCGGCCACCCGCCCCGCCTGCGGCCTACGCCAGGGGGAAGACGAAGCTCGCAGCGCAGCAGGCCGTCCGACCCTTGGTAGTCTATTAGACTACCAACGCCTGCTCGCATCGGTCGGCTCAATGCCGCGCATCGGGTTTATCAATTCACGCCCGGCGGGCGTTCGCGGGTATGCTGCGCGCCATGAACCTCCTGAAGAAATACCGCTGCCGCCTGGTGGCCGGCGCCCTGCTGCTCGCCGTCCTGCTGCTCGCGCCGCTGTTTGTCGGCGCCCAAACCCCCTGCCAGCCGCCCGCACCGCTCCCGGCCGCAAAGTTCACCGATATGCACTGCCACACCGCCGGTCTCGGGGCGGGCGGCAGCGGCTGCTTCGTCTCGGCGGAACTGCGCCACAGCTACAAGCTGCGCTTTTACCTGCAGAGCTTCGGTGTCACCGAGGAGGAGTTGCTGCGCGAGGGCGACGCGCTGGTGCTGCGCCGTTTGTCCGCGCGCCTGGCGGACAGCAAACAGGTCGGCCGGGCCGTCGTGCTGGCCCTCGACGGTGCGCTGGACGAGCGCGGCGAACTCGACCGCGCCCGCACCGAGGTTTACGTGCCCAACGAATTCCTCGCCGCCGAAATCCAGAAGTTCCCCAACCTGCTCTGGGGCGCGAGCATCAATCCCCATCGGCCCGACGCCCTCGCCCGCCTCGATTGGGCGAAAGCGCACGGCGCCGTGCTCATCAAGTGGCTGCCCTCGATCCAGCACATCGACCCAGCCGACGAAAAACTCATCCCGTTCTACCGGAAAATGGCCGAGCTCCAGCTGCCGCTGCTCACGCACGTCGGCAACGAACGGTCCTTCACGCGGGCCCACGACGAATACTCCGATCCCGCGCGCCTGTGGCTGCCGTTGCGCGAGGGTGTCACCGTCATCGCCGCGCACGCCGCCACGACCGGCGAATACGACGGCGAACGCGCTTTCGACCGGCTGGCGCGGATGATGAAGGACAACCCGCGCCTCTACGCCGACGTCTCTTCGCTCACCCAGCTCAACAAGCGCGCTTACCTGCGCGAAGTGCTCACGCGGCCCGAGTTCGCCGGCCGCCTCCTCTATGGGACCGACTACCCGCTGGTGGAGATCCGCCTGCTGGTGTCGCCGTGGTATTACCCGCGCCAGCTCACGCTGCGCCAGCGCTACACCCTGTCGAAAATCCGCAACCCGTGGGACCGCGATGTCGCGCTCAAGCAGGCGCTCGGTTTTCCCGCCGACGTATGGACGAAAGCGGACGCGCTCCTGCGGCCGACCGTCTGCGGGAAACCCTGAGAGCCTATCCGAATAATGGCCTGCCCTGTAGCGGCGGTCTATGACCGCCGAACGATCACACCACGCTCGACGGCGGTCACAGACCGCCGCTACAGAAAACCAAGCTGTCGGGAATAGGTTATTCGGATAGGTTCAAAGCGGCCGTCACTCCTCCCGCTGGAACCGGCCGGCCACCCAGTCCGCCACCTTGTTGAGCCGCAGCGCGAACAGTGCCCACATGACGCCCAGCGCCGCCCAGCATCCGTAGCCGAGGAGCAGGTAGTTGCGCCGGATGTTGAACTTCGTCCAGCCGAAGCCGTCCATCAGCTTGTTCATGTCGCCGCCGGCGTCGTCCTCGCCGTTGATCATCGAGCCGAAGGGAATCTCCTCGAGGCCGTGATAGATGTCGCGCCAGCGCAGCCAGATGTTGAGGAACGCGGTCGCCCCGATGAAAAAGAACACTTAGCGGCACGCACCCCACCGGAACTTGTCCGGCAGCTGCACCCAGAAAAACAGCATGAACAGCGTGCTGAGGTAGAACTCCCCGCCCACGCCGCCAAACGCGCTCCACCAGAATTCCTGCCGGAGCTCCGACATCCGCCACGTCATGTAGTATTGCAGGCCGGCCAGTCCGACGGCCGCGAGCATCGGCCAGACCTTGCGCTCCTTCAGCCCGGCCAGGAAGAGGATGACGAACAGCAGCAGCAGGCCCCAATACACGAACGGCGAATAAACCGGCTCCACCGGCGTCCACCCGAACGGCAGCGGCGTTGCCCGGAAGCCGCACAGCCAGGCCGCCGTCGCATGGCCGAACTCGTGCATCCACACGTGGAAGCCCCGCAGAAAAAACGCGAGCGGGCTGAGATTCACCAGCCAGACGAACGCCAGCAGCAGCGGCGGCACGAACACATTGACCTTCCAATCGTCAAAACGCAGCAGGAAGAACTCGTCATCCGCCGGGTCCCGCAGCGCGAGCACCGGCGGCGTGAGCAGCGTCTTGGGTGCCGGCATCGGCTTCTCGCGCCCCGCCGCCGGATCCGCCCCGGGCGGCTGCGCGCGCAGGTGCGCCGCGAGCCGTTCATAGGCCGTGCGCAAGGCCTGGCGCTGGGCGTCGAGGGCCGGGTTGGGTTCGTCGGCGGCGCCTGACTTGCCCTTGATGAGGGCGAAGTTCCTTTTCATGAACACCCGCTCGAGCTCCTCGATGGTGACCGCCGATCCCACGCCCAGCAGCGCGCGGCAGTGTTCGAGCTCGGCCTCGTCCATGGCGCGACTCCACCAGCGCCGGCCCCGGCTGGCAAGCGATTCGGCAGGCTCGCTCATTCCCATTGCTTTGGCTGACCGCCTGCCGTCTGCTTAAAGCCTATCCGAATAACGGCCTGTCCTGCCGAACGATCACCACACCACGCTCGACGGCGGTCACAGACCGCCGCTACAGAAAACCAGGCTGCCGGGAATAGGTTATTCGGATAGGCACTTAACGCTCCTCGTCACCATCTTTCTTGTCCTCTGTCCCATGGCCCAACTCGGCAAACGCAACCTCCTCCGCATCGTCCGCGCCGCCCCACCGGGCCTGTATCTGGACGGCGGCTCGCACGGCGAAATCCTCCTGCCGGCCAAATTCATCCCGGCCGGCGCCGTGCCGGGCGGGGAGATCGAGGTGTTCGTCTATCGCGATTCCGAGGACCGCCTCGTCGCCACCACGGAAAAGCCCCACGCCGTCGTTGGCGAGTTCGCCTGCCTGCGGGTCGTCGGCGTCAATCCCCGCATCGGGCTTTTCCTCGACTGGGGCCTCGGCAAGGACCTGCTCCTGCCCGCCCGCGAGCAGGACGGCCCGCTCAACCCCGGCGACTGGGTCGTCGTGCAGGTCGTGCTCGACGAGAAGACCGACCGCCTCATCGCCAGCGCGCGCCTCAACCGCCGCCTCGACCTCACGCCGCCGCCCTACCACGAAGGCGAAGCGGTGCACCTGCTCGTCGCCAGCAAGAGCCCGCTCGGCTACAACCTCATCATCAATCACGCCCACCGCGGCCTCGTCTATCACACCGACATCCCCGGCCCGCTGAAAATCGGCTCGGTCGTCGAGGGCTACGTGCGCAACGTCCGCCCCGACGGCAAGGTGGATCTCGCCCTCGGCCGCGCCGGCTACCGCCGCATCGCCGCCGCCACGGAGACCGTCCTCGCCAAACTCCGGGCCGCGGGCGGCCGCCTGCCCTATCACGACGGCAGCCTGCCCGAGGAAATCCGCGACGCGTTTGGCCTCAGCAAAAAAGCCTTCAAGCAGGCCATCGGCGCCCTCTACAAGGACCGCCTCATCCGCATCGAGCCCGACGGCATCCACCTGGCGGTGCCGGAGGCCAAGTCGTCCGGCTAAATCATTCTCTTTCTCGTTCCCATAATCGTTCTCGCCGTCCCGTGAGAGAACGAGAAAGAGTGAGAGAACGATCCAACCACCCTCTCCCTCCCATGCCTCCGCGCTCTCCCATTCCCCTGCCCGTCGTCGTCCGTGAGGTCCCGATCGAACTCTGCCAGTTCCTCAAGTTCGGCGGGCTCACCGGCACCGGCGGCGAGGCCAAGCAGGTCATCAGCCAGGGCCTCGTCACGCTCAACGGCGTCGTCGAGACCCAGAAGCGCAAGAAGCTGCTCGCCGGCGACAAGGTCACCTACGACGGCAAGACCATCGTGGTCACGCTCGCCTGACAGGTGGAGGGCCGGTCTCCTGACCGGCCGCGGTCGGTCGGGAGATCGACCCTCCAATCTTTCCCCTTAACTTTCACTCTCACTCTGTCCTACCTCCCATGTCCGCTCCCACCTTGAAGCTTGAACACCTGAAAACCGGCACCGGCCGCTCCCCCGCCAAAGGCGAGCTGGTCACGGTCCACTACACCGGCTGGTTCACGACCGGCGAGAAATTCGACAGCTCCGTCGACCGCGACGAGCCGTTTCAGTTCGTGCTCGGCGCCGGCATGGTCATCGCCGGCTGGGACCTCGGTGTTGCGCGGATGAAGATCGGCGACAAGGTGAAGCTCACGCTGCCGCCCGAGCTGGCCTATGGCCGCCAGGGTTACCCCGGCGCCATCCCGCCGGACGCCACGCTCGTCTTCGACGTCGAGTTGCTCGGCATCGGGTGAGAGTCGGAGGCCGCTCTACCCGCCCACCGAGCGCCACGCGAAATATCCCAGCCCGGCCCACACGAAAAACGCCGCAGCAAACTTCAGCTGAAAGGACGCCTTCGCCGACTTGTGGCGGAAGACGACGATGCCCATCAGGCCGCCCGGCCAGCCGCCGAGCGCGCTGATCCCGAGCAGCGTGGCCTCGGCGACCCGCCGGCCGCCGCGCCCCGCCCGCCACTTGTCGAAACCAAACCCGACAAACGCCCCCGCGCTGGCCGCGAGCATCCAAAGCAACAGGGCCTGCTGGCCCGGAGACAGGTTTAGGTTCATGAGTTGAGATTTCAGATACCGTCGCGCCGGCCGAAGTCAGCAACGCTCTGCCGCCAAGCCCGCCGGTAGCCGGTGGCCGATTCCCCCTTGCCTCCCGGCCCGCCCTCCGCAGGAATGCACCCGATGCGAGTCAACTCCCACCCCTGCGGCCGGCCCGAGCGGCAGCATATCCCCCGCTCGGCGGCGGGCGTGGGCTTGGTGGAGCTGATGGTGGTCGTGACCATCATCAGCATGATCATGTTTGCCGCCGTCCCCACCTACAACCGCATCCAGCGCAAGGCCCGGGTGGGCTCGCTGGTGAACGATTTCCGCGTGTTCGCCGCGGTTTTCCAGACCCACGCCCACGAGACCGGCTCCTGGCCGGCCGAGACCGCGGTCGGCGTCGTGCCCACGGGGATGAACAACAACGAGCTGAAGGCCGAGTCCTGGACCCGGCAGACCCCCATGGGCGGCCAGTTCGACTGGGAATACATGCAGGTGCATCCGGGCGGGACGAGCGGCACGCCGCCCAACAAATGGCGCGCCGCCCTCGCCATCAACAGCAGCGGCACCTCCACCGTGATCCTCGATGAGGAACTGCTGAAGGAAATCGACCGCGCTCTCGACGATGGCGATCTCAACACCGGCAGCTTCCGCCTCGGCGGCGACGGCGGCCCCCTCTTCATCCTCGAACCCTGATGGCCACCGCGGCACCCGCCTACACCGTGACCCTCCACCATCTCGCCCCCGGGGCGCTGGCGGCCGGGCTGGCCTATCCCGATGAACAGCTGTCCGCCATGCCGCTCCCGCAGTTGCGGGAGCTGCTCTACGCCTTCACCGAGCTGGCGGCCCAGCTGACCATCTACGAACCCTCGCTCCCGGAAATCCGCATCAAGACCGACCGCGAGTCGTTCACCATCCGCACCCGCTACCGCAAGCTGTGGTTTGTCGGCTACGAGACCAACCTGCGCGGCGAGGAGCACTCGGTCGCCTACATCCTCACCACCATCACGGGCACGGCGGAGACCGCCAAGGCCCCGGAACCCCGCCCGGACCGCGTTTCCCTCGCCAGCGCCACCGCCGCCGCCACGCCGGAGGAGACCGGTCGCTTCCCGCGCTGGCTGAAGATCGCCGTGATGGCGGTCATCATCATCGGCTGCAATGCCGGCGCCGCGTGGATGCTCCTCACTCCGCCCAAGACCATCGCCCCGAAGTTTTCGCTCATGACCCCGGCCGAGTCGGTCGCCCTGCTGGGCCGCGTCGCGGGCGAATACCGCACCGGCTCCCAGGAGGGCGACCGCCGCCTCATCATCGACCCCACCGGCACGGCGCGCCTCGCGAAATTCGGCCCCAATCAGGCGGTCACCCAGCCGACTACCAAGACTATCCGCGGCGCCATCGTGGACGGCAAGCCCGCCCTCATCACCGGCGACCCGGCCGCCATCACCTTGAAGGACGCCGACACCCTCATCCTTTTCGGCAACACCTACAAGCGGCACAACCCGTAGCGCTTCGCGACACGGCAGGCCATGGGCGATTGATTCCGACCCATTCCCCGATCGCCAATCCATCGCCACTCGTCCATCGCCCCATGCCTGCCGCCCGCATCCTCCTCCTCATGGGCGTGGCCGGCTCGGGCAAGACCACCGTCGGCCGGCAACTCGCGTCCGCGCTCGACTGGCCCTACCACGAGACCGACGATTTCCACAGCGCCGCCAACCGGGACAAGATGGGCCGCGGCCTCCCGCTGGACGATGCCGACCGCGCGCCCTGGCTCGCCGCCCTCCGTGCCGCCATGGACGCCAGCCTGGCCTCCGGCCAAAGCGCGGTCTTCACCTGCTCGGGCCTGAAGGAAAAATACCGCCGCGTGCTGCTGGACGGCGCCGCCGGCGTCTCGCTCGTCTATCTCGCCTGCGACTACGAGACGAGCCTCGCCCGGGTCGGCCAGCGGCAGGGACACTACATGAAGGCCGGGATGGTGCGGAGCCAGTTCGCCGCGCTCGAGCCCCCCGCCGGCGCCCTCACGCTCGACGCCCGCCTGCCGCCCGATGAGATCGTCGCGCAAATCCGGCGGGCGCTCGCGCTGTAGCGACGCACTCACCGGCCACTGTGCAATGTTATACCAAATGTCTGCAGCTTTTTGACTATTGTCATCGCGAGGTGCGCGAAGCGCGCCGTGGCGATCCAGATGGATTGCTTCGTCGCTCCGCTCCTCGCAATGACAGTCCAAAGCAAAGGGACGTTGGTATTGCATGCCGACCCATCCTGACTCGCCCGCTCATTGCACAGTAAAGATCCCCGGAGCTAACTCCTGGGCATTTGATCAAGGCCGCCTGCGCCTGGTTTTTGTGGGAGCGACCTTGGTCGCGACCGTCGCGTGCAAGCACGCTCCCACAACGTCCGACCAAGCCGAAGCAAGCTTCGGGGTATCGGACCCACAGCGAATGAACGATGGACAACGCACGGTGAATTTCCTGTCCTGATCCCCGGCCCATGAGCGACGTTCCCCCAGACCAAGCGCCCCCGCCGGCACCCCCGCCCGCGCCGGCACCCCCGCCCGCGCCGGCCCCCGCGCCCCGGCCGCCCGGCCCCGTCATCGAATACTCGATGCCGGCGCAAAAATCCTTCATCCCGTCGCCCGCACTCATTCGGAACCTCGGCTGCCTGATCAAGCTGATCGCCGGATTCACGGTGCTCATCTGCCTGGGCTATTTCGCCCTCGTCGCCCTCAACCCCAAGGCCCGGCAGTGGGCGCTGCAGGGCAGCAAGCCCGGCCCCGGCGGCGCTCCCCCGAGCGGCAAGGGCCCCACCCCCTTCAAGGTCGTCAACCAGATCCTCGCCATCCCCGCCCAAGCCCTCGGCAAGACCGACGACGTCGTGAAGGCCAACAACGCCCGCGTCGGCCAGCTCGACGGCCTCATCAAGGAGGAGGAAGGTAAGGCCAAGGGCGGCACCAGCGGCCATTCCCGCCCCGTCGTCGATCCCTTCTCCAATCCCGCCGCCTCCCCCGGCCAGCCCGCCGGCGGCGGCGCGACTGCGCCCGCCGACGGCTCCCCGGCGGCGGTCTCCAGCGCCGCCATCCTCGCCCTCGCCGAGAAAAACGCGCCGGCCGCCACCCACTCCGAGCCGCCAGCCTCCAACCCAGCATCGCCCGCTCCGCGCCCCGCGCCTCAACCGGCCGCCCCCGACTCACCCGACCAGTTGAAGCTCCCCGGCGACATCGTCATCACCCACGCCTCCCCGGCCGGCGCGCCCCGCGCGAGCGCCGCATTCTTCTATTCGATCGTGAAGCTCAACGTCAGCGGCATCACGCAGGGCAAGCCGGCGCGCGCGCTGATCAACAACCGCCTCGCCTACGAGGGCGGCGAGATCAACCGCGCCCTCGGCATCGTCTTCGCCGAGCTCGACGCCGCCAACCAGCTGCTGGTCTTCCGCGACCAGACCGGCGCCACCGTCACCCGCAGCTACTGAATATACCGAGGCCTGAAATCTGAAAGGGGCTTCAAGGCGTGTCAGTATGCAGCGGCGTCGCCCTCCCGGCAGCGCGGAACCTTGCGTCTGCCAAAACGGTTCTGCGGCGGGCCATTCCACGAAAAAATCGCCCGCCGGACGCGCAGGCGCAGACTTGATTTCGCGCCCCAATTGGACCACGTTGCCGCCGTGAGCGCAACCGAGCTGCAAAACAGACTCAAGAAGCTGAGCCCCGGTGAACGCCGGTCCGTGGGAAAATATGTTTCGTATGTGATCCGCCGAAACTCGGTCGCCCGTCAGCGGCAACTGACCCGCCTCGGCCGCGACATGTCGGCCGGGAAGAAGTATTCGCAGGCTCAACTCGACGCGATCCTTGCCGGCAATCCGCCCTTCACTCCAAACCCTCAGCCTGTCGCACAGCAGCCTGCGTCCTGGCTTTCCCCATGAGCAAAGCCGAGATCATTGAGGAATTGCCCAAACTCGCTCGGGCGGATCGGCAGGAAATTCTTGACCGCCTGTGTGCGCTCCAAGACGCGGAGCATTCCGGAGTGCATCAACAGTGGATGGACGAAGCCCTGCGCAGCGGCCCGCCCCAGCCGGCGGCGGCGACCGACTGGGAAGGCGCGCTCCAGCGCGGCTTGTCCCGCGCCGCCAAGCGGTCGTGAAAACCGTCTTCCGCCCGCAATTCTGGGTGGATCTGGCCGACGGCGTGGCCTACCTCGCGGAAAATGCGTCGCCCGAAATCGCGCGCCGCTGGCATGCGGAAGTCATGGCCACCATCAGTGGTTTGGAGCACTGGCCGAGCTTGGGCCGACTTCGGCGCGATCTCACGCCGTCGGATATTCGCAGCCTGGTTCTCCCGCGCTATCCCCGCTACCTCCTGTTCTACCGCTGCGATGCCGACACCATCGAGGTGCTGCGAATCAAGCACGGCATGATGGATTTTCCCCGGCTATTCGGCGAAGGCAAAGCACCGCCGCCGTGACCCACATCTGCTGACAAGACACGAGAGCTGAAACCTGAGACCCGAGGATTTCTTGCGTCAGCCACCTTGTCCACCACCGGCCAAGTGATGGTCGAGCCCTCAGCTTTCCGTGTGCGCCCGCACACCGTGCTTGGCAGCCCGCCCTTGGGTGCTACACCCTAGCTCTCACCGCCGTCATGCCCCGCCTCCCTCAGCATACTCCCGGATTCCTCCTGTCCAGAGGGGCGGCCACGCAGGCGGAGCGTGCCGCGCCGTCCGCCCTACCCGCTACTCGCTACTCGCTACCCGCTACTTCTGCAGCTTTCACCATCGTCGAGGTGATGATGGCCGCCGTGATCCTCGTCGTGGGGTTCGTCGGCATGATCGAGGCGGTGACGATCAGCGCCCGGATGATGGACGCCGCCCGCCGGCAGACCCTGGCCACGCAAATCATCAACCACGAGATCGAGAAACTGCGGCTCGCTCCCTGGGTCACCACCAACGGCATCACGGGCATCAGCAACCTGGCCACCGCCAGCACGGACATCGCCATCGATCCGACCTTCTGGCCGGCTTGGAACAGCGCCACCGCCTACACCGCCAACCGGGTCGTCAGCTACAATGGGGCGTATTACCGCTGCGTCACCGCCCACTCCAACCAGGCGCCACCCAACTCCAACTGGACGGCCACCACCACGGCCCAGACCACCGATGTCGTCTACGACCAAGGCGCCACCTACACCCTCACCCGCACGGTCACCAGCCCCGATCCGGTCCCCGATATCCGCGAGGTCAATTTCACGGTGACCTGGGTGGTCAACACCAGCCGCGTGGATTCCGGCGGCGCCCCGCTGACCTTCACCTTCACCCGCGCGAACTCGGCGTGGTTCGGCAAATACGGCCTGAATCTCAGCTACCAACGCTCGTGAAGATTCAACCAAACTGTAGGAGCGGCTTTGCGCCGCGATTGTTGGACTCCGGGGTGGAGCGCGTTGCCCCCAACGCGCTTTCGGGCCCAGGCCCGTCAATCCACGCGTTGGGGTCAACACCGTCCACTTCTCCCGCCGCCGCCTTCACGCTCCTCGAGCTCCTCATCGGGCTCAGCCTGTCCCTGATGGTCATGACCGCGGTGCTGACCACCTATGTCAGCCTGGGCCGCAACTTCACGCGGTCACTGGGCCTGAGCTCGGCCAACCAGCCCAACCTGGAGTCCCAATCCCGGCGCACCCTCGCGACCTTCGCCCAGGATGTGCGCGGGTCGAGCGGCCTCGCCCTCGCCCCCACCGCCACCAGCCTCACCCTCACCGTGCCCATCACCACCGGCACCAAGACCGTCAGCTATTACATCAATGCCACCGCGTCTCCCGTCACGGTCACCTTGAGCGGTTACAGCACCACCGTGCCGGCCCAATCCCTCGCGCGCGTGGACGGCGGCACCGGGGTCATGCTCGTCCTGCAAGGCAGCCTGCTGATCACCGGCACCAACACCTTCACGTATTACGACTCCTCCGGCTATCCTTACACGACCTACGTGAACTACCTGCCCGGCATCAAGCAGGTCTCGCTCACGGTCACCGCGCAGGCCGGCAGCAGCACCAATGGCACGCTGACCGAGACCTACGTGTCGGACTCGCCGCGCCTGCTCTTCCGCAACCGGCCCTTCCTGCTGTGACGACCGGCTCCCTCCATCCCCAGCGTGGCTCGCTCATCCTAGTCGTCATGTGCCTGCTGGCCGTGCTCGGCATCGCGCTGGCGAGCTACCTCGCGGTCAGCAACCAGTCGATGCGGCTCAGCAACCGCGCCTACGCGGTCGATGTCAGCCGACATCTCGCCGAGATGGGTCTGGAGCGGGCCCTGCGTTCCTTCAGCGCCAACACCTTCAGCACCTGGACCCGGTCCGGCAACCAGGCCACGCTGACCTTCCCCATCACCAGCTCCCACTACGGCACGACGGGCATCGGCGGCACGGTCTATCTCCGGGTGGACAACTATCGGGACACCACCAAGGCCATCCCCTGGAGCGTGCTCACCGCCTACGCCGTGAACGACTACGTGTGGTATCAGGGCGTCTGGTATGTCTGCAAAAGCGCGCCGCCGGCCAACGAGGCTCCGTCCAACACCACCTACTGGACCGCCGCCCCGGCGCCGTGGAGCTCCATCGCCAACTACCGCCCCGGCAACATCGCCATCCTCGGCGGCAACGCCTACCGCTGCATCCTTGCCCACACCAACACGCCCCCGCCCGACGCCACGTATTGGACGGCCTACGCGGCCACCGCCTGGAGTTCCGCCACCACCTACAGCGCGGACGACGTCGTCCTCAGCGGTGGCATGGCCTATCGCAGCCGCTCCACCCATCTGAATCACGCGCCGCCCGACGCCACCTATTGGCTGAGCGCGCCGGTAATCTATGCGGAAGGCGTGGCCGTCCTGCCCGACAATGCCGGCACCACAGTCAAGACCCAGCTCCGCGCGCTGGTCGCCCCCGCCGCCCTCTTCCCCAACGCCGCCGGTGCCACCACTCTTACCCGGCTGGCTTCCAGCGGCACCGTGGACAGCTACAACTCCGTCCTCGGCACCTACGCCCCCCAGGTGTCCACGCCGACAAACTATTCCGCCGTGCTCGCCGGCGAAAACACCTCCGGCACCGCCGTCACCGTCACCACCGCCACCGTGCGGGGTTATGTCGCTGCTCCGGGGGCGTCCACGAGCCCCTACGCCCCGCGCTGGACCTATGGCGCCGCGACCGTGACCGGCAGCGCCGCCACCGGCATCGACTTCACCCGGGTCAGCCGCAGCCCGCACGTCCCAACCTTCGACATCCAAACCATCGCCGCCGGCGGCGGCGTGACGCTGAATTCATTGACCCTCCCCTCCAATGCCACCACCGATCTCCCGCGCGGCGGCGATACCATATCCGCCGACGGGAAATATTACTATTACACGACCAGTCAGCTCTACCTAGATTCGGGCGACACGCTGAATATCAACAGCCCAGTGGTTATTGATGTCCGGCCCACCGGTTCCACCGGTCATTTCCAGGTCTTAACAGGTGGCAAAATTGTTATCACAAATAATGCCACGGCATCGTTGGAGATCCATTTTGGAGGGAGGCTCCTTATATATAGCCAAAACGCAACCGACGGTGGCATTCAAAACCTGACCCAAGACCCGAAGCGCTGCATCCTGCTTGGCACCAGCATCACCAACACGTCGAATTATCATTATTTGGCAGTCAACAATGTGAGTTTCACTTTTTACGGCGTCGTTTATATGCCCAACGCTTACCTGCAAATCTATAACCCCAGCCCTTATATCCAAAACATATACGGTGCTCTTTCAGCTAAGAATGTGTATTTCCAGCACGCCGCCAACCTTCACTACGACACCTCGCTCCGCACGGCGGTGATCAGCGGCGTGGACCAGCCCTACGCCATCACCGAATGGCGCGAGCTCACCGACCCCGCCGAGAAGATCACCCTGCCCTGACCGGCGGCGGACGCCTTGGCGCCGACCAGCGGGATTGACTCCCTTTCCGATGGAATACAGCTTTCCGGCATGAAAGATACATACAGCGTCCGCGAACTGCAGCGCGACACCGCGGCGGCGGTCCGCGCCGCCGAATCGGGCACCCTCGTCACCATCACCCGACACGAACGTCCCGTGGTTCACGTCATTTCCGCCGAGCGCCTCGGTGGCATGATTGAGACGATGGAACTGCTGGCTGATCCGAAATTCATGGCCGCGCTGAAGAAGGAAAAGGCCGGCAAGGGCCGATATTATCCGCTCTCCTCGATTGAAGACTGAGGTCGTCATCCGGGAGGAGGTCCGCGACTATCTCCGCACCCTCGCCCCGGAAACCCGGCGTCGGGCCAGGGCCGCGCTGGCCGCCCTGCCCTTGGGCGACACCAAGCCGCTCCGCGAAGAACTCGCCGGCCTCCACCGGCTCCGGGTCGGAAGCCATCGGTTCATCTATCGTCATCACGCGGGCCGCATCCGGGTGTTCTACGCTGCGCCCCGTTCCATCGTTTACGAATTCCTCTCCGCCCATCTGCGGGAATTCCTCGGCTGAAACGCCCGGCCGGCCCAGCATTTGCCCCCGGTTCCCGGTGTTCCTGTCTCCGGCACCCCCGGCGCATGCCTTGACGCCCGCGCCAGACCCTGATTAACCCCCTCCCAGCGCGCCACTTTCCGTGATTTTCAACCAACGCAACACCCGGCACAGCCTGTTGATCGAGGTTAATCCCTATCAGATCCTCGCGGCTGCTATCGACCGGCCCGACAGCGGGCCCGTGGTCATCGAGGCCGCCGCGGAATTCGACTCGCACGACGATGCCGGCCTGCGCCAGTGGCTCGACCAGAATTTTGACAAGGCCAAGTCCTGGGTCCCCTGCATCGGCGGTTTCGCCCCGCCCGAGGCCCTCCTCCAGCGCGAGAGCATCCAGGCCCGCCGGCTGTCCGAGGCCGACTACCTCCCCGACCTCATCAAGGAGCAGTTCAAGATCGAGCAATCGGCCAACTGGAAATTCGCCGCCCTCAGCCCCCTCGAGGGCACCCAGGTCGCCGCCGAGGGCATGGCCCGCCCCGCCCTCCTCTGCGGCGTCTCCCACTCCGACGTGCACCAGGTCCAGCAGCGCCTGCTCGACCACCGCCTCCTGCCATCCCGCCTCGAGATGAGCCTGCTGCCGCTCATCGGCGCCCTCGCGGATTTCAAGGCGCGCCACAATGACAAGCGCGCCACCGTCGTCGTCGTCATCGAGCAGGAGCACACCACCGCCTACATCCTCGGCAAGGAGGGCGTGAGCACCCCCGGCCCCGTGCGCCACGGCTTCGCCTCCATCGTCCAGGCCGCCAGCAAGGAATTCGAGCTGAAGGACGCCGCCGAGGTGCGCGACCGCCTCCAGCACGCCGATGACGAGCTGCTGCTCCGCGCCAGCAAGTTTGTCCGCGCCATCGGCCGCGACCTCAAGCCCCTCGTTGACTCCTACGAGATGACCACCGGCCAGCCCGTCGGCGAGATCTACTGCGCCTACCTGCCCCCCGCCCTCTCCTGGATCGCCGAGCCGCTCGCCCAGGTCGTGGGCCGCGCCGCCTTCGCCTTCGACTGCGCCGCCTGGATGCCCATGGTCAATCTCCAGCTCGCCGACGGCCAGCCCGCCCTCGGCCGCCACTGGCTGAGCGCGCTCAGCCTCATCGCCGACCTCCCCGGTGCCAAGCCGGCCAAGGCCCCCAAGGAGACCGACACCTACCAGGGCCCCTGGCATCTCGATTGCCGCCTCACCGGCAACCTGCCGAGCAGCGATCTCGTCCGCAGCCGTTTCATGGCCAACGCCGTCGCCGGCACCATGGCCGTCGGCGCCCTGATGATCGTCAGCTGGCAGCTCTACATCGACAATTCCCTCCGCACGGAAATCTCCTACTGGAACCAGCGCATCAAGGACAACCAGCAGCAGGCCGCGGATTTGAAGGTGCTCACCCGCACCCTCGAGGAGCAGACCGCCCGGCTCGACCAGGCCTACGGGCTCGTGTCCTCCCCCTACCGGCTCACCGAGCTCCTCATGGCCTACGGCCGCACCCGGCCCGAGCGGATGAGCATCCAAAGCATCAACGGCTTTGCCGGCGGCGTGGTCCTGCGCGGCACCCTCCACGCCCCCTCCGAACTGGCCACCCAGCAGCTCCGCGCCTACGTGGAGACCCTGCGCCGCGACAAGGAGCTCGGGCTGGTCTTCGGCACCGTCGCCCTCACCTCCCTCGAGCGCACCGAGGACGACAACAGCCTGCACTTCGAGGTGGCCTGCAAATTCAAGGAGGCCCAGCCGTGAACGCCCTCCTGCACGCCGTGCTCGGCACCTGCCGCCGCTATCCCTTCGTCATCGCCGCCAGCGCGCTGGCCATCCTGCTGTGGGTCGCCAATTATTTCATCTGGCGGCGCCACCAGGAAACCTCCGCCGGCTACCAGACCCTGCAGCGCAGCGGCGAGGACATGCTCCAGTCCCTCACCAACCACGGCCGCATCACCGCCGAGCTGGCCACCGTGAAGGAAGCCCTCGCCTACATTGACAACAACCTGGTCCGCGAAGGCGACCTGCCCGAAAACAACGGCTACTTCTACCAGCTCGAGACCGCCAGCCGCATCCGCCTGCAGGCGCTGAACCAGCTCAGCTCCATGCCCCCGCCGCCCGAGCAGGCCTACAAGACCGTGCCCTTCACCCTCCGCACCACCGGCTCCTACCGCCAGATCCTCCGCTTCCTGCGCGAACTCGAGACCGGCCCGCGCCAATTCAAGATCCAGAACTTCGCCCTGACCCAGGCCGGCACCGCCAACGAGCCCGCGGCCGGCCCCGCCGGCCAACCCGCCGCCCCCGGTGCGGCCGCCGCCCCCGCCCCCGGCACCAGCCTCATCACGCTCGACCTCACCCTCGAAATGCTCGCCCACCCATGAGCACCCTCCCCCGCCTGCTCGCCACGCTCGGCCTGCTTGCCTCCGTTCTCGCCCCGGCGTTCTTGCCCGCCGCCGAGCCGGGCAGCCCGGCCAACGCCGCCGACGTCAAGCGCGTCACCGACCGCTACAACCTCACCCGCGCCCGCATCAGCGCCCTGCTCGACCAGCGACTGCACCCGACCCCCCTGCCCGCCATCCCGCAGAATCCCTTCTACCAAAGCCCGCAGGTCCCGGCCGACGAGACCCTGCCCGCCACCACGCCGGACAACACCGAGAGCATCCTCGTCCCCGAGGCCGCCGACCTCAGCGACATCGACACCCTCCGCAAATACGCCGCCACGCTGAAAATCAGCGGCGTCATCATCCGCAACGGCGTGCCCAACCTGACGGTCAACAACATCCCCTGCAAAGTCGGTGACATCATCACGGTCGGCCCCAAGGACCGCCCCATCTACCTGAAGCTGGTCGGCCTCAACACCGCCGAGTTCACCCTCGAGCTGAACCAGGCCAGCCTCAGCGTCCCGCTGCGGCTGTGACCGCCGCGACGGCCAGGCCCCGCCGCTACGCCAATTCCCGGCGCAGCTCCGCCAGAAACTGCCGCAGGAATTCCGTCCGCCGCCGGGCCTCGGCCCGCCCGCCCGCCGTCTGCATTGTGTCCTCCAGCGTGAGCAGCTTCGCGTAAAAGTGATCCACGCAGGCCGCCCGGTCATCCGGCGGACGCTGCTCGCAGAACGGATCCAGCGCCGCATACAGCGGCCGACCAAGTTCGCCTCCCAACATCAGGCACCGCGCCAGCCCCACCGCGCCGAGCGCGTCGAGCCGGTCGGCATCCTGCACGACCTTGGCCTCGATGGTGCGCGGCGCGATTCCCGCGCTGAAGCTGTGCGCCTCGATGGCGTGCGCGATGTCGGGCAGCAGCACCTCCGGCCAGCCCCACTCCCGCAGCCATTCCACCGCCTGCGCCGCCGCCAGCCGCGACGCCGCCGCGCGTAGCGGCGAATCCTTCGGCACGCTGACGCAGTCATGCAGCCACGCCGCCGGCAGCACGATCTCCAGCCGCGCGCCCTCCGTCGCAGCCAGCGCCCGCGCGTTCGTCACGACGCGCCGCACATGCTCCAGCCCGTGCGCCGCATCGCCACCTGCGGCGGCGAGCTTCTCCCCGCAACGACGCTCCAGTTCGGCCATATCCATCGTCATGTCACCAGCAAACCTCCCGCCCCGCCCCACCGCAAGCCCCGCTCCACCCCGGAAATATGTAACGCATTGTATTACATATTTCCGGGGTGCGCGTGATTCCACCCGAGCCATTCATCCGGGGTTATCCGGAGAATCCGCGGGCAAAAATACGGCCGGCAAAAATAACGCGCCCGCCGGTTTCCCGGCGGGCGCGTCAACACACACTGAACTAGGAACAAGTGTTACTTCGCGGCGGGCAGGATCGTGACGCGGGAGGCGCGGTCCTTGCCGAGGTAGGTCTTCGCCAGCGCGCTGAGCTCGGCGGCGGTGATGGCCTCGAGGTCGGGCAGGCGCGTGCGGGCCCAGTCGAGCACCTCGGGTTTCTCCTGCGCGCGGGCGAGCACGTTGCCGCCCCAGTAATTGTTCGTGCGGACGGATTCACGGGCGGCCGTCAGCACGGGCTGGCGGGCGCGGTTGAGCTCGTCCGCGGTCACGCCGTTCGTGGCCAGGTCGTCGCCGATGGCGACGATCATCTCGCGGATCTTGTCCGCCTGGGCGGGCTCGACCACGCAGCCGGCCTGGATGTAGCCGTAGCCGGGGAAGGTGTCGCTCGCGCTGCTGCCGGCGCTGGGGCTGTAGGTGCCGGCGACTTCCTCGCGGATCTTCACGCGCAGGCGATCGTTGAGCACGGTGGTCAGCAGGGACAGCCGGCGGGCGCGCTGCACATCCAGGCCGTCGGTCGTGGGCCAATAGACGACGACGTTGCCCTTCGGGATCTCGGAGGTGATGGTGTAGGTCTTGGCGAAGGGCGTGGCGGGGAAGGCCACCTTCTTCAGCTCGTCGAGCGCGGGCTTGGCCTCGCGGGCCGGGAGGGCGCCGAGCGTCTGCGCCACGGCGGCGATGGCGGCCTCGATGTCGAGGTCGCCGACGATGGAGACCTCGAGCGCGCCGCGCGCGAGCTGCGGGGCCAGCCAGGCCCTGGCCTCGTCGAGGTTGCGGGAGAGCATGACCTCCTTGGCCGGCAGGCCGAAGCGGGGGTCGCCGTTGGCGAGCAGGTTGGCGACGTCGGTGGCCATCGGGCCGTTGGCCGTGTGGGCGAAGCCGAGATACATCTGCTCAAGACCCTTGCGGGCCTGGCGCAGCGCCTCGGGACGCCAGCCGGCGTCGGTGAGCTGCGCGGCGATGAGCTGGAGCTGCAGCGTCAGGTCGCCGGGCGTGGTGTTGCCGGTGAGCTGGAAGGTGTCGGCCAGGGGCTGGAGCTGGGCGCCGACATTCTTGCCGGCCAGGATGCGGCGGAGCTCGTCCACGCTGTGCTTGCCCAGGCCGCCGGCGCCGAAGGTGCCGCCGACGAGGTTGGCGAGGCCGCGCTGGCCGGCGGGCTCGGTGATGCTGCCGTTGCCGGCGCGGACGCCGACGCGGATGCGCCCGGCCTCGAAGTCGGTCTTCTTGAGGTTCAGCCGGACGCCGTTGGCGAAGGTGATGAGGTCAACATCGAGGTCGGCGATGTGCTCGCGCTTCGCGACCTTGCCGGCCGGGCCCCAGTCGGCGTAGCCCCACACGGCTTCGGCCCGGACGGCGGGCGCGGCGACGGTGGCGGCGCGGGATTTTTCATACGCGGCGGTGATGGCCGCCCCGGCGTCGCCGGGAATGGTGGTGTTGCCGGTCACCAGGACGAAGCGACCGGGCGCGGCAAAGGCTTCGCGGAGTGCGGCGAGGCAGTCGGCGGTGGTGACCTTGGCGAGGGCGGGCTGGTAGAGGGCGCGCTCGGCGGCGGGATGAGTGAAGACCTCGCGGTCGGCGACGCTGCCGAGGATCTGGTTGGCCAGCGCGCCGGAGCGGCGGGTGGCGGCGGTCTTCACCGCCTGATCGAGGCTGTTGGAAAAGGTGGCGACGATTTCCTTCAACTCGCCAGGCTGGAAGCCGTGCTCGAGGGCGCGGCGCAACTCCTGCTCGCCGACGGCGAGGGCTTCCGTCCACTGGCCGGGCTTGCAGGTGAGGCTGACATCCGCCTGGCGCATGAAGCGGAAGACGTCGGAGACGCTGGCCGAGGCGGCGCTGAAGGGGGCACCCTCCTGCTTCGCCAGCTCGCTGAAGCGGCGGTTGAGCATGGCGACGGCGATGGAGCGCGGCAGCTCCTTGAGGCGGTTGGCGGCGTTGTCCGCCCGGTCCACATACGGCGTCAGGGAGGTGATGCTGACATTCGTCGCCGGGGATTCGGGCTCGGCGTGAAAATAGGCCCGCACGCCGGTGAACGACGGCACGGCCCCGATCACGGGCTCCGGCGCCGCGGGGGCGCGGGCGGTGAGCGGGGTGAACATCGCGGCGACTTGCTGCTCCACGGCGGCGGCATCGAAATCGCCGACGGCGACGACGGTCAGCTTCTCCGGGCGATACCAGGTGTCCCAGAACTCGGTGAAGCGGGCGCGCGGCGCCTTCTCGATGACCTCGACCAGGCCGATGGGGATGCGCTTCGGCAGGAGGGTGTCGCCGAGCATGAACTCGAACTGGGCGACGAAGGTGCGGAAGCCCACGTTGTCGCGGGCGCGCTTCTCGCTGAGGATGATGCCGCGCTCCTTGTCTATTTCCGAATCGAGGAGCAGCAGGCCGCTCGCGTCGTCGGCCAGCACCTGCAGGCCCTCGGCGAGGGTCTTCGCGTCGGGGTGGGCGAGCTCCAGCATGTATTGGGTGCGGTCGAAGCCAGTGGAGGCGTTGGTGTCGCCGCCGAAGCTCATGCCCATGCGCTGGAAAAACTCGACCAGCGTGCCCGGCGCATAGTGCTTGCTGCCGTTGAAGGCCATGTGCTCGAGGAAGTGCGCAACGCCGCGCTGGTCCTCCTTTTCGTGCAGCGAGCCGGCCTCGACGAGCAGGCGGAGCGAGGCGCGGCCCTGCGGCTCCTTGTTGGGGTAGATGACGTAGCGGACGCCGTTGGGCAGCGTGCCGAAGCGCGCCGCCGGATCGGCCGGGAGGTCGCTGCCGGCCTGCGGGAAGCTGGGCGCGGCGGCGAGCCGCGTGAGCAGCAGGGCAGTCAGGAGGAAGGCGGGGATTTTCATGGGAAATGAGAGTCTAACAAGCCAGGCACGGGGGCGCCATGAGCCATGTGTCCTATCTGGCCGAAGCCGCGCCTACCGCAACGCCGCCATGAGCCGCATGCGGGAGGACAGGCCGAACTTCCGCAGGCAGGAGCTGACCTGGTGCTTCACGGTCGGCTCGGCCTTGTCGAGGAAGGCGGCGATTTCCTTGTTGCTGTAGCCGGCGCAGACGTAGGCCAGCACGCCCTGCTCCGCCGCGGTGAGCGGCTCCAGGGACGGAGCCGCCGGGACCACCGGGCGGGGCAGCAGGCAGTAGCGTTCGGCGACCATGACGGGGACGGGCGGCGGAGCTTCAGCGCATGGCGTCGCGCTTTTTCTGATCCTCGGCCGCCTTGGCGATGAGGGCCGGATCCACCTTGATGCCGGCCTGGGCCAGCGCGGCGTCGAGCAGGGCCTCGCCCTTCATGTAGCCGGTCACGAGCGCCACAATCTTGCCCTCGCGATCGATGATGAACTGCTGCGGGATGCCGCCCACGCCGTAGAGCTTGTGCGAGGCGCGGTTGGGGCCGCGCTCCTCCGGGTCGTGCGAGAAGAGGATGTCGGGAAACTGCGCCTGGTTGCGCTTCACCCAGGCGTCAAACTTGGCGCGGGTGTCGCTGGTGCAGGAGGCGAGGACGACGACGCCCTGGTCCTTGTAGTGCGCGGCGACCTCCTGGGTGTGCGGCATCGAGGCGATGCACGGACCGCACCAGGTGGCCCAGAAGTCGAGGATGACGACCTTGCCGCGGTAGTCGGAGGGCTTCACGGCCTTGCCGGCCGCATCGGTGGCGGGGAAATCCGGCGCCGCCGCCCCGACCTTGAGCATCGGGATCCGGGGCTCGGGCGGCTTTTCCTTGGTTTCCTCGGCGGTGAAGACCTTGCGCGGCATGTCCTCGGGGGCGAGCTTGATGCCGGCGCGGAGGAGCAGGTTG
This sequence comes from Opitutaceae bacterium, assembly GCA_016795565.1. Lineage (GTDB taxonomy): Bacteria > Verrucomicrobiota > Verrucomicrobiia > Opitutales > Opitutaceae > Lacunisphaera. Next base: position 71,096 of record JAEUGW010000004.1, on the reverse strand, counting down.
GCGAGCGAGTCCTTGCTGGCCTCGCCCAGGCCGAAGAAGATGCCGAGCATGTTGCCCTTCGCGTCAACCGCGACGTGGTGCGGCACGGGCGCCATCGCGCCGCCGGTGAACTGGAGCACGGCGTTCTTCTGGTAGTGCTCGCGGGACTTGGCCTGGAATTCCTTCTTCTCGGCGTCGGACATCTCATCCATTTGCTTGCCCGGGCGCGGGGGCGCGCCGGCGGGGTCGGTGACGATCGGGAAGCTGAACTTGCCCGCGTTGGCCTCGCGCCACTTGGCGGCGTCCTCGCGCGAGCCGTAGGCGGCGAAGCCCAGGAACATGACGCCCTGGTCGGCGTAGCGCTTCGCCCACGATTCCATGAAGGCCAGATCCTCTCCGGTCGGGCCGTTGCTGCCGAACCAGACGGTCATCACGGTGGTCTTGCCCTTGGTGAGCGTGGAAAACTGCACCGGCTGCCCGGCGGCATCCTCCAGCGCGAGATCCGGCACGGGTGTGCCGGCCTTGAGCTTGCCGAAATTCTCGCGGAAAGCCGGCTTGGGGTTGAGCACCTCGTCGGCCGCCTCTTTCGCGCGTTCCTTGGCCTCGTCGATGTCGGCCTGCAGGGCCGAGCGGCCCTTGGCGGCGGTGGCGTCGTCCACCTTCACCCCGGCCAGGGCGAGCGCGCCCTCGGTGCGGGTGTCGCCCTCGCCGCCGTTGCCGACGATGGTGGCCACGATCTTGCCGTCGCGGCCGATCACGAACTGCGTCGGGATGCCGGAGACGTGGTAAAGCTTGCTGGAGGCGCGCTCGGCAAAGGTGGCGGCGCCGCGCTCGTGGGGATCGAAGGCCCAGACCAGATCGGGATACTTGGGCGAGTTCTTCGGGATCCACTCCTTGAACTTGGCGATGGTGTCGCTGGTGCCCGAGGCGACGACGACGACGCCCTGGTCCTTGTATTTGGCGGCGACCTTCTGGGTGTGCGGGAACGAGGCGATGCACGGACCGCACCAGGTGGCCCAGAAGTCGAGGATGACGACCTTGCCCTTGAAGTCGGCGAGGCGGACCTCCTTGTCGTGGATGTCGCGCATCACGAAGTCCGGCGCCACGGCCCCGGCGGCGAGCGTGGCCATCTTGGGTGCCGTCGCCTTGCCGTCGACGGGCTTCGCCGGCGTCATGCCGCCACCGCGGGAGGCCATCACTTCCTGTGCGACCTTGCGCACGGCCGCGAAGTCCTCCTCGGTCAGCTTCACCTTCGCGCCCATGAGGCCCATGAGAGCGATCGCCTCGGCGCGCGCGCCGAAACCGATCGCGCCGGTGACGAGCTTGCCGTCGGCGCCGGCCGCGAACGAGGCCGGGAACATGCCGATGCCGAAGTGCGTGTTGGCCACGCCCTCGCCCCAGGCCTTGCCGGCCGGATCCCACACCACGGTGAAGCCGGGCGCCGGATTGGCGGCGACCCACTTGTCGAAATCCGCGCGCTCCGTCGCCGCGAACACCACGAGGGTCCGCAGACCCTGGCTCCGGTAGGTCGAGGCGACCTTCGCGACCCACGGCTGCGGGCCGCTGCCGGTGCAGAAATGCACGAACGCGGGCTGGCCGGCGAAGGAGGAGAAGGCGACCGGCTTGCCGTCGGCGCCGGGCAGGTTGAAATCGGGCACCGCCTGGCCGCGGCTGACTGTGCCGAACTTGGCGGGCGGGAAGTCATTGCCACCGCCGCCCATCGGCACCGCCATGGTCTTGCCGGACGCGGGGATGACCTTCGGCGCACCCGGATCCTTCTTCGGCTCGGGCGGGATGGAGGCGAGGTCAACCTTCACGCCGAGGCGGGCCAGGGCGTATTCGAGGCGGTAGTCATCCCCGGAACCACCCCCGCTCACGATCTCCGCCACCTTGCCGTCGCGGCCGATGACAAACATGGTCGGGAAGCCGGTGACGTTGTAGCCGGTATTGAAGGCCGAGTCCTTCCAGTTGGCCCGGCCGGGCAGGTCAAAGGCCATGGTGAAGGCGTATTTGCCGGTGTTGCGCTTGATCCAGCCGTCATAAGCTTCGCGCGAGTCGTCGGCGGTGATGCCGAGCAATTCCACCCCTTGGTCGCGGTATTTCCGGTAGACGCGATCGTTGTTCGGCATGGCCGCCTGGCAGGGGCCGCACCAGGTGGCCGAGACGTCCACGATGACGATCTTGCCGCGGTAGTCGGAGAGCTTGATCGCCTCGCCCTTCGGCCCGATGACGCTGAACTCGGGGGCGACATCGCCGGCCTTGAGGCGGGCGGCGGCGGCGGCGGGCGCGGAGGCCGGCACCGTGGCGGTGCCCTGGGCGGTGAGGGCGGCGGGCAGGAGGGCGACGCAGGCCGCCAGGAGCAGGGGGATGTTTTTCATGAGAGGGAAGCTGACTGATCCGCCGCCGCGCGATTGGTTGCGCGGCGGCGGCGAGATAATGACGCGGATCTTAGAACGGCAGCACGAACGACAGCTCGTAGGCCCGGCCGAGCGTGAGCTGGCTGTGCAGCGCGGCGTTGTAGCCCCAGACCGTGTCGGAGAAGGGCGGCTCCTTGTCGAAGACGTTGTTCACACCCACGCCTAGGCGCAGGCCCTTGCCATAGCCGCGCCAGACGCCGTTCGTGAATTCGTAGCTGGCGCGCAGGTCCAGCTTCGTGACGGCCGGGGTGGGATAGTATTTGATGGCGGTGTTGTCCGCCACGAGTGTGTTGCCGGAGTTGTTGGACTGGAACTCACCGAGATACCACAGGAAGGCCGAGGCGTTCCAACCGCCCTTGCGCCAGAAGACGGCGGCGTTGAGCTTCCACGGCGGCGGCGAGCTGGTGTCCTCCTCGAGCACGACGGGGGGCTGGTTCGGGGCGAGCTGCCGGATCGAATCGAGCGTGCGGCTGGCACCGACGTTCATCCGCCAGTGGCCATAGGTTTCCCACGGCAGGGTGTAGTCCACGAGGATGTCGGCGCTGCGGTTGAGGATGCGGCCGAAATTGATGAACTGCGCCTCCACGGCCGTGATGCGGCCCGGCTGGTTCAGGGAGATGTCGGTGGCGTCCGGCGCGGCGCGCGTGATCCGGCCCGGGAACAGGGCCTCGTTGTTCACGATGTTCTGGGCCGAGAGCAGCTGCAGCGTGTTGGTCTGCTCCGTCTCATAGAAGTTCACCTGGAGGCTCAGGCCCTTGGCGAACTTCGGCTCATAGACGAGGCCCACTAAGGTGCTTTCAGAAAGCTCGGGCTGCGAGGCGGGGTTGGAGCCGCGGGTGACCGAGACGCCGGTGGTGGAGGTCGGCGTGCGGCGCGGATCAGTGAGCGTCGAGGTGAGCGGCGTCTGCTGGACCATGTATTCCGTCACCCACGGGGCGCGGAAGCTCTCGCTCCAACTGGCGCGGAGCAACACGGACTGCACGGGCGACCAGGCAAAGCCCAGCTTGGGCACCGACTTGGAGAACGGGCCGACTTCCTCGTAGCGGCCGGCGGCCTGGAGCTCGAACCGGGTGGCGAAGGGCTTGGCATTGGCCTTGCCGACGAGGGGCACCGCGACCTCGGCATACAGGGCGTTGGTGGTCTGGCTGGCGCTCTGGTCGACGATGGTGGCCACCGGCGCGGCGATCAGGGAGTAGTTCACGTTCCGCGTCTCGACCTCCGCCTTGCTGGTGGAGCCGCCCCAGGCCAGCTTGATCGGGCCGCCCCAGAATTCCACCACGTCACCATCCGCGTTGAAGTCGAAGCCGGTCTGCTCCACCTCGGAGCGGATGTTGGGATACACCGCCAGCTGCTCCAGCAGCGCGGCCTGCGAGGGCGCGCCGGGCGCGCGGTAATCAATGAAGGGGTTGAAGCGCTGGGTGGGATCGGCGTGGTTCAGCAGGTTGGAGAAGCCCGCGCCGTTCCACAGGCGCGTGAGCTGGCGGTTCTTCTGGTGGTCCCAGCTGCCGGAGAGCTCGAACTGCCAGGTCTCGCCCATGCGGCCGCGGATGCCGCCGTTCACGCTGTCGGACAGCGTCTTCACCTTCTGGTATTCCGGGCCGAACTCAGGCAGCACCATGCCGACCTGGACGTTCTGGTTGAAGGGATTGAAGGCCGCCAGGAGGACGGCGGGCGTGCCAAAGCCGCCGGTGATGGAGTTGGCGGACAGCTGCGCGGTGGTCTCGGTGCGCGACTCGCTGGTCCGGAAACCCGCAAACGCATCAAACCGGTCGTTGATCCGGTAGGTGAAGTTGGCCGCCGCGCCCGAACGCTTGGATTCGGGGATCAGGTCGAGAAACTCGGTGGTGCTGGTGCGCCGCTGGCCGGACGCATTCACGACGCTCGCGGGCGGGACGACGGTGTTCGTGGGGATGAACGCCGAGAGGCCGGGCATCGCCACGGTGCCATCCGGCAGCAGCACCACGCGCACCCCGGGGATCGCATTGAACGTGCCCGGGACGGTGCCGCCCGAGGCCTGGAAGACGGCGGGGTAGCCCCAGAGGAGGCGGTAGTCGCGACCGTTTTGCACCGCGCCGGTCGAAAGCAACGTGCCCGCCGGGATGGCGGTGTGGTTCTGCTCCGCCGAGAAGGAGCGCTGGGAGGCCTTGAGGCTGCCGCGATCAAAGTAGTCCAACGTGACCGAGCCGCTCAGCTTGCCGAAGCTGAAGCCGTGGGTGATCGACGCGTTGCGCTCGCGGCCGCCACCATGCTCGGCGATGCGCATGTTGCCGCTGACCTCCGTGCCGGACCAGTTCTTCTTGAGGATGATGTTGATCACGCCCGCGACCGCATCGGCGCCATAGATGGCCGAGGCCCCGTCGGTGATGACCTCGATGCGCTCCACCATGCCGAGCGGGATGGTGTTCAGGTCGAAAAAGCCCTGGCGGGTGTCGGAGGAGCGATTGCCCGCACCCGAGCGCGGGCCGCGACGACCGTCCACGAGCACCAGCGTGGAGCCGGCGCCGAGACCGCGCAGCGACACACCCGACACACCGGTCTGGGCCGCGGGGGCCGCAGCGGAGCCGAGAACAAAGTTGAAGGCGGGCGAGGTGGACTCGCTGCGCTGGCCGAACTCGGGGTTCAGCTCGTTGGGCGTGCTGCCGCGGCCCGTGGAGATGCCATTGTAGACCTGGGGGATCTGGTTGAGGAAGTCGGCCAGGGTGAAGGCACCGCTGCCGCGGATGTATTCCGAGTTGTAGGTCGAAACCGGGGACGGACCCTCGCTCTCCGTCTGGCGGATGCGGGTGCCGAGCACCGTGTAGGTTTCCAGCTTGATCGCTCTGGTCAGGGTTCTCGGAGTGACCACCGCGTCGGCGTCAGCCGCGCGGCTTTCGCCGTTTTTTGCCGCGGCGGGGTCGGCGCGGAGCCCGAGGGCGCCGGTCTTCTCATCCTGGATGACGGTGAGGCCGGTGCCGGCCATCATCTTCTCCAGTGCCGCGCGCGGCGTCATCTCGCCCGTCACGGCGTGGGTGCGGACACCCTTCACCGCCTCGGTGGGCACGAGCACCTCGACGCCGGACTGGCCGGAGAACGCCTGGATGGCCTTGGTCGCCAGGTCGGCGGGGACGTTGAAGCTCTTGGTGGCGGGGGCTTGGGCCGGGGCGGCCAGCGTCAGGGCCAGCAGGGCCGCCAACGCGCTGAATCTACGGATGAGGGTGTGGGCTGTCATGGTAGGTAGGTGTAAGGAGCTCGTCGGCCGGGGGCCGAAGGTGGGGTTGCAATAGAAGCTGACGCCCCGGCGCGCCAAATCTGTTACAACTATTTTTCGGCCACCGCTGCCCCGCCGCCCGCGCCCTCAGGGCCGGGCGCGCAACAGGAGGGTGTGGCCGTCGAGGTCCTCGGCCTGGAGGCCGAAGCTCTGCTCGACGATGCGGACGAAGCCCTCGGGGTTGTCGGAGCGGAAATAGCCGTCCACGCGCAGCCGGCCCACGGCCGGATCCTTGATGAGTATCTGGGTGATGTTCTGGCGGTTCAGCCGGGCCGCCGCCTCGTGCAGAGTGGTGTTGCTGAACACTTCCCGGGTGTCGCGCCAAGACAGGCGCTGCTCCAAGTCGTTCTCCGACAGGGTCTCGACCGTCGGCTCGGCGGCTGGCTCGGCGGCCGTCGTGGCGGAGGTGGCGGCGGTCGTCCCCGGGACGCGCATGGCGGGCCGCAGCAGCATCATGGGGAAAACCACCTTCTGGCCCGCGCCGAGCCGCAGCGGATTGGCGTCGCTCGTGGTGGCGGTATTGCGCCCGACATCCACGGCGCCCTCCTTGACCACGACCTCGACGGCGGTCGCCTGCGCCTGCACCGAGAAGGCCGTGCCCACGGCGCGCACCGTGATGCCCTGGGACTCGACGAAAAACGGCCGCGTCGCATCCTTCGCCACGCGGAAAAATGCCTCGCCCCGCACCAGTGTCACCCGGCGGGCGTCGGCCTGCTCGTAGTGGACGGCGATCTCGGCCCCGGGCTTCAGCTCCACGATGGAGCCGTCGGGCAACCGGCGAATGCGGTCGTTGACGGCGAGCCGGCTGCGGTCCTCGCGGGCCGGCTCCAGCGTCGGTTCATCCAGGCGCACCCACAGCAGGGCGGCGAAAATCACCACGGCGGCGGCCGCCGCCGCCTGCACGCGGCGGGTCCGGCGCTGGCGCGCGCGCCGCTCCAGGCCCGCCAGCACCGCGCTGATGGCGCCGCCTTCCTGCACGCGGTCGAACACCGCCCACGCCTCGGACAGGCGGTCAAAGGCCTCGGCATGGCGCGCGTCCGCCGCCAGCCAGTCCTGGAAAATCTGCTGCTCCGCCGCGGTCAGGCCCGCATCGCAGCGGGTGACCCAATCGGCGGCGGCCGCCTCGATGGCGGAGGACGGGGGACGGACGGTGGCGGGACGCGCGTTCATGGTCGGCTCAGGCGGCGGCGGAGCGACTCGGCCACGCGCCGCAGCCCGCGGGCGGCTTGCACCTGCACGGTCTGCTCGGAGAGCCCGAGGCGGGCCGCGATGTCCTTTTGGGAGACACCGCGAAGTTTGCGGAGGATGAAGATTTCACGACAACGGGCCGGGAGGCCGTCGATCGCCTCCACCAGCAGGTCGATCTCCTGCTGGCGGGCGGCGGTGGCGGCGGCATCGGGCTTGTCCTCTAAGACGATCAGCCGGGACAAATCTGTTACGGCATTGATGGGCGAGTGCCGTTCGTGGCGGAGGGTGTCGAGGGCAAGGTTGCGGGCGATGCGGAAGAGGAAGGCCTTGGCCGAGTCGATCGGCTGCCGTGCCCGCGCCTGCCAGATGCGCAGGTAGGACTCCTGCACGACGTCGTCCACGTCGCGGACCGCCGGGAAGCGCCCGCGCAGCCACGCCTTGAGCGAGGGACCGTGCGGCTGCACCTCGTCCTGGAACCATTTCTCAGGCGGCGCGGGTTTCTCGGGCGGTGGTTTCACGGGATGAGGGCCCACCCTACCCCAGCCCGCACCCCCTCGCCAGCCCAAAGGCGGTCATAGCCCCGGCGGCGCCTTCAGCGCAGCAGCGCCATCAGCCGCGTGCGGGAGGAGAGGCCGAACTTGCGGAGGCAGGCACTGACCTGGTGCTTCACCGTGGGCTCGGCCTTACCCAGCAGGACGGCGATCTCCTTGTTGCTGTAGCCGGCGCAGACGTAGGCGAGCACGTCCTGCTCCGCCGCGGTGAGCGGCTCGCCCAAGGCAATGTCACTTAATACGGCAAGTGTCACATGATGCAGGTCAGATAAGTGCCAGATGATGGAGGTCAGGTTAGGGCTGGTGGGTGAAGCAAGATATCCAGCGTGAACGTAGGTTGATGGTAGCCGCGGTGCGTCGAGGGAGGCCACTGCGTGAGGTAGCGCGGAAGTTCAAGGTGGCGTTGTCCACGGTGCAGCGCTGGGTAAGGCGCGCCCATGGGCGCGCCTTACCCAGCGTGGATTGGTCTGATCGTTCTCATGCTCCACGCCGATGTCCGCATCGCTGCACCGAACCTGTCCGCCGGGCGATTGTGGCCCAGCGTGCAGACCTGGCCCAGGGAGCCCTTGGCTTTGTGGGCGCAGGGGCCATTCATGAGCAACTGCACGCCAGACTGGGAGCGGCCTGCCCGAGCGTGCGCACGATCGGGCGAGTGTTGGTGGCCGAAGGACTGGTGGGACAGTCTCGCCGCCTGCGGCGATCGCCGCCGCCACCAGGCTGGTATCTGCCGGCGGTGGCGGCACGCCAGGCCGATCTGGACAGCTGCGACTACATCGAGGATTTGCGCATCGAGGACGGACCGTTCGTGCAGGTCCTCACCATCCGCTCCTTGTGGTCGCCAGTCGCCGGAGCCTGGGTCGCCGAACGTTCGTCGGCTGCTCATGTCTGCCAAGGCCTGCTCTCGGCGTGGCGGCAACACGGCCGGCCCCGTTATGTGCAGTTCGACAACGGTGCGGTTTTTCAAGGCGCGCGCAACCGGCCCGACATCTTCGGGGCGGTCACTCGGTTTTGCCTGGCCTTGGGCGTCACGCCGGTCTTTGCCCCGCCGGCCGAGCATGGCGTCCAAAACCTCATCGAGAGTTTCAACGGCTTGTGGCAGCAGAAGGTCTGGCAGCGCTTCCACCATCCCGACGCCCCCGCCCTGCAACAGACCAGCGACCGCTTTGCCGCCGCTTGGTGTGCGCGCCGTGCCCGCTGCGGCCACCCGGCGCCCCGCACGCCCTTGCCACCCAGCGGCCACCTGGACCTGCGCCAGCTCGCCCCCGGCACGATCATCTATCTGCGACGTTGCGACGACCGCGCGAACATCGCTGTGCTCGGTCAACGCCTGGCCTTGCCCGCCACCTGCGCCCACCGGCTGGTCCGCCTCGAGGTTGACCTCACCGCCTCGCTCATCCGCTGCTACGGCTTGCGCCGTTCCGAGCCCCACTGCCAACCGCTCCTGCTCGAGCAGCCTTATTCACCCGCCGCTCGCCGAGGCTTCCAGGCCAAGCTGACCTGCATCAACTGGCACTGATTTTTTCCAACATTTCCTGACCTGCATCATGTGACACTTGCCCTATTATATTACACATTTCCCCAGCAGTTCAGTCTCCCACGGCTCTATCGCTCCGGAAACTCGTAATATAATACGTTACAAGTTTCCTGGGCGATGCATGACCCCACCATGACTTCCTTCCTATATCGCCAAGCTGCGCGGGCGTGGTAGTCTCCTCACCCATGACCCCCGAAGCCCAGGCCGACCACCGCACCGGAACGCTCTACGGCGCCTTTGCCTTTGGCACCATTGTGCTGTGCGTTTTCGGCAGCTTCTTTTTCAGCAACCGATTCTACAATCCGGCGGGAATGGTGCCCCTCACCTTCGTCTTGGGCGCGCTCTATGCGGCCCTCGGCATCCTGTCCAATGATGTCGTGCAGTGTGGCGGCCCGCGCACGGCCCTGGTTTCCTATTACCTCGTCCAAAACACCCTGCTCACGACGATGATCTTCGTGAGCCCGTCGCGCGGCTTTTTCGGGATAATTGTGCTCCCCCTCGTCAGCCAGGGCATCTTCGACCTCCCCCGGCGCCATGCCATCCTGAACGGTGCCTACCTGCTGGGCGTGAACCTCGCGGTGTGGGGCCTCGACTTCGGTTGGGGTGCCGCCCTCGAGGCCGCCTACAACTACTCCGCCAGTTTCGCCTTCACGATTGCCTTCACCATCATCACCAAGCGCGCCCTCGATTCCCGCGCCCGCGAGGAGAAACTCCGCCTCGAGATCGAGACGGCCCATGAAAAGCTCCGCGCCTACGCGGCCCAGGCCGAGGACCTCGCCACCACCCGCGAGCGCAACCGCGTCGCCCGCGAGATCCACGACGGCGTCGGCCACTACCTCACGGTCGTGAAGACCCAGCTCGACGCCGCCGCCGGCCTCATCACCACCCGGCCCGAGCACGCTCGCGCCGCCGTCGAAAAGGCCGCCAAACTCACCGGCGAGGCGCTCGATGACGTCCGCCGCTCCGTCGGCGCGCTCCGCACCGACACCGCGCGCCCGCCGCTGGCTGAAGCCGTCAAGCAACTGGCCGCCCTTGGCGAGCCCGTGCCCGCCATCGCCATCGACGGCACCCCACGCCCGCTCGCACCCGCCGTCGAGCACGCCCTCTTCCGCGCCGCGCAGGAGGGCCTGACCAACATCCGCAAACACGCTCGCGCCACGAACGCCGTCGTGCGTCTCGATTTCCGCGAGCCGTCGCGCGTCCGCCTCGAGCTCGCCGACAACGGCGTCGGCGCCAACGGCACACACGGCGCCGGCTTCGGCCTGACCGGCCTGCGCGAGCGCATCGAGCTGCTCGGCGGGAAAGTCGAATCCGGCAACCGTGCCAGCGGCGGCTTCGCCCTCTCCATCGAGGTGCCGGCCTAGCCGCCCGATGCGCGGCATTTTTTCAATCTTCATTGATCAGCGGTCATCGCAATCCCTTGCCCGATATGAAAAGTGCCAATGACCATTGACCGATGACCAATAAAAAGCTCCGCATCCTCCTCACCGACGACCAGTCGCTGTTCCGCGAGGCGCTGCGCACGCTGCTGTCGCTGCAACCGGATTTCGAGATCGTGGCCGAGGCCGAGAACGGCGAACGCGCCCTCGCCCTCGCGCGCGCCCACAAGCCCGATGTCATCCTCATGGACCTGCGTATGCCGGTCATGGGCGGCGTCGAGGCCACGCGCCGCATCATGGCCGCCGTGCCGGGCTCGCGCGTCGTGGTGTTGACGACCTTCGACGAGGACGAGGAGATCTTCGAGGCCTTGCGCGCCGGCGCCCTCGGCTACCTGCTCAAGGCCTGCTCCGCCGACAAGCTCAACGAATCTGTCCGCGCCGCCGCGAAGGGCGCTTCCGTCCTCGAACCGGCCGTCACCGCCAAGATGATGGCCGAGCTCAACCGACTTTCCGCCCGCGAGGGCAAGAAGGTTTCGCAATCGCTCGCCGACCCGCTGTCCGAGCGCGAGCTCGCCGTGCTCAAGCTGCTGGCCGAGGGCTGCAGCAACAAGGAGATCGGCGCGAAGCTCAGCATCACCGAGGGCACCGTGAAGAACCACATGACGAACGTCCTCGGGAAGCTCGGCGTCCTCGACCGCACCCAAGCCGCCCTGCGCGCCCGGGAGATGGGACTGATTTAGCATCTTTCTCGTTCTCTTTCTCTTACTCGTTCTCTCTGTCCGAATCGGCGGAGAATGAGAACGAGTAAGAGAACGATTCTCGGCATGACCCCGGGTCATGTCGCCCCATGACCATTACGATGACTTCGGTCTGATGTATCGGGCGGCACGGTCTGTTACCTTGGGGCCGTCAACCCCCATGGCCTCGCTCCCCGCCGAACTCTCCGCCGCCTTCCGCTCGCTCCGCCGCGCCCCGGGCTTCGCCGCCCTCGCCATCAGCATGCTGGCGCTCGGCATCGGCGTGAACGTCGCGATCTTCTCCCTCTTCCGCTCCATTGTCCTCAACCCGCTGCCCTACGCGCGGCCGGACGAACTCGTCGGTTTCAACGCCGTCAACGCCGCCAAGGCGCTCACGATGCCCGCGCTGTCCGCCTCCGACTTCCGCGACCTGAGGGAGCGCAGCCAGTCCTTCGTCGCCCTCGCCGCCTACCGGCCCAGCTTCACCTCGTTCAAGCCGGACGGACGCGACGCCGTGCAGCTGGTCGGCGCCCTCGTCACCGAGGAATTTCTCCCGCTCTTCGGCGTGGCCCCGCTCCAAGGCCGCGGCTTTACCGCCGGTGAGTTCAGCGCCGCCGCCCCGCGCACCGCCCTCCTCTCCCGCGCCGCCTGGCGCCGCCATTTCGGCGAGCGCGCCGGCGTGGTCGGCGAAACCCTCCTGCTCGACGACCAACCGGTGACCATCATCGGCATCATGCCGGAAGATTTCCGCGAACCGGAGTTTGTGGACATCTGGTTGCCCTTCCCCGTCGAAGCGCCGGAGAATCTGGCGCGCGATTCGCGTTTCTGGACGACGGTCGGCCGCCTCAAGCCCGGCGCCGCTCTCGCGACCGCGCAAGCTGAGGCCGCCACCATCGCCGAGACGCTCACCCGCGAATACCCCGCGACGAACAAGGGCTGGGGCATGGCGCTCCGCCCGCTGCTCGAGCACCGCGTCGGCAACCTCCGCAATTCGCTCCTGCTGCTCGTCGGCGCCGTCGGTCTCGTGCTGCTCGTCGCCTGCGTGAACCTCGCCAACCTGATGCTCGCCCGCGGCGTCGCCCGCTTCGGCGAACTCGCGGTGCGGCTCGCCCTCGGCGCCACGCCGGGCCGACTCGCGCGCGGGGTTTTCCTCGAAAGCATCTTGCTCGCGGTCACGGGCGGCGCGGTGGGTGCCGGGCTGGCCGCCGCCGGCCTGCCCCTGCTCGCGCGTTACCTTCCGCCGGGCCTCGTGCCGCGCTCGTCGGCCATCGCGGTGGACGGCGGGGCGCTGGCGTTCGCGCTCGGAGTTTCCGTGCTGACGGGCCTCGTGTTCGGCCTGCTGCCGGCGTGGCAGGTCCTGCGCGCCAACGTCAACGAAACGCTCAAGTCCGGCGGCAGCCGCGGCGGGACCAACCGGTTCGCGAGCCGCGCCCAGGCCGCGCTCATCGCCGGGCAGGTCGCCCTCACGCTCATGGTGCTCTCCGGCGCCGGCCTGCTCGCGCACAGCCTCCTCAACCTGCAGCGCACGCACCCGGGCTTCGATCCCACCGACGTGCTCACGCTGCGCGTCGCCCCGCCCGAGACGCGCTGGCAGGACTTCGTGGGCCTCTCCGCCTACTACGACCGCCTGCTCGACGAGGTGCGCCGGCTGCCGGGCGTCGAGGCCGCGGCCTTCGACTCCAGCGCGCCGCTCTGCGGCATCACGCTGCGCTACCCGTTCTGGGTGCAGGGCCGCCCGCGCGCCGAGGGCAGCGCCGACGACGCCGTCTTCAACGCCGTGTCGCCCGATTTCCTGAAAACCCTGCGCATCCCGCTCATGCGCGGCCGGTTCATCGCCGCCGCGGACGAGCGCGCGGGCCCCAAGGTTTGCGTCATCAACCAGACCCTCGCGGACCGCCTCTTTCCCGGCGAGAACCCGCTCGGCAAGCGCATCCAGACGATCGCCTTCCTGGTGCGCGACTACCGCGAGGTGGTCGGCGTCGTCGGCGACGTTAAGCAGGACAACCTGTCCGACCCGCCGCCGCCGCAGATCTATGTGCCGCAAGCCCAGTCGCCGTGGTTCTTCGCCACGCTGCTCGTGCGCATCAAGGGCGGCGCCGCCCAGCTGCCCGCGTTGCAGGCTGCGCTCCGCCGGGCCGACCCGTCGCTCGCGCTGAACATCCGTCCGCTCGCGGACAACATCGTCCAGACCGCCACGCAGCCGCGCCTGCGCGCCGCGCTCTTCGGCCTCTTTGGCGCCATCGCGCTCGGCCTTTCCGCCTTCGGCATCTATGCGAGCATGGCCTTCACCGTCAGCCAGCGCACCCGCGAGATCGGCCTGCGCATGGCGCTCGGTGCCACGCCCACCGGCATTTTGGCCTGGATGCTGGGCCGCGCGGCACGGCTCTGCGCCGTCGGGGTGGCCGCCGGCCTGCTCGGGTCAGTCGCGTTTGGCCGGTTGCTGCGCGGCCTGCTCCACGGCGTCGCGCCCGCCGACCCGCTCGTGCTTGGCCTGCTCGCCGTCTTCCTCCCGCTCGTTGTGCTCGCCGCCAGCGCCCTGCCCGCCCTCGCCGCCGCCCGGCTGAATCCCACCCAAGCTCTCCAACAGGAGTAAGAATTCTCTGCGGATAACGCGGATATACGCAGATAAATCCCTCCTCCATCCGCGCTCATCCGCGAAATCCGCGGAAAAAAATTTCACCCTCATCCTCTCATGAAAACCAAGACCCTCCTCGCGGTCCTCGCCGCTTTCTCACTCACCGCGCTCGCTTCCGCGCAGACCCCCGCGGCTCCCGCGACCCCGCCCGACGCCGCCGCGCTCCACCAGCAGAGCCTCGAGAGCGTGAAACAGAGGAAATTCAAGGAAGCCGTGGACTACGCCGACCAGGCCACCAAGGCCGACCCGACGAAGCCCGAGTATTTCTCGCAACTCGGCGTCGCGCTCAGCCAGCGGATGAGCGAGGTGAATTTCCTGCAGATGGCGGCGCTCTCCGGCCGCATGAGGAAGGCCTTCGAGAAATCGATCGAGCTCGATCCGAACCACGTCTCCGGCCTCATCGGTCTCGCCCGCTTCTACACCAATGCCCCGGAGATCGCCGGCGGCAGCTTGGAAAAGGCCGCCGAGTTCGCCACCCGCGTGCAGAAGTTGGAGCCGTTTCTCGGCGAGATCGAGCTGGGCAACATCGCCGCCAAGGATGAGCAATACGCCCGAGCTCTCGCTCACTACGAGGCGGCGGCGAGCCTGAGGCCCACCCATGCCGGCGTGCAGGTCGGCTGCGGCCGCGCCCTCATGCAACTCGGCCGGAAAGACGAGGCGCGCGCCCGCTTCGCGGCCGCGTTGAAGCTCAACCCCGAGCACGAAGGCGCCAAGAAAGGTCTGGCTGAGTTGGACAAGCCGGCGAGCTGAACAAGCCGGGTTCCACCTTCAAACCGAGGCATTCTGCGACGGCTCCGTTTCTGCCGCCTTCCTTTTCGCGGGGTTTTGTGTCTTTTTGGCCGCATCCCCCATGACCATTGACTACGCCGCCCGCCGCGCCCGCATCGCCCCCGCCCTCGGCCTCCAGCCCGACGAGATCCTGCTCGCCGGTGCCGGCCAGCCGCTCCCCAAGCCCGAGATCAGCGACGCCCTGCTGCCCTTCATCGCCCATCAGGAATATTATTATCTGACCGGCCACGCCGAAGCCGCCGGCGGCATCGCCGCTTACGACGCAAAGACAGGTTGGGCGTCCTTCGTGCCCGAGGTCACCGAAATGGACCGCGTGTGGGAGGGCAAGGAACAGCTCCCCGGCGAACTGCTGGCAAAATTTCCCGCGTGGCTCGCGGCGCGCCAGGGACGCAAGGTTGTCATGCTCGGCGCGCCCGTGACGGGTGTGGCGTTCGACGAGGCCCGCACCGCGCAGGTGCGCGAGGCCTACAAGCACGCGCGCCGCCCGAAGGAGCCGGCGGAGATCGACCTGATGAAACGCTGCGCCGCGGCCGCGACCGCCGGTTACGCAAAGATCCAGCCTTTGCTCCGGCCGGGTGTCAGCGAGCGCACGCTGCAAATCGAGCTCGAGGCCGAGTATTTCCGCCACGGCGCGCAGGTGACGGGCTACGATTCCATCGTCGGCGTCGGTGCGCAAAGCGCCGTCTTCCACGGCTCGCCGTCACCCGACCGCGTCGCCAAGGACGGCGACTTCATCCTCATCGACAGCGGCCCGCAGCTCGACCGCTACGTGATCGACGTCACCCGCACCTACGTCGCGGGGAAGCCCTCGGCCTTCCAGCGCGACCTCGCCACGGTCGTGCTCGAGGCGCAGCGGCGCACCTGCGACCGCTGCCGGCCCGGCGCCGAGTGGAAGGACCTGCACCTGGCGACCGCCGCGGACATGCTGGGGGGCCTCGTCGCCATGGGCGTGCTCCGGGGCGACCCGCACTCGCTCGTCGAGCAGGAGGCGCACACGCTGTTCTACCCCCACGGCCTCGGCCACCTGCTCGGGCTCGGCGTGCGCGACGCCAGCGGCCTCGAGCCCGGCCGCACCAAAGACCCGCGCCCCTCGCTCCGCAGCCTGCGCATGGATCTGGTCCTGCGCGCCGGCTACATCACCACGGTCGAGCCCGGCCTGTATTTCATCCCCGCGATCCTCAACGACCCCGCGCGCCGCGCGAAATACCGCGACGCCGTGAACTGGCCGCTGGTCGAGCAGCACCTCCACCTCGGCGGCGTGCGCTTCGAGGACAACCTGCTCATCACCGACGGCGCGCCGGTCAACCTGACCGCCGCCATCCCGAAGGGGATCTGAACCCTCAGGCCGCCGACGGCTTCGAGGCAAAGAGTTTCGGGAAGAACACCGCGACGAACAGCCCGGTCACGAGCAGCCCCATGACGACGATGATCCCGGCCGCCGCCAGCAGCGGCCAGCCGGCAAAGGCCAGCAGGAAGCCGCCGAAGAGCCGGGAGTCCGCGGCATAGCGGTCGCGCAGCTCGCTGCCCTCGCGCTCCACGAAGCCGGCCACATCGTCCAGCGCCTCCATGTATTGGTCGTAGGCCGGGCGCAGCACCTCGCTGTTGAACCGGTTCGCCTCCGCCAACTTTTCCGCCCGGGCCAGGGCCAGAAACTCGTTCACCTTTTCGTCGTAATTGCGCCCGGAATCGGCCATCGCCGCCACATGGCGGCTGTCCTTCAGCGAGTGCATGCCGCTGATCTCGAGGGCGTGGTTCCGGGCGAGGTTGCTGCCTTCGGCCATCTGCGGCAGGAGCGCCGCCCAGGCCGCCTCATTCTTTGGGTCGGAAACCCGCCGCGCCAGGCGCTGCACGGTGCCCAGCTCGCGCGTCAGGGTGCGGAGGTGGTTGATGAGGGGCACGCTCCGGTCGAACAGCGCCGCATAGCGCTGGTCCATCGAGCGGAGAAACAGCAGGCTGAGCACGCCCACCAGCAGGTTCGAAGCCAGCAAGGCGAGGATGAGGACGAAGCGAAGGCGGCCGAATTTCATGCTGCGCGGCACATGCCTACCGGCCCACCCCGCCGGATAGAAGCAGAAATTTCCATGAAAAGGATTCCTCTGCGGCTTTGCTGCTCACGGGCTGCTGTGGTGTATCTCAAAAGTTGGACAGCGGGCAGAGAGCGGTTCGGCGACCCAGAGCAAGCAGTCAAAAGGGAACCGACGATTCAGTCCTCAATCTGCTCCAGGCTCACGATGCGGAGTTCACGCACGGCATGGTCGCTCCAATAAGTCACGAGCCAGTCGTCGATCAATGCCACCTCATGCAGACGCCCGGCCGCGTCCCGTTGCTGGAAGTCGCCGGAGCGGAACGGCACGGTTTTCAGACCGTCCAGAATCACGCCCAGCCGCCGCTGCTGCGAACGGGAAACGGCGGCCAGTGTCATCGCCGCCGCCTCGTCCAAGACCAGCGCGTAAGCATCCGCGTCAGGGCAACCCGAGCTGTTTCTTGAGGTCTTCCCAGCGCACCTTGCGACCGGCATCCATTTCGGCGTTTCGCCGGGCCAGCTCGCGCTGATACTCGGGGTTTTCGGCCCGCAGCAGGTGCTTCAGAAAAGCGAGCGCCTTGACCCGCTCATCGTGGGGGAGTTGCTCGATCTGCGGTTTGATTTCGGTGAAGACCATGCTGGTAGGCTAGCCTTCGCCCGTGTTTCTGCAAGCCTGCAGCTCTTCGAGCCGTGTTAACCCAGGTAGGGCACGGACTCCGCTCTGCGCCTGTCCGGCGAACAGCCTTCGCCAAGGCTGCGGCCGGCAAAGCCGAGTCGCCGCCCTACCGCGCCAGCCAGCGCCGCATGCCGCCGGCCACGATGGCGAGGGTCGCCAGCGAGCTCACCGGCATCAGCACCGCCGCGAGCAGCGGGCTCATCCGGCCCGCGACCGCGAGGCCGACGGCCGCCAGATTGTAGGCGACGGAAAACACCAGCAGCCACACCTGCGTGCGGCGGCGGGCATCGTTGACCTCGAACAACCGGCGGATGCCGGCGAGGCCGCGGCCCAAGTAATAGAAATCGGCCTTTCCGGCCAGCACGCCGCGGTGGATGACCGGCGTGCCGCGCGCAAACGCCGCATCGAAGGCCAGGCTGTCGTTGGCGCCGTCGCCGAGCATGAGCGTGTCCCGGGCGTCCGTCAGCCGCACCCAGGCCGCCTTCTCCTCCGGAGTGGCCTCGGCCAGGGCGTGGTCCGGCGGCAAGCCGAGCGCGGCCGCCATCGTGTCCACCTTGGCGCGGCGGTCGCCGCTGAGGATGTAGGCCGCGAGGCCGCGCGCCTGCAGCGCCGCAATCTCGGCCCGGGCGTCCGCGCGCACCTCGTCGGTGAACCGGAACCGCGCCAGCACCACGCCATCGCAAGCAAACTCCGTGTCCGCCGAGCTCTCCACATCCTTGCTTATTAAGCAAGCATTGGCCTGGCCGCGCCAGCCGGGGCGGCCGAGCGTCCAGGCACCGTCCCGGTTGGTCAGCGCCACGCCATGACCCGGCGTCTCCTGCACCGGGGAAGCGCCCGCGGCCGCCGCCGACGCCGCCAGCGGGTGAGCGGCGCAGAGCGCCTGATGCAGGCATTGGGCCACGGGGTGCGGGTTGTCGCCCACCAATGCGGCGAGCGCCGCGCGGGCCGGCGGGGCCAGCGCGGCCAGGGCCGCCGGGTTGGCCAGCACGGGCGTCTCCAGGGTGAGCGTGCCGGTCTTGTCGAAGATGAGCTTGCGGATGCGCGCCAGCCGCGGCCACAGGTCGGCCTCACGCACGAACACCCCCGCCCGGCGCAGCGCCGTCGCGGCCATCTCGTCCGCCAGCGGAAACGCCAGCCCGATGGCGCAGGGGCACGACACGACGAGCACGGCCGTCACCACCGCCCAGGTGCGCACGACATCGTGAGTGCCCAGCCACCAGCCGAGCCCGGCGGCGACCGCGACCAGCAGGATGCCGAGCAGATAGCCCGTGACGATCCGCTCGAGGAAACGGTGACGGTAGGCATCGCGCGCCACGGGCTGCAACAGCTGCGCGAGCAGCGACCCGGCCCACGGGCGGGCGGCGCGCAGCCGGATGTCGCCGAGTCCGAGATTGACGGCCCCCGCCGGCACGCGCGCCCCGGCGCGGCATTCCCGCGGATCGGCTTCGCCGGAAATCCAGGCCGTGCCCACCGTGGCCGCCGGCGTCTCCAAACTCGCCTCGACCGGCACCACCTGGCCGGACCGCACGGTGAAAATCTCCCCGACCTGCAAATCGGCGACCGCACGCTCGACCGGGCCCGCGGGCGTCTCGACCCGGACCGGCTGCGGCCGGTCGCGCGCAGTGAGGAGCTGGCGCCGGTTGCGCTCGACGACCGTCACCTGCGCCCAGCGGCCCACCAGCATCAGCAGGATGAAGGCCCCGACAAAATCGAAATAGACGAACTCCTCCCGGTGCGCCAGCCACCCGTAGAGCGAGCCGAGGTAGGCCCCGCCAATGCCCAGCGCGATGGGCAGATCGATGTGCATGACGCCCGCGCGCAACGCTGACACGGCGCGCCCGAGGAAATACACGCCGCCGGTCAGCACGCTCAGCGTGGCGAAGACCAGGGAGAGCGTGCCAAACAGCCGCGCATAGGGGAACGTCGCCGCCATGCCGAAATACACCGGCAGCGTGAAAAGCATGACGTTCATCGCGAACGCCGCCGCCAGGCCCACGCGCCGCGCCAGCCGCCGGCTCTCGGGCACCACCGGCTCCTCGCCCGGCGGGCCGGCCAGGTAGTTGAAGGACTGCAGTCGCCGCGCGAAGGCCGGGGCGTCAAACGCGCCGCGCGTCCACCGCAGCCGCATCCGGCCGAGTTGGGCGTCGGTCTCGACGTGCAGCGCACCCGGCTGCTGGTGAAAAATCCGCTCAATCAGCCACACGCACCCCGCGCAGGAGATGCCCTGCACCTCGAGCGTCAGCGCCGGCGTGCCGGACTGCGCCTCGGCCCCGGCCTGCAGGCGGGCCAGCCAGGTGTAGTCGCGGGGCTGGAACACGGCCTCGCCCACCGGGGCGACCACCGTGTCGCGGATCTTGTAGTAGCCCTCGAGCCCGTGCGTCGCCACCAGCTGGAAAACATGCTGGCAACCCGCGCAACAGAAGCCCGCGGCCTGCGCCGCCGAGCCCGCGAGCGGCGCGCCGCAGTGTCGGCAAAGGTGAACGGGGGCGGCTTGCGGGGCACGCAGTCCACGCACTCGCACCGTCGGGCTCACACCCCCGTCCACCAAATCTTTGGCCGGAAAATCCATGATCAGAAGCAGGCGAAATCAGCCACGCCGGGCCCGCCCAAGCCGATCGTGCCCCGCAGCCGCCAGACCAGCAGCGCCGCGAGGCCCAGCGCCAGCAGGCTCTGCGTGCGGGCCAGCACCCGCGGCCCCAGCCGCAGGCGGAGCCAGTGGAAGTTGGCCTGCGCCAGCCAGAGAAGCGGCACCGTGCCGAGGCCAAAGGCCAGCAGCGTCTCCGCCCCGCGCAACGCGGACCCGGACAGCAGCGCCAGCGACAGCAGGAAATACAGCGGGCCGCAGGGCAGCAGCGGCGTCGCCACGCCCAGCCCGGCGGCCGCCCGGACGCGCGAGCCCCCGCGCAAACGCGCGAGCAGCGCGGCATAGGCGCGCCCGAGCAACGGCAGGCGCGGCAGGCGCTGGTCGAGGCGGAAGGCCACCGCGACGAAGAAAACCACCACCAGCCACGGCAGGTAGCGCACGACGCCCTCGCCCAGCAGCAGGAGCGGCCACCGCCCCACCCCGCCGGCCAGCGCCCCGAGCACCGTGTAGCCGGCGAGGCGCGTGAGGTGATAGACCGTGGCCACCACCTGCGGATCGGCGTCATCCCGCGCGGCGGGCATGAGGGCGCAGGCCAGCGGCCCGCACATCCCGGCGCAGTGCAGGCTCGTGACCAGCCCGGCGAGGAACGCCGTGCCCGGCCCGGTGATGGCAGCGAGTTCGCCTGTCATGGTCGCCCCCCCTTGGTTGCCAGCGGCACGGTGCGGGTGTCGGCCTGGCGGGCCGCCGTGAACATCGCCGCCCACAGGAGGGCGACAAACAGGAAGCCCGCGCCCACCCAGAGCCAGAGGGAGGCGCCGCCGCGCGCGGACGGCTTGTCATCCAATAGATGACAAGCGGTCGGCGGCGGCGGGAGATCAGCGTTTGATGCCCTTGGCATGGTCTTCCTCCTCTAGCAGGCGGGCGTCGGGGCCCATGAACTCGACCTCGCGGGCGAGGGTGAACGTCTGGTCGGCGTCGCGCACGCGGACGGTGAAATGGAACGGGCCGGCATAACCCCGGCGGGGGACCAGCAGCACGAGCGGGCTGACCGACTCGACCAGCGGGGCCAGCGTGACCGGCGCCTCGAAGCCCGAGCTCCGCACGCCCGCCGGCAGGCCCTCGGTGCTCACGACGAAGGTCGCCGGCTCCGTGCGCTTGTTGACGAGGCGCACCAGGAACTGGTTCCGCACCTCGTCCGGCCCGACGAAATACGCCGCGCCGCCGGTGCGATAGACGAGAAAGCTGGCGGGCTTGACCGACGAGAAGGCGAAGGCCGCCACCGCGACCCCGACGGCGAGCAGGGCCCCGTAGAGGATCGTGCGCGGCCGGAGCCAGCGGGTGCGGCCGCCGGCGAAGCCCGTGAAGGAATCGTAGCGGATGAGGCCGGTGGGGCGGGACACCTTCGTCATGACCTCGTCGCAGGCGTCGATGCACATCGCGCAGCCGACGCACTCGAGCTGCAGGCCGTGGCGGATGTCGATGCCGGTCGGGCAGACCTGCACGCAGCGGTTGCAATCGACACAGGCCCCCGCGTCCGGCGTGCCGGGCTTGCCGCGCGGCTCGCCGCGCCGGGTGTCGTAGCCGATGACCATCGTGTGGTCGTCGGTCAGCGCGGACTGCAGGCGGCCATAGGGGCAGATGACGATGCAGAGCTGCTCGCGGAACCAGGCGAAGTTGAAGTAGAGCACGCCGGCGGCGATGAAGACGAAGAGGAAGGCCGCCCAGTGGTCGCCGGGCGCCACCTGCATGTAGGTCCACAGCTCGGGCAGGCTGACGAAGTAGGCCAGGAACAGGTGCGTGATGGCGAGCGAGACGAGGATGTAGAGGCCGTGCTTCACCACGCGGCGGAGGAACTTGCCGGCGCTCATCGGCGCGAGGTGCAAGGCCCGGCGCGCGACGGCGTCGCCCTCCAGCCAGCGCTCGATGCGGCGGTAAACGTGGTCGAGGAAGACAGTGTGGGGGCAGGCCCACCCGCACCACAGGCGGCCGAAGAGCGCGGTGAGGAAGAACAGGGCAAAGCCGAGGCCGCTGACGCCGAAGAAGAGCAGCCAGGTGTCCTGCGCGGCGAGGGTGTAGCCGAAGAGGTGGAAGCGCCCCTCGGCGATATCGAGGAAGACGGCGGGATGCCCGTTCACCGGGATCCACGGCAGCAGCAGGTAGATCGCGATGAGCAGGTAGGCGCTGATCCGGCGCCAATCGGTGAACCGGCCGCGCGCGTCGGCCGGATAGAGGAAATGCCGGGACCCGTCCGCATTGATGGTCGTGACGGAGTCGCGGACCGGCACATGGCGGCCCGAACGGCGGGGAATGGCGGGTCTGGGTTCGGCGCTCATGCGTGGCGGAGAGCCCCGGTGGCGGCGCGGCGGCCGCGCCACCGCCGGATCACTTCGAGACCTCGACGGTGATGGGGTCCCCCGGCTTGTGGTGGCTGAGCAGGTAGGCGACGACCTCGGCCGTCTTCTTCTGGCCGAGCATGGGCTCCCAGGCGGGCATGCCCTTGGCGACGACGCCCTTGGCGACGGTGGCGAAGACTTCCTTCGGGGTGCCGCCGTGGATCCACGCGGTGTCGGTGAGATCGGGGCCGACAGCGGCCGGATTCTCGGACTTGCCGCGCAAGCTCGCCAGGTGGCAGGCCGCGCAGAGGGAGGTGTAGGTCTGCTTGCCCGCGTCGGTGAACGCCGGCGCGGCGGCCATCTCCCAGAATTTGGCGTCGTTGGTGACGTCGATGGACGAGGCCATCTTGGCTGCGGCGATGCGCCCCATGGCCGCATCCACGGCCGGGCCGTCCGCGGTCGCCAGGCCGGAGAGCATCTGGGCGAACCAGTAAACGAGCCAGAAGACGATGGCACCGTAGAGGGTGAACAGCCACCAGTTGGGCAGGCGCTGGTCGTATTCCTGGATGCCGTCATAGACGTGCTCCCGGATCTTGATGCCGGAATCCTCGGGCGGCGGGGTGCTCGGGGGCATGGCGCTCATGGGTTCTCGAACGGGAGGTTCGCGAGGCGCTTGGCCTGCGCGGGTTTCATGCGCGCGGCGCGCCAGGCGGCGACGAGGTAGACGCACGACGCGACGGCGAGGGCGACAACCGGGAAGATGAGCTGCCAGTCTTCGTAGATGATGCGGCGGAACATGGGATTGGAATTTAGGAGTGAGTAGCGGGTAGTGAGTAGGTTTGGTGCGGTAGAGAGATTATTTCGTCATGCTCGCTACTCGCTACTGGCCGCCCGCTGCGGGCGCCTGCGACGTCTGGCCGAGGCTTTGCAGGTAGGCGATGAGGGCCACGACCTCACGGTCGGGGTCCACATAGCGGCCCTGGGCGCGGAGTTCCTGGGCGATTTCCTTGGCCTGGGTCTTGGCGAGGGTGTCGATCATCGCGGGCGACCATGACGGGAACGGCACCCCGAGGAGGCGCTGCACGCGGATCTTGGCCGGGAGCGCGGCGTAGTCGGTGGGCTGCTGCATCAGCCAGGTGTAGGACGGCATGTTGGAGCCGGTGGAGATGTTGCGCGGGTTCTCGAGGTGGTCGTATTGCCAGGCGTGGTTGTATTTGCCGCCGATGCGCGCCAGGTCGGGGCCGGTGCGCTTCGAGCCCCACTGGTAGGGATGGTCCCAGATGGACTCGCCGAGGCGGGAGTAGTCGCCGTAGCGCATGACGTCGGGGACGAGGGTGCGGATCATCTGCGAGTGGCAGTTGTAGCAGCCCTCGCGGACGTAGAGGTCGCGGCCGGCGAGCTCGAGCGGGGTGTAGACGCGGGCGACGCGGTCCTCGGTCTGGAGGCGGCGGTCGATGGACATCATCGGGATGATCTGGATGAGGCCGCCGACGGCCACGGCGAGGAAGGTGAGCACGCTGAACGGCAGGGCGTTGACCAGGAGCCGGTCATACCAGTCGGCCCAGGCCTTGCCGCGGCTCTCGAAGTGGCCGATGGCGAGCAGCACGCAGAACATGGTGGCGAGCAGGCCGAGCAGGTTGAGCCAGCCGCTGGTGAACATCCACACGCAGGAGCCCACGAAGATGAGGGTCGTGTAAACCACCGGGGCGTTGAGGAAGGTGCCGCGCACGCCGAGGCTCTCGCCCGGGGCGGGCGCCTCGACGAAGACCTCCATGGAGCCGTTGACCGCCCGGGCGCCGCGGATGCTTTGCCAGACGTTCCAGCCCATGATGAGGAAGCCGGTGACGTAGAGGCCGCCGCCGACCACGCGCAGGAGCATGAGGGGGCGGATGGCGTTGAGCGTCTCGATGAAGTTGGGATACTTGAGGATGGTGCCGCCCTCGGCGGTGGCGTTGAGCATGAGGCCCTGCGAGATGCCGGAGGCCCACATGGCGGCGACGTAGAGCAGGATGCCGAACATCCCGAGCCAGAAGTGGAGGTTGGCCAGCGACTGGGAGTGCAGCGGCTTGTTCCAGAGGCGGGGCACGAGCCAGTAGATCATGCCGGCCGCCATGAAGCCGTTCCAGCCGAGAGCACCGGCGTGCACGTGGCCGATGATCCAGTCGGTGTAGTGGCCGAGGGCGTTGACGGACTTGATGGAGAGCAGCGGCCCCTCGAAGGTGGCCATGCCGTAGAAGGTAACACCGGCGGCGAAGAACTTGATGACGGGGTCGGTGCGGAGCTTCCCCCAGGCACCGCGGAGCGTGAGCAGGCCGTTGAGCATGCCGCCCCAAGAGGGGGCCCAGAGCATGAGGGAGAATGTCATGCCCAGCATCTGGAGCCAGTTGGGCAGCGAGGTGTTGAGCAGGTGGTGGGGGCCGGCCCAGATGTAGAGGAACACGAGCGACCAGAAATGGATCACCGACAGCCGGTAGGAATACACCGGCCGCTCCGCCGCCTTCGGCAGGAAGTAATACATGATGCCGAGGATCGGCGTCGTCAGGAAGAACGCCACGGCGTTGTGCCCATACCACCACTGGACGAGGCCGTCCTGCACGCCACCGAAGATTGGGTAGCTGTGCAGGAGCGAGGTCGGGATCGAGAGGTGGTTGACGATGTAGAGCATCGCCACCGTGATGATCGTGCCGATGTAGAACCAGATCGCGACGTAGAGGGACTTCTCGTGGCGCCGCGCCAGCGTCCAGAAGAAGTTCGCGGCGAACACCACCCAGATGACGGCGACCGCGATGTTCAGGGGCCAGATGAGCTCGGCGTATTCCTTGCCGCGGGTGAGGCCCAGCGGGAGCGTGATCGCGGCCGCAACGATAATGAGCTGCCAGCCCCAGAAGTGGAGCGCGGACAGGAAGTCGCTGGCGAGGCGCGCCTTCACCAGCCGCTGGGTCGAATAGTAGATGCCGGCAAACATCATGTTGCCGACGAAGGCGAAGATGACGGCGTTGGTGTGGAGCGGGCGCAGGCGGCCGAAGCTCAGCCAGGCCTGGCCGAAGTTGGCCTGCCAGAAGTTGAGCTGCGTCGCGATGAGGACGCCGACGAGCATGCCGACGACACCCCAGATGAGGGTCGCGAGCAGGAACTGCCGGACGATCTTGTCGTTGAATTCGATGGTGACTTTCTGGCCTTGGGTCATGGGAGTGCGTGGAAATCAGCGGGTGAAAGTGCCGGTGGGCGACGGCGGGCGGGGTGCCGGGGCACCGGGGGCCGGGATGTCGGCCGGATGCGCCGTTTCCTCGGCCAGCGGCAGCAGGGAGTCGTGCTCGGCGCTGGTGAAACGGCGGCGGCGCTGCTCGTGGGCGAACAGGCCGATGAAGAGGCCGGCCAGGAGCAAGCTGAAGAATACGGTAAGCGGTATGACGGACATGCGTGGAATGTCTTGATCTGAAGTTATCAAGCGGGGGCCCGGCCCGCTGCTCATCCCTTGGCCAAACCCGCGCATATCTTGCGCGGCGGCCGGGCGGAGGCTCAGCCCGTCTGGGCCAGGTGCGCCCGCCACACGGTCGGCGACTGGCCGGTCACACGTCGGAAAACCCGGTTGAACTGCGACAGGGACTGGAAGCCGGTCTCGTAGGCGGCCTCGCTGATGCGCTTGTGCGGGTTGAGGAGCAGGTTCTTCACCTTCTCGATGCGCGTGCGCGCCAGGTAGTCGGTGAAGGTCAGGCCCGTGGCCTGCTTGAACATCTTGCAGAAATAAAAGGCGCTCGTGTTCACCGCCGCCGCCACTTGGCGCAGCGACACCTCCTCGTCCTGGTGCTGGCTGATGTAGAGCTTGGCCCGGGCGACGAGGGGCGACTCGACCGGCGCGGCCGTGACCATGAGCTGGTTGCTCAGCGCGGCCAGGTGCTGGGCGAAGACGGTGAGCAGCCGGAGCATGGCCTCGTATTGCTTCCGGTCGAGCACGCGGGTCTGGAAATACGCCTCCTCGAGCCGCTTCAGGTCGGTCTCGACGCCCAGCTTGAGGAGATCGCGGGTGAGTTTCCGGAACTCGCGCTTGTTCGGCTGGTGCAGGAGGACCTGGCCGGTCTGGAGGAAGGCCACCAGGTTGTCGCCCACGCGCACGGGCACGGCGGAGTCGCACAGGCCGGCGAAGCACCGGAGGGTCTTCGGCTCCATCTGCGCCTGCTCCTCCACCTTGCGCTGGAGCTGCAGGCAGGCGGCGCAGGACTGGTTGGTGCGCGCCATCAGCGCGCAGAAGGGATTCTCCTTGGGGTCGCCGGCGTGCGGCAGGTCAAAGGCCTCGATCGCCCGCAGGTTGAAGGGCAGACCCGTGGTCTCGCGAAACGCCTTGGCGTAGTCACGGTAGATGTCGGAGCGCTTGAGCTGCTCGACCAGGGCGCGGCTGCGCTTGTTGCGGGCTTCGGGCGTGGGCACGATGCCGACAAAGTAGTCCCGCGCGGCGGCCGGGCAACTGGCAAATCCGGACGGCTCAGCGCCCGGCGGCCTGGGCCAGGGCCCGGGGGAAAAGAATGTTGTTCTCCTTGTGGACGTGGCGGTGCAGGTCGGCCTCGAACTCCGCCAGCCCGGCCAGCAGGGCCCGGTGCGTGTTGCAGGCCTCGGCGTCGGGCGTGAAGCCGTCCGTGAGCTCGCGCAGCCGCGCCGTGAGCGCGCCGGCCGACTCATGCTCGGCCTCCATCTGCCGGATGGGATTGGCGATGGAGCCGCAGTGAAAGCCGTCGGCCGCACCGGCCGCGATCTGGCGGACCAGCGGGAAGAGCACGACCTCCTCCTTTTGCATGTGGCTGAGCATCTCGTTGGCGAGGTCGAGCACGGTGGCGTCGATCTCGGCCAGCCGCTCGTCCCGCCACCCGTGCTTGGTGGCGACGCGATGGGCCATCTCCACGAGGCGGGGCAGCTCCTGCTTCAGGTAGGCGTGATGGGTCGTCTCGATGTGATCGGCCAGCTCGGCCTGCCCCATCGCCGCGGCGTCCACCTCGGCGGGGCCGGCCGCCAGCAGGGCACCGGCGGATTCCAGCAGCGCCAGCGTGGTCGCGACGTCGAGGCCGCGGCGGGCGCAGGCGGCGGCAAGCGTCTGCTTGCCGCCGCAGCAATAGTCGATGCCGAGCTTCTCAAAGAAGCGGGCCAGCAACGGGCGGGCGGCGACGAGGTCGCCGATGGTGGATTCGGAGGTGAAGGCGGGCTGGGTCGTGGTGGACATGCCCGCACTTTCGCACAGGCCGGCCGCGCCCGCCTTGAGCCAGGTCAATCTCCGGGGCGATTTCCCGTCGGCGGCGGCACGCCGACCATGAAGCGGAGGCGCTGCCCGATCATCTCGGCCACCGCGATCAGCTCGGCGGCCTCGGCCGGGGCGAGCCGGGCCCGGCAATGGCGGGCCCAGAGGCCGAGCCAGGCCTGGAAATGCCGCTCCTCCAGGCCGAGGGGCTGGTGCTTGAAAGGCATCGGACCGCTGTAGAGCGCGGGCCCTCCGGTCACGCCCGACCAGAAATCGGCGATCTTCTCGATGTGCGCGGGCCAATCCGCGATGTGCGCGGCGAAGATCGGGCCGATCTCGGCGTGCTGGCGCACGTCGGCGTAGAAATATTTCAACAGCTGCACCAGGGGGGCGCGGCCGCCGAGGCGGTCGAACAGGGGGGCGGACGGTGTGGCCGGGGCGGTCATGGCTGCGGGGCTCAGGCTTCGCCGAGATTCCGGCGCAGGCGCGCGGCGAGCACGCCGGGATTGCGCACGGTGACGGCCTTGGAGGCAACGAGGATGAGCTGCTCGTTGCGCAGGCGCGCGAGGGTGCGGGAGAGGGTCTCGCTGCTGGTGCCGAGCTCGGCCGCGAGCACGCGCTTGGTGCCGGGCAGCTTGATCACGCCGCCGGGGGCGGCGCGGCCGTGCTTCACCAGCCAGTTGAGCAGGCGGGTCTCGACATCCTTCAGGGTCAGGTCGTCGAGCATGCCGACGAGCACGCGCAGGTGCGCGCTCATCGAGGCGAGCATGCGCAGCGCCAGGTCGGGCCGGCGGCCGATGAGGTCGAGCACGGGCCCCTTGGGCAGGAGCAGGACCGTGCTCGGCTCCACGGCGCGGGCGTCGGCCGGGTAGCCGGTGGGCGAGGCCAGCGCGCCCTCGGCGAAAGACTCGCCGGTGCGGAAAACGTGGATCACCTGCTCCTTGCCCACGGCGCTGACGCGGTGGACGTTCACCGCGCCGCTCTGCACGACGTAGAAGCCGCGCGAGGGCTCGCCCTCGTGGAAGAGGTAGTCGCCCTTGGCCAGCGTGATGGGGCTGGCGAAGGAGGCGATCAGCTGCAGGTCCTCGCCCGAGAGGCTCGAGAAGATCTGGCAGCAGCGGAGGGTGCCGGTCAGTCCGGTGAGCTTGTGGTCGGGGAGGCGGGAGGGCGCGGACATTGGCGCGGGCATTGGATAACGGCGCCGGGCGCTTGTCGCGCGCAAAATTCCGCGCCGCCGCGCGAAAATTTCCGCCGACCTTGACGCAGGTCATGGCCGGAAGCCGCCCGCCTGCTATTCTCCCGCGGCCAGTCCGTGGAGAACCCGCCGCCGCCCGCGCAAAACAATTTATGCGCAGAGATTGCCGCCTTTGGGCAAGGGATGGTTAGCGGGCGCGGATGGCTTCCGGTAAGCTGCGATTTTTCCTTTCCCATGACTCCCTCCGCCCCCTCCCCCGCCCTCAAATCCCCCACCCCCCGCGGCGCCGCCCACCTCGTCGCCATCGCCCCCGCCGACCGCTGCGTCATCAAGCGCGACGGCACCGTCGTCTCCTGGGACCCCGCCAAGGTCGCCCGCGCCGTGGCGCTGGCCTTCTACGAGGTCATTCACGGCACCACCGACAACCCGGAGCGCGACAACCTCGCGAGGCACTACGGGCTCAAGGCCGAGGCCTTTCTGAAGGTCCGGCACATCACCACCCGCGTCGAGCACATGCTGGAGCTGTCCTACCGCGCGGGCCGGCATCCCACCATCGAGCAGATCCAGGACAACGTGGAAAAGGCCATCGCCGCCGAGGGCGAGTGGGCCGTCGCCCGCGCCTACATCGTTTACCGCGCCGGGCAGGCGACCCGCCGGCTCAACCATTACGCCGAGAACGGCCTCTCCGACTACATCGCCCTCGCCAAATACGCCCGCTTCCGCCCCGACCTCGGGCGCCGCGAGCTCTTCGCGGAGGCGGCCCGCCGCGTGCAGGCGATGCACCGGCGCTTCTTCCACGACCGGCTCGACCGGGTGCTGCCGGCGCCCGGCGCCGACTCGCCCGCGGACCCGCAGGATCACGCGCGCCTCGCCACCGCGCTGAGCGGCGGCAGCCTGGGCCTCGCCCTCGACCGCGCCTTCGCCGCCGTGGTCGCCAAGACCGTGCTGCCCTCGATGCGCTCGCTCCAATTCGGCGGCGAGGCCATCCTCCGCAACCACGCGCGCCTCTTCAACTGCTCGTTCAGCCCGGTGGACCGGCTCGAGTTCTTCCGCGAATACCTCTTCCTCCTCCTCGCGGGCACCGGCTGCGGCTTCTCCGTGCAGCGCCATCACACCGGCCGGCTGCCGGCCTTGCCCGCCCGCGGCGACGAGATGGACCTGCCCGTCGTGCACCACACCATCGCCGACACCATCGAGGGCTGGGCCGACGCGCTGCACCTGCTCATGCGCAGCCACTGGGAGCGCTTCCAGGCCGAGTTCAACTACTCCGCCGTCCGCCCGCGCGGCAGCCCGCTGCAGACCTCCGGCGGCAAGGCCCCCGGCCACCTGCCGCTCAAGGCCGCGCTGCTCGACATCGACGCGGTGCTGAAGGGCGCCGCCGGCCGCCAGCTGCGGCCTGTCGAGATCTACGACATCTGCATGTTCGCCGCGCGCTCCGTCCTCAGCGGCGGCATCCGCCGCTCGGCCACCATCTGTCTCTTCTCGCCCGACGACCAGGAGATGATGGACGCCAAGACCGGCGACTGGTTCAGCAAGCACCCCCAGCGCTCCGCCTCCAACAACTCCGCCGTCGTGCCCCGCGCCACGGCCGACGACACGCTCTTCCGCAAGCTCTTCGCCGCCCAACGCGAGTTCGGCGAGCCCGGCTTCTACTTCGCCGACGACCCCGAGTATGGCTGCAACCCCTGCTGCGAGATCGGTCTGCATCCCGTCGTGGGCGGCGGGCTCGACGACGAGGCCGAGGTCGCCCGGCTCCGCGCGCTCGGCTACACCGGCCCGGTCGCCCCCGGCACGCGGCTCAGCGGCTGGCAGATGTGCAACCTCAGCACGATCAACGGCGCCGCCCTCACCGACGCCGACGACTTCCTCACCGCGTGCCTCCACGCCGCCGTGGTCGGCACGCTCCAAGCCGCCTACACCGACATCCCCTACCTCGGGCCCGTCACCCGCTACCTCAACGAGCGCGACGCGCTGCTCGGCGTCTCCATCTGCGGCTTCATGGACAATCCGGACCTGCTGTTCGACCCGGCGCTGCTCGAGCGCGGGGCCCGGCTGGCCCGGGCGGCCAACCGCATCGTGGCCGAGGCCCTCGGCATCCGCCCCGCGGCGCGCGTGACCTGCGTGAAGCCCGAGGGCACGGCCTCGCTCCTCCTCGGCGCGGCCTCCGGCATCCACCCGCACCACGCCCGGCACTACTTCCGCCGCGTGCAGGCCAACCGCCGCGATCCCGTCTACCGGCACTTCACCGCCGCCAACCCGCACCTGACCGAGGCCTCCGTTTACCGGCCCGACACCGACGATGTGCTCACCTTCGCCGTCGAGGCCCCGGCCCACGCCATCCTGCGCGACGAGATCGGCGCGCTGGAATTCCTCCGGCTGGTGCAACGCGTCCAGCAGCACTGGGTGCTGGCCGGCGAGCCGGAGACCACCCGCTCGCCCGGGCTGCACCACAACGTCTCCCACACCTGCACGGTGAAGCCCGCGGAGTGGGCCGAGGTTGCCGACTTCATCTGGCGGCACCGCGCCGGCTTCACCGGCGTCGCCCTGCTCAGCCACGACGGCGACAAGCGCTACCCGCAGGCCCCGCGCGAGGCGGTGGCGAC
Organism: Opitutaceae bacterium; assembly: GCA_016795565.1. Classification (GTDB taxonomy): domain Bacteria; phylum Verrucomicrobiota; class Verrucomicrobiia; order Opitutales; family Opitutaceae; genus Lacunisphaera. Next base: position 40,002 of record JAEUGW010000004.1, on the reverse strand, counting down.
GGAGGACGATGTCGCCAAGTGGAACCGCCTCAAATACCAGCCCGTGGACTACACGCAGCTCGCCGAGCAAACCGACGAGACCGCGCTCAAGGACGTCGCCGCCTGCGCCGGCGGCGCCTGCGAGCTGACGTGAGTAGCATGGTTATGCCAAGCTGCCGCTTACGCTAGCTCGAGGCTTGCTGGATTAGCTGGTTGAGCCTGGGCATTTGATGCTCGAATGCCGAACGCACCTTTTCGATGGGCGAATCCTTCAACTCCACCGGGAGCAGCGCCAACGGCTGGATGCCTTCGGCCAGCAAGGTATTCAGCGTCTGCCGGTCAGACAGCGTTCTGAATGTTCGGGAAACGGTCTTGGCGAACTCGCCTTGCAGCGATGCTTCTCCCACGGCCTGTTGGTGGGCATCACGAAGGAACGGAGCCACACACTGTGCGATAATCTGCAGGTGAGCCCGGTCATGCCGATCGCTCTGATCGAGTCCGCGGACATTGGCCGCTTTGGCTTTCAACAGAGCGGCAGGATCAAGCACGCGATACCGCACGTTGTCTTTTTCGATTTCCTTGACCGCTTCCAGGTCTTCCGAGTCCAAGCCATGAACCCTGCCGAGCACTTCGACAATCAACAATCGTCCATCGTCGGCCTGCGTCGTCAATCTGAGCAGCCGACGGTCGAACGACCACATCGGAGGCTTTTCACTTTTCCAGTTGGGCAGCGCGGCGATGATTTCCGCCACCTTCCTTCGTGCGATCACATCCATGTCATGCGAACCGAATCCTTCCAGATGCGTTTCGTCAGCGTTGAGGTAGGTGATGGCCCATACGTTGACGGCCTGCCCACCCACAATTGTGAGGTCGGGACAAGCCTCCAGCAGCACGCGATAATCGTGCGGCCTCGTCAGTGCAGCAGACATCAGCGACGGGCGCCGAACACCATCTTGGGACGGGAGCCCGAGTCGCTTTTGAGCCCGAGCAGCGCGGCGTTCCCGCGCAATCCCTCCCAGCCGCGACCCGCAGCGCATTTCCTGGCCACCTCAGCGCGGGACTCCGCGCGCAGGGCATCTCCCCGGGCCGAAAATTCGGACCGGGTTAGACTCTTAACAGCGCGGAGCAGCACGCTTTTCATGACAGTGATAATCTACGAGGATAGGTAACACGGTCAACTGCAACCAGCGAGTGACCACGCCAATAGGCTGTAAGGCACGTTCATCCTGGCACAAGCATCCAGACTCCGAATGTTCCGAATGGGCTCGTTCCGTTCCACAGAATCGGTCCGAACCGTTGGGAACACGCCGAACAAGAGTTCGCAATTGAGTTCTCAAATGCGCAGTTCCCGAGGTGTGCGCAGTGCAATATCTGGTGGTGGATATTTTCGTATCCTGACGCAACACACCGATTATCAAAGGGCAGATAGTGCTGGAGAATGCTCAAGCGATGACTCGCGAAGGAGGGCAATCAGTCGGTTACAGAATGTAACCGACTGAAATTGCCTTCGGCCGATGGCAATGCTTACTCCACCGCGCCGGCGTTCAACCGGCGGCGCCAACCATGTCTGGGTCGCCGAGCATGTGGTGCAGCACGTCCTCGACGGTGTAGGTGAACTTGCCGCCGCGCAGGAAGCGCCACAGGTCGCGCACGTCATCGCCCGCCGTGACGATGGCCGGCTCCACCTCGCCCGGCGCGAGCGTCTGCCCGAGCCCGATGGCCGACATCAGGCCGTTGCACAGGCATTTCCGGCCGGCGGCATCCGCCGCATCGCCGCCCTTGCGCACAAAATCCTCCACCGGCTCGGCGGGACAGCGGTAGCCGATCGAGCCATCCGGCTTCTGGTAGGGCTGGCGCAGGTAGCCGAGGTCGCAGTTGCGGACGCGCCGCTCATAGACGGCGGGCTCGGCGACGGTGCCGGGGAGGTCCACCACCTTGAAGGGCATGCCGGTCGGCGAGGCGCGCGGATCGGTCCGCAGGTCGGCCGTGCCCGCCGCGCTGCGGCGCAGGACGGCGGCCTTCACCTCCGGCCGCAGCCCCGATTCCGCGCAAAACGCAAAGGCCGTGCCGATCTGCACGCCTGTCGCACCGCACACGCGCGCGGCGCGCAACTGGCCGGGCTGCGCGTAGGAGCCGGCCAGCCAGAACGGCAGTCCGAGGGCGCGGATCGCGTTGAGGTCGGCATCGTCGCGCGGCCCGTAAACCGGCTCGCCCCGCGCGTTGAGCTGCGGGGCGCCGCGCGGCGGCGCATTGTGGCCGCCCGCCGTCGCCCCCTCGACCACGAGGCCATCCACGCGGCCGCTGGCCTTGCGGGCCATGGTCGTCGCCAGGGCCGAGGACGAGACGATCGCGAGAAAGGCGGGCCGGGGCAGCACCGGGAGCGCGCCGCCGGTGTAGTCCGCCGGATCGAAGACCAGCCGCTGCTCGTGCTCCGGCGTGCCGCCCTCGACGGCGATCCGGAGCTCCGCGCGCTGCCCGGCGGCCAGTTGGTCGAGGGCCCCGGGTATCGCCCGCGGGATGCCCGCGCCCATCAGCACATAGTCCACCTCGGCCAGCATGGCGCCGTAGAGCGACGCCAGCGTGGGCAGCTGGATTTTCTCCAGCAGGTTGAGGCCGACCACGCCGGCATGACCCTCCTTCGCGAGCCAGACTTCCACGAAGTTCGCCACGATGGTCAGCGTGACCAGATCCCGGGGCGAGGAGACCGAATACAGCGGCGTGGCCCGGTAGGGTTGCCCGGCGGCGCGCCCGTCGGGGAGGAAATAGCGCGCCTCGATCGCCCGGGCCGCATCGCGCAGCGGACACCGGGCCAGCGCATGGCGGATGTCGCCGTCCTTGTCCCCATCCTGCAGCCGGCGCACGAGCACCGAGGCCAGCGCGGTGCCGGAGACCACGCCGAGGTGGCCGCGCGAGGCCACCGCGCGCGCGAGCCGCCAGTCGGAAACGCCGACGCCCATGCCTCCCTGGATGATGACGGGGTGCCCGCCCGGTTCGCCGGCAATTGGTCGCATGGGCCAGCTTAGCCCCGGCCGGGCCGGATTGCCTTGATGCGGGTCAAGCTCCCCGCGCAAACCGGCACCGCGGCGCTACTTTTCAATCTGGAAGCCCGGCCCCGGCGCGTAGGAGAGCACGGTCAAGTGCCGGGGCTGCGCCTCGACCGTGGCCGACCAGGTCTGCGGCACGGCGGCGGGATCGGCGCTGGTGGCGAGGCTGACGCTGATGACATGCGGCCCGGGGCTCAGCGGCACCCGCAGTTCGCCGACCGAGGTGCCGTCGGACTTGAGGCCCTTCGGACGGTAAACGTGCTCCTGCGCGCGGCCGTCCACCGTGAGGCGGACGGTGACCGGCGAGCGCGTGCGCTGCGCGGGCAAGGCGGTGCGCATGTGCTTCGGGCGATTGTCATGGGCCGGATCCGGCAGGGCCACCGCCGCGCCGGAGAGCCAGTCGCCGTGGGCCCGGAAGGAGAAGACAAACTCCGCCTCCGCCGGCGCGGGATTGCGGAACGGGGCGTCGCTGACCCACAGCAGCCCGGCGAGCACCACGGCGGTGAGCGCCAGGCCGGCGAACGCGCCCGCCGGGCGGGAGCGCGCCGGCGCGGCCACCGTCTCCAGCTCCCGCAACCGGGCCGCCGCCGTGGCCAGCAAATGCGGGCGCAGGGGATCGAAGGTGACGTGCGCGACCTTGCGCGGATCGGCGCGATTGGGGCGGAACTCCGGCTCCCTCACCCCGCTCAGCCGCGCCGGCAGCCACTGGTTGCCCTCCTTGGCAAACGGCTCGCTGGAGCCGCAGCCCACGATCAGCACGGCCGTCGCGCCCTTGCGAATCACGCGCTCGACCACCTTCGGCTCGATCCAGCCGACACACGGCACCGGCCGGATGGTGTAGCTCGGGATGCGCCGCGCCCAGGCCGCGTGGTCAAAGAGCTCCCAGCCGCCGTCCCCCTGAGCGCACACGAAGGCCAGCGCCGGGGCCGCGCCGCGCGCCGCCTCCGCCTCGACGAATTTCTCCAGCTCGCGCGTGAGCTGCTGGGCATCGAACCACGCCATGCCGATGGCCTGCGTGTCGCAGGCGCCGGTGCACACCCCGCAGCCGATGCAGCGGTCGGGATCAATCTGCGCCTGCGAGGGGAACGGCTTCCCGTCGGTGCGCGGCACCATCGTGATGGCGCCGAAGGGGCAGTCCTGCGTGCAGAGCGTGCAGGAGAAACAGCGGGAGATGTTGACCGCGGCCTGGAACTGCGGGCGCGGCCGCCGGCGCGCCAGCCACCACGGCACCGTCATCAGCCCCGCCGCCGCGAGCCCCGTCGCCAGCCAGATGCCGCCGCCGGAGAAGCGCGCGGTGACCGTGAGCGGCCAGAGATACCACCAGTCCATGGTGAACCGCGCGGGCTTCACCGCCATGGCCGCCGCCGGGGCGTTGGTCGCCGGATAGAGCAGCGCGGCCGCGAGCACGGCCCCGACGAGCCACAGGCTGAGCCGCCAGTCCGGCAGCAGGCGCGAGCGGCTGAGGCGCGCGAGGTGCAGGCAGAGCCCGCCGGCGATGCCGAGCGGCAGCGCCATGTGCAGGAAGAACACCACGAAGAACAGCAGCGAGGGCACCGTGCGGTCCGCCGCGAAGAGCCGCAGCATGGGCTCGCCGAAGATGGGCAGCACGTCGAGCGCGCGGATGGAGTCGAGGGCGAGCAGCTGCGCGCGCTCATCCCACACCAGCCAGTAGCCCGTCCAGCCGATGAACCACACCAGCCCGATCAGCAGGATGCCGCTGGCCCAGGCGAGCCAGCGCGCCCCGGCGAACTTGCGCGCCAGCAGCATGCGCAGCGCATGGGTCAGCACGAGGAGCATGAGCAGGTCCGAGGAGTAGCGGTGCACGCTGCGCACCAGCCCGCCAAGCGAGCGCGGGGCGAGGTCGGCGAGCGAATGCCACGCCAGCACCACGCTCGGCGAATACCAGAACAGCATCAGCACGCCGGAGAGCGTGGCGAGCAGCACCATGGCGTTGGCGGCGGCCCCGAGGTGCGCGAGCGGGTTGAGCTCCCGCGGAATCGCGCGCTCCAGCAGCGTGTCGAGACGCGTCATCACCCGGTCGCCGGCCGCGAGGAGGCGGGCGGCGCGGACCGGGGGCGCGGGGGGCTGCGTGCCGGGAGCCTCGGGCGACGGGCCCATGGTCTCCGCGAGCACCTCGCAATCCACGTCAGGGTGCTCGTGATGATGGGTCGGCATGAGGTTCGGCGAGGAGGGAGCGCAACGCGGCGCGCAGCCACGCGCGGTGGCGCGGGTCCAGGGTGAAGCGGTAGGCGATCAGGTTGGCCCGGTCCACCAGCAGGAAGAGGTTGGCGTGGTCGATGATGCCGGTGCGCGGATCGCGGGTGGCGGAAAACTGGAGCCGGGTCAGCAGGTCGTGCATGGCGGCGGGGTCCGCGCCGTTGACATAGCGGAACTCGGGATGGGTGAAGCCCTGCCCCGCGGCCACGGCGCCCATCAGCTCGGTGGTCTCGTATTCCGGGTTGAGCGAGAGCGCGACCACGCTCAGGCCCGCGCGCTCGGCCGGCGGGAGCTCGCCCAGCAGGACCTTGATCTCCTGCAGGATTTCCGGGCAGGCCGTGGTGCAGGCGGCATAGACGCCCGTGACCAGCACGACGCGGCCGCGCAGGTCCGCAAAACGGAAGGGCGCGCCGGTCTGGTCCGCCAGCGGCACCTCGGGCAGCGCGAGTTGCACGCGGATGCTCTCGCCCGGGAAGGGCGGCATGATGAGGGCGCGGGTCGCATCCTGCCGCGCATACCAGACCAGCCCGGCGACGCTGGCCGCGATCACGGCCACGCCGGCGGCGGCGGCCCGGCGGTGCGTGCGCCAGGTGCGCGCGCGGCCCAGTTGCGCCAGGACGCCGCGCCACAGCAGGGCCGTCACGCCGACGACGAAGACCGGTTCCAACACCATCACCGAAACCGCAAGCCAGGAGACGCCGCCGGTGCGCGGGTCGCCGCGATAGCACCAGAGCTGGAAGTCGCGCACGAAGTCGCCCAGCCAGCCGCCTTCCGTCGGGCCGAAGATGGTGACCAGCAGGAAGACCTCGTAGGCGGCGAGCGCCGAGCCCAGGAACACCAGCAGGCCGGGTCCGGTGAAAAAGCCCGCCCCCGCCGGGCCCGGCCGCGCGGCGGCGGCCGGCGGGGCGGGCGGGACGAGGGCGATGGGCTCGGACATGTCGGCGCGCGGCGAGTGGGGTCAGCGCACGGGCCAGACGTCGGCCAGCGCCTTCCAGTTGGCGAAGTAATACACCACGAAGCAGGCGAGGAACACGAGGGTGAGGACCATCGTGCCCTTCGTCGCGTAGTGGTCATGGGCCAGCGAGCCGGGCGTGCTGCCCGCGAGCGCCCGGGGCGTGCCCCAGTCGGCCATCGGGCGGCCCTCGATCTTCTTCCCGAAGAACAGCGTGCCCACGCAGAGCACCACGAAGATCAGCAGGCTGAGGAAGGCGAGCACGCCGCCGACCCCGAGCACGCCGAGCCAGAGGTGCGCCGCCGGGCCGTAGACGCCCTGCGCGTCGATGTCATAGCTGCGGCGGGAGACGCCCATCGAGCCGGCGAACGACATGCCGAAGGCCAGCAGCGTGATGCCGAGGCCGAAGAGCCAGGGCTGCACGCGGGCCAGCCCGCGCCAGATGAAGTCGCGCTGGAAGATCAGCGGCACCACGTAGTAGGCCAGCGCCATGAAGGCGAGGGTCGTGCCGCCCACCACGGTGACGTGGAAGTGGCCGGGGATGCGCAGCGTGTTGTGCGCGATGATGTTGATCTGCTGTGTGCCGAGGGTGACGCCGGTGATGCCGCCGAGGAAGCCGAAGATGACCACCGACAGCGCGGTGCCGGAGAACGCCGGGTTCTTCCACGGCAGGGCCGTGACCCAGCCGAAGATGCCGCTGGTGTAGCCCTTCTCGCGCATCGCGATCTCGACGCCGGCGGGGACGGTGAAGCCGTGCACCATCGAGGCCAGCACCGCCAGATACATGGCGTAGGAGGTGTTCCAGATCTTCCACGTGGCGCCGACGGCGGGATCCACCAGGAGGTGGTGCGCCGAGGCCAGGTTGATGAAGAGGATGTAGAGGACGAAGGCCGAGCGGCACACCGCCTCGTTGACCGGGCGCGAGCCGAGGATGACGTGCGAGAGCAGATACCAGACCGAGACCATCGCGCAGACGTTGACCTGCTGCGACTGGTGCCCGAGGCCCCACCAGATGAGGCGATACCAGACGGGATCAGGCTCGGCCGTCCAGCCCATCGAGTAGGTGAAGGTCGGGATCATCACGACGGCGCCGTGCAGCAGCGTGACCACCGCGATGATGGCGGCGGCCAGCGCCCCAAAGGTCACGATGGGCATGGAGCCGGTGTAGGCCTTGTCGCGCTTGGCGACGTAGAGCGTGGCGAAGAAGTTGAACACGCCGATGAGCGTGCCCACCGCCATCAGGATGATGCCGAGGTAGAACACCGGGTGCGCCAGCAGCGGCAGGTAGGAGGTCATCATCACGTCGGCCTGGCCCTTCAGGATGATGTAGTCGGTCATCAGCGCGCCGACGATCATCAGGCCGAAGGAGAGCCAGGCGACCTTCTTCGAGTAGAGCCGGGCGTTGAGCGGGGTCGTGCAGGCGAAGTAGAGGATGGCGACCTCGAAGAACAGGATCCAGAAGATGAGCATGTTCAGGCCGTGGAAGGTGAGGATCCGGTAGAACCAGTCCACGGGCAGCAGGTGCACGGTCTGCCAGCGCGTGAGCGCGAGCAGGAGGGCCGCGATGCCGCCGAGCAGCAGGAAGACGATGCCGCTGACGGCATTGAGCTTGATGAAGCGCTGGGCGTCGAAGCAGACGTGCAGGCCGGTGGTGCCGCAGACGCGGCCGGGGGTGCCGGGGGCGGCGAGGTTGTGGGAGGTGGTGGACATGGCGGGGTGCGGTTATTCGACGAAGATCTTGCCGGTCATGCTGGAGTGGCCGATGCCGCAAAACTCGTTGCAGACGATGGTGAACTCGCCCTTCGAGGTGGGCGTGAGGGTGAGCACGTGGTCGTAGCCCGGCACGGCCTGGAAGTTCATGTTGAGCGGCTGGAGCGAGAAACCGTGCTGCAGGTCCAGAGCGGAGAGATGGATGCGGTAGGTCTCGCCCTGCCGCAGGCGCAGCGCGGGATACCACTGCCACATGCGGCCGATCAGGTAGGCGTCGCCGCCCGGCGGCGGCTCGACGACCGGCACCTCGCCGAGCAGCGCGTTGCCCGGGTGCTTGTAGGTGCCCACGCGGTTGGCGGCGACGAACTTCTCGGTGCGCGCCAGGAAGTCGGCCGGCTTGACGGTGTAGGCTTCGCCGGTGCTGTTCTGTTTGCCGCGAAAATGCCAGTAGGGCATCATCAGCGACATCACGAAGCACCAGAGGATGGCGCAGCCGAGCCAGATTTTTTCATGGCCGGCCGGGCCGTGAAACCAGGGGGCGGTGAGTGGGCGGAGACTCATGGAAGGAGGCGGGGTTCAGGGCAGCAACGCGGGTTTGGTGAAGAGCAGCTCGATCCAACCCCACACGGAGTAGGAAAGAACGGGAATGAGGACGCCGAGCACGAGCAGCAGCCAGGGGTTGTCCATGAGCTTCTGCCACGGGTGGATTTTTGGTTCGTTTTTCATGGGGTGGAAAGGGGGGCGGGCCGGCGCCAGGCGCCGAGGCGGCGGACCATCACCGCTAGGAAGAAGATGCCGCCGGCCACGGCGATGAGGCCGCCGAGGCCCATGACGCTCAGGCCGAGATACTCGCCCAGGGTGCGCACGTGTTGCTCGACGCCGTATTGCTTGCGGCCCATGCCGTAGGCGCCGGCCAGCGCGAACCCGAGGCCGAAGACCGCCTGCCCGCCGCCGAAGAGCAGCAGTTGCAGCCGGGCGCGGCGCGGCTCCCCGGCCGGCTCGCCGGCCGGGGCCACGGCCGTGCAGAAATCGTAGGCCGCCGCCATCAGGGCGATGGTCACCGCGCCGATCGCGCAGTGATAATGCCCGGGCACCAGCGTGCTGGAACCGCGGATGAGCGAACCCAGGATGAAGCCCAGCAGCGTCAGCGCCGCGCTGCCCGCCAGGCCCGCGAAACGAAAGTCACCCCAGGCGGGCCGGGCCGGCTGCCGCCAGAGGCGGGCCGCCGCCGTGCCGAGCACCACCAGCACCACCGGGAACAAGGTCCAGCGCATCAGGTGCGTGGCCATCGTGAAATACGCCGTCTCGGTCGTGCCCGTGAACGCCAGCCCCGGCATGACCACCTGCGGCGCGACCAACGCCGTCATCAGCGCGGCGACGGTGGCCGGGCCCAGCAGCGCGCGGCCGCTCCAGCGGTGCCACAGCTGCAGCCACAGCGCGAGCATGAGGGCGACATTGCCCGCCTGCAGGACGTGGCCGCCGCCCCAGAAAAGGAGCTCGTAATACGCCAGCGGCGCGGCGGCCGGCGTGGTCCGCCACGCGCCGGCAAATGTGAGGAGCGCGAGCACGTTGGCCGCCGCGGCCGCGCGCAACGCGACCACCACGGCGGGCGCGAGCGCCCTGGCGTCGGTGCGGGCCGGGGTCACCAGCGCGACGGCGAAGAAGAGGCCGCTCCCGACGAACCAAGCGGCCAGCCCGGCGAAGAACACCGGGTGGTCGATCACCGGCACGTAGTTGGCCAGCACGGGCAGCGCCCCGGGCATGAGCGCGCCGACGAGCAGCCCCGCGACGCCGAGACCGGCGAGGGTGAAGGCCGCCGCCGTCACGCCCCGGGGCAGCCGCGGGCCGACGGCCAGCCCGAGGAACGCCAGCGCGCCGGCCTGGAACCACACCACGATCGCGAGATCCACATGCACCACGAGCGCGCGCTTGAAAAACAGCGGATCGGTGAACAACCAGCCGAGGAACGGGAGCCGGCCGACGACCAGCATGAGCGAGAGCAGGCCCGCCAGCACGAGACTGCCGATCGCAAAAAGAAACCAGCCGCGCGCCGGCTGCAGGCCCTCTCCCGTGCCGACAGCCGCGCGCGGCACGGCCGTCCGAGGGAGGACGGCCAGCACCGCAGGCCGGGAGGAAGCTGCCGCTGGAGGAGGCATGGCCTACTTGTAGCCAATGCCCGCCCAATCGTCGTTGATGCAGGTCAAGGTTTGCCTCCACGGCGGCGGCCGCGGCGGGTCCCCCACCCGCTCAGGGAAAAATCGGCTGCGCCGCCCAGCCGGCCGGCGTGCGGCTGAAGCGGACGCGCTCGTGCAGCCGGAACGGCTTCTCCTGCCAGAACTCGATGGAGGCGGGCACCACGCGAAAGCCGGACCAATGGGGCGGCCGGGTCACGGGACCGGTGCCAAAACGCAGGGCCACGGCCGCGCAATTGCGCTCGAGCTCGAAGCGGTCAGCCAGGGGCTGCGATTGACGCGAGGCCCAGGCGCCGATCTGGCTGAGGCGCGGGCGGGTGGCGAAATACGCGTCGGCCTCGGCCGCCGTCACGCGCTCCACGGTGCCCGCCACGCGGACCTGGCGCCGGACCTGAGGCCAGTGGAAACACAGCGCGGCCCGGGGGTTGGCCGCGAGCTCGGCCGCCTTGGGACTGTCGAGATTGGTGTAGAAGACAAAGCCGCGCGCATCGGCGCCCTTGAGCAGCACGACGCGCACGTTGGGCAGCCCGTCCGCTCCGGCGGTCGCCACGGCCATCGCCGTCGGATCGAGCACCCCGCCGCGCTCGGCGGCGGCGGACCACTCGTGGAACTGCGCAATCGGATCGGGAGCCGGGGAAGGCGAAGGGTTCATGCCGTGACGGCGGGACGGGCGCGCGGGCGCGCGGACGGCGGGCCGAGGCCGCTCCAGGCACTGATTTCCCGCTGCATCAGGTTGCCGACCACCTGCTTCAGGGTGGCGAAAGTATTGTCGCGCGTCGCCGGATCCAGCACCGGCATCCGCGCCTGCACGAGGATCAGGGCTTCCAGCAGCGCCTGCTGGCCGGCGCGATAATAGGCGCGCCAGGGACAGGCCTCCCCGGCGTCGCCCGCATCCGTGACCGCCGGCGGAACCGGGGGCTGCAGCAGGGCGGCGAAGATATCGTCCAGCGACTGGTCCAAGGCAAAGACAAGGGTGTCCGGATTCGCCAGCGGCGTGGTGACTTTCTCGATCCGGAGCAGGGCTTCCCACCGGGTGCGGATTTGGGCCCGGCGCGCCTGCAGCGCCCGGATCGTTTTCTCATGCATGATGCGCCCAGTATGCCGCCGGCCCGCCGCGCGGTCTGCGCAAATATTGTGAACCCCTTCGCACCGGTTGTCCTCTGACGTTTTCGGCTGGGGACAACAGGGCGGGCTTCTTCATCCGGAACTATGGAGCTTCCGCTCACCTTTCAGTGCCAGACTGTGGGAGCGAGCTTGCTCGCTCCCACATTTCCCAACTGCATCGTTCCGGCTTCATAATAAGGGGTAACTCAGCGGACAAACACCGGATAACCGCCCAGGCGCAGGCTGGCCCCGGCCAGGGCGAAGAGCACGCCGAGGATCGTCACGCCGATGATGTGCGCGCCCATCAGCGGCAGGTTGTCGTCGCGCAGCCGCGGGATGACGCGGAGCTTGGCATGGAGGGCCAGCGCGGCCGTCGCTGCGAGGAAGGCGAGCTTCGCCTGCACGACGCGGGCGGGACCGCTGTCGCCAAACCACACCGTCGCCGAGCCGCCGAGGATGCGGTGGGCCAGCCACAGACCCGTGACAATCTGCACGGCGAGCGCGGGCATCCCGAGCCGTTCGTAGGCCTGCTCGAAGTCGCGGATGAGCGCGGCCTTCTTCTCGCGCAACGCCCGCGGCAGGATGCGGGTGGCGAGCACGAGGTGGCCGCCCACCCAGATGCACGCGCCGAGAATGTGCAGGCAGAGCAGGGTGTAGTAGGCGGGCATGGGATTGGACGGGTATTCAGACCTGGCTTGTCATTCTGAACGGAGTGAAGTGCCGGGCGAAGCGACATCCTCATCCATCGGCACAACCGCCAGCGGACATGCTGATGGATGCTTCGCTGCGCTCAGCATGACAGGTTCCGGGAGTTTAATGGGTTGGCAACGCGCGGCGGCGGCGAGGGCAAGCCGCCGGCCGGACTTGAGGCAGTCGGCGAGCGAGATGCCGTCCCGGGCATTGCCACCGAAGTGGAGCCCGGGCGCGGCCGCCTCGATGTCGGCGAATATTTTCTGAAACCGCGCATAGCCCAGCGTGTATTGTGGGATGGCCCGCGGCCAGCGGCGCACGCTGCAATGCACTGGCGCGCCCCGCGCGCCGAGCAGTGCGCCGAGTTCCTCGCTCACGAGTTGGCGGAGCGCGTCGTCATCGAGGCGCGCGAGTTCGGGAGACCGTGTGCCGCCGATGAAGGCGGTCAGCGCGACATGCCCGGCGGGGGCGCGGCCCGGGAACAGGGTGCTGGAAAACAGCACGCCGAGCACGCGGCGGCGCTCCACCTCCGGCATCAGCAGGCCGAAGCCGTCGAGCGGGTGCGCCACGTCCTCGCGCCTGTAGCCGGCCAGCACGGACACGACCGGCGGATGCTCGATCTCCCGCAGTTCGCTCAACCGCGAGGTGCCGGGGATGTCCTCAAACTGCACGCCCGCGAGGGCGTCGGCCGGCAGGGCGCAGACGACGGCGGAGTAATACCCGGCGCTGATGCCGTCGGGTCCGGCGGTGACGACCTTCCACGCACCGTCCTGCCGGCGCACATAGATCACGCGATGGGCGGGCCGCACCGCCGCACCGAGCGCGGCCGCCAGGGCGCGCGGCAATTCGGCGAGGCCATCGGGGAACGAGAGGATGCGGCCGGCGGGGCCGCCGCTGGCATTGCGCCGCTTGAGCGCGCCCCGCAGCAGGGAGCCGTGGGTCTGCTCCAGGGCGTGGAGCTTGGGAAAGCCGTGCCGCACCGACAGGCGGCGCGGATCCCCGGCGTAAACCCCGCCGACAAACGGGTTCACCGCGTAATCGAGGAATTCCCGGCCGAGCCGCCGCACGACAAAGTCCGCGACGCTCTCCTCGGCCTCCGCTGGCGCGCGCGCGCGCCAGGGCTCGCCGAGCAGCCGCAGCTTCGCCCCGAAAGAAAACAGCGGCGTGCGCAGGAAGGCCGCCGGCGAGGTGGGCAGCGCGACGAGGCGGCCGGCGCGGACGACGTAGCGGTTCCTCGCCGCCTCCGCCGCGTAGAGCCGGCGCGAGCCGAGGCCGACGGCGTCAATCAGCTCCGCCACCTCGGGCGAGCCTTCGAGCAGGGAATTCGGGCCGGACTCGTGCAACCAGCCCGCCACGCGGGCCGAGCCAACCACGCCGCCCGGCGCGGCCGCGGCCTCCAGCACCACGACGGGCACGCCGGCTTTTTGGAGATGCCATGCGGCCGTGAGGCCGGTGACGCCACCGCCCAGCACGGCGACGGGCAGTTGGGTGGCGGGGGCGGACATGGCGGACGGCGGGGCCAGGGTTCACACCGCGCGGGCGTGCTGCCGGGACTGGGCGGTGAAGTGGGCGTCGAAGCACACCGCGATGTTGCGCAGGAAAAGCCGGCCGGCCTCGGTCACGCGCAGGCCCTCCGGCTTGAGCTCGACGAGGCCGTCGGCCGCGAGCGGAAGCAGCCGGGCCAGTTCGGGCGCGTAGGTGGCGGCGAAGTCGAGGCCGAGCTCGCGGGAGAGCGCGGCGTAATCGAGCTTCAGGTCGCACATGAGGCGCATGATCAGGTCGCGGCGGCGCGCGTCCTCCGCTGTAAGCTCCAGCCCGCGGCTGACCGGGGCCTCGCCGCGGTCGAGGGCGGCGTAGTAGGCACCGAGCGTCTTGTGGTTCTGCCGGTAGCTGGCGGGTGTCTGCGAGATGGCCGAGATGCCGAAGGCCATGATCTCGACGCCCGCGCGCGTGCTGTAGCCCTGGAAATTGCGCTGCAGCGTGCCGGCGGCCTGCGCGACGGCGAGCTCGTCGGTGGCGCGGGCGAAGTGATCCATGCCGATGTAGACGTAGCCGTGCGCGGTCAGCGTCTCGATGGTGAGCTTGAGCATCTCCAGCTTGACCTCGGGCGACGGGAGCGCGGCCTCGCGCTCGAGGATCTTCTGCGCGGGCTTCATCCACGGCACATGCGCATAGCTGAACACGGCGAGCCGGTCGGGGTTGAGCTCGAGCACCTGCCGCAGCGTGTCGCGGAAGGTGTCCACGGTCTGGTAGGGCAGGCCGTAGATCAGGTCGAGATTGAGGGAGGTGAAGCCCTCGGCGCGCAGCCAGTCGATGGCCTGCTCGGTCAGGGCGCGCGGCTGGATGCGGTGCACGGCCTCCTGCACCTTGGGGTTGAAATCCTGCACGCCGAGCGAGGCGCGGGTGAAGCCGCCCTCGCGCAGCGCCGCGACCTGCGTGCGGGCCAGCCGGCGCGGATCGATCTCGACGCTCAGCTCCGCGCCCGGGGCGAATTGGAAATAACGCCGCGTGAGCGCGTCGAGCCGCCGGAGCTGCGGGGCCTGGAAGAAGGTCGGCGTGCCGCCGCCGTAGTGGAGCTGCACGACGCGCCGGTCCGCGTGCAGGCGCGGGGCGAGCAGCGCGACCTCCTTCTCGAGGTAGTCGAGGTAGGCGTCGGACGATTGGTGATTCAGCGTGATGACGGTGGTGCAGCCGCAGAACCAGCAGAGCGTCTCGCAGAACGGCAGGTGAAAGTAGAGGGACAGCGGCAGGCTGGCGTCGCGATTGGCCGCATCCACGTGCGCGAGCAGCGGGGCCGGCGAGGCGAACTCGCGGAATTGCGCCGCCGTCGGATAGGAGGTGTAGCGCGGCGTCGGCAGGTCGTATTTCCGGATCAGATCAAGATCGACCGGCAGGACCGGACTGGAGATGGGCGTGGAGGACATGACAGGGAAGAACAGGTGGAGAATAGCCGGGAAGCAAGGCGCGGGCCCGGCGCGGGTTGGCGGGAGCTGCGCATATCTTGCGCCCGACGGCGGCGGGCCTATTCCCGCCAGAAATTCACCGCCCAGGCCCCGTCGGCGCGGCGCTCCATCGTCGAGGTGAACCCCTCCCCTTTCAGCAGCTCGATGAGCGGCGCGGGCACGAAGGGCGCGACGACCGTGAGGCCCTGGCCGGGCGGGAGCTGGTCAACCTGGGTGCGGATGTGGGTGAACGGCTCCTCGCCGCGCGCGAGCAACTGCCGGACGTCGAGGACCTTGAATTTCGGGGTGGGCATGGGTGAAAGCTAGTAGGCGAACTCCACCTGCGCCCAGACCTTTTGCACCTGCGGATAGGCGGCGGCGGAGCGGCGGAAGTTGGCGTATTTGCCCAGGACGGTCACGCGCGGGCCGAACTTGCGGAGCAGCTGCAGATCGAACTCGCGGCCGGGCGCCGGGCCGCCCCGCTCCGTGGTGAACCAGTGATGGCCGGCCAGCGCCTTCAGCCCGCCGGGCAGGTTGGCCGAGACCTTGAGGTAGGTGTCGCGCAGGCCGGCGGCGGGCGTGGTGGGAAAGAGGTCGGCCCAGCCGTTGAAGGCGTGCAGTGTGGCGAGCGGGGTCTTGAAGCCGACGCCGTTGTCCGCCCCGAGCACCTCGTGTCCGAGGGTCAGGCCGCCCGCGCTGGCCGTCAGCCCGAGTTCCAGCAGGTAATAAGTCGCGGCGTAATCGAGCGCGCTGGAGCCGTAGTCCGTCTGCCCGGCGAGTTCGGCGCGATAGGCGAGCTTGAGCGCGGAGGAGACCGGGGTCGCTCCGGCGAAACTGGCGCCGTAGGTGGCGCAGCTCTGCGCCGCCGCCGAGCGGAAATCGAGCAGGTAGGCGTAGCCGGTGAGCGTGCCGGCCGCGAAGCCGGTGTAGCTGGCGTGGAGGAGGTGCGAGTTGGACTGCCAGTAGCCCTGCGGGTGGCGGTCGCCGAGCACGCGGTTGATGCGGTCGAGCCAGGCGTAGGTCAGCACCGTGTTTTCCAGCGTCTTGTCCTGCACGCGCACGGCGTCGAAGGTCTGCATGTTCTGCCGCCAGCCGGAGTCGCCGATGAACCGCGCGTTGTCGAGCACGAGGCGCTGCCGGCCGGCCGTGACGGTGGTGTGGCCGCCGGTGAAGGCGACCCAGGCCTGGTTGAGCTCCGTGCCCTCGGGATCGGGGACGACGGCGCGGCCCGCGCCGCCGGGATTCAGGCCGGACTGGCTGTAGCTATCGCCGTCCAGCGCGACGATGTTCTCCGCCTCGAGCAGCGCGCTCCAGCCGCGGACCGGTGCCGGGCTGAGGCCGAGCCGGGTGCGGAGCGTGAAGGCGGTGCCGTCACGCAGGCCGCTCTGGTGCACATCCTCGCTGCGGAGACGCAAATTGAGCGAGAGCCGGGCGCCCTCGGGGGCGGCGGGCAGTGTGGTGACCGCCAGCAGGCAGGCGGCAAGGGACAGCGGGAGAGTTTTCACGGCGCAGGGAGATTCGCCCCCAGCCTACCCCATCGCCCCGGGCCGCGCCTTGACGCGCGTCAAGCGCGGCGAAAATCAGCCGCGGCTCGCGGCCGCGAGGGCGGCGGCGGCCTCGTCGAGCCCGCCCTTGAGGCCGGTGCGCTGGTGGACGACCTCGCCCTGGGCGTTCAGGATCGTGACCAGGTTCGAGTGGGAGAACATGCCGTCGGCCGCCTGCTGGTATTTCACCCCGAGGAGCGCCGCGAGCTCGCGGACGGAGTCGGAGCTGCCGTGCAACAGGGTCCACTGCGCATCGAGGCCGCGCTGCGTGCGGAAGGTGGCGAGCGCGGCGGGGGTGTCGCGCACGGTGTCGAAGGAGACCAGCACGAGCGCGGCGCGGTCGCGGAGCTCGGCGGGAAGCTTGGCGCGGATGGCCTCCATGTCGCTCACGAGCAGCGGGCAGGCGTAGCCGCAGGAGGCGAAGAACATCGTCAGCACCACGGGCCGGCCGCGGAGCGCGCCGAGCTTGAGCGCCTTGCCGGCATCGTCGGTGAACGCGACGTCGGCCTGGTAAAGCGAGTTCTTGGTGAAGGGGGCCGCCGTCAGCTCCTCGCAGCAGGGCTCCTTCTTTTCCGCCGGCTTGTCCTGGCAGCAGGCGTCTTTTTTCTGGGCGGACTTGTCCTGGCAGCAGGCCTCCTTCTTCCCGACCGGCGGCTGCACGCAACCGCCGGCGGCAATGCCCCGGCTGGCGGCCGCGGCGGCCGGCTGGGGCGCCTCGCAGCAGGCGGCGGGCTTGGCGGCGGGCTTTTCCTGGCAGCAGGGCTTCGCCGGGACGGGCGACGCATCGGCACCCAGCACGCGGCTGGCCGCCAGCAACGCGGCCATGAGCCAGGCGGCGTGGCGGACGCCGGATCGTTGGTAGTCTAATAGACTACCAACACGGAGGGAGGAAGAGGTGGTGGTTTTCATGGCGCGGAGGGAGCGGTGGGCGGCGCGGCGTCCCGCGCGCAGCGGAAGCCGAGGGAGGTGGTGGTGTTGTTGGCCTTGAGGGAGGCGCGGAGGGCCTGGCGCATGAACGCGGCGTAGTCGGTGGTCTCCTTGGCGCCGACGGCGCCGGCGCCGCAGAAGAGGTCGCGCTCGAGTCCGCTGTCGGCGCGGGACTCGCCGGTGATCATGGCGGTGTTGAAATCGTCCACCCATTCCCAGACGAGGCCGTGGAGGCCGCGCACGCCGTGGAAATCGGGGCGGAGGGTCGTGGTGTCGGCCTGGATCGCGGGCACGGGGCGCGCCAGCCAGGCGTAGAGGTCGCGCTTGAGGGCCGCGTCGGTCTTGCCGTCGGCCTGGGTGTAGCCGGCGGCGGCGGCGAGTTCCCACTCGGCCGTGGTGGGCAGGCGCTTGCCGGCCCAGCGGGCGTAGGCGCGCGCGGCAAACCAGGAGACGCGCACGACGGGCGCGCCGGGCGGAGCCTTGGGCCCGGGCTCGAGGTCGCCCGCCCAGTGCTGGAGGTAGGAGGCGTCGGCAAACATCCCGCTGACCTGCGAACGGCGCCACTTGGGCTGGGCGGTCACGAAGGCGAGGTAATCCGCGTTGGTGACGGGCTCCGCATCGAGCAGGAACGCCGGCACGGCGACCGACGCGGCCTCATTGGTCGCGCGCTGGAGCGGCACGTAGGTGCCGGCAGGGATCAACGCCATGCCCGGCGGCCGGGCGTCATTTTCGATTTTTGATTTTTGATTTTCGATTCCGCCACCCCAAGCCACGACCACACTCCCCGCTGCAAACGCGAGCGCGAGGGCGCCGAGCCGGAGGAGGGAGGTGGTGGTCATGGCGGGTGATTTGTAGGGGCGGCGACGGGCACCGCCCCACCTCATAGGTCTTACTGCGACTGGTTGCGCACGGCCTTGGCCTGGTCGGCGGTGAAGGCGTCGCCCTTGTTGCCCCAGGTGTTGAAGACGTAGGTGAGCACGTCGGCGACCTGCTGGTCGGTGAGCACGGCTTCCTGCGGCGGCATGGCGCTGTCATACTTCTGGCCGTTGACGACCATCGGGCCGGTGATGCCCTTCAGGATGATGCGGAGCGCGCGGTCGCGGTCGGCGAGCATGTAGTCCGAGCCGGCCAGCGGCGGGAAGGCCGGAGGCAGGCCCTTGCCATCGGCCTGGTGGCAGGCGAAGCAGAGGCTCATGTAAACCTGCTTGCCCTTCTCGATCTGCACTTCCTTGCGCAGGCCGGCGATGGCGGGGTTGGCCTTGATCTCGGCGGCGATCTTGCTCTTCAGCTCAGCCTCGCGCTTGGCGGAGGCGGAGCCGGCATCGGCCTGCGAGCCGATGTAAACGGCGTCGATCTCCTTGCCGGAGTAGATGACGCGGTTCTCCGGGCCGGCGACCTTGAGCATGCCGAGGGCGCCCTTGTTGAAGGCGCGGCTGAGCGAGTGGTCCACGAGCACGTAGGTGCCGGGCACATCCACCTTGAAATCGACCACGGTGGCGCCGCCGGAGGGCACGAGCGTGGTCTGGACGCTCGGGTTCACCAGGTGCAGGCCGCCCTCGGGATAAACCTTGTCGAAGATCTCGCCGATGACGTGGAAGGACGAGGTGACATTCGGGCCGCCCACGCCGAAGTAGATGCGGACGTTCTCGCCGACCTTGGCCGTCATGGCGAGGTCGCCCACGAGGGAGCCGACGGAGCCGTTGAACACGATGTAGGGCGGGCGCTCGTCAATGGCCTTGGCCATGTCGAAGGCCTGCAAGCCCTCCTCACCATACTTGCCGGTGGTGTAGAACTCGCCCTGCATGACGTAGAATTCCTTGTCCACCTTCGGCAGGCCCTCCTTCGGTTCGACGAGGATGAGGCCATACATGCCGTTGCCGATGTGCATGGGCACCGGCGCGGTGGCGCAGTGGTAGACGTAGAGGCCGGGATTGAGCGCCTGGAAGGTGAAGCGGGAGCTGTGACCCGGAGCGGTGAACGTCGAGGACGCGCCGCCGCCGGGGCCGGTGACGGCGTGCAGATCGATGTTGTGCGGCAGCTTCGAGGACGGGTGGTTGTTCAGGTGGAACTCGACCACGTCGCCCTCGCGGATGCGGATGAACGAGCCGGGGACGCTGCCGCCGTAGGTCCAGAAGGTGTATTCGACGCCGTCGGCCAGGCGGCCCACGACCTCGAGCACCTCCAGGTTGACGACGACGCGCGCCGGATACTTGCGGTTGATCGGCGGCGGCACGTGCGGCGGGGAGGTGAGGATCGCCTGCTCCACAGGCATGTTCAGCACCTCGGGCGGGAGGACGACGGGGCCCTGGAGATCGGTCGGGCCCTCACTGGCGAAGCCCAGCGACGAGGCCAGTGCGAGACCGGCGGCGAAGACGCCGGCGGGAATTTTGCGGTATTGGTTCATGGATGTGTGGGGGTTGACGAAAGGGATTATAGGCAGAGAGACATTGTTTTGTAGCAGAGTATATTCGGCCCGGGCAAGCCGTGCATTGACCTGTATCAAGTGGTGGGCGGGGTGGGCAAGGGGGCGGGACTAAAGGGCGGCGAGGATTAGATAACTGACCCCGAGCCCGCCCTCGGTCATGCCCGCGCGCCGGGCCGACCAGGCCGGGCGCCACGGCCCCAGCAGCCAGGCCGTGCGGCCCAGCAGCAAGAGGGCGCCGCCGGTCGCGGGCCACGACAGCAAGCCGGCCGCCGCCAGCGCCAGCACGAGGGCCAGGCCGAGCCCCGCGGCGAGCACGGGCACCGCCGAGCCGGCGGACTCGCCCTTCCGCTGCCGCAGAAACGCGCGGATGGTCAGCACCGTCGGCACGCTCCGCACCAAGGCGAGCACCGCCAGCGCCAGCGCCGCCGGCGCGGACCAGCCGGCCAGCGTCCCGAAAACCGCCGGCAGGACGGCGAAGGTCGCGCTGCCCGCGATCTCGGCCGCCGCTGCGCGCCCCTCACCCTGCGCGTCGTAGTGCGCAAAGAGGAGCCCCAGCGGAATCGCCAGCAACACCGGCCAGAGCGCCGCGACCCCGGCCAGCACCAAAACTTCCAGACCGCCGACCACGGCCAGCCCCGCCAGGATGGCCAGGGCCACCCGGGACTCGCGCCGGCGGGAGGAAGCCGTCGCGGCCCACGCCGCCTTCAGCGGCCGGCGCGCGAAAAATCCGGCCAGCGCCGCCGCCAACAGCGCGCCGCCTGCCGCCGAGGGCGCCAGCAACAGGCCCAGGGCCAGCGGCTCCAGCGCGAGCGACCACGAGCCGTGTTCCTTCGGCAGGAAGACCGCCACCGGCGCCGCGGCACCGGGCGCACGCCCGGCCGCCGCCGGGGGCGCGTGGAGGGGTGACCGGGTTTCGACGGAGGCTGCCATGGCACCACCATAACAAAATCTGCGGCGTGCCTCTGCGCGGACGTTGTGCAAGGCTGCGCACGGATTGTCCTGGTTCCGTTGCCCGCCTCCCTCGCCTGGTTGCACCCAAGACTCAAGCCGGGCGGGCGCCGCAGCCGCTCAGGCGTCCCAATGCCAGCAAACCGTCTCCGGCTCGTGCCGCGGCACGGCGGGCGGCGGCTGCGCCGGGTGGCCGAGCGTGATGGGCAGCACCGGCTCATGGTGCGGGGGGATGCCGAGCTCGGCCTTCACCTCCGGCCGGTTGAACCACGCCCGCGCGAATCCCACCGGGCAGGTGCCGAGGCCGAAGCCGTGCGCCGCCAGCATCAGGTTCTGCGCCGCGAGGAAGCAGTCCTCGACCGACGCAAACGGGCCGGGCTTGGCGCAGATGACCACGAGCGTGTCGGCGCCGTGAAAGAGGTTCGCGTCGGGATTCGCGTAATGGTCGATCCGCGGATCGAGGCCGAAGGTCGGCGCCGAGGTGGCCAGCAGGTGCCGCTTGGCCCGGCGGGAATAGTCCGCCAGCCGCGCGCGGCCGTGCAACACGGCGAAGGACCACGGCTGCAGGTTCAGCGCGCTCGGGGCCTGTGCCGCCGCGTGGAGCAGGTCGTGCACGAGGGCCGGCGTCACCGTCGCGTCCGAGAACTCGCGCACCGCGCGCCGCTGGTAGATGGCCTTGAGCAGCTCCACGGGGATCAGCGCCGGGCCATGGGGACCACGAGCACGGGGCAGCGCGCCTGGCGCAGGACCCCCGTGGTCGTGCTGCCGACCAGCAGGTCAAACACGGCACCGTGGCCGTGCGAGCCGAGCACGATGTAGGCGGGCCGGGCGGACTTCGCCTGGGCGAGGATGGTGCTCACCGGGGCGCCGGTGAGCTGCACCGTCTGCACCGGGCAGCGCCGGGCCACGCGCCGGGCGAGAACGCGCAGCTGCCGGGTGGCGTTCTGCTCGACCGCCGCCATGGCCTGGGCCAGGTGGCCGGTGTCGAAGGCGTAATAGTCATTCATCATGACGGGCGGCGGGGGCACGACATGGAGGAGCCGGATCCGCCCCCCGATCAGCTTGGCCAAGTCACAGGCCGCCGCGCAGACGCGCGAGGTGGCGGCCGAAAGGTCCACCGGCACGAGGATGGTTTTCATGCCGAATAGCATGACACCTTCCCGCGGGAAGGGCTCCGCAGACCTTGCGGAGAGCTGGGCACATCTTGCACGCCGCGCACCCGCGGGCCGGGCGCGTCCGCTAATGTCGCCCATGAGCCGGCCTTGAAGGATAGGCCGCCCGACGGACCGACGGGGGCGGCGGCCCACTTTCGGTTCGACAACGCCGCGCCGCCGCCTTGTCCTCCCGGCATGGCCTCGCCTGCGAAAAAACCCTTTTCTGTCGTCACCCTCGTCATTGACCTGACGGTCACCGCCGCCGCCTTCGCCATCTTCTACTGGCTCGTGAATTCCCATGTGCCGTCCAATGACCCGAAGATGGTCATGCTCTGGGGCGGCCTCACCGCCGGCTGCATGTCCGGGGTGTTCTGGCTCGCCTGGCAGATGCTGAAGGTGGTCTTCGCCTTCCAGCGCGACTCGCGGAAGTAAGCCACGGGAGCCCCCGCCGGGCGGCAACGTAACCCGCGACTACGCCCCCGGCTGCTTCCGGCGGCCGATGAGCGCCGAGGCCCAGATGGAAAGCTCGTAGAGCAGGCACAGCGGCACGGCAAAGAGCGTCTGCGTAACCATGTCCGGCGTCGGCGTGACGATGGCCGAGATGATGAAGCAGACCACGATGGCATGGCGGCGGAACCGCCGGAGCGTGGCAATCTCCACGAGGCCGATGTAGCTGGCGAGCACGATGAGCAGCGGGAACTCGAAGGTCACGCCCACGCCCAGCACCAGCCAGGTGAGCAGGCCGAAATACTTGTCCGCCGTCCACATCGGGTCCACGCCCATGTAGGCGCTGAACTCGTAGGCGACCCGCACCGTGCTCGGCACGAGCAGGAAATAGCCGAACGCCGCGCCGATGAGAAACAGCAGCAGGGCCGCCAGGCAGCTCGGCACGAGGATCTTCAGCTCCCTTTTCGTCAGCGCCGGCGCGATGAACTGTGCCACGAAGAAGAACCAGAACGGCAGCGAGAGGGCCACGCCGCCGACCAGCGCGATGCTGATCAGCATGCTGAAGATGCCCATCGGGCTGTTCGTGATCAGGTGGGTGGTGAACTGGGGGAAGTCGGCCCGCACGTTCTCCAACGGCCAGATCAGCACCGCGTAGAATTCCTTCAGGTAGAAGCTGATGACACCCACGAAGACCGCGAAGACGAGGGCGCTCTTCATCAGGGTCCAGCGCAGGTCCTCGAGGTGCTCGAGGAAACCCATGGGCTTGCCGCCGGCGATGGGCGCATCGCTGGCCGCGGAGGGCGCGGCCTCATCGTATTCATCCGCTGGGGGTTGCTCGCTCAAGTCCTGACCTAGAAGCAAGTTTCCCCCGGCCCCGCAAGGCCTGTGTTTGAGGTGGAAGCCGGCCTTCAGCCGTCGCCGAAGCTAGGGCTGAAGGCCGGGCTCCACCTCATGTCATAAACTGCCCTGTGGCTGGATCCGCCTCGGCCATTGACACCCCCGCGCCCGCCCGCTGCGATGAGCGTCCCTATCGTTCATTTTACCCATGGCTAAAAAAACCACCGCTAAGAAGTCCGCCAAACCGGCGGCCAAGAAATCAACCGGCAAGTCGCTCAAATACGTCTATACGTGGGGCGCGGCCAAGGCCGACGGCAACGGTTCGATGAAGAACCTGCTCGGCGGCAAGGGCGCCAACCTCGCCGAGATGACCCGCATCGGCCTGCCGGTGCCCCCGGGCTTCACGATCACCACGGAAGTCTGCACCTACTACTACGCCAACAAGCGCACCTATCCCGCCTCCCTCCAGGCGCAGATGGAAGCCGGCGTGAAGAACATGGAGCGCATCATGGGCACGAAGTTCGGCGCCACCGACGGCACCCCGCTCCTCGTCGCCGTCCGCTCCGGCGCCCGCGACTCCATGCCGGGCATGATGGACACCATCCTCAACCTCGGCCTCAACGACCAGACCGTGCTCGCCCTCGTCCGCGCCACGCAGAACGAGCGCTTCGCGTGGGACTGCTACCGCCGCTTCATCCAGATGTATGGCGACGTCGTGCTCGGCGTGCAGAAGCGCGAGGGCGAGGACCACGAGCCGTTCGAGACCGTCATCGAGGGCTTCAAGCACGAGAAATACCACGGCGACATCGAGGACTCCAAGCTCACCGCCGCCGACCAGCAGGAACTCGTCGCCCGCTTCAAGGCCCTCGTGAAGGAGCGCACCGGCAAGGTGTTCCCGAACGACCCGTGGGACCAGCTCCGCGGCGCCGCCGGCGCCGTCTTCGGCTCCTGGATGAACGACCGCGCCATCGTCTACCGCCGCAAATACAACATCCCCTCCGAGTGGGGCACCGCCGTCAACGTGCAGGCCATGGTCTTCGGCAACACCGGCGACACCTCCGGCTCCGGCGTGGCCTTCACCCGCAATCCCGCCAACGGCGCCAACGAGTTCTACGGCGAGTTCCTCATCAACGCCCAGGGTGAGGACGTCGTCGCCGGCGTCCGCACGCCCGAGCCCGTCCTCAAACTGAAGGACCAGATGCCGAAGTCCTACGCCGAGCTCCTGAAGGTCCGCTCGACCCTCGAGAAGCACTTCAAGGACGTCCAGGACATCGAGTTCACGATCCAGGAAGGGAAGCTGTTCATGCTCCAGACGCGCAACGGCAAGCGCACCGCCGCCGCCGCGCTCAAGTTCTCCATCGACATGGTGAAGGAGAAGCTCATCGACTGGAAAACCGCCGTCCTGCGCAACCCGGCCGACCAGCTCGAGCAGCTCCTCG
This sequence comes from Opitutaceae bacterium, assembly GCA_016795565.1. Taxonomy (GTDB): domain Bacteria; phylum Verrucomicrobiota; class Verrucomicrobiia; order Opitutales; family Opitutaceae; genus Lacunisphaera. The sequence continues at coordinate 15,451 of JAEUGW010000004.1, read as the reverse complement.
CCCCGATCTTCGATACGGCCGAGGTCAAGAAGGCCAAGGCCATCGCCACCGGCCTCCCCGCCGGCCCCGGCGCCGCCACCGGCAAGATCTACTTCAACGCCGACCGCGCGGTCGTCGCCGCCGAGAAGGGCGAGAAAGTCCTGCTCGTCCGCGTCGAGACCTCCCCCGAGGATCTCCGCGGCATGATCGCCGCCGAGGGTATCCTCACCGCCCGCGGCGGGGTGTCCTCGCACGCCGCCCTCGTCGCCCGCCAGATGGGCAAGGTCTGCGTCTGCGGCGCCGCCGCCCTGCAGGTGGACTACGACAAGAAGATCGTCACCGTCGCCGGCCAGACCTACGGCGAGGGCGACTTCCTCTCGATCGACGGCACCGCCGGCACCGTTTACGCGGGCCAGATCAAGACGGCCCCCTCCGAGATCATCGCCGGCCTCATCAACGGCGACAAGGCCGCCCAGGCCACCGAGAAGTTCAAGAGCTACACCCAGCTCATGAAGTGGTGCGCCCAGGCCACCCGCCTCTCCGTCCGCACCAACGCCGACACGCCCGAGCAGACCGCCCAGGCCATCGCGTTCGGCGCCGTCGGCATCGGCCTCACCCGCACCGAGCACATGTTCTTCGAGGGCGACCGCATCGACGCCATGCGCGAGATGATCCTCGCCGACACCCTCGGCGCCCGCGAGGCCGCCCTCGCCAAGCTCCTCCCCTACCAGCGCAGCGACTTCTACGGAATCTTCAAGGCCCTCAAGGGCTTCCCGGCGACCATCCGTTTCCTCGACCCGCCGCTGCACGAGTTCCTCCCGCACTCCAAGGAGCAGCAGATGGACCTCGCCCGGAAGCTCGGCATCCCGGTCGAGAAGATCATGCACCGCGTGCACGAGCTGCATGAGTTCAACCCGATGCTCGGTTTCCGCGGCTGCCGCCTCGGCATCAAGTATCCCGAGATCACCGCCATGCAGGCCCGCGCCGTCCTCGAGGCCGCCGCCGACGCCAACAAGGCCGGCTTCAAGGCCAAGCCCGAGATCATGATCCCGCTCGTCGGCTTCAAGAAGGAGCTCGATCTCCAGGTCGCCCTCGTCCACGAGGTCGCCGCCAAGGTCCAGGCCGAGAAGAAGGTGAAGATCGCCTACTCCGTCGGCACCATGATCGAGATCCCGCGCGGCGCCCTCACCGCCGACGAGGTCGCGACCACGGCCGAGTTCTTCAGCTTCGGCACCAACGACCTCACGCAGACCTGCCTCGGCATGTCGCGCGACGACTCCGGCTCCTTCCTCGGCGCCTACCAGGAAGCCGAGATCATGAAGAAGAACCCCTTCGCCTCCATCGACCAGACCGGCGTGGGCCAGTTGATGCAGATCGCCATCGAGAAGGGCCGCTCGACCCGCCCCGACATCAAGCTCGGCATCTGCGGCGAGCACGGCGGCGACCCGGACTCGGTCAAGTTCTGCCACAAGCTGGGCCTCAGCTACGTGTCCTGCTCGCCTTATCGCGTCCCCGTGGCGCGTTTGGCGGCAGCGCAAGCCGCGATTGCTGACGGCAAGAAGTAAGCCAGTCCAAACTCAATCACGAAGCCCCGGCCGCAAGCCGGGGCTTTTTCTTTCGCCCGACACCGGCTCGACGCGGGCCCGCGGGCCTACGCAGATTTGCGTAGAGCGCACCCCTTGACGCTCTCGCTGCCGCGCCGCCAGCTTGGCAGCATGACATTGCACACCCGCTGCTTCCTGACCTTCGCCACGCTCATCGGCACGCTCCACGCACAAACCTGGCAGATCACCACGGTTGATTCGACTGGCACGGTTGGTTCACACAGCTCGATGGCGGTGTCCTCGAGCGGCACGCCCCACATCGCCTATCGCGACAACCCGAACGGCGACCTGAAATACGCCACCTACAACGGCTCCACCTGGTCCACCAGCATCGTGGATGCGGCCGGCAACAAGGGCGAGCACACCTCGATCCAGCTCGGACCCGACGGCCAGCCGCGCATCGCCTACCGCGACCTGACCAACAGCAACATCAACCTCGCCACCTACAACGGCAGCTCCTGGACCATCACCACCCCGGTGACGGGCAACAGCGGCTCGGGCAACATCTCGCTCGCCTTCACCAGCTCCGGCCAGCTGGCCATCGCCCACTACGCCTACCCGGCCGCCCAGCTCAAATACTCCGTGTTCAACGGCAGCAGTTGGACCACGACCACCGTGGCCACCACCAATGATCCCGGCAGCGCCAACTCCCTCGCCTTCACCAGCGGCGGGCTGCCGCGCATCGCCTTCAACGAGTTCACCGGCAGCACCCTCAAGTATGCCGCGTTCGATGGCAGCTCCTGGTCCACCGAGACCGTGGATGCCGCCGGCAATCCGCAATTCTACGCGTCGCTGGCTCTCGACACCCTCAACCGTCCCCACATTGCCTACTACGATTCCCCGTCCTTCGGCACCGGCCTGTTGAAATACGCCACCTACGACGGCTCCGCCTGGCAAACCTACACCGTGGACAGCAGCGCCACCAACCTCGGCCTCTACGCCAGCCTCACGCTCGACTCGAACAACCGCCCCCACTTCGCCTATCTCAACAACACCGGCGCCGACCTGAAGCACGCGTATTACAATGGCTCGACCTTCCTCACCGAGACCGTCGACTCCTTCGGCAACGTCGGCCAGTGGACCGACATCGCCGTGGACGGCGCGGGCGGCTTGCACATCAGCTACTATGACTACGGCTCGCAGGACTTGAAATACGCCTATCTGGCCGCCGTGCCCGAGCCCGCCACCTATGCCGCCTTGGCGGGCCTGCTGGCCCTGGGCTTGGCTGTATCGCGCCGCCGCCGTCAACCTTCAGCAAATCCGGCGGTGGATTGAACCGGCTCACGCCGCCGACACTTCAGGCCTATCCCCCGCCCCGGCCCGCAAGGCCGGGGCTTTTTCTTTTCCGCGTCATGGTTCCTTCGGCTCATATGCCCCGGCCTTGCCAATCCGGGCCATCTGGCAATGGTGGGAGCCTTCCGGCGGATTCCCCGCCACTCATTCCATCCCCCATGAAACTCAAATCCCTCCTCGCCAGCCTCGCGCTCGGCCTTGCCCTCGCCGCCTCTGGCCGCGCCCAATCCCCCGCCCCGGCCGAAGCCTCCCCGGTCATCAAGGAAATGCAGGTCATCGTCGGCCAGGTCCGCGAAAAAATGAAGGCCGGCAAGCCCACCGCCGAAACCCTCGCGCCCGAGCTGGCCGCGTTCGAAGCCCTGCTCGCCAAGCACCCCGAGAAAAACAATGACACCGCGCAGGTCGTGCTGATGCGCGCCTCGCTCTATCTGCAGGTGCTCGACGACGAGGAGGCGGGCAAAAAGCAGCTGGCCGCCATTGTCGCCAATTATCCCGGCACCAAGGCCGCCACCCAGGCGGAGCGCACGCTCCAAAACCTGACCCCGGAAGCCAAGGCCAAGGCCAAAGCCAAGGCGGAGGCGGAGAAGGCCAAATCCGCGGCGCTCATCGGCGCCCCCGCCCCCGAGCTGCATTTCAAGTGGTCGTCCAAGCCCGGCCTCAAGACCCTGTCCGACCTCAAGGGCCAGGTCGTCGTGCTCGACTACTGGGCCACCTGGTGCGGCCCCTGCATCGCCTCCTTCCCCAAGGTCCGCGCGGAAGTCGCCCACTTCAAGGGCTCGCCCGTCACCGTCCTCGGCGTGACGAGCATCCAGGGCTTCGTGGCCAACATGGGCCCGCGCATCGACACCAAGGGTGACGAGCAGAAGGAAATGTCCCTCATGCCCGAATTCATGAAGGCCAAGGAAATGACCTGGGACGTTGTCTTCAGCGAGGAGCAGGTCTTCAACCCCGACTACGTCGTCCGCGGCATCCCGCACGTCGCCATCATCGCGCCGGACGGCACCGTGCGCCACAACGGCCTGAACCCGCACGACCCCAAGGCCGACATCGAGGGCAAGGTCACGGCCCTGCTGCAGGAGTTCAAGCTGCCCGTCCCCGCCGCCAAATCCTGAGCGTCGCTCCCGCCCGCTTCCCCGCCCCGGCCTCACCGCCGGGGCTTTTTTTGTGACCGGCGGATCAACTGCACACACCCCGGGCCTGCTCGGGCTGGGATTGCTGTAGCAACAAGGAGCGGCTTTACGTCGCGATGTGCGGGCGGTGCCATGTTAAGATCGCGGCGTAAAGCCGCTACAAAAGACGATGTTTGGCTCTGTTGTAGGGGCGCGCCTTGTGCGCGCCCGCGCGGACGGACACAAGGTCCGCCCCTACAGTGCCAATTCACGACCCAACGGGCCTCACTCCTCGGACTTGCCGGGCCGGATCTTCGGCGGCGTCTCGTCCTTCTTGGCCTTGATGAGGACCATGATGAGCACCGCGATGCTGATGAGGATGCCGAGGGCGGAAACGAACATGAGCAGGCGCATGGGAATTTCTCCGGTTGAAGGGTTTTATTTGGCGGGGGCCGGCGGGACGCTCTGGCGGAGGATGGTGCCCATGAGGGCGTCCGTCGTGCCGCCGTTGCCGCCGCCGGTGACCATCACCTGCGGCGTGATCTGGACCTTGCCCTCGACGACGAGCTTGAGGAGCTCGAGCTGCGCGACCTGCGACTGGCCGAGGGTCTCGACGAGCAGCTTGTAGGCCTTGGCGCGGCCCTCGCCGATGATGATCTGGGACTCGGCCTCGCCCTTAGCGCGGGCGACCTGGGACTTGGCGTTCTCACCCTCGACGCGGACCTTGTATTCCGCCGCGGCGAGCTGGCGCTGCTGCTCGGCCTCCTCCTGCGCGCGGACGAACTTGGCGCGGGATTCCTCGGCCTGCTTCTGCTGGTCGTAGAGCTTCTGCTGGTTCACCGCGACCTCGCGGTCCGTCTGCGTGGCGAGCAACTGCTGGCCCGCCGGCGTGGCATCGAGGTGGATGTTGCCGACATAGACGCCGTCGCAGGTCACGCGGTAGCGGGCGAGCTCGGCCGTGATGCGCTGGCCGACCAGCGCCTCGATCTCGCTGCGGCGGTTGACGAATTCGAGCGCGTTCATCGTCTCGGCAACATTGCGAAAGATGGCGCGGATGGACGGCAGGATGATGCGGGCCTCGAGCACCTCGATTTCCTCGCCTTCCTGCTCGTCCTGGACGACCGCGTCGGGATTGCCGAGCAGGGCGACCAGATAAGGGGCGTTCTTCGCCTCCACGGCGCAGGCCACGCGCACATCCACCGGGAACGAGAAGCCGTCCTTCGAGCGGACGGAGACCGACCAGTCCTCGTTGTTGGAGGAGGTGGCCGCGACGCGGGCCGCGGCGGCCATGCGGGCGGCCGCCGGGGCAGGTGCCGTCGGCTTGGTGTAGTTGGCCGCCTGGTAGGTGTAGGTGCGCTGGGTCGTCTTCACGACGGTGGGCACGTAGGCATTCGTGTTCAGGTAATAGCCGCCCGGCGTGAGCGGCTCCGCCCAGACGCCGATGTGGTCGCGCGGGACCAGCGGCACGCCGTTGACCAAGTCGCCCTTGTCGGCCTCGCTCCAGCGCTTGCCGGAATTGCTCTTGATGACGACGACCGTGCCCGCCGCGACCTGCATCGCCGGGATGGCGGTGACCTCGTGCAGCGCCGTGTTGTAGCGGTAGGTGCCGGGCGTGAGGATGGTTGTCTGCGGGCCGCGGCGGCCGCCCTTGGCGAGGAAGGTGGCCGGGTTCAGCATGTCCTGTGCGCTGTCCCAGGCGGGGGCGAACATCTCGTTCTCCGGCAGCGGCTGGCCGTCGCGCGCCGTGACGAAGCCGACCTGGCCGGACGGCACGGTGATCACGCGATCGATGCGGACCGAGTAGGTGAAGGGATAGAAGCCGAAGTGCCAGCCGGGGCCGAGGATCTCGGCCTGCGGGCCCATCTCGCCTTCCCGGGCGATGATCTGGCCGGTCGGCAGCGGCTTGCCGAAGAACTGTTTGTGCACGATGCCAACCTCGTCCTGGTCGATGACGACCGACGAGCCCACGACGAGCCCGAAGCCGAACAGCGAAAACGCGAGCACCACCAGCGCACCCCGTGCGGCGGCCGGCAGCGTGAGGAGGAACGAGGCGCCCAGCGCGACAATCGCGAGCACCGTGAAAAAGAGGATCAAGGCCATGTGTGTGCGGAGTTGAGGTTTTGCCCGGACGGGTGAAACGAGGTGAAACGCCGGCAGCAAAGCGCAGCCGGCTCCGGCAGTCGAGCCCGGAGGGGTTACGACGGCGAAACTTGTTTCCAACTTCCGTCGCGTCAGCGATGTAGGGGCGCGCCTTGTGCGCGCCCGAGACGGGCGTGGTCCAGCCACGCCCCTTGTTGCTACGTGTTCTTCGCCGCCTCCAGCTCTTCCCAGCGCGCAAACGCCGTGGCGTGCTCGCGCTCCACGGTCTCCAGCCGCTGCTTCACCTCCGCGAATTTCGCAGCCTCCTTCTTGTAGAAAGCCGGATCGGCAAGCTTCGCCGTCAGCTCCGCCTGCTCGCGCTCGAGCGCCTCGATCTTCGCGGGCAGCGTCTCCAGCTCCTTCTGTTCCCTGCCGGTGAGTTTTTTCCTGGGTGTAGCCGGGGTCGCCGACCCGGGTGCCTTGGCGGCAGGGACGACCGGCCCGGTCGTCCGCTCCGGCGCAGCGGGCCGCTGCGCCCTACCCGCCTGCTTCTTCTTTTCGTTCTGCCAGTCGGTGTAGCCGCCGACGTAGTCGCCGAGCCGGCCGTCGCCCTCGAACACCAGCGTGCTCGTCACGACCTCGTCGAGGAATTCACGGTCGTGGCTCACGAGCAGCAGCGTGCCCTGGAACTCGACGAGCAGGTCCTCGAGCAGGTCGAGCGTCTCGGCGTCGAGATCGTTGGTCGGCTCATCGAGCACCAGCACGTTGGCCGGCTGGGTGAAGAGACGCGCGAGCAGCAAGCGGTTGCGCTCGCCGCCGGAGAGCACGCGCGCCGGCGTGCGGGCGCGCGCGGGCTCGAAGAGGAAATCCTGCAGGTAGCTGATGACGTTCCGCGTGCGGCCCTCAATGGTCACCGTCGGGTTGCCGTTGGCGATGTTGTCGGCGACGGTCTTGTTGTCGTCGATCTGGGCGCGCAGCTGGTCGAAGTAAACGACCTCGAGGTTGGTGCCGTGCTTGAGCGAACCGGCGGTCGGCGACAGCTGGCCGAGCAGGAGCTTGATGAGGGTTGTCTTGCCCGCGCCGTTGGGCCCGAGGATGCCGATCTTCTCGCCACGCTGGATGACGGTGGAGAAGTCGCGGATGACCACCTTGCCGTCCGGCCAGGCGTAGCTGACGTCCGCCGCCTCGATGACCTTCACGCCGGTGCGCTCGGCCTCGGTGACCTTGATGGTGGCGTTGCCGACGCGGTCGCGCCGGGCGCGGGCCTGGGCGCGCATGTCTTTCAGGGCGTTGATGCGGGCGGTGGCGCGGGAGCGCTGGGCCTTCACGCCGCGGCGAATCCACTCCTCCTCCTGCGCCAGCTTCTTGTCGAAGAGGGCGCGCTGCCGCTCCTCGGCCTCGAGCACCTCCTGCTTGCGGACGAGATAGGTGTCGTAGTCGCAGGCCCAGCCGGCGAGGCGGCCGCGGTCGAGTTCGACGATGCGCGAGGCAATCTTGCGCAGGAACGCGCGGTCGTGGGTGATGAAGAGCAGCGTGGGCTTCTTCTCCAGCAGGAACTCCTCCAGCCACAGGATCGACTCGAGGTCGAGGTGGTTGGTCGGCTCGTCGAGCAGGAGCAGGTCGGGCTGCGCCGCCAGCGCGCGAGCCAGCAGGGCGCGGCGCTTCAGGCCGCCGGAGAGGGCGGAGAATTCCTGCGCGGGCGGCAGGCGGATGGCGTTGATCAGGTCCTCGACCCGGACGTCGCGCTCCCACTCCTCCTCGTGGTGGTCGTCGTTGGGCCGCAGGCCGGCGGCGACGATGTCGTGCACCGTGCCGGCGAGGTCGGTCGGGATTTCCTGGGTGAGCCGGCGGTAAACCGCTCCGGACGGGCGGAAGACGTCGCCCGTGTCGGGCTTCATGTCGCCCATGATGACCTTCATGAGGGTGGACTTGCCCGCGCCGTTGCGCCCGAGCAGGCACACGCGCTCGCCCGGATCGACCTGAAAGTTGATTTTTTCCAGGATCGCGGGGCCGCCGAAGTGGAGGCTGACGTCGAGCAGATTGAGCAATGAAGCCATGGGAACGGGCGAACGTAGGCCCCGCCCCCGCCGGTGCAACCCAAAGCTGGGGGCGGGCGCGGATTGACTTGGCCGCCCGGGCCCCTGCACTCTGCGCGCCGTGACGCCGACAGCCCAACCTCCTTTCCAACAGACCCTGCGCTGGCTCAGCACCCATGCCCGCTTCCCGGCGCAGCGCCTGCCGGAGAAGGCGGAGCTGCTCGTGCTCATCGCCACGGCCGCCGCCACCGAGGAGAGCACCGCCGCCGGCAAACCGGCCAACGCCACGCTGGTGCGGAACAAGGATTTCGCGGCGCAGATGCGTAACTACACGGCCATGCGCCGGCGCACGCACATCACCTGCGACAACAGCGCCAAGACCTAGGCCGCGGATCTTTTCTCCGCTTATTTCTGGTCCATGCTGAACCGGCCCGCCCCGGCAACGAACAGCACGAGGCAGCTGCCGAGGTAGGCCCAGGCGAGCTCGCCCTTCGCGAAGGCCCCGCCGTTCACCACGAAGAACGCCACGCCCATCGTGAAGGCCAGGATGAGCGCCGCCCAGCGTGTCCCCAGCCCCAGCACCAGCAGCACCGAGCAGCCCACCTCCGCGAAGATGGCGAGCAGCAGGCTCGGCACCTGGCCGATGCCGATCGGGTCGAGGAACGTCAGCTTCCCCGAAAACGCGCCGAGCAGCTTGCCCCAGCCGTGCAGCCAGACCATGGAAACGCCGAGCCAGAGACGGAGCAAAAGCAGCCCGACATCCGGGCTGCGGTCGATGAATTCAAGGCGGAGGAACTTTTGCATGGGAGTGTGGGCAGTGTGCCGCGCCATGATTTTTTGGCACCACTAATCTGCCATTTGTAGGGGCGTCCCTTGCGGACGCCCGCGGGCGCCGTCAAGCGGCGCCCCTACATTTGTCTTTTCCGCTCCTCCCGGCTACCCTTCCCGCATGCCCGCCCAGAACCCGCCCATCGCCGCCGGTGCCCGCATCGGCCACGTCCACCTCAAGGTCGCCGACCTGCAGCGCGCGCTCGACTTCTACGTCGGCGTGCTCGGCTTCCAGTTGACGCAACAATATGGCGCGCAGGCGGCCTTCGTTTCCGCCGGCGGCTACCACCATCACCTCGGGCTCAACACCTGGGAAAGCCTCGGCGGCTCGCCGCCGCCTCCCGGCCACACCGGGCTCTATCACACCGCCATTCTCTACCCGACCCGCGCCACGCTCGCCGACGCCCTGCGCCGGCTCATTGCCGCGGAAATCCCGCTCGACGGCGCCTCCGACCACGGCGTGAGCGAGGCGCTCTACCTGCGCGACCCCGACGGCAACGGCGTCGAACTCTACTGGGACCGGCCCGAGGCGCAGTGGCCGCGCGACGCCCAGGGCGGCCTCGCCATGACCACGGCGCGCCTCGACCTGAACAACCTGCTGGCGGAATAACGCTCGACGCGTCAGTTCAACCCCAGTTCCGCGAGCGCGGGCGGCGTATGCACCTCACCGCCGCCGAAGCGCTTCACGAGGCCGTCGGCCGCCGCCTGCAGCAGCTCGCGCCGGCGGGCGAAGTGTTCGTCGGTTTCGTCCGGCCCCTCGATGAGGATGACGCTCACGAGCGTCCGGCGCGTGGACAGCGCCACGACGCGGATCGGCGTGTGGCGGAAGCGGTCGGGCGAAGGCCCGGCGCGAAGATCGATCACGCCGGTGCCGGCGCTTGTCTCCATGTCCACCACCTGCTCTCCCTCGGCGGTGAGGGCCCACCAGCGGCCGCGCTGGAGCATGAGCCGCTCGCACCAGCCCGCGGTCCACTTGGGCAGGTTCTCGATGTCGGCCAGGAAATTGAAAACGGCCGCGCGCGGCGCCGAGACAGTGATGGTGAGCGGGTGGATGTTCATGGGCAGGTTGGATATTATCGCGTCTGAGGGGAAAGGAATGGGCGACGTTCAGCCTTTCTTAGAGCGAGCGGTGATCTAAGGCCGAATCGTTCTCGTTCTCGTAATCGTTCTCTTTCTCAAGGCCGGGAGAACGAGAAAGAGTAAGAGAACGAGAAAGATTGTAGTCGGCCTTGGCGCGGGGCAGGTCGGTGACCGGGTAGGCGGTGAAGGCGAAGGCGGTGATTTTGATCATGGGGGAGGCGGGTTATTTGTTTTCCGGCGAGAGCGGCAGCGAGGCCTGGCCGAAGACGTATTTCCAGCCGGCCGGCGTGCGCACATAGGTGTCGCTGAACCACACCTTGTAGTCGAAGGGCTTGCCGTCTCCGGCCGTGCCCTTGCACCAGAGGAGGGCGGTGACGACGGCGGTGTCGCCCCAGACGCGCACCTGCTGTGTGCCCGGCAGTTCGTCCTGCTGCTCGTAGCTGCGCTCCTTCTTTTGTGCGGACACGATGTGATCTTGCTTGGTGAAGACCCGGCCGCGGCCCGTCACGAGGATCATGTCATCAGCCAGATGACGGGCGATGGCCGCGGCATCGTTGTTTTTCACGGCCAACTGAAACTCGGTGTCGAGCGCGGCGACGATTTTGGCGTCATCGGCGGGCGCGGCGCCGGCGGGAACAAAGGACAGGGTCAGGCCGGCCGTCAGCAGGCCAAGCACGGCATGGGTGCGGGGGGCGGGGCAAGCGAACATGCCGCCACTCTAGCAGACCACCCTGACAACCCTATGTCAGGAGCGGTTTGTCATCGCGAGGTGCGCGACTTGTCAGCCATAGCCTTGGCGAAGGCTGAAGCGCGCCGTGGCGATCCAGCCGTCTCGGCAAGCTCAAGTCCCGAGCCAGTCGAAGGACTGGATTGCTTCGTCGCTCCGCTCCTCGCAATGACAGGACTACTGATATTTCGCCGCGATTTTTGCGGCCTCCGCGCGCACCAGGGCGCGCAGCTTGGCCGGGGCCAGGGCCTCGGCCCGGTCGCCGAACGACAGCAGCCACCGCGCCATCCATTCGAGCGACCAGGCATAGAGCGCGAACTCCGCGCCGCCGTCGCGCGCCTTCTCCTCAATGAGCGTGGCGTAGCTCTCGCGCTGGGCGCGTTCCTGCACCGAGCGGTGAAACCACACGCGCACCGGCAGGGTTTTCTCCCGCGCCGAGGATTGCTCCATGTGTTCCCTGAACGAGAACCCCTCGCGCGGCTCGAACTTCTCCGCCGTCAGCTCCAGCCGGCGGATGCGATCGATGCGGAAATGCCGGTAGTCCGTCCGCAACCGGCACCACGCCACCAGATACCACGCCCCGCCATAGAACACCACGCCCAGCGGCTCGACATCGCGCGCCGTCTCCTCCTCGCGGTCGCGGCCGTGGTAGGACATCCGCAGCACGCGCCGCAGCACCACGCCCTGCTGCACCGGCAGCAGCCAGCGCTGCCCCGCCGCCTCCGGCGCGGCCTTCCGCGATGACTGCCCGTAGATCACCGTGCGCGCCACCAGCCGCTCGACATGGTCCTGCCGGTCGCGCGGCAGCACGGCGCGGAGCTTGTCGAGCGCCGACATCATCGGCGCCTGCAGCGAGGCGTCGGTGAACTGCTTCACCAGTTCGCCGCCGACAAACAGCGACACGGCCTCGTCGGCCGTGAACATCACCGGCGGCAGCTGGTAGCCCTTGAGCAGACTGTAGCCCACGCCGGCCTCGCCTGCGATGGGCACGCCCGCCTCGCCCAGCGCGGCGATGTCGCGATAAACCGTCCGCTCCGTGATGCCGAAATGCGCGGCCAGGTCGGCCGCGCGCACCACGCGCCGTCCCTGCAGATGCAGCACCATCGCCACCAGCCGGTCGGTCCGATTCATATCCCGCCAGCAGAAGGCACCGTCCGCCCGGCCACAACTCCGATTCGCGCCGGGGTTGGACGGCCCATCAAGCCCGGCCGGCAGCACTCCCGCTTAACCAGCCCAGCAGGCACGCTCATCGCTGCAGCCCACGCCGGGCTTGGGATTGCGCCCCGCCCGGTCCCCAGCCATGCTGCCCTTTCCGCGTGAACGCCCCCGCCCAATCTCCCGCCACCCCGGTCTTCCACGTGCGCGGCCTGACCAAGGTCTACGGCGCCGGCACCGCCGAGGTGCGCGCCTTGGCCGGCGTGGACCTCGATCTCAATGCCGGCGAACTCGTCGTCCTGCTCGGCCCTTCCGGCTCCGGCAAGACCACCCTCCTCAACCAGCTCGGCGGCCTGGATATCCCCACCGCCGGCGAGCTGCGCTACCGCGACCTCGATCTCGCGCACGCCGACGAGGCCCGGCTCACGCGCTACCGCCGCGAGTCCGTCGGTTTTGTTTTCCAGTTCTACAACCTCATCCCGAGCCTGACCGCCCGCGAGAATGTCGGCCTCATCACCGAGCTCGCGCACGCCCCCCTGACGCCCGAAGCCGCGCTGGGCATGGTCGGGCTCACCGCGCGCATGGATCATTTCCCCGCCCAGCTCTCCGGCGGCGAGCAGCAGCGCGTCGCCATCGCCCGCGCCATCGCCAAGCGCCCCGAGGTCCTGCTCTGCGACGAGCCCACCGGCGCCCTCGACGTGAAGACCGGCATCACCGTCCTCGAGGCCATCCGGCGCGCCAACCGCGAGCTCGGCACGCTCACCGTCATCATCACCCACAACGCCGTCATGGCCGCCATGGCCGACCGCGTCATCCGCTTTTCCGACGGCCGCGTGCAGTCGGAGTTGCGCAACGCGAACCCGGCGGCACCCGACACGCTCAACTGGTAGGATGCAGTCGTCCTCTTTCTCTTAATCTTTCTCCTCCTTTATTTCCGGCACTCCCAATCTCTCAGACGAGAGAACGAGACAGATTAAGAGAAAGAGAACGATTTAACGCGCCATGCTCCCCCACCTCGACCGCAAGCTCCTGCGCGACCTCGCCCGTCTCAAGGGCCAGGCCGCTGCGGTCTCGCTGGTGATGGCCTGCGGCCTCGCCATGCTCATCATGGCGCGCAGCCTCATCCACTCGCTCGAGACGACCCGCGCGGCGTATTACCAAGCCAACCATTTCGCCGACCTCTTCGCCTCGCTCAAGCGCGCGCCCAACGACCTCGGCGCCCGCATCGCCGCCCTCCCCGGCGTCGCCACCGTGCAGACCGATCTCGCCGTGCCCGTCACGCTCGACCTGCCCGGCCTGGCCGAGCCCGCCAGCGGCCTCGTGCGCTCGCTGCCCGACTTCGGCGCCCCGGAGCTGAACCGCCTCTTCCTGCGCCGCGGCGCGTGGCTGTCCCCCGGCGCGCGCGGCGAGGTGCTCGTCGGCGAGGCCTTCGCCAAGGCCAACGCGCTCAATCCCGGCGACCCGCTCACGCTGCTCCTCAACGGCCGGCGCCAGACCTTCCGCATCGCGGGCATCGTGCTCTCGCCGGAATACATCTTCGAGTCGCGTCCCGGCGCCGCCCTGCCCGACAGCCGCACCTACGGCATCTTCTGGATGTCCTACAAGGAGGTCGCCACCGCGTGGAATCTCTACGGCGCCTTCAACCACGTCGCCGCCACCCTTGCACCCGGCGCCAGTTCCCCGGCCGTCATCGCCGAGCTCGACCGCCTGCTGGTCCCCTACGGCGGGCGCGGCGCCTACGGCCGCAAGGACCACCCGTCGCACATCCGCGTGACCGACGAGATCCGCGTGCTCACGATCCTCTCCATCGGATTCCCCACCATCTTTCTGTGTGTGGCCTCGTTCATGACCAACTCGGTGCTGTCCCGGCTGCTGGCCCTGCAGCGCGAGCAGATCGCCATCCTCAAGGCCTTCGGCTTCGCCAACCGGCAGATCGCGGTTCATTATTTGAAGTTTGCGTTCGTGATGGTGGCGGGCGGCGTCCTCCTCGGCCTGCTCGGTGGCGTCGTCCTCGGCCGCCAGCTGGTCGGCATGTATGAGCTCATGTTCCGCTTTCCCGACCTGGTCTTCCAACTCGACTTTTCCGCCGTGGCCATCGCGCTCGCCGTCGGGCTCGGCGCCGTGACGCTCGGGGTCTTCAGTTCCGTCCGGCAGGCCGCCCGCCTGCCACCCGCCGAGGCGATGCGCCCGGAGCCGCCGGCCAGCTACCGCCCCTCCCGGTTGGAACGCCTCGGCCTGAAGCGACTGTTGTCACACTCGTTCCGCATCGCGGTCCGCAACCTCGAGCGCCGCCCCATGCAGGCGCTGTTCACCGTCGCCGGCCTGGCTCTCGCCACTGCCCTGCTGATTTTGCCCAACACCTTCAAGGCCGGCATCGCCGACATCCTCGATTTCAAGTGGGACGTCGTGCAACGGCAGGACATCAACCTCGGGCTCGTCGAGCCTTCCTCCGCCCGTATCGCCCACGAGCTGGCGCAGCTGCCGGGCGTGACCAGCCTCGAACCCTCGCGCTTCGCCGCCGTGCGCATCCACTTCAACGGCCGCAGCCGACAAATCGGCCTGCGCAGCCTCCTGCCTAACGCCCGGCACAGCCGCGCCGTGGACCACGCCGGCCGCGAGATCCCGCCGCCGACCGACGGCCTGGTCGTGTCAGCCAAGCTCGCCGAGGTCCTCGGCGCGCGGGTCGGCGACCTGCTGGTGGTCGAGGCGCTCGAGGGTCGCCGCCCCGTCAAGACCCTGCCGATCACCGGCCTCGCCGAGGATTTCACCGGCATCGCCGCCTACATGGAACTGTCGGCCATCAACCGCTTCCTCGGCGAAGGCGACGTCATCACCGGTGCCAGCCTCGGCCTCGATATGTCGAAGCGCGGGGAATTCCTCGCCGCGCTGAAGGAGATCCCGCGCGTGAGCACCGTTGCGATCAAGGAGTCGATGCGGAAGAGCTTCCGGGAGACGACGGCCCAGATGATGGGCCTCATCCAGAGCATCTACCTGATGTTCTCCGTCGTCGTGGCCTTCGGCGTCATCTACAACAACGCCCGCATCTCCCTCGCCGAGCGGGCGCGCGAGCTGGCCACGCTGCGCGTCGTCGGCATGACCCAGCGCGAGGTCGGCGCCATCATCGTCATCGAGCTGGTCCTCCTCGCCGTCCTCGCCGTGCCCCTCGGGCTCGTGATGGGCACGGGCTTCGCCACCGTCATCATCTCCACGGTGAGCACCGAGACCGTGCGCCTGCCGCTGGTGTTCACCAGCTACACCTACACCTTCGCGGTCCTCGTGGTCGTCACCGCCTCGGTCTTTTCCGCGCTCGTCGTCCTGCGCAAGCTCAAGCAGCTCGACCTCATCGCCACCCTCAAGGCCCCGGAATGAACATTCACCACGGAACACACGGAATACACAGAATGATCCCATCCTGTCATCCTGAGCGCAGCGAAGCAGCGGTGTTAGCTGACAAGGGAAAAGTGCGGGTCGCGGAGCATGCGGTTGAGCACGACGATCATCTTGCGCATGACCGCGGTGAGGCAGACCTTGGCCGGTTTGCCGCTCTCGCGGAGGCGTTGG
>JAEUGW010000038.1 GCA_016795565.1 Opitutaceae bacterium | reverse complement strand
GGGGGCGGGGGGGGTTTGGGGGGGGGGGGGCCCCCCCCCGGGGGTTTGCGCTGCGGGGCCGTGGGCCGGGGGGGGGGCGGCCACCCCGCCCACAACAAACTAACGAAGTAACACTAAGCCACCACCCCCACTGTCACCGGGGCGGGTTCGGCGAGCACGGCGTCCACGGCCTGCAACAGAGCTTCGGCGCGGAACGGCTTGGCCAGGGCGTGCCGCACCCCGAGCCGCTGGGCGAGCGGCAGAAAGAGGGATTCGCTCAACCGGTAGCCGCCGGAGATGGCGATGACGCGCGGCCGGGGCGCGGCATGGCGCAGGGCCATGATCAGTTCCAAACCATCCATGTCCGGCATGTTGATGTCGGTGATGATCAGGTCGTGCGGATCGGCGTGGTGAAGGGTCAGGCCGGTTTTGGCGTTGGGCGCCGGCGTCACGGTGTGTCCGGCTTGGCGGAGCACCGCGGCGGTGACTTCGCGAACGGCATCATCGTCGTCGATGAGGAGTATGCGGATTTGGGTCATAGGAAAAAAGAGGGGGAGATCGTTGAGCGAGAAAAGGTGATCAGTTTCAGCCGGTCTTGGCGGCCCGGCTGGAATTGCGGGGGCCGAGTCGCTGAGCCAGCTCGATCCGGAACGGGGTATCGGCGGTGGCGTAGGCCGACACGATAACCCCGATCAGATTCTCCTCGTTCACGACGCCCGCATCGGGTTCGTCGTTGAGGAGTCCTTGGACGAGATAGCCGCCGCGCGTTTCGCCGACCACAGAGTGGGCGACGCGTGCGCCGCAGCTTTGCTGATAGACGAGGGTCATGCCTTTTTTAACGGCAGCATATTCAATCGGGACAACCACGATGGCGGTGCGGGTGGCATAGAGGGGCTCCATGGAGCGACCGACACCCCAGTAGGCCACAGCCCCGGGAATGTCCGCAGCCGCGCGCGTCGCGGCCTCCAACTGCTGGCCCTCGGCGACAAGTCGCGGAGCCGGGGTTCGGGTAAAGATGGCCTTCAGCAGACGTTCGGAGGTGATGCGCGCAGACAGGGGAGACGGCACGCCGAGGCCGATGAGCAGGAGGCCGCAGGCAACGAGCCGGAGGACGGGGCCGCCGCGCAGGAGCCAGGGGAAGAAGTGGCGCAGCGTCGTTTTCACGCGGCCACTATAGTCGCCCACAGGACTCCGCGGTATCGGCGGAACCCGGATGCGCGTGTAGGAATCGGCCTACAAGCTCCGGCGGCGCTCAGTCGGCGAGCCGGTGCTGCAGCGCGTAGCGGATGAGGTCGGCGGTCGTGGTCAGCGCCAGCTTGTCCAGCAGCCGGGTCCGGTAGGTGCTCACGGTCTTGGCGCTGATCCGCAGGCGCTGGGCGATGTCGGCGGGGGGCGCGCCGGTGGCATACAGGCGGAGCACCTCCATTTCCCGGGCGGAGAGGGCGGCGTGGGGCGGCGCGCCGTTCGCGGACGACGGCTGGCCGATCAGGTTTTCCGCGAGGTCCGGGCTGATGTGCTTGCGGCCGGACAGCACCCGGCGGATGGCCGAGTGGATCTCCTCCGGGGGCGACAGCTTGGAAACAAAACCCTGCGCACCCGCCGCGAGCACGCGCCGGCCAAACTCGGCCTCGCTGCGGCCGGAGAACACCAACACCGGCGCAGCCGGCGCGAGTGACTGCACGTCGTGCAACAGGTCGAGGCCGCTCCGGTCGGGCAGATCGAGATCGAGCAGGATGATGGCCCAGGGCCGGGTGGGCAGCACGCGCATCGCTTCGCGCGCCGAGGCCGCCTCACTGATCTCCGCCCGGGGAAACAGCGCCCCGAGCGTCAGCCGCAGTGATTCCCGGATGATCGGATGATCGTCGATGAGGAGGAAATCCACGGGCGGAGCATAGCCGGGCCCGCCCGCCCGGCAAGGTCAGAGGGGAAAGGGGGACACCGAGAGGGCGCGCTCGATTTCCACCCGCAGGGTCTGGCGGGCGAAGGGCTTCTTCAGCAGGGGTGCGCCGGGGGGCAGCGGGGGCAGGAGAAAATTCCTCATGCTGTCCACTCCGGTGACGAAGAGCACCCGCAGATCCGGGCGGAGGCCCTGCAATTGCCGGGCCAGGGAGATTCCGTCCTGCCCGGGCAAATCGAGATCGAAAATGATGAGGGAAATATCCGCAGAGTGGGCGAGATAGCAGGCGGTGGCCTCTGCGCTGTCCTTGGCCTGGAGGACGCGGTAGCCCCACTGCGCGAGGGACAGCGCCATGAGTTTGCGCACTTCCGCATCGTCGTCGACGATCAGCACCAGTTCGTTGCGGGTGGAATCTGCCTCGGCGGCGGGGGCATCGACGGCGGGGGCTGTGGTGGAGGCGGCGGTGGCCGCCGGCAGGTAGACCCGGAAAACGGTGCCGACCCCAAGCGTGGTGGCCAGCGTGATGGTTCCCCCGTGCTGGGCCACGATGCCCCGCACCGTGGCCAGGCCCAACCCGGTGCCCTGGCCGGCGGCCTTGGTCGTGAAGAACGGGTCCCAGATGCGCGCCACCAATTCCGGAGTCATGCCGGTGCCGGTATCGGCGACCTCGATGATGAGATACCTGCCCGCCGGCAGATCATTGGGTGCCTCGGCCAGGTTTTCGTTGCGGGCGCTCAGGGTCAGGGTGCCGCCGCCCGGCATGGCGTCGCGGGCGTTGACGCAGAGGTTGAGCAGGACTTGGTGCAGCTGGGTGGCGTTGGAAACCACGGGCCAGAGGTCGCCCGGGATCTGGCTCTCGACCTGGATGGACTTGGGAAAGGTGTCCGCGACCATCTGATTGACATCGAGCAGCACATGCCGGGCTTGCAGCAGGATGCGATCGGCGCTGACGCCGCGCGTGAAAGCGAGAATCTGCTTCACCAAGGCGCTGCCGCGCTCCGCGCTCTTTTCCACCAAATCCAACACGCGCAGGTCGGCCGGGTGGGTGGCCCGGTTGCGCAGCAGCGGGCCGGCCATCAACACCGGCGACAGGATGTTGTTGAGATCATGCGCGATGCCCGCCGCCAGCATGCCCAGGGTGTCCAGACGCTGGACGCGGTGCAACTGCTCCTCCAGCCGGGCCTTCTCCGTGATGTCGATGGCAATGCTCAGGCGACGCGACGGCTGGTGATCCTCGCTGCGGATCAGGCTCATGATGAATTCGATCGTAAGTCGGCGGCCGTCCCGGATCTCGATCGGCACCTCGCCGCGCCAGGCACCGGTGGCGAGGGCGGCGTCCCGCGCCGGCCCGAGCGCGCGCATGGTCTGGGAGGTGAACAATTCGTCGGCGGTATGCCCCAGCATCTGGTCCGGGGTGAGGCCATAAAGGCGACAGGCACCCTCGTTGCAGTAGGTTATCCGATGGGCCAGATCGGTGATGATGATGGCGACGGGCGACTTGTCGATGACTTCGGCCTGTTCGCGGAGGCGCGCCTCGGTTTGTTTGCGGAGGGTGACATCCTCCTTGATGGCGACGAAGTGGCTGATCTCATCCCTTCCGGCCCGCACGGGCGTGATGGTCTGGAACTCGGTGTAGAGCGTCCCGTCCTTGCGCCGGTTGATGGTCTCCCCCTGCCAGGCCTGGCCGGCGAGAATGGTGTCCCAGAGAACCTTGAAAAATGTGGCATCGTGCCGGCCCGACCGGAGCAGGTCGCCGGGGTTGCGGCCCAACGATTCAGCCAGGGTGTATCCGGTGAGGGCGGTGAACGCCGGGTTGACCCACTCGATGGTGCCCCAGCGATCCGTGATGACGAAGGCGTTGGCCGCCGATCGCAGGGCGGAACTCAGCAGGTGGTGATGGGCCTCCGCCTGTTTGCGGGCCGAGATATCCCGCCAGGTGGTCATCAGCAGTTGCTGGCCTTCCAGCTGGATCGGGGTCAGCAACACTTCCACGGGAAACTCGGGTCGGCGCTCACTGCGATGAATCCACTCGAAGCGGTGGCTGCCAGTGGCCATCGCGTGGGTGATCATGGCCGGCGCCTTGGTGGCGGAAGGCTGGCCGTCGGGCTGCAGCGGCGGTGAGAGGTCGGCCGGGAAATGGTGCATCACTTCCTCCCGGCTGCTATAATCCAGCATCTCGACGGCCGCCTGGTTGCAATCGATGAACCGGCCGGAGGCGAGGTCCAGCAGCAACATGGCGTCGGCCGAGCCCTCGAACAGGCGGCGGAACTTGAGTTCGCTGTGCCGCAGCCCCGCCTCCGCCTGACTGCGCCTTTGCTCCTGTTGGCGCAGGCACCACCAAAGGAGCGGGGCCACCAGCAGGCTGAGGCCGAGGGCCGCCAGCAGCGCCAACCAACCCGGATGATAGGTCAAATTCGCCAGCTCCACCGCCAAACTGGCAACGAGCCCGGCGGCGAAGATCAGGGCCAGCATCAGGACAAATTGCCGCAAGGAACCGGGAGGAGGGGCGGAATGCTTCATGTGCTGGGCTGCAAGCGGGACGTTGCGGCAGGTGCTTTCCGTTATGCCGGGCCGCGAAAAGGTCCGGTCGTTAGGCGGTGGTTCGATTTCATCTTTCTGGGGGCGGGAGAGTTGCCGACAGAATGCCAGCGGAGAAAAAATTGTAAACGGCGCGACGGTAAAAAGGCCGTCAATCTCTTCACCAAAGGGCTGGCGGTGATAGCAGCCACGGGTAATGCCAACAGCCCTTTTGCTTTTGGACGAAACTATGCAGCGGGACTCCTTGAACCACAGATAACCTGCTGTCTGATCATAGGAGCCCTCCGGCATTGCAATCGAGGTTCCGTTCACCTTTCAGAGCCTGACTGTGAGAGCGAGCTTGCTCGCGACATCGCCCCAGACGTCGCGAGCAAGCTCGCTCCCACATTTCCCGACTGCATCGTTCCGGTTTTGACGGTCATTGCGAGGAGCCTGGCGACGAAGCAATCCAGCCGTTTCGACAAGCTCATGGCCCTGATCCTGCCGAGGGGCTGGATCGCCACGGTGCGCTGCGCGCACCGCGCGATGACAAAGGGCTAAAACCGGTTACGTCGCGAATTGGCACGGTAGGGGCGGACCTTGTGTCCGCCCGCGCGGGCGGACACAACGTCCGCCCCGACAAAGAGCCAAACCAAGCTGAATGGTATAAAAACTACGGGCTTTTGGTCCTACTTGGCCTGCCGGAGGGTGATCTCGCCGTTCATGGTGGAGACCTTGATGTCCACCCCGCCGCCGTTGAGCGTGCCGGTGATGAGCTTGCCGCCGGTGATCGGGGGCATCGGGGCGCGCGGAGCGCGGGGGGCACGCGGGGCGATGGCCGGGAGTGGCGTGTCCTCGCCGGTGCCCTCCTTCACGGCGCGGGCGACCTCGCGGGCGACTTCCCTGGAAACCTCCCGGGCGGCCTGGGCGGCGACCCGGGCCGCATCAGCGGCGGCTTGGACGGCGGCCCGGGCGGTGTCGTCGTGGCCGTAGCTGTAGTGATAACCGCCCTGCTTGCCGCCCTCGGACTTGGTCTTGAGCGCGTCCTCGGCGAAGTCGGTGAGGATGGAGCCGTTGTGGGTGCGCAGGCGGATGTTGGCCTTGGTGTCGGCGGGCAGGCGCAGGTCAACCTCGCCGTTCATGGAGGTGATCGAGACCGGCTTTTGTGGAGACTTGGCGTAGATGGCGCGAACCTCGCCGTTCATGGTGTTGATGACGGCGGCGCCGACCAAGCCGTCGAGCAGCACCTCGCCGTTCATGTTGTTGATCTCGACGTCGCCCTCGACGCCCTTGACGACAAGGTCGCCGCCGGCGTCGGTCTTGAGGTTGAGCGCGATGGCGCGGGGCACCGAGATCCTGAATTCGGCATCGTGCCCGCCCCAGGGATTGTCGCCGGCGAGGCTGAGCGTGACGACGTTGTCCTTCTCGGTCAGCTCGAAGCTGACCTCGTTGTCGAGACGGCGCAGGGCGCCCGGGCGGGCGGGCTTGGTGTTCTTCTGGTTCAGCGTGGACTCGACCGTGACGGTGTCGCCGTCGGTGCCGGTGATGCGGATGTCGGCCCAGGGCACGTCCAGGTTGAAGGTGGCGGGCTTGTCGGGGGCGGAGAGCTTGACGGCGGCGGTGGAGCCCTCGTCTTCGGCGGCGGGCGCCAGCGGAGCGATGGCCAGGCTCGCGAGGAGCACGAAGCGGAGGAGCGGGGCGGGGATGTTGGTTTTCATGTGAGAAGGGGCTGGGCGGCGGGCTGGAGTGTGGCGGTGGGGGAGGCGGCGGGCAGGCGCAGCACGGCGAGGGCGCGGCGCGCGGCGGCCCGGACATTGAGATCAACCGACTCGTCGCGGGAAAGTTTCTCAAAAACCGGCTCGGCCACCCGGTCGCGGGCGGCGGTGAGCAGCTCGATCATGGCGACCTGGACCAGCGGGGCGCGCTCGCGGGGGAGCGCGGAGAGCACGCCGGCCCGGACGATGCTGTCGTCGGAATGCTGGTTGAGCGCGTCGACGATGGAGAGGCGGACGTTGATGGACGAGTCCGTCTGCATCACCGTCAGCATCGCATGGAGGTCGGACGGGCTCGGGGCCTTCTGGTCCATCGTGGTCAGCACGGCCTGGATGCGCTCGGTGGTGGATTTCTGCTGGAGGAGCGAGGCGACGACGAGCTGGTTGACGGCGTCCATTTGCTTGCGGAGCTCGGCGACCTCGCGTTTCGCGCTGTCGTCCACGGGGGCGGCGGCGGGGCGGGCGAGGTAATGCTGGCCGGCGAGCAGACCGCAGACAAGGAGCGCGAGCGCGAAGGCGAACTGCATGGCCGGCTGCTCCGGCAGGAGCGCGGCGAAGAAGCGGTCGATGCGGCTGCGGGCGAGCGCGAACGGGCTCGGGGCGTCGGCGTCGCGCTGGGCGTGGTCGAGCATGGCGTAGAAGTTCTCGCGCAGGCGCGGGCTGGGCTCGGCGACGGGGAGCGCGTCGAGCTTGCGCGTCATCTCCTGCAGGGCGGCCCACTCGCGCTGGCAGGTGGGGCAGCTGGTCAGGTGGGCGCGGAGCTGGGCTGACTCGTCGGCCGGCAGCGAGCCGTCCTGGTAGTCGATGAAATTGTCCTGGACGCGTTGGCAGTTCATGGGCGGAAGTGAAAGCGAGGGTGAGAGTGGTTGGGGCGCCCTTGCCTGTCATTCTGAGCGCAGCGAAGAATCCAGAATGATGCGCGGGAGCGGGCGTGCTGATGGATTCTTCACTTCGTTCAGAATGACATGGAAGCGTCGGTCGGTTGGCGGAGCAGACTAGGCGACCTTCTCCTTTCGGATCTTGAAATAGACTTCGCGCAGTTCCTTGAGCGCGCGGTGCGCCCGGACCTTCACGGCGCCGACGGAACAGTCGAGCAGCCGGGCGATTTCCTTGTGCTCGAGGTGCTGGAGGCGCGAAAGGACGAGAACCTCGCGGTGTTCGAGCGGCAGGCGGGCGAGGGCGGCGCGGAGGAGCACGACATCCTCGGCGGCGGCGGCCTGCTCGGAGGGTTGGGCCCCGGCATCGGCCTGGTCGAGCATGTCCACCGGATCGGTCGGGATGGGGGTGGAGGCGTGCTTGCGGAAATGGTCGGCGGCGACCTTGCGGGCGAGGTGGTAGATCCAGGCGGAGAACTTGCCCTCGTCGCGGTAGGTGTGCCGGTATTTGAGGATGCGGTAGAAGACGATCTGCACCAGGTCCTCGCCGACGGAGGGCTGGTTGGTCAGGCGCACGAAGAAGCCGTAGAGGGGCTGGTGGTAGCGCTCGAACAGGTCGCCCAGCCGCCGGATCTCGCCCGCGCGGACGGCAATCATGAGTTCATGGTCGGACGTGGCTTCCACGGCGACGGGCACCCTAGCGGCGACAGGCTGGGAGGGAACTCGGAATTGGGCGATGGGGGCGAGGGTCATGGAAAGGTGTCATGGTCGTGTGTGCGGCGGGGAATACCGGCCGGGAGGGGAAAGGTTACAGGGTTTCTGGTAAATGGGGCTGGCGCGCGGGCATGGCGCGCGCCTAGCGTTAATCCATGAATCGCCGCGAGTTCCTCCGCCGATCCGGTGTCGCCGCTTCGCTGGCCCTGTGCGCGGCAGGTGACGGGCTGACCTCTGCCGGAGCGCGCGCGATGTGAAGCGGGTGAAAGAAAAAGCTTAAGAGAACGAGAAAGATTCCTCGCCCCATTCCCGGTCCCGCGCTCCGGTTCAAACTTCACTTATTAAGACTCGCACAATAGTCAGACGGGTAGGGCGCACCGGCCCGGTGCGCTGCGGCGGAGCGGGCCGCTCCGCCCTACCACCGGCATCGCGACGCTAGCCTGT
Organism: Opitutaceae bacterium; assembly: GCA_016795565.1. Classification (GTDB taxonomy): domain Bacteria; phylum Verrucomicrobiota; class Verrucomicrobiia; order Opitutales; family Opitutaceae; genus Lacunisphaera. Next base: position 65,313 of record JAEUGW010000038.1, on the reverse strand, counting down.
TGCGCGAGCCTCAATAGCCCTCGCACTTTCACTCTCCCTTCCGTCAAATCCTCATGGCCATCCAGCAACTGAACGACGAACAGATCCGGACTTGGACGCGCACGCAGAAGGACGAGTGGTGGTTCAAGAACGTCTATCGCGGTGACACGCCGCAGCTCACGTGGAGCTCCGGCCTGTCGGGCTTCTTCCTCGGCGGCATCCTCTCCGCCACGGCGCTCTACATCGGTGCCAAGACCGGCATCACCATCGGCGTCGGCCTGACCTCCGTCATCCTCGCCTTTGCGCTCTTCAAGATGCTCGATCGCGTCGGCCTCGGCCGCGACATCTCGATCCTTGAGAACAACTGCACGCAGTCCATCGCCTCGGCCGCCGGCTACATGATCATGCCGCTGATCGGCATCATGCCGGCCTACATGCTCGTCACCAACACCGTCATCCCCTGGTGGCAGATGATGGCGTGGAACTGCGTGATGTCGCTGCTCGGCGTGCTGTTCGCCTTCCCGCTGAAGCGCCGCTTCATCAACGAGGACCAACTCCCGTTCCCCGAGGGGCGCGCGAGCGGCGTCGTGCTCGACACGCTCTATGAGAAGGGCAGCGAGAAGGGCATGATGCAGGCCAAGGTGCTGACGGTCACGGCCGCCCTCGCGGCGTTCGTCCAGTTCCTCATCAGCGATGGCCTGCAAAAACTCCTGCAGTTCAAGCTGCTCAGTTTCGACCGGTGGTTCGGCTGGGCCAAGCCCTGGCACCTGCGCGAGCGGCTCGACGACTATTATTATGTGTGGGCGACCAAGGCCTCGGCCTGGATCCCCACGATCGGCGGCATCGACATCCGCACCCTCGGGCTGCGCGCCGCCATCGACATGTCCATGATCGGCGTCGGCGGCCTCATGGGCATCCGCATGGCCTCAAGCATGATCATCGGCACGATCGTCAACTTCGCCATCCTGGCACCGTGGATGATCGAGCGCGGCGACATCGCCCCGCGCCTGACCGCGGCCGGCAAGACCGTCGCCATCAGCCGCGGCGAGATCGTGACGCAGTGGTCGATCTGGTGGAGCGTGACGATGATGGTCGTCGGCTCCCTCGTGGCGCTCGGCGCCAAGCCCGAGATTTTCACCAGCGCCTGGCAGCGCATCTTCGGCCGCAAAAAGGAAGCGCCGGCCGCGGGCGGCTCCGACGTGCTGCGCGACATCGAGCTGCCGCTCTGGGTTTCCTTCATCGGCATCCCCGTCCTCGGCGCGGTCGGCGTGTGGCTCACGCACTGGTTCTTCGGCGTGCCCTGGCTGCTGGCGCTGGCGGCGGTGCCGATGACCTTCCTGCTCACCATCATCTGCACCAATTCCATGGCGCTCACGTCGTGGACCTCGACCAGCGTGATGGCGAAGATCACGCAGTTCTCGCTCGGCGCCATCGACCGCAGCAACCCCGCGACCAACCTGATGTGCGGCGGCATGACGAGCGAGGTGGCGCTCAACGGCGCGAACCTGCTCTCCGACATCAAGCCCGGCTACATGCTCGGCGCCAAGCCGCGCCAGCAGGCCATCGGGCACTGCATCGGCATCGTGGCCGGCGCACTCGTGTCCACCCCGCTGTTCTTCCTGCTCTTCCTGCCCAAGTCGGCGGATGGCACGCGCTCGATTGAGGCGATGCTGACGGACAAGTTCCCCTTCCCGAAGGCGCTGGAGTGGAAGGGCGTTTCCGACCTCGTCGCCTCGGGCCTCAAGGGCCTGCCGGCCTCCGCGCTCTGGGCGATGGGCACGGCCGCAGTGCTGGCGATCATCATCGAGGTGCTGCGCATCAGGACGCGCGGCCGCTTCCCGCTGTCGTCGGTGGGCATCGGCCTCGGCGTGGTGCTGCCGCCCGACGCCTGTTTCATGATGTTCCTCGGCGCGTTCGTCTTCTGGTGGATGGGCCGGCGCCACGCGACGCCCGGCACCAAGGGCCACGCGCTGTGGGTCGAGTGCTGCGAACCCATTTGCGCCGGCCTGATCTCCGGTGCCGCCCTCGTCGGCATCCTCAACACCATCGTGAACGCGGTGATGAATTGAGGCGGCCCTAACCAAAACCCTCCTTTGCCGCGACTATCCGGGGGCTTCCCTGACACGGACAAGCCGGGAGCCGGCTAATTTTTCAAATAGACGACATTTGGCTTTCAATTGGACGGAAGTTTGCTTTCAAATGGACGACTTCAATTAACCGAAGGCCGCCATGTATCCACGATGGATCGAACAACGCGTCCGCGAAAACCTCTCTGATACGCGGGTCGTCCTGTTGACCGGGCCGCGGCAGGCCGGCAAAACGACCTTGGTAAGAAAACTGGCGGGAGACGACGCGCGCTATCTCACCCTGGATGACGCCAACACGCTGGCCGCGGCGAAGGAGGACCCCACGGGATTTGTCCGGGGATTGGATCGGGCGATCATCGACGAAATCCAACGGGCTCCGGAACTGATCCTGGCGATCAAACAGTCGGTGGATGCCGATGGTAGACCCGGACGGTTTCTTCTCACGGGGTCGGCCAACCTGCTCACCTTGCCCCGCGTGGCCGATTCGCTGGCCGGGCGCATGGCCGTCGTCGATCTGCTGCCCTTGTCCGTTTCTGAGGTTCGGGGACATCAGTCCCGGTTCCTCGAAGAGATATTCCAGGGGCGTGTTCCGGAATCCAAGGAGCCGTTGATCGGTGACGGGCTGATGGAGACCGTCCTGGCCGGCGGCTACCCGGAAGCGCTCGCCCGAAAAGGGCTGGGGCGGCGGCAGGCTTGGTATGACGACTATGCGCGGGCGATCGTCGAGCGGGACGTGCGTGACATCGCCCAGATCGACAGACTTAAGCAAATGCCCCGGCTGCTGCGAATCCTGGCTCATCACTCCGGCCAATTGGTGAACTATTCCAAGGTGGGAGCCCCCTTGGGCCTCTCGCATGTAACCACCCAGAAGTATGCCGGCATCTTTGAGCAGCTCTACCTCACGAGGGTTTTGCCGCCGTGGTCCAACAACGAGCTCTCGCGGCTGATCAAGACGCCCAAGCTGCATTTTCTCGATGCGGGCCTGCTTGCGGCCATGCGGGAGATGAACCCCGAAATGCTTGCAGCCAACCGGGGCACCTACGGCGTGTTGCTGGAGACTTTCGTATTCTCCGAAGTCCTGAAGGCGGCCGGCTGGACCAGCCCGGGACTCGCCTTCTCGCATTATCGCGACAAGGATCAGCATGAGGTCGACATCGTCATCGAGGACCGCACGCGCCAGACCGTGGGCATCGAGGTCAAGGCGTCCGCCACCGTGTCGTCATCCGACTTCACGGGATTGCGCCGGATGGCGGAAGCCGCGGGCAAACGATTCGTCGCCGGGGTCGTGTTATACGACGGGGCGGCGGTGATTCCCTGGGGCCCGAACTTATGGGCCGCCCCGGTTTCGTCGCTGTGGGCCTGAGGCTTCGGTCGCGGAGCGCTTCCCTGGGGCCGGCCGACCGGGTGGCGCACAAGGCTTGTGGGGGTGATTGCCGGCGAGAAGGCGCGAGGCATCCGCTTAACGAAACGGACGAAGTTGCCCTTGCCACGGGTCGCAAAGCCGGGCGCGATGGCCGTGCTCCATTACCCCGATGTTTCGCACTGTCAGTCTGCGGTCTTTTCGCCGGTGCTCGGCCGTGCTGCTGACGGCGTGGGTGGCGCTCGGCGCGTTGGGGGCGGAGCCGGCGTCCGGGTGGCGCGGGAAGGAGGCGGTGCAGTATTCCTTCGACAGTTACGGTCCGGAGCTCGGACTGCCGGGGACGGTCGTCACCACCGCGATCCAGACGCGCGATGGCTATCTGTGGGTGGGCACGCCGTCAGGGCTGGCGCGGTTCGATGGCGTGCGGTTCGTGGGTTTTCCCGCCGCGGACCACCCGGGCCTGGCGAGCGATCTCATCTACTGCCTGCGGGAGGACCGCGATGGCGTCCTGTGGGTCGGGACGGACAAGGGATTGAGCCGTTTGGAAAGCGGGCGATTCACGCGCGCCGGGTTGGAGGGGAAACCGGTGCGCGCCCTAGCGGAGGATGATGCGGGCAACCTCTGGGTCGGCACCTGGGGCGCCGGCGTGTTTGTCGTGCGCGGCGGACGCATCGAGCCATTTCGCGCGGATGGCCTGCCGGAGGATTTGCGGGTGCACACCTTGTTCGTCGATTCGCAGGAGCGGGTGTGGATCGCCCCGGAAAAGGCCCGCGGCGTGCTGTGCGTGGACCCGTCGGGCGGGGCGCGGCAGTTCGACGCAGGCGACGTGTTCGGCGAGGTCCTGTCCATGGGCGAATCCCCGCAGGGCACGCTTTGGTTCGGCACGAAGCGCAACGGGCTGTTCCGGCTGAAGGACGGGCAGCTCGCCCGCCACGGTGCGGCGGAGGGCGTGGGCAGCACGCCGATCCATGAAATCCGTCCGTCGCGCACGGGCGGCCTCTGGCTGGCATCCGTCACGTTGCAATACGCCGCGTCGGCGGAGCAGCCGGTGTTTGCGCCGATCCCCGGGCTGCCGAACCAGAACGTGCAGTCGGTGTGGGAGGACCATGAAGGCGGCGTCTGGCTTTGCGCCGGGGCGGAGGGGCTGACACGGATGCGCGAGCTGCCCTACCGGTTGCTGTCCTCGCGGCAGGGGCTGCCGACGGACAACGTGAAGAACGTCACCGTGGACCCCGCCGGGGGCTTGTGGCTGGCGACCCAGGGCAGCGGCGTGGCCCGTGTGGCCCCCGAGGGCGGCGTGAGTTTGCAGCGGAGCGAAGGCCTCTTGGACAACGAGGCGGCCGTGGTGTATGCCGCCCGCGACGGCAGCGTCTGGGTCGGCACGAGTTCGCGCCTGTGGGTGCGGCGCGACGGCGAGTGGCGGCAATATTCCGATCTCCGCTTCGTGCGCGGGCTCTACGAGGACCGGGCCGGCGTGATGTGGGTGGGCACGGAGTCCGACGGCCTGTTCCGGCATGAACACGGGAAGTTCACCGAGATCAACACCGCGGCGGGCGGCAGGGTGCCCTTCGCCACGTCGTTCGCCGAGGCCCCGGACGGTGCCTTGCTCGTGGGCGCGTGGCGCTCCGGCATCTGGCGGATTGCCGCTGGCGCGGCCGTGGCGGAAAATTTATCCCAAGGCCTGCCGACCCTGGACGTTCGCGCCGTGCATGTGGACCGCGAGGGCCGGGTCTGGGCCGGGTTGAGCAACCGCGGTCTCGTCGTGCGGGAGAACGGCCGCTGGCTCAACCCGCTCGCGCTGATGCGTGCGCTCGGCAGCAGCGTGTCGGCGATCGCCGAGGAGGAGTCGGGGCGCGTGTGGTTCGGCACGCTGTCGGGCGTGTCCTGGGCCGAGAAGGAGGAACTGCTGGCGTGGATGCGCGCGCCCGTGTCCGCGCCGCCCATCCACGCGGTGCCGGTGGGCGACGAGACCGGGCTCATCCCCGTGTGGTCGGGGGCGCAGCCGGTGGTGTGGCGCGCCGCAGGCGGCGAGCTGCTGTTTGCGACGCGCCGCGGCGTGCTCGCGATCGATCCCCGGCGCGTGACGCTGAACACCGTGCAGCCGCCGGTGCACCTGGAGAAGGTGTTCGTGGACCGGCAGGCGGTGGACGAGCGCGGCCCGGTGCGGCTGCCGGCCGGCGCGCGTTCGCTGGCGATCGAATACACCGCGCCGAGCTTCGTCCAGGCGGGGCGGGTGCTGTTTCACTACAAACTCGAGGGCTACGACGCCGATTGGGTCGACGCCGCCACGCGGCGGGCGGCGTTCTACGGCAGCCTGCCGCCCGGGCAATACACGTTCCGCGTCCGTGCGCGCAACAGCGACGGCGTCTGGAGCGACACCGGTGCCGGCCTGGCGGTCGTCCAGCTTCCGTATTTCTACCAGACCACTTGGTTCGCTTGGTTGCTTGCGGGCCTGGTCGCCGCGGCCGCCGGGGGCCTCTACCGCTGGTCGAACCGGCGCCTGCGCCTCAAGCTCGAGCAACTCGAACGCGCGCAGGCGATGGAAAACGAACGCCGGCGCATCGCGCAGGACTTGCACGACGACCTCGGCGCCAGCCTGACCGAGATCGGGCTGTTCACCGACGCCACCCGGCGCGGCGCGGCCGCGACGGCGCAGCCGGATCTGGATTACCTGGCGCAGCGCGTGCGGTCGCTGGTCGGCTCGCTCGACGCGATCGTCTGGGCGGTGAACCCGGCCAACGATTCGCTCGACCACCTCATCGTGTATATCGGCGAGCTCTTCCAGGAGCTCTTCAGGTCGAGCGCGATTTCGATCCGCCTGGACCTGCCGTCCGGCGTCCCGCGGTTCCCGCTGGCGGCGGAGGAGCGCTCCGACATCTTTCTCACGACCAAGGAGGCGATGAACAACCTGTTGAAGCACTCCGGTGCCACCGAGGCGGCGCTGCGCATCCGGATGGAGGGCCCGGAGCTGCACATCACGGTCACCGACAACGGCCGGGGCTTCGATCCCGCGACGGCCACGGCGGGCAACGGCCTGGCGAACATGCGGACGCGCATGGCGCGCGCCCGGGGCCGGGTCGACCTCCGCCCGGCGCCGGGGCGGGGCACGGAGATTTCGATTGTGGTTTCCTTCGCCGGCCGGAAAGAACTGTCGGCACCCGCCTCATGAACGCCATCACCGTCGCCATCGTCGAGGACAACGCCGCCGTCTGCGCGTCGCTGGAAAAAATGATCAATGCCTCCGATCGCTGCCGCTGCGTGGGCACCAGCCGCAACGGGGCCCAGGCCCTGCAGGCGATCCCGAAGCACCGGCCCGACGTGGTGATCATGGACATCAACCTGCCGGACCTCACCGGCATCGAGTGCACGACGCGGCTGAAGACACAGTTGCCGCGCACCCAGTTCCTCGTGCTCACCGTCTATAACGACAGCCGGCAGATTTTCCGGGCGCTCGAGGCCGGTGCCAGCGGCTACCTGCTCAAGCGTTCCACGCCCGAGGCCATCGTGCAGGCGGTGTGCGACGTCCATGCGGGCGGCTCGCCGATGAGCGCGGAGATCGCGCGGCAGGTCGTCCAGTCGTTTCAGCGGCCCGCGGCCGCCGCGAACGAGATCGCCGCGCTGACCCCCCGCGAGATGGAGATCCTCCGGCTTGTGACGGAGGGCCTCGCCACCAAGGAAATCGCGGACCGCTCCGGCGTCAGCTACACGACCATCTGCACGCACCTCGGCCACATCTACGGGAAACTGCACGTGCATTCGCGCACGGCGGCGGCGGCCAAGTATCTCCAGGCGGAAAAGCGCTGAGGCGCGGCGTTACGCGCGGGTGGGGCTGGGCAAACATCCGAATGCGTCATTCTGAGCGGAGCGAATCCAAGGGGGCTTTTTCGGGGGGAGAAGATCGGCGGGCATTCCCTTGGATCCTTGCACGGCTCAGGATGCCGGTCGCGGTCGTCGTGGATTGGGCCGGTTGCTTCATGTGGCATGACCGCATTTGGAGGACGACGGTTTGAGGTCTCCCCATTTATCCTCACTTCTGGGGATACCGTCCGGCCGAAGCGGTTGGTAGGATATGGGACTTAACCCCCCCCACCGCCCCATGACCGTAATCACCCGCCGGCTCGCCGGTTTTTCCGCGTGCGGCCTCGCGCTCTGCGTCGCCGCGTTTGCCCAGACCACCGCCCCGAAGGACGAGATCGTCGAACTCTCACCTTTCGAGGTGAAGCCCGACGACAACCGCGGCTACGCCGCCTCCGAAACCCTGACCGGCACGCGCGTTGCCACGCAGATCAAGGACCTGCCCTACAGCGTGAACGTCGTGACCAGCGAGTTCTTCGAGGATTTCGCCATGTGGCAGATTGACGACTCGTTCGCACAGGTCGGCGGCCTGACCGGCATCGATGTCGGCGGCGGCTTCAATCTCCGCGGCTTCGTCTCCTCCTCGCAGTTGCGCGACGGCTTCTATCGGCAGGGCCGCTACGGCCAGACCAACATCGATCGCGTCGAGGTCATCAAGGGCCCCAACGCCGGCATTTACGGCCGCAGCTCCCCCGGCGGCATGGTCAACATGATCTCCAAGCTGCCGCAGAAGAAGGACCAGCAGAAACTCACCGTGCGCGGCGGCAGCTTCGACACGCTGCAGGGCACGCTCGAGTCCACCGGCACGATCGGCTCGCCGAACACCTACTACATCGCCATCGTCAGCCAGCTGAACCGCGGCGGCGCGGTGGACTGGTTCCACATGCGCGAGAACCAGGCCTACTTTGCGGTGAAGCACGACTTCAAGAACGGCGGCCACCTCCTGCTCTCGGCGGAGCACTTCAAGCAATTCCGCCACTCCCAGCTGGCGGCGGCGCCGATGATCACGGACCAGAAGAACACCTCGTCCAACCTCGACGACGAGGCGATCGGCTACGCGAAAAACCTCGCGCGCTACCAGGCCTTCGGCCCGAACAGCGAGAACTCGCGCTCGAACGACACGTTGCGCATGAGCTACGACAAGCAGCTCGGCTCGATCTTCACCTTCCGCGCCGGCGCGCAGATCTTCTCCGCCAAGCTGGCCAACTTCAACGCGAACACCGGCTTCGGCGCCGTCACCATCAACAGCACCAATCCCGCCAGCAACTTCACCTCCACCCGCGGCGCCACGCCCAACCGCGGCATCATCAACGAGGATGGCGGCGGCGTGCAGCTCGACCTCGTGGCGCGCTACAAGCTCGGGGGCGACGCGGTCAGCAACAAGACCCTCCTGACGGTTGACTTCAACGACTACTACCGCTTCGACCCGACGCGCAGCAGCTCCGCCGCCGCCGCGCTCGCGGCCTGGGGTGCGACCGGCTCCGGCCGCGTGGTGGCGCTCGATTCGACGTTCAACCCGACCGCGCCGCTCACCTATTTCGCCGCGTCTTTCGAGGACGGCCTCGGCGCGGCGACCCGCTACACCCGCCGCCGGATCACGGTTTCGGGCGGCCAGTTCCGCCAGGAGTCGCGCTGGCTCGGCGAACGCCTGCTGACCTATGTCGGCACCCGCTTCGACAAGGTGCACTTCAATCAGCGCGAATACATCACCACGGTGAACGGCGTGACGCCCACCATGGACGCGCCGGTCAGTGTCAAGCGCGACATCAACCAGGTGAAGCCGAACGCGGGCGTGCTCTTCAAAGTGCGGGAAAACCTGCGCGCCTACGTCAACTACAGCGAGGCCTACTTCATCAACCAGGGTGAGAACCCGGTCGATGTCGCCAGCCCGACCTACAAGTCCGAGACCGCCGAGGGCTGGGACTACGGCCTCAAGGGCTCGCTCTTCAACGACCGGCTGAACTTCACGCTCGGGTTCTTCAACATCCAGCGTTTCAACGTGCGCGTGACGGACTCCGAGGAAACGCCCGTCGGCTCCGGCAACTTCGTCAATGTGGTCCGCTCCGACGGCAACCAGGAGGTCAACGGCTGGGAGGTGGAGGTCAATTACGCCCTCAACCGCGCCTGGTCAACCGGCCTGAGCTACGGCAACATCGACGCGTTCTACAATGACTTCGGCTCGCGCAATCCGCAGGCCATCGGCCGCAAGGTGCAGAACATCTCCCCCGAAAACGGCGGCCTGTGGGTGAAGTTCAGCGGCCAGGAGGGCCGGCTCAAGGGGTTCTCCGCCAATCTCGGCGTGACCTACATCGCCGAGACTCCGAGTGAGAGTCCCATCGCCGGCGACACTGTGGCGATCGTCGCCGGCGTGCCGACCGTGACGCGCTCCACCGGCCAGTGGAAGCTCACCGTGCCGGCCGTCACGCTCTGGAATCTCGGCCTCAGCTACAAGTGGAAGCAGGGCAGCCATGCCAGCCACTCGGTGCGGGTGAACGTGAACAACGCCTTCGACCGCGACTACCTCAAAGTGAACAAGAACCTCGGCGACCCGCGCGGCGTTTACCTGAGCTACACGCTGACGTTCTCCAACCTGCGCAAATCCTGAGCCTGTTTCCCCGGTGCGCCACAATTGGTCAGGAGCATGCCGTCGTGCCACCCGCAGGGGTTGCGGGGTTTCCGGACGCACCGGCGGCGCGCTCTGATCACGCGGGGGCACCGGCCCGGTGGCCCCGGGCCGGCGCCTCCGCCACTCTCTTCATCATGAAACACCTCGCTGGCCTCGGTGCATGCGCTTCTTCGCTCGGCCTCGTGGCGGGTCCGCTGGTGCGAAGGCCGCTGCTGCGCGCGCCGCTTTCTTTTGTGCTCATTCTCTGTCTGGGCGTGCCGCAGGCCGCCCGGGCCGGGGATTATGACTTCGGCCCGTGGGCTGCGGGAACCTCGCCGCTGGAAGTCGGCCGGCGCGTCGCCGGGCGCTTTGTCGCCAGCCCGCACCAGAATCACGGACGTCCGACCCCGCCCAAGGTCATCAACTATGCCGAGGTGTGCGCCTGGTATGGTGCGCTCGTCTTCGCCGACCTGAGCCAGGATGCCCGGCTGAAGGCCGGCCTCGCTGCGCGCTTCGAGCCGCTCTTCCGGGAGGAAAAAAACCTGGTGCCCAGGCCCGATCACGTGGACTACACGGTTTTCGGTGCCGTCCCGCTCGAGCTCGCGATCCAGACGGGCGAGCAGCGCTACCTCGCCCTTGGCGAGTGGATGGCCGCCCGGCAGTGGGGCGAGCCCTTCGGGCCCCGTCCCACCGACGAGTCCCGCGAGTTTTACCGGCAGGGTTACACCTGGCAGACGCGCCTGTGGATCGACGACATGTTCATGATCACCCTGGTGCAGGCGCAGGCATGGCGGGCCACCGGAAACCGGACCTACATCGAACGCGCGGCGAAGGAAATGGTGCTCTATCTCGACCGCCTGCAGCAGCCCAACGGTCTTTTTCCCCACGCGCCCGGGGTGCCGTATTTCTGGGGGCGCGGCAACGGCTGGATGGCCGCCGGCCTGGCCCTGCTTCTGCGCGAACTGCCCGCGGACAATCCTGCCCGCCCGCGCATTCTCCGCGGCTACCGCCTCATGATGGCCGGCCTGCTCCAATACCAGGCCGCCGACGGCATGTGGGGTCAGCTGATCGACGACCCCGCCGCCTGGCCCGAGACGTCCTGCACCGGGATGTTTGCCTTCGCCTTCATCACCGGAGTCAAGGCCGGCTGGCTCGATGCCGCCACCTACGGGCCGGCCGCAAAGAAAGCCTGGCTCAGGCTCGTCACCTACCTCGATGAGAATGCCGACCTGCGCGAGGTCTGCCAGGGGACCAACATCCACGATCCGGCAAAACATGGACCCGACGGCCGGGGTTACTATCTCGCCCGCGCGCGCCTGGTCGGCGACATGCACGGCCAGGCCCCCGTCCTTTGGTGCGCCGGGGCGTTGCTGCGCTGAGCCACCGCCGCCCGAACCCGATTCCGCCCGATGAATCCACTTTCTCCCGGCTTTCCCCTCCGCTTCCTGCCCCTGCTGCTGCTCGCCGCACCGCTTGGGGCCGCGCCGGAAACGATCCCGCTCGCCGCCTTGGTGAATCCGCGCGACTCCGACTACGAGCATGCCCGCCCGGCCGTTGACACGAATGCGGGCGGCGGGCCGCTGGCCATCGCCGGCCGGTCCTACCCGCGTGGCCTCGGTGCGCAGGTGGACAACCGCACCGCCATCGAGCTCCGCGGTGCCGTCCGTTTCACGGCGGTGGCCGGCGTGGATGACGCCTCCACCCAGGAACTGCCGGTGATGCTGGAAGTCCGGCTTGACGGCCAAACCCGCTGGCGCCGGGAGATGAAAAAAGGCGACGCCGGAGCGGCGATCGATTTGGAGGTCCGCGGCGCGAAAATCCTCGAGCTCGTCTGTCAGGACATCGGCAACCGCTACACCCGGACGATGGTCGATTGGGCCGGGGCGCAATTCACCGTCGAAGGGGACCGGCCGGTCACGGTGGTCGCGCCGGCGCTCGGCGAACCGGCGGTCATCCTCACTCCCCGGCCCCCGGCCACCCCGCGGATCAACGGCCCCGCGGTCTTCGGGGTGCGGCCGGGACATCCTTTCCTCTATCAGATACCCGCCACCGGCGTGCGGCCCATGCATTTCGCCGCCGAGTCGCTGCCGGAAGGGCTCGTCCTCGACGCCGCGACCGGCCGCATCACGGGGCGGATTGCCGCGCCCGGCACGCATCGTGTCACGCTGCGCGCCTCGAACGCCCACGGCGCCGCGGCCCGGCCATTCCGCATCGAGGTGGGGGAGCGGATTGCGCTGACGCCGGCCATGGGTTGGAACAGCTGGAACTGCTGGGGCGTGTCCGTGGATCAGGAGAAGGTGCTCGCCTCCGCCCGCGCCCTCGTCGCCACCGGGCTGATCAACCACGGCTGGTCCTACATCAACATCGACGACACCTGGCAGGGTGGTCGCCCGGGCCCGACGCACGCGCTGCAGCCGAACGCGAAATTTCCCGACCTCCGGCAGTTTTGCGCCGAGATTCATGCGATGGGCCTGAAGGCCGGCATCTACTCGACGCCCTGGATCACCAGTTATGCGGGCTACCCCGGCGGCAGCGCCGACAACGCGGCCGGCGACTGGGTGAAGCCGCCGAAACCCAAGCAGCCGAACCGCAAGATCAAACCCTGGCACCTGGGCGATCATTCCTTTGCCGCGGCCGATGCGCGGCAATGGGCGGAATGGGGATTCGACTACCTCAAATACGACTGGAATCCCAACGAACCGCCGGAGACCAAGGTCATGGCCGACGCGCTGCGCGCTTCGGGGCGCGACATCATCTACAGCCTGTCCAACAACACCCCCTTCGAGCACGCCGCGGCGTTGTCCCGCCTGGCCCACTCCTGGCGCACCACCGGCGACATCCGCGACATCTGGGGCAGCCTGCGCGGTATCTGGTCCCAGCAGGAAAAGTGGCGTGAGTTTGCCGGGCCGGGACATTGGAACGACCCGGATATGCTTGTCGTCGGTCCGGTCGATGTCGGCAGTGGCAAGAGCATCCGCCCCTCGCGGCTCACCCCCAACGAGCAATACACGCACATCACGCTCTGGTGCCTGCTGTCGGCACCGCTGCTCATCGGCTGCCCGGTCGAGAAGGCGGACGAATTCACCCTCAGCCTCCTGTCGAACGACGAGGTCCTCGCGCTCAACCAGGATGAACTTGGCCGGCCGGCGTTCCCCCGGCTCATCGACGGCCGCAAGCAAATCTACGTCAAGGAGCTCACCGACGGTTCGCACGCGGTCGGCTTCTTCAACCTCGCGCAGGCCGCCCAGACGATCGCCGTCACTTGGGCCCAGCTCGGGCTGCCGCGCCCGGCGCGCGCCCGCGATCTCTGGCGCCAGCAGGACATCCCGTTGACCGGCGAGGGCTTCACGATCGAAGTCGGCCGCCACGGCACCCACCTGCTGCGCGTCTGGCCCTGACCGCCCTCCGGTCCCGAAAAAATCCGCGCGGTCTCATCTTTCGCTTATGTTCAAATATCCTGTCCTTCTCGGTGCCTGCCTTGCCTTCCTCACCGCCGCGGGCGCGCCGCCCGCGGACCGCGCCGCAGCCTTGTCCGAGGCGCCGGTGATCGATCCCGGCGATGCCAGCGCCGGGCAGGCGCTGCTCAAGCTCGATCCGCCGGACAAGCTCGCCGCCCGCCTCGCGTGGTGGAGCGAGGCGCGCTTCGGCATGTTCATCCATTGGGGCCTCTACTCGCAGTGGGGCTGTCATTACCCGGGGGCCGACGGCCGTCTGCTCGACGGCAAGACCGAGCACATGATGCGGCACCTCCGTCTGCCCTTCGCGCTCTATTCGACGATCGCGGGGGTCTTCAACCCGGTGAAGTTCGACGCGGACGAATGGGTGCGGGTCGCCAAGGCCGGGGGCATGAAATACCTCGTCATCACCGCCAAGCACCACGACGGCTTCGCGCTGTGGGACAGCGCCGCGAACGACTATAACATCGTCAAGCGCACGCCGTGGAAGCGCGACGCCATCCGCGAGCTCGCGGATGCCTGCCGCCGCGGCGGGTTGCGGTTCGGCGTCTACTACTCACTCGGCCGCGACTGGCAGGACCCGGACGTGCCGACCTCCGTGAAGCCCGACGGCAACCGCCGCAGCAACGACTGGGACTGGCCGGACGAGACGAAAAAGGACTTCACCCGCTATTTCGAGCGGAAGGTGAAGCCGCAGGTGCGCGAGCTGCTTACGCGCTACCAGCCGGACCTGCTCTGGTTCGACACGCCGGAGAAGATCCGGCCCGAGCAAAGCGCCGAGCTGATGAAGCTGATTCGCGAACTGCAGCCCGCCTGCATCGTCAACCAGCGCGTCGGCAACCGGCACGGCGACTACCGTGTGGCCGAGCAGGAAATCCCCGCCGGCGGCTGGGCCGACGCCTGGGAAACCTGCATGACGCTCAACCGCCACTGGGGCTATTACCTCGGCGACGGGGACTTCAAACCCGTCGCGACCGTCATCCGCAACCTCATCGACATCGCCAGCAAGGGCGGAAACTTCCTGCTCAACGTCGGTCCCGACGGCGAAGGCGTGATTCCCGCCGCTTCGGTCGAGCGGCTCCACAACACCGGGGCCTGGCTCGCGCGCAATGGCGAGGCGATCTACGGCACGACGGCCAGCGCGATTGGCCAGCCGGCTTGGGGTCGAGTCACTCAGAAGAAGGGGCGGGAGGGCGCCACGGTTTATCTTCATGTCTTTGCCTGGCCCGCCGACGGCCGGCTGGCCATTCCCGGCCTCAAGGGAACCATCGCGTCGGCCAACATCCTCGGTGGCGCGACGCTCGAGGCTGCCAGCGGGGCGGAAGGCGCGGTGCTCACGCGCCTGCCGGCGACCGCGCCGGATCCGATCTCAACGACCATCGTGGTGCGACTGAAATGAGTTTTTGGTCGGACAGGCCTGGGTGGGCCAAGGCGCGGCTTGCATTCCGGCGTTGATGTGGCACGTTCCCGCTCCCTGTTCTTTGACGGCGAGCCCGCCACATCGGCCTTATCACTCAGCCCTGGAAGCTTATCACTTTTATGGGGGTGTTCCGGATTCGATCCTGGGTTGGAGCGCGCAGCTGCCTGTCGAGAGCCGAAGGCCTCTCGTAAATCCCCCTTCGAAACAAACAAACGGCAATAACGAAGAAATGCTAATGGCTGCCTAAGTGCAGACACGTTCCCACTTTGACTCCTGCTAGGGGATGGGAACGTCGACAGCAGGAATAGCGGTGAGGGCCGTCATGACCTCGCCGCCGTATCTTCAACCATGGCTGGCCGGGAGGGAAGCGCGCGTCCACGCGTCCCTTGAGGCGAGATCCAAACCGACGCTATGCAGGTAGATGCTGTGCGTGAAGGCCCGGGACACAGGGGTTCAACTCCCCTCACCTCCACCAATTTTCTTTCCGGATCGGAAAGAAAATTGCCCTCCGTAGCCTTGGCGAAGGAGGGCTTTCCATGTGCGCGAGCAACTCCTCGCCCGCCGGCTACTCCCTAAGGCTGAAAACCGGGGCCGCCGGTGCCGCGTCCGTTGACGCGGCCGGCCGGGGCGGGTTTATCGGTGAGGCATGGAGACCCCGCCCCCGCCCAAACCCGCCGACGACGGCAAGTCCGTCATCGACATGTCGAAGATGAACGAGGGCCAGCGGGCCGCGCTGCAGGTCACGGAGGCCGCGCGCGAGTCGCACGACGACATCAGTTTTGTCGCGAACCTTTTCATGGGCCGGTGGAAGCCGGAGAAGCTCTACCCGCTCACCGACATCGACGCGGCGGAGAAGCCCCGCGCGGAAAAATTCCTCGCCGACCTCGCGGCGTTCCTGCGGGAGAAGGTGGACGCCGACCTGATCGACCGCACGGGCGAGATTCCCGAGGAGGTGCAGGCGGGATTCCGGAAGCTCGGCGCCTACGGCATCAAGGTGCCGCAAAAATACGGCGGCCTGGGCTTCTCGCAGACGACGTATTGCCGGGCCTGTCTGCTCATGGCCAGCCACTGCGGCAACACCTTCGCGCACCTCTCCGTGCACCAGTCCATCGGCGTGGCGCAGCCGATCCTGCTCTTCGGCACCGAGGAGCAGAAACAGAAATTCCTCCCGCGCTCGGCGGGCGGCGAGCTGGCGGCGTTTGCGCTCACCGAGAAGGGCGTGGGCTCCGATCCCGCCCGGCTCACGACCGAGGCGAAGCCCGACGGCGACGATTTCATCCTCAACGGCGAGAAGCTCTGGTGCTCCAACGGCACCCGCGCCGGCCTGCTGATCGTCGCCTGCAAGACGCCGCCGAAGCTGGTGGACGGCAAGCCGCGCACGCAGATCACCACGTTTGTTGTCGAGGCCAAGTCGTCCGGCATCGAGGTCGTGCACCGCAGCCAGTTCATGGGCCTGCATGCGCTCTACAATGGCGTCATCCGCTTCACCAACGTCCGCGTGCCCAAGGCCAACGTGATCGGCGGCGAAGGCCGGGGGCTCAAGGTTGCGCTGAGCACGCTCAACTCGGGCCGCCTGTCCATTCCCGCCTCGTCCATCGGCGTCGCCAAGCGTTCCCTGCAGATTGCCCGCGAGTGGGGCCAGGACCGCATCCAGTGGGGCGTGCCCATCGGCCAGCACGCGGCGGTGGCGGAGAAGATCCGCCGCATCGCGGCGCACGCCTTCGCCATGGAGGCGATGCTCATCACCACCTCGCGCCTCGTGGACCGCGACAAGAAGGCCGACATCCGCCTCGAGGCCTCGATGTGCAAGATGTGGGGCACGGAGAAGGCCTGGATGTGCCTTGACGAGCTCATGCAGCTGCGCGGCGGCCGCGGCTACGAGAATGTCGAATCGCTCAAGGCCCGCGGCGAGAAACCCTATCCCGTCGAGCGGATGATGCGCGACAACCGCGTCTCGATGATCTTCGAGGGCTCCTCCGAGATCATGCGGCTGTTCATCATGCGTGAGGCGCTCGACCCGCACCTGAAGATCGCCGGCGTGTTCCTCAACACCGAGCGCCCGTGGGGCGAGCGGCTCAAGTCGCTGCTGGCGGCGGCGAAATTCTATCCCTTCTGGTATCTGAGGCAGTGGCTGCCGCTGGGCGGCGGCGCCCCGGCGGGCATGCACCCGCAGCTGGCCGGGCACATGGCCGGGGTCGGCGCCCTCAGCCGGAAGATGGCGCGCACGCTGTTCCACCAGATGGTGAAGTTCGGCCCCAAGCTCGAGAAGCGCCAGGTGCTGCTCGGCCGCATCGCCGACATCGGCACGGACCTGTTCGCCATCGCGGCGAGCTGCATCTTTGCGCAGAAGTGCCTCGCGGACGGCGAGGACGCCGCCAAGGTGCTCGTGCTGGTGGACGACTTCCACGCGCAGGCGATGCAGCGCATCCGGCAGAACTTCCGCGGCATCGGCGACAACGCCGACCAGCACGGTTACGCCCTCGCCCAGCAGGTGATCGCCGGCGACCACCAGTGGGTGGAGCGCGGGATTGTGTGAGCGGTCCACGAATTGTCATTCTGGGCGCAGCGCCGTAAGAGCCTATCCGAATAACGGCCTGTCCTGTAGCGGCGATCTATGACCGCCGCTACAGAAAATCAGGCTGCCGGTTCGGATAGGCCGTAAGCCGAGAGGCTTGTGTGGAACACGCCAATGAACATCCAAAGGCATTGTCATGCTGAGCGCAGCGAAGCAGCCATCACAATGTCCGCAGGCGGTTGTGCCGATGGATGAGGATGTCGCTTCGCTCGGCACTTCACTTCGTTCAAAATGACGGGTTGCGGTAGTGAGGACGGAAATGGGTGGAATTTGCCGCACCGACGCGTTTGTTAGGAATGTGCGCCGCCTCCTGATCGCCTGCCTTTCGTGCCTGTTTTCGGGATGCACTGCCGTGGTGCCACCGGAGCCCCCGGTGCCGGAGCTGGTGAATCCCGAGGCGCTCGCCGCGCGGATCGAAGTCGCGACCTTCGACCGGGCACTGCTGGCGCGGGCCATTTTCGACGAGACCAACCGCGTGCGCGCGCAGCTGGGGCGGAAACCGTTCCGCACCCTGCCCAAGCTCAACGAGGCGGCCGACCTGGAGGCGGCGGTCGGGCGGGTTTACCAGCCGCCGCGCCACACCAACCCGTTCCCCATGATCGGCACGCCGCAGCAGCGGGTGTCCTACGTGGGCCTGAATCCCGGTGGCGTGGCGGAAAACATCGCGCTCCTCTCGATCTACGAGATCGACACGAACATCGGCGCGGGCGTGGTGATAAGGGACGGCCGGAAGCGCTTCGTGCATCCGGAGACGCTTGAGGAACTCCGGACCGAAACCTACCGGGGCTTCGCGGCGCGGGTGGTGGACGCGTGGATGCACTCGCCCGGGCATCGTGTGAACATCGTCCATCCCGGCCTGACCCACCTGGGTTGCAGCGTGCAGCCCAGCGTGAGCCTGTCGGGCGTGGACCAGGTGTTCTCGTGCAGGTGTTTTTCACGCCGCGCAGCTAGGCGCCTGAAGATGTCTTGTCATCGCGAGGCCCGCAGTAGCGGGCCGTGGCGATCCAGCTGGATTGCTTCGTCGCTGCGTTCCTCGCAATGACGGATGCGAAGACAATGTTTATGGTGTCCGTGTGGCGCGGTAACTTTCGATCACCGGCAGGTCGGCCGGGGCGAGGTCGTAGCGCGCCAGCTCGGCTGGCGTGACCCACGCGAGCGCCACGTGTTCGTGGGCGTGCGGCGGCGGCGAGCCCGGGGCCAGCGTGCAGACGAAGGGGATCATCTCGATGACGACCCGGGTGTAATCATACTCGAAGCGCGGCAAGGCGCGCGTGATGACGACGGCGCAGCCGAGTTCCTCGCGGATCTCGCGCACGATGGCCGCGGCGGGATCCTCGCCGGGCTCGACCTTGCCGCCGGCGAACTCCCATTTGAGCGGCAGGTGCTTGTCGCGCGGGCGTTGCGCGAGCAACACGAGGCCCGCGTGCTCGATCACGGCGCAGACAACGGGGATGGGCGAGGCAGGCATGCGCCCACAGAACACACGGAAGGAATCCGGCGACAAGGCATTATGTTTTGTGCGACTTTCCGGGCGGGGCCGGGTTCTTGTGACATGAAAACTTTCCTCAAGGTCCTCCTGATGGCGGCCATCCTCATCATCGCCATCAAGTTCAGCCCGGTGATTTTTGTCGGCGCCCTGGCCGGTCTGGTCGTGGCGGCGGTGCTTGGCGCGGTCGGCATCTCCCTGGTCGCGGCCCTGCTCGCCGTGCTGGTGGCCTTCGCGGTCGCCCTCTCGCCGATCTGGATCCCGGTGCTGGTCATCATGGGCCTCGTCAACCTCTTCCGGAAAAGTGACGAGCGCGTGCCGCCGATGGCCGCAGCCTGACGCCGGCTGGTTCAACATCCTGCGGCACCGGCAACGGCGCCGCTTTTTTGCGCCCGCTCCTTGCCATCGCGCCGGCCCGCTGCCTCACTCGGCGGATGCCTTCGTCGGCTGCGTCCGCCAATCCGTATGTTTCCCGCCTCAGCCTCGTGGGGCGCAGCACGGGGCTGGTGAAGAGCCTGTCCGGCTTCCGCAAGCAGCACCACACGGTGCCGGATGCGGTGAACGCGGTGACGACGGCGTTTCTCGGCAAATTGTGCGCCGGCGAGCTGGCGGAAGAGGCCGAGGGCTTCTTCCAACGGAGCAAGGCGGCACTGGCCTACAAGCGCACCGACCTGTCGCTGGAGGTGGCGAGCCCGGTCGCGGTATTGACCGCGAAGGACTTCACCCTGGAGCTGGCCTATGCACTGGAGAGGTCGAATGCGGCGGGCTACGAGGTGACGCGCACGCTGCACAGCCTGCGCGACGGCGGTTTGGTGGCGCGCCCGGAATTCAACGGGCTTTTTGCCGCGATGTTTTCGGGCATGGTCTTCGGACTGGCCAAGGGCGTGAAGGTCGAGGCCGTGATCGATGCGGTCGAGGCGCGGGGTGGCGAGGACGGGCTGGCGGTCAGCTATCCGTCGGACTGCCGGCATTGCGTGCTCATCGTGGACGGCGTCGCGGCGGAAGTCCTCTGCGACGGGGCGACGCTAGAGATGCGGTTTCCGAAGCCGGGCTCGCCGGCGGAGCTGGTCGCGGCGTTTGCGGCGGTGCGCTCGGCCTTTGCGCTGTCGAGGAACCGCGTGCTGGCGGGGCTGCTATGAAAAAGGCGGCCCGCTTGGGCCGCCTTGGAATAACGAACTGGATCCTTCGCTTCGCTCAGGATGACCCTGCGGGTCACTTGATCATGTCCGCCACGAAGGCGCGCTCCTCGACGAGCTCCTTGTTGGTGGCGGCGATCTTCGCCTGGGCGAAGGCGTCCATCGCGTAGCCGGTGATGACCTCGTAGCTGCCGGGGGTGGTGGTCTTCACGGGCATGCCGGCCCAGACGTTGGCGTCGAAGCCGTAGAGCCCGTGCGACTTCACGGCGACCGAGTGGATGGCGCCGGGGGTGACGAGCGAGCGGACGTGATCCACGAGGGCGTTGGCGGCGGAGGCGGCGGAAGAGAGGCCGCGGGCGGCGATGATGGCGGCGCCGCGCTTGCCGACGGTCTCGCAGAAGGGGCCCTGCAGCCAGGTGTCGTCGTTGATCACCTTGGCGGCGGGCTGGCCGTTGATGGTGGCGTGGCCGTAGGCCGGGAACATGGTCGGGCTGTGGTTGCCGTAGATGAAGATGTCCTTCACGGCGGTGAGGTCCACGCCGGCCTTCTTGGCGAGCTGGGTCTGGGCGCGGTTCTGGTCGAGGCGCACCATCGCGGTGAAGCGCTCGGCCGGCAGGCGCTTCGCCTGCGAGGCGGCGATCATGCAGTTCGTGTTGGCGGGGTTGCCGACAACGGCGACGCGCGCATCGTCGGCGGCCACGGCATCGATGATGCGGCCCTGCTCGATGAAGATCTTGCCGTTGTCCTTGAGGAGGTCGGCGCGTTCCATGCCGGGACCGCGGGGCTTGGCACCGATGAGCAGGCACCAGTTGGCATCCTTGAAGCCGGTGCTCGCGTCGGAGGTCTGGACGATGCCCTTGAGCAGCGGGAAGGCGCAGTCGTCGAGTTCCATCGCGACGCCCTCAAGCGCCTTGAGGGCCTTCTCGATGGGGGCCTCGATCAGCTGGAGGATGACCGGCTGGTCGGGACCGAACATCGCGCCGGAGGCGATGCGGAAGAGGAGGGAGTAACCAATCTGGCCGGCGGCGCCGGTGACTGCGACACGGATGGGGGCTTTCATAGGGAGGAGGAGTTAACCACGGAATACGCGGAATACACGGAAGAAAAGTCGCGGGGGATGGATGTTTAGAACCGGAAGCGGGGCGATGCGGCCGCCTAATGGGGATTACTTGAACCGCGGGGCGAGCGCGGCGTGGATTTCGCGGACGAGGGCCTCGGTCGTCGGCCAGTCGATGCAGCCGTCGGTGATGGACACGCCGTATTTGAGCCGGTCCAGCGGCTGGGGGAAGGGTTGGTTGCCGGCCCCGAGGTTGCTCTCGACCATCGCGCCCATGATGGACTGGTTGCCGGCGGCTATCTGGGCGAGCAGCCGGCGCATGACCTCGGGCTGCAACTCGGGTTGCTTCGCGGAGTTGTCGTGCGAGCAGTCCACCAGGATGGACTTGGGCAGGCCGGCCTTGGCGAGCAATTGCTCGGTCTGCGCGATGTGGGCGGGCGAATAGTTGGGTCCGGCCGAGCCGCCGCGCAGGACCACATGGCAATCGGGGTTGCCCCGGGTGACGATGGCGGAGGCGGAGCCGTCGAGGTTGATGCCGAGAAAGGTGTGCGGCTGGGCGGCGGCCTTGATGGCGTTGGTCGCCGAGCTGATGGAGCCGTCGGTGCCGTTCTTGAAACCCAGCGGCATCGAGAGGCCCGACGCCATCTGGCGGTGGGTTTGCGACTCGGTCGTGCGGGCGCCGATGGCCGACCAGCAGACGAGGTCCGCGATGTATTGCGGCGTGATGGGATCGAGCAGCTCAGTCGCCGTGGGCAGGCCGAGGTCGAGCACGTCGCGCAGGAAGGCGCGGGCGAGGCGCAGGCCGGCGGCGATGTCGTGCGAGCCGTCGAGGTGCGGGTCCATCACGAGGCCCTTCCAGCCGACGGTCGTGCGGGGTTTTTCGAAATAGACGCGCATCACGATCAGCATGCGGTCGTTCACCTCGCGCGCGAGGGCGGCCAGGCGGCGCGCGTAATCGCGGCCGGCCGCGAGGTCGTGGATGGAGCAGGGGCCGATGATCAGCAGGAAGCGGCGGTCGTCGGTGAAAATTAGCCGGTGAATCTCCCGGCGCGCACGCGCCACGAAATCACCCTGGCTCTCGGTCTTCGGCAGCTCCGCCAGCAAGGCGGCGGGCGAGGGCAGGGCGCGGGTCTCGACGACATTGATGTCCGAAGTCTTTTGCATGAAAGGCCAGCTTGTGGGGGCATGGCGCCTCGCATCAAGTCCTTGCCGTGTGCTACGAATTTGGGCAAAGAAAAGGCCGGTCGCCTACCCCTAAGCGACCGGCCATTGCTTTCTTAGTTACCCCAAAACTCCCCGCTAAGCGGGGAGAAGTGTTAGTTGACTGCTCAATACCTACTCAGTTCCATCCGGCCGTCAACCAGAAGATTATAAGATTCTTAAATTCTGTGACAAGTCGGTCATTGTGAGCATATTGAGTCGTATAAAAATATGATTTCAGGTTTGAAATACACGCAGCCACACAGCCCGAAAACCCTGATTAGGGTGACCGGGCAGGACGCGTTCACGTTCCTGCAGGGGCAGTTCAGCAATGATTTGCGGCCCCCGCCGGGCAGCGCGACCCATGGCCTCTGGCTGAATCAAAAAGGGAGGGTCCTTGCGGACAGCCACGTGCTGAGAATTTCAGAAAACGAGTTCCTGTTAACCAGTGCCCATTCAGCGGCGGACGTCATTCGGCAGCGACTCGAGGATTACATCATCGCCGACGAGGTGGAGCTGGCGGATGAGTCGGGCATCACGCACGCGCTGGTTTTCAGCGGAGCCGGCAGCGGCGGGATCCTGGGACAACTGCTCGGCGCGGCGCCCGCGGAGGGGCGGTTCGTGCGCTCCGGCGAACTGCTGGCCTTTGCCGGACGCCTCCTGCCAGGCGAGAATTTTGAGATTCTCGGGACGGAGACGGCGGTGACAAAAATCCGCCGCGAGCTCATGGCGCACGGCGCGACAGAGATGAGCGCGGCGGAAGCCGACTTTGCCCGCATCGCCGCCGGCATTCCGGCGGTGCCGCTGGACCTGGGTCCGGAAGATTTGCCCAACGAGGGCGGCCTGGAGGCGACGGCAGTCTCCTACACCAAGGGATGCTATCTCGGGCAGGAAGTCATGGCGCGGCTGAAGAACCTGGGCCAGGTGCGCCGGCGGTTGCACAGGCTCACCGGTCGCGGCACGCCGCCAGCCTCGCGGGCGGCGCTGTATCAGGGCGGGAAAAAGGTGGGCGAAATCCGCTCCGCGGCCAGTCGCGGTGATGACATGGTCGCGCTGGCCATGCTTTCGCTGATCAACCTCAATCCGGCGGAAGGACTCGGTCGCGCGCCGGACGGACCGGCGGAATTTTCCCTCCTTCCCCATGGATGAGCTGGCCCAGCTCACCGCGCTGTGCCGCAACCTCGGTGCCACGCCGGCGCAGGCCGGGGCGATGGCGCGGCAATTGATCAAGCGCGCGGATCAGCTCGTCCGCGAGCGTGGCCAGACCCGCGAGGAGGCGATGGCGTATCTCCTCCGCTTGGTCGCGCAGGGCCGCAGCGGGGAGGTCCCCCGGGAATTCCAGCCGCCGGCGCCGCGCGCGCCGGCTCAGAACAGGGCCGACAATTCCGCGAAGTAGGCGTCCACCCAGCGGTGGGCGCCGAAGAAATAGATCAGGGCGGCCACGCCGAGCATGGGGCCGAAAGGCACATGCACGCCGAGCCCGAGCTCGGCCGGCTGGCCTTCCGGTGTTTCCGCCGGTGGGGCGACCGGCGAAGCCCGGCCGGTGATCTTCTGCCACACCAGCGCGACGACGAACCAGGCGCAGCCCAGCATGGCGCCGCCGAACATGCCGAAGACCGCGCCTTTCCAGCCGACGAAGGCGCCGAGGGCGCCCAGGAATTTCACGTCCCCAAACCCCATCGCCTCCTTCTTCAGGATGGCCTCGGCCCAGAGCGCAATCCACAGCACCAGCGCGGAACCCAGCCCCAGCCCCAGCAGCGCGTCGCGTCCCGACCGCAGGCTGGCGAGGGCGAAGATCTCATGGCTCTGGCCGTGCAGCGAGGGCAACAGCACGGACAACGCCAGCCCCACGGCGGCGCCCCCGACCGTGAAGACGTCGGGGATGATCATGTGGTCGAGGTCGATGAAGAGCGCGCAGACGACGATCGAGCACAGCACCGCCCCGGCGACCGCCTTGCCGGCCGGGAACAGCAGCCAGCAGGCGAGGAACAGCAGGGCGGTCAGCAGCTCGATCGCCGGGTAACGAAAGCTGAATGGCCGGCCGCAACAGCGCGCCCGGCCGCGCAGCAGCAGCCAGCTGAGCACCGGGATGTTGTCATGCCAGGCGATGGGCCGGCCGCAGCCGCAATGCGAGGGCGGGGTGACGACCGATTCGTTCTTCGGGATGCGGTAGATGCAGACATTGAGGAAACTCCCGACACACGCACCGAGCACGGCGGCGAACAGCGGATACAGCCACGGCAGGGACACGGCGACTTCCTGGAAGGCTTCCATGGTCAGGGGGCGTTCAGCGCCGCGCGGGCGGCGGCCTGCATGACGGACACCGGCGCGGTCGCGCCGGTCCAGATCTCGAGGGAGCGGGCGCCCTGGTGGATCAGCATGGAGAGGCCATTGGCGTGGGCGAGGCCGAGTTCGGCGGCCTGCCGCAGCAGGGTGGTCTGGGGCGGGCGGTAAATCATGTCGTAAACACGGGCCGGGGCGGGGATTTTTTTCAGGTCGAGGGGCGCGGGGTCGGCGGGCTTGAGCCCGAGCGAGGTGGCGTTGATCACGATCGCGCCGGCCGGCAGGCCGGGCGGGGGATTGTTCAGGTCAAAGCCGCGGACGGACGATTCGCCGGCGAGCGGCTGGAGATCGCCCAGCAGGGTGGCGAGGGTGGCGGCGGTGCGATTGCCGATCCACAGGGATGCGACGCGGGCGCGCAGGCACTCGATGGCGGCCCCCCGGGCGGCCCCGCCGGCCCCGAGCAGAATCACATCGGCCCCGGCCAGCTCCGCGCCCAGCTCCTCGCGCAGGGCGGTCGCCAGCCCGTAGCCGTCCGTGTTGGCCCCGCGCCAGCCGGCCTCGGTGCGGGTGAGGGTGTTGGCGGCGCCGGCGGCGCGCACAAGGGCGTCGCTGGCGACGAGGTGTTCCACCGCGAGCGACTTGTGCGGCACGGTGAGGTTGAGCCCGTGGAAGTTGTGCCGGTGAAAAAGCGCCAGCGCCTGCGGCAGCTCCTCCGGGGCGATGTCGAACTTGAAGTAGCGCCAAGGGGCGAACTGCGGCGCGGCCTGCGCGAGGTCGGCGAGCGCGGCGTTGTGGATGGCCGGGCTGAGGGAGTGCGCGACCGGGCGGCCGATGACGGCGAGCGCGGTGCCGGGATGGGACCAGGCCTCCAGGTCGGCCAGCGTGTGGATGGATTCGGCAACGGCGCTCATCGGGCGGCGGCAGCAAAGCCCGATTCCGCACAGAGAACGAGCCCGATTTTGTTTTGCGTGAAAAGGCGGAGCCCGGCCGGAGCCGGGTTCCACCTTGGGAGAAGCCTTGGAGCCTATCCGAACAACGGCCTGTCCTGTCGCGGCGGTCTAGAGCAGTTCAAATGAGGATGTAGCCACAGGTGGTCGCCGATTTCCATATCGGCGACAGGCTGCGCTCCCCGGCGCCGGTGTGGAAACCGGCGCCCACCCGAATCCGTTCCGGCTATACTTCAATTTGAACTGCTTTATGACCGCCGAACGATCACCACCCCGCGCTCGTCGGCGGTCACAGACCGCCGCTACAGAAAACCAGGCTGCCGGGAATAGGTTGTTCGGATAGGCTCTTACGGCTGGGCGTGCCGCTCGTGGGTGGCCTCGAACTCCGCGACAAATTCGGCGAACAGCTGCGCGCGGTCCGGGTCCCCCGCCGCGGTGTAGTGGTTCACGAGGTTGCGGCAGCACCGGCAGAGGACCTCGCGCACCGGGGTCGGGGCGAGCTCGGTGACGACGGCCTGGGGGTGGCCCGCGCGCAGCAGGGCGAAGGCCTCGCCGACACTCAGGAACAGGCCCGCGTTGAAGGGATCGATGAAGAAGGGCACCTTCTCCTCGTAGCAGCCGACGAGGAAGTGGCCGGGCAGGCCGACCGCCGCGAGTTCCAGCCCCGCGCGCTCGGCGACCAGCAGATAGACCATCGAGAGGGAGAGGGGGATGCCCTTCTTGCGGACGAGCACCTGGTCCAGGTGGCTGTTGAGCGGGTCGGTGTAGTGGTCGGTGTTGCCGCGCAGGCCGTGCTCGTGGAAGAGCACGCGGTTCAACACCCGGCATTTTTCGCGCGCGGTGGCGGGCTCGGCGATCAGCTGGCGGCAGCGGGCGGCCAGCGCGTCCAACTGCAGGCAGCAGGCGCCGACATCGAGGTCGGGATTGACCGTGCGGCTGAGCAGCAGCGCGCCGGTCTCCAGCTCATAGTTGAGCGAGCGGATGAAGCCGCGGAACTCCGTGACCGGATCGGAGAAATTCAGCTCCCGCAGATACGAGGCGGCGTGCCGGGCCAGGACCCGGTTGGGCTGGCTGGCCAGGTGGCGGAGCAGCTCCACGCTTTCCCGGCCGTGCCGGGCGAATTGGGCGAGGAGTGCGGCGCGCACGGCGGGCGACGGATCATCCAGCAACCCCGCCAGGGCCTGGCGCTCTGCGGCCGTGTATTTTTTCCCTTCCACGGAAAGGCAGCCAAGGCGCTTGCGGGGGCAGCGCAACGCGGAAAGTTTCCGGCCGCCCGCCGATTTTTCTGGAGTCGGGGAAATGGCCCGCGCGCGGCCCCGGCCGCGGCCCGGCTATTCGCGCCAGCCGCGGGCCGGCTCCGCCGCCGGAAGATTTCGTAATCGATAAACCGCTATGAGGGCAGCTTTTAGAGTGGCGCGCCGATAAGCATCGTTTATGCTGCGCCCAATCCCACCGGCCGTATGCAAATCGAAAACTTCAAAATCTTCGCGGACTTGGTCGAGACCAAGAGTTTCTCCAAGGCGGCGAAGCTGAACGGCATCACGCAATCGGCCGTGAGCCAGCAGGCTCGCTCCATGGAGCGCAATTTCAAGACGCTGATGATCGACCGCAGCCAGAAGCAGTTCAACCTGACCCGCGAGGGCCAGCGCATCTATGAGGCGGCGAAGGAAATCCTCCACGTCTATGAGAAGCTGGAGAGCGAACTGCAGGAGATGAAGAAGGTCATCAGCGGCACCATCCGCATCTCGACCATCTACTCCATCGGCCTGCACGAGCTGCCGCCCTACATCAAAAAATTCCTGCACGACTACCCCTCGGTCAACGTCCGGGTCGAATACCGCCGCTCCAACCTGGTCTACGAGGACATCCTGCACAACTCGGTTGATTTCGGCCTCGTCGCCTTCCCGCAGCGCATCCGGCAGATCGAGAACATCCCGTTCCGCAACGACACGCTGGTGCTGATCACGCATCCCCAGCACCCGCTGGCGCAGGCCGGCGAGGTGGACATCAAGGCGCTGGCCGGCCACCGCTTCATCGGTTTCGACCCGGACATCCCGACCCGCAAGGCGGTGGACCAGATCTTCCGGGACTTCAAACTCGAGATCGCCCCGGTGATGGAGTTCGACAACATCGAGACGGTGAAACGCGCGGTCGAGATCGACCACGGCGTGGCCATCGTGCCGCAGGCGACCGTGGTCCAGGAAGTGAAGCAGGGCACGCTGGCGGCGATCAGCTTCAAGGGGAAGGAATTCACCCGGCCGCTTGCCATCCTGCACCGCAAGGGCCGCGTGCTGACGCCGGCCATGAAGAAGTTCATCGAGATCCTCAGCATCGAGCAATCCGGGGCCTGAGGCGCGCGGCGCCATTTGTCCGGGAACAAGATCGCGCCTGGTTCCTCCCACAGCTCAACCGTTATGAATTCCCTCCGTGCCGTCTCCGCCCTCGGTGCCGTCGTGCTGTTGACCGCCGGCGCGCTGCTCTTTTCCACCGGCCGGGCGACGGGAGCGGGCGCGGCCGAGGCGGCCGGCCGGCCGGCCCCGGCATGGAAGCTCCGGGATCTGGACGGCCGCGAGGTGAGCTCCGACCAGTTCAAGGGCAAGGTGGTGGTGGTGGATTTCTGGGCCACGTGGTGCGGGCCGTGCGTCGAGGAGATTCCCGGCTACATCGCCCTGCAAAAGAAATACGGCCCGGCCGGACTGGCGATCATCGGCGTCTCGCTGGATCGCCGGGGCCCGGCGCACGTCCGGCAGTTCGCCCAGGCCAAGGGCATGAACTACACGCTGGTCATGGGCGACGAGGCGGTGGTGGAGGCCTTCGGGGACATCCAGGCCATCCCCACCACGTTCCTCATCAGCCGCGAAGGCCGCATCCTGCACCAAAAGACCGGCGCCGCCCCCGCCGAGGAATACGAGAAACTGGTGCAAGCCGCGCTGAAGTAAGCCGCGTGCACCCTGAAATCGCGGGCTCGGCGGCAGCCGCCGGACGCAGATGAAGCGTCCGCCGGTTTGGCGGGAATATGACGCGGGTTTCACCGGGCGGTGCGAAGGGCGGTTGAACATTGGGCAATTTCTTTCAGCGTCGTCGGCGTGAGCAGCCCATCCCGCGAGAGCATCGCCGCCCAGTTTCTTTCGACCTACGGCCGCGCGCCGGCGGTCGTCGCGCGCGCGCCGGGGCGGGTGGAGTTCATCGGCAACCACACGGACTACAACGGCGGCGCCGTGCTGGGCGCGGCGATCGACCGCTATGTGTGGGTGGCGGCCGCGCCCAATGCGCAGGGGCGGCTGCGGCTGTTCAGTGTCGGCGGGAAAAGCGTGCTCGAGCTGCCGTCCGATCCGGGCGCGAGGATCACCGGCCCGGATTCCTGGGCCAACTATCCGCTGGGGGTCTGGCGCAGCCTGAAGGATTTCGGCCTGCCGCAGCCCGCCAGCTTCGACTTGCTCGTCGACTCCGACCTGCCGCCCGGCGCGGGCCTCAGCAGCAGCGCGGCGCTCGAATTGGCCACGGCGCTGGCCTTGCTCAAGCTGGCCGGCAAAGCCGACCTGCCGGCCGACCGGCTCGCGGCGCTGGGCCGCCACGCCGAGAACCAATACGTCGGCGTGCCCTGCGGCATCCTCGATCAGGGGACGAGCGCCTTTGGCCAGGCCGGGCATCTCGTGCACATCGACTGCCGCGGGCCGGCGTTCGCCCGCGTGCCATTTCCGGCGAATGCGCACCTGTGGATCTTCAACACCCGGGAAAAACACGCGCTGATCGACGGCTTCTATGCCACGCGCAATCAGGAGTGCCTCGACGCGGCCAAGGCGCTGGGCGTCGCCTTCCTCGCCGACCTCACCCCGGCACAGCTCGCGGCGAAAATCGGGGCGCTGTCGCCGGCCCTCGCCAAACGCGCCAAGCACATCGTCGAGGAGCACGCGCGGGTGCGTGACACGGTCGAGGCGCTCCGGCGCGGCGACCTCGCGGCGGTCGGCCGGCTGCTGACGGCCTCGCACCGCAGCTCGCAGCACCTGTTTGAGAACAGCACGCCCGCGCTCGACCTGCTCGTGGATCTGCTGGCGGCGCACCCGGCGGTGCTGGGCGCGCGGCTGACCGGCGGCGGCTTCGGCGGCGCGGTGATGGCGCTGACGAAGGACAACTTCACGGCGGCTGACGCGGCCGGAATCGCCCGGGTCCACCGGGCCGCCCACGGCCGCGAACCCGAAATGATCCACCTGCAGGCGGCCGACGGGGCGATGCTGCTCGGCTGAACGGGCGCGAGGCGGCTGACGGCGCCTTCCCGCGGCCCGGGCTCCCGGCCTCGGGTTCCATCAAGCCACTGGCCTCAGGGATCGAAGGCCGGGACCGGGCTGGGGGCGAGCGGGGTTGCCCGGCGTGGCGGTCATTCCGGCAGCGGCCGGCCCTTGGTCTCGGGGGCGAACCAGATGAGGAAGAGGCCCGCGACATAGACGAGGGTGACGACGGCCCCCGCCTGGGCGTAGCTGCCGTGGAAGGTCTGCATGAGGGCGCCCATCTGCAGCGCGCCGATCGCGGCGAGGATGCGGCCGGTGTTGTAGGCGAGGCCCTGCGCGGTGGCGCGGACGCGGGTGGGAAAAAGCTCCGGCAGGTAGAGCGGCAGCCAGCCGAAGAAGGCCGCTGTCACCGCACCGACGAGAAAGGTCATCACGAGGAATTCGGCGCCGAAGGTGTCCACGGTGCGGAACAGCCACGCGCAGCCCAGGAGCGAGCCGAGGCACAGGAGGATGTAGGTCGGGCGCCGGCCGAGCCAGCCGCCCATCCACGCGCCGGTGAGGCAGCCGATGATCGAGCCGAACGCGGAGATGGCCTGGGTGTAGGCGCCGGCCTTGGGGCTGGCGGGGCCGGCCATCTGGCCGGCCCACAACGGCAGCCATTGGACGGAGCCCCAGGTGCCGATGAGCACGATCGAGGTGATGAGGGTGGCGACGAGCGTGGGGCGAAGGAGTTTCCAGTCGGCGAGGATCTCGGCCACGGGACGCGTGGGTTTTTCCGCGGCGGCCTTCCGCCATTTCTCGGATTCCGGCACGAACAGCCGGATGATGAAGGTCAGCGCGGCGGGCAGCGCCCCGACGAGGATGACGTAGCGCCACGTATCCTGCGTGACGGCGTAGAACATGCCGACGCAGGCGATGAGGAAGAAGCCGACGTTGGCCGCGGCGCCGATGACCCCGGCGAGCATCGGGCGGTTTTTCTCCGGCCAGACTTCCATGACGAGCGCCACGCCGAGGGCCCATTCGCCGCCCATGCCCAGCGCGGCGACGAAGCGCAGCGCGGCGAGGTGCCAGGGCTCCTGCGCGAAATACACGAGGCCCGTGAAGACCGAGTAGCACAGGATCGCGACGCTCATGGCGCGGACGCGCCCGACCTTGTCGCCGAGCCAGCCGAAGACCAGGCCGCCGGCGGCGGCGCCGAGCAGGAACGCGGCGGTGACGATGCCCATCCAATGGCCGACGAACTTGTCGTCCACCAGGCCGGAGGCGGCCTGCATCTGTTGGAGGGCGGGGCGGGCCACGAGGGGGAAGATGCCCATCTCGAGGCCGTCGAACATCCAGCCGAGGAAGGCCGCGAGCAGGACCATGCCGCGTTGCCGGGTGGTGGTGGTGGGTTCCATGGGGTAAGGGGGTGAGGCTAGACCCGGCCGGCGGGAGCAGTCGAAGCCGCGAGTGCTATAACGTTAAGCAAACGGAATGTGCCGGCGGGGGCCGGTCAGAGTTGCATCGGTTTGCCGGTATCCGCCGATTGATAGATCGCGTGGACGAGGGCGACGGCCTTGCGGCCCTCGCGGCCGTCGAGCAACGGCGCGCGGCCGGCCGACAGGGCGTCCACGAGGTCCTGCAACTGGCGGCGGTGGCCCTCGACGCTGATGGCCTTCGGGTCGCTGGCGCCGGAACCGAGGGCATTGGCGCCGCCGGCGCGGATGGCGTCGTCCCCGGGGCGGGCTTCGCGGAATTCCCACCTGGCAATGCGGTCATCCTCGAGGGAGACGGAACCGTGCTCGCCGCAGAGCTCGATGCGCCGCGACCAGCCGGGCCAGAGTGCGGTGCTGGCCTCGAAGGCGCCGAGCGCGCCGCTCGGAAATTTCAGCGCGGCGACGGCGGTGTCCTCGGCCTCGATGCCGGTGTGGACGCGCCGGGTCTTCCACGCGAAGACCTCGGCGGGCAGGCCGGCGAACCACTGGAGCAGGTCGAGGCCGTGGATGGCCTGGTTGATGACGGCGCCGCCGCCGTCGAGGACGAGCGACCCGCGGTAACCGGTGTAATACTGCGCGGTGCGGTGCCATTTCACGTAGGCGCTCGCCAGCACCAGGCGGCCGAGGCGGCCGGCATCGAGCGCGGCCTTCACGGTGCGGGCGCCGTCGCCGAAGCGGCCCTGGAAAACCGGGGCGACGAGCACCTTCGCGCGGTCGGCGGCGTCGAGGATCCGGTCGGCGCGCGCGGGGGTGATCTCGATGGGTTTTTCGATGACGACGTGCTTGCCGGCGCGGATGGCGGCGAGGGCGGGCTCGAGGTGGGCGCCGCTGGGCGTGGTGACGCAGACGACGTGCAGGTCGGGCCGGGCGAGCAGGACGGCGGTCTCCGCCGTGGCGAAGGCGCCGTGCGGGTCGGCCACCTTGCGGGCGTTTTCCAGCGAACGGCTGGCGACGCCGACAAGGCGGGCGCCGGTGAGCTGCGCGATGGCCTTGGCGTGCAAGGTCGAGATGGTGCCGGCGCCGATGATGCCGAAACCAAGGGGAGGGGTGCCCATGCGGAGGCGGAGCTTTGTTCGCCGCCGGGCGAAGTCGAGCGCGGGGTTGGGTATGACAAGGTGGCACCCGGCCTCCGGACGGGTTTTCAGGATGCGCGCATGCAAGCAACCCGGCCAGAGGCCGGGTTCCACCCCGGACGAACGGCCAGCGTGCCAAAAAAATTGCCATCACGGCCGGGCGCGGCCTTCCTTGCCGGATGTCCCAGAAATCCGACGGGATGAACTACGCCCCGCAGGGCAAATCCCACCCCGTGGTGCAGCCGGGGGAGTTCGTGTTTGCCGCGGCCTTCCTCGAGCACGGCCACATCCACGGCCAGTGCAACGGCCTGCGCGAGGCCGGGGCGAATCTCAAATGGGTGTATGACGCCGACCCGAAGAAGGTGGCCGCCTTCCTCGAAAAATATCCCGGCACGCAGGTCGCGCGCTCCTTCGACGAGATCCTGGCCGACCCGGCCGTGCGGCTGGTCGCCGCCGCCGCCATCCCCAACGAGCGCGGCGCAATCGGCTGCCGCACCATGCAGGCCGGCAAGGACTACTTCACGGACAAGACGCCCTTCACCACGCTCGACCAGCTGGCCGAGGCCCGGCGCGTCGCCGCCGCCACGGGGCGGAAATACATGGTTTACTACAGCGAGCGGCTGCATTCGGAGTGCGCGATGCACGCCGGCGACCTCGTGCACGGCGGCGCCATCGGCAAGGTGGTCCAGGTGATCGGCCTCGGGCCGCATCGCATCGGGCCCAAGGCCAACCGCCCCGCGTGGTTCTGGGAGCGGGCCAGATACGGTGGCATCCTCTGCGACATCGGCAGCCACCAGATCGAGCAATATCTCTTCTACAGCGGCGCGACCGACGCCACGATCATCCAGGCCGCCATCGCCAACCACGCGAACCCCGACGTGCCGGAGTTCGAGGACTTCGGCGAGGCTTCGCTGCAGGGCAACAATGGCACGACCAATTTCTTCCGCGTCGACTGGTATAACCCGACTGGCCTCGGCACCTGGGGCGACGGCCGCACCGTCATCCTCGGCACCAAGGGCTACATCGAGCTCCGCAAATACATCGACGTCGCCCGCGACCCGGCCGGCGACCACCTCTACCTCGTGGACGACAAGGGCGAGCAGCACCTCAGCCTGGCCGGGCAGGTCGGCTTCCGGTTTTTCGGCGAGCTGATCCTCGATTGTCTCAACCGCACCGAGAAGGCGATGACGCAGGCCCACGCGTTCAAGGCCGCCGAGCTCTGTCTCAAGGCCCAGGCGGCGGCGCGCCGGATCAGCCCCTGACCGCCAGGCACAAGGTCCGCCCCGGCTGCATCGGATACGGCGGGCGCACGCGACCCACGTGCACCGGGAAAGGGGAAAGATTGAAAAGCGGCGGCGGCCCGCTCTAGTGGAGGGCCTTATCCCATGAAATTTCCCTCTTGGTTACGGGCGGGCGCTTGGTTTCTCGTGGTCGCGCTGGGTGTCGGTGCCATCACCGTGCTGGCGATGTCGCGCGGCGAGCCGGTCAGCGCGTTGTGGATGGTCGTGGCCGCGCTGTGCTTCTTCGCCGTGGCCTACCGGTTCCACTCCGCGTGGCTGATGGCGAAGGTGCTGACGCTCGACGAGCTGCGGGCGACGCCGGCCCGGGTGAATGAGGACGGCAAGGATTTCGTGCAGACGAACAAGTGGGTCGTCTTCGGCCACCACTTCGCGGCCATCGCGGGGCCGGGGCCGCTGGTCGGCCCGGTGCTGGCGGCGCAATTCGGCTTTTTGCCCGGCATGCTGTGGATGCTGATCGGCGCGACGCTCGGCGGCGCGGTGCACGACAGCGTCATCATGTTCTGCTCGGTGCGGCGGCGCGGCAAGTCGCTGGCGCAGATGGTGCGCGAGGAGGTCGGGCCGTTCGCGGGGCTGGTGGCGCTCATCAGCATCATCGCCATCATGATCATCCTGCTCGCCGTGCTGGCGCTGGTGGTGGTCAACGCGCTGGCGGAGAGCCCGTGGGGCGTGTTCACCATCGCGGCGACGATGCCGATCGCGGTCATCATGGGCTGCGCGATGCGCTACGGCGGCACCGGCGGCAAGTGGCTGCTCGGCATCAGCGTCTTTGGCGTGGGCGCGCTGCTCGCGGCGGTGTGGGGCGGGCAGTTTGTCCACGGCACGGCGCTGGAGGGCTGGCTGACGATGAAGGGCACGACGCTGGCGTGGTGGATCATGGGTTACGGCCTGCTGGCCTCGATTTTGCCGGTGTGGCTGCTGCTGGCGCCGCGGGACTACCTGAGCACATTCATGAAGATCGGCACGGTGGTGGCGCTGGGCATCGCGATCGTGGCGCTGGCGCCGATGCTGAAGATGCCCGCGCTGACGAAGTTCATCGACGGCACCGGGCCGGTCGTGGCCGGCCCCTGGTTCCCCTTCGTCTTCATCACCATCGCGTGCGCGGCGGTGTCGGGCTTCCACGCGCTCATCGCCTCGGGCACGACGCCCAAGCTGCTGGCGCGCGAGAACCACATCCGGATCGTCGGCTACGGGGCGATGGTCACGGAGATGGTCGTGGGCATCATGGCGTTGATCGCCGCCTGCGCGATGGAGCCGGGCGAGTATTTCGCGATCAACATGAAGGGCGAGCCGGCGGCGGTGGTCGCCAAGGTCACGGCCCTCGGCTACCCGGTGGCGGAGGCGCAGATGGCGGACCTCGCGGCCAGCGTGGGGGAGAAGACCATGATCGGCCGCACCGGCGGGGCGCCGACCTTCGCGGTCGGCATGGCGCAGATGTTCGCCGGCGTGCTGGGCAGCAAGGGTGCCCTGGCGCTGTGGTATCACTTCGCCATCATGTTCGAGGCGCTGTTCATCCTGACGACGATCGATGCCGGCACGCGCGTCGGCCGGTTCCTCGTGCAGGATTTTCTCGGGCTCTTCTCCCGGAAGCTCGGGGACACGAGCTCGTTCGCCGGCAACACGGCGGCGACGGTGCTGTTCGTCGGCGCCTGGGGCTGGTTCCTCTACCAGGGCGTGGTGGATCCGCTCGGCGGCATCAACTCGCTGTGGCCGATCTTCGGCGTGGCGAACCAGCTGCTCGCGGTCATCGCGCTCGCCCTCGGCACGACCGTGCTCATCAAGATGGGCCGCAAGCGCTACGCCTGGGTCACGCTGGCGCCGCTGGCCTGGCTGCTCGCGGTGACGATGACGGCGGGGTGGATGAAGATCTTCGGCCCGGCCCCGGTGGGTTTCCTGGCCATCGCCCGCGGCCTCGAGGCGAAGATCGCGGCGGGGGGCACGCCGGCCGAGCTGGCGACGTGGAAATCGCAGGTGCTGAACAACCACATCGATGTGGCCGTGACCGGCGCGTTCCTGGTGCTGGTGCTCATCATCGTGGCCGCCAGCGCGCGGCTGTGGTGGCAACTGCTCGCCGGGAAGCGCGCCCCGGACCTGCGCGAGGAGCCCTACGTGCCGCTGGTGGAACCCGCCGCGGCCAAGTGACGCGCATCGCGGTCATCGCCGACACCCACGATCGGTATCCGCCGGGGCTGCCCGCGCGGCTCGCGGCGGCCGACGAGATCTGGCACCTCGGCGACGTGTGCGAGCCGGATACGCTGGCGGAGTTCGAGGGCCTGGGCAAACCGCTGCACGTGGTGCTCGGCAACAACGAGTGGCACCGCCTCTGGCCGCTGGAGCTGCGGCTGGAACGGGCGGGCGCGCGGTGTTTCCTGGTTCACATCCCGCCGGGCCGCGCCCCGGCCGGGGCGGACATCGTGCTGCACGGGCACACCCATGTGCCGCGCGACGAGACCGACGCGCGCGGCGTGCGGTGGCTGAACCCCGGTTGCATCACGCGGCCGAACCGCCAGGCCCCCGCGAGCTTCGGCTGGCTGACCCTGGCCAAGGGCGCGCCGCCCGACTGGCGGCTGGAACTGCTATGAACATCTCCCCGGTTGCTCCCGAGAGCCTGGCGCGCGATGCCGCCGAGTTCCATGCCCTGCTGCGCGATGCGGTGGAGCACGGCGCGTCGATCGGCTTCACGCTGCCGCTGGCGGACGGCGAGGTGGCGGACTACTGGCGCCAGGTCGGGGCCGAGTTGGCCGGCGGAAACAGAATCCTGCTGGCGGCGCGGGACGCGCGCGGCCGGCTCATCGGCAGCGGACAGCTTGCACTGGAGCGGCGGAGCAACGGCCGGCACCGGGCGGAGGTGCAGAAGCTGCTGGTGTTTGCGGGGCAGCGCGGCCGCGGGGCCGGCACGGCGCTGATGCACGCGCTGGAGGCGGAGGCCCGGGGGCGCGGGCGCACGCTGCTGTTCCTCGACACGAGCAAAGGGGCGGGTGGCGCGGCCGGGCTCTACGAGCGGCTCGGCTATCTGCGCTGCGGTGGCATCCCCGACTACGCGATGGATCCGGACGGAACGCTGCAGCCCAATGTGATCTTCGCCAAGCGCCTCGCTTGAGCGGCGGTCAATTCACGCCGGTCACCGAGACGGGCGCCTTCCGCCAGGCAAAGTTGCCGACCTTCACGGCCTCGGGCGGCTCGATGCCGGCGATCAGGATACCCGTGGAGGTGAGGACGCAGGGGATGCCGGCCTGGCGGCCGGCGCGGCCCTGCTCCTGCAGGCGGGGCTTGGTGGCCTTGCCGTCCTTGCCGATGGTGCTGATGGTGACCTGCCCCTCCGGCGTGATGACGACGAGGCTGTTGCCGGCGGCCTTGCCGGTGGAATAGGAGCCGGCGACCGCCTGGAAAATGGTGGCGCTCTCGCTGGCGGAGGTGACGAGGGTGAAGCCCGCGGGCTTGTCGCTCAGCCGGCGCTGCGGGAGGCCGAAATGGAGGCCGACCGCGATGAGCACGAGGGCGGCGGCGAAAAGCCCGGCCGCCTCGATGACGGTGCGCACGGCGCCCGGCGATTTCCCGGCGGGAGTGGCAGCCGGGCGGGCGGCGGTGGCGGCGCTGCTGGCCGCGGCGAACGGCGGGAGCCCGGCGATGTCCGCCGGTTGCGCAATCGTCCAGAAATCATCGAAGAGCGACATGCTCTTGTGCATGCGCAGGCCGCCCTGATGGACGCCGATGCGCCAGCCCTTGTCGCCGCGCTGGACGATGATGCCCGGCTCGGCCTTGGTGCTCGAGAGGTCGAGCTGGTGGAGCTTGCCGGCCAGCCGGATGATCTCCTCGACCGGGTGAGTGCCGTGCTCGAGCTTGTCGCTCGCGCTGCCGACGGCGGAGGCGTCGGCCTTGAGCTGGACGAGGGTGATGCGGTAGGTGGCGCTCATTTCTCGATGATGAACACCAGCGAATTGGTGGAGCCGAGCAGCAGGTTGCCGGTGGCGAGGTCGCCATCGTCGATCTGCTTGTCCACGGCCTCGAGCTGGTCGAGGTCGTCCATGATGGGGTAGCCGGATTCCGCCTGGATGATCAGGGCGGCCTTGGCCGGGACGCCATCGGCGGGGACGTTGAAATTCCACTTGTAGACGCCGCCGATGGGTGTGCGCTGGGTGAAGTTGCCGGGCAGCTGGCCGGCCACCTGTGGAGGGACGACCTGCGGATCGCCGTCGTCGGGGTAGCGGCCGTTCTGGAGGCTGTAGGTGATGAAGACGGTGGAGAAGGTGCGCAGGTCGTTGACGACGGTGGTGGCCCGGGAGCGGATGGTGATGAGCCGATACGCGGGCAGGGCGGCCGCCGCGAGCAGGCCAATGATCACGACCACCACCATGATCTCCACCAAGGTGAACGCGCGGGAGCGGCGTCGGGACAGCGGGGTGATGGAGGAATCAGGCGGCATTCAGCTAGTTAAGCGGCATCCTACTGTTATTTATGAACCGTGCAAGCATTCAGGTAAAAAGGTGAGGAATTGGGCGGCGTATCTTTTTGGTTACCACGCGTAAGATGTGCGAACCGCAACGCAAGCACGGGGCGGCGGCGGGCGAACTGTCGGCTGGCGTCGGCCCGCGGCACGCTTTAGCCCCTTGGCTCGCGTGACCGACGACCCGCACGAACACTTCGAAACCCGGAGCGAAGCCCCGGCCGACCTGGTGTTTGTCCGCAGCCTGCGCGCCCGGCATTACCGGCTGACCCTGCGCAAGGACGGGGTGGCGGTGGCCACGGTGCCCGCGCGGGGATCGGAGCAGGGCGCGCGGGCTTTTGTTGAGCAGAACCGCGACTGGCTCGAGCGGGCGCGGGCGCGGCAGGCCCGGAAGCCGCGCGTGGCCGCGTGCTGGGGCATTGGCACCGTCGTGCTGTGGCGCGGGGAGAGGGTGGCGATCCGCCTCGCGACAGAAGCACCGTTGATTCCTGCTGGAATCCCGGCGTTTGTCCCGAAAACTCCGCGCTCTGCCGGATTTACGGGCAAACCCGCGGTGTGCGTGGTGGCGGATGTCTTTCCGGTGGCGTCGCTGGACGGTGATCTCCGGCCGAGGCTGGAGGCGCAGTTCGCGCGCCGGGCCAAGATCGAGCTGCCGGCGCGCGCCTGGGAGCTGGCGGCCGAGACCGGCGTGGACATGAAGCACGTGACGGTGCGCAACCAGCGCTCGCGCTGGGGCTCGTGCTCGGCCCGCGGCACGATCTCACTCAACTGGCGCCTGGTGCAGACGCCGGACAGCGTGCGCGACTACATCATCTACCACGAGCTGATGCACCGGCGGGAGATGAACCACTCCGACCGCTTCTGGGCCCGCGTGCAGGAGGTCTGCCCGGGGTGGCGCGAGGCCGAGCAGTGGCTCAAGCGCAAC
Source organism: Opitutaceae bacterium (assembly GCA_016795565.1). Taxonomy (GTDB): domain Bacteria; phylum Verrucomicrobiota; class Verrucomicrobiia; order Opitutales; family Opitutaceae; genus Lacunisphaera. The sequence goes on along the minus strand of JAEUGW010000038.1, from coordinate 26,427 downwards.
GGCAGCCTGCTCGGGCTGTGAGCCCGGGACGGAAAATGTGGAACTCAGGGAATCAGGAAAAACGCCGGCCTCTTTCCTGACACCAACAGCCCTTGGTTTTTCGACTGTCATTGCGAGGAGCGGAGTAACGAAGCAATCCATCTGGATCGCCACGGCCCGCTTTGCGGGCCTCGCGATGACAAAGGGCTAAAACCAGTTGCGTCGTGAATTGGCACTGTAGGGGCGGACCTTGTGTCCGCCCGCGCGGGCTACGGGCAATTGGTATTACCTGATTTCCAGCAGCTCGATCTCGAACCGCAGCATGGCCTTGGGCGGCACCTGGCCGTGGCCGGCCTCCCCGTAGCCGAGCCACCAGGGAATGAGCAGCGTGCGCCTCTCGCCGACCTTCATGCCGGCGACCGCCTCTTCCCAACCGAGGATGACGCTGCGGGTGCCGAGCCGGAAGACGTAGGGCGTGCCCTGGTCGCGCGAGCTGTCGAATTTCGTGCCGTCGAGAAGGTAGCCGTCATAATGGACGACCACCTCGCTGCCGGGGGCGGGCGGGGCGCCGGTGCCGGGCGCATGGACGAGGTAACGCAGTCCCGAGGAGTTGACGTGCGCCGTGCCGTATTGCGTGCGCAGGATGGCGGCATCCGCCTCGCTGACCTGCGGTTTCTCCATGGCCTGCCGCATGTATTTGTTGGTCGGCTCGCCCGGGTTGGCCCGGCGGAAGACGCCGGTGCGCGCCTGCCACGCGATGAACACGAGGATGAAGCCGAGGAGGAAAAGAATTCCGAACTGGCGCATGGGGCTTATTTTTTCGCCAGCAGGTCGAGCGCGGCGGCGGTGAGCGCGGTGACGCCGGTCTTGATGGTCGGCTCGGGCAGCGGGGCGAACTTGCTGGAATGCAGCGAGGGCAGCGGCACGCCGGTGCGCCGGCTCTCCGCCACCTTCGCCGGGTCCACGGCGCCAACGCGGAAGAGGCAGATCGGCACCTTCTCGGTGGTGCGGCCAAACTGGCTGAAATCCTCCCCGCCCATCTCGGGGTCAATGGTGGTCACGTTCTCCGCGCCGAGCCAGCTGACGAGGGCACCGCGCACGCGGCGGGTGAGGGCGGGGTCGTTGTAGGTGGCGGGCGTGAACTCGTCCTCCTTGATGCTGATCACCGGCATGAGCTCGTCGGGCACGCCGGCGGCGAGGGCCTCGCCGCGGCAGATGCGGCGGAGGGCCGCGATGGTGTGCTGGCGGACGCTGTCCGAGTAGGAGCGGAGCGTGAGCTGCAGCTTCACCTCGTTGGGGATGATGTTGTGCTTGGTGCCGCCGTGAATGGAGCCGACGGTCACGACCGCCGGGTCCACCGGGCGGGTCTCGCGGCTGACGATGGTCTGCAAGGTGGTGACGATGCGGGCGGCCAGCACGATGGGGTCGATGGTGGTGTTGGGATAGGCGCCGTGGCCGCCGCGGCCGCGGACGGTGATGTCCACCGAGTCCACGTTGGCCATGACAAAGCCCTCGAGGAGGCCGACGGTGCCGGCGGGCAGCGTGGCGCTGTCATGCACGGCGAGGACGTAGTCGGGTGCGGGGAATTTCCGATACAGCCCCGCGGTGAGCATGGCGCGCGCGCCGACGCCGATCTCCTCGGCGGGCTGGCCGATGAACACGGCGGTGCCGGACCAGCGGTCCTTCAGCGCGGCGAGCATCCGCGCCGTGCCGGTGAAGACGGTCATGTGGATGTCGTGCCCGCAGGCCTGCATGACGGGGACCTCCTGGCCGGCGAGGTTGGTGACGCGCGTCGTGCTGGCGTAGAGCAGGCCGGTCTCCTCCGCGACGGGCAGGCCGTCGAGGTCGGTGCGGAAATACACGACCGGCCCCGGGCCGTTCTGGAGGACGCCGACGATGCCGGTGCCGCCGAACTTTTCGGTGACCTCGTAGCCTGCGGCGCGGAGCTCGGCGGCGAGGCGGGCCGCCGTCTGCTCCTCCATGAGCGAGAGCTCGGGGTGGGCGTGCAGGTGCTTGTAGAGGGCGTCGAGCGCCGGGTAGTCGGCGGCGAGCTTTTGCGCGACGAGGGATTTGGCGTGGTCAGCGGCGACCAAGGAACCGGCAAGCGTGAGAGTGAGGATGCCTAAAATATTTTTCATATGGTTGGCTGTCATTCTGAGCGGAGCGAGGAATCCAGTGACAGAGGCGATCCCTGATGGATCCTTCGCTGCGCTCAGGATGACGGGTTTGGGGATTGGTTCCTGGGTTCGAGCTTGAGGATGAGGTGGTCGAGGACGGCGTCGGTCTGGAGCTTGAGGTGCTGGGCCGGGGGCGGCGGGCGGTCGGCGGGCGAGCCGGCCTTTTGTTTTTCGTAGGCGGCGTCACCCTCGGCGCGAGTGGCGGCGAGGAAGGCTTCTTTCGCGTCGTGGAAGGCGCCGCCGTCGGCGAGATCGTCCTTGGTGGCGGACCGTCCGAGGAAGGCACCGGTGGACTCGTCGCCGATCCACACGCGCCAGTCGCCCTCATCGGCGAAATAGACCGCGAGCGCGCCGCGCTGCACGACACCGAGCTTTGCGGCCAGCGCCCGCATCCAGGCGCCGGGCACGGCGTCCTCGGTGGCGGTCGGGGATTTCGCGAACAGGCGGGCGACGATGCGCACGCCGGTGGCGTGCTCGAAGTTGGCGAGCTTGTAGTTGAAGTTCTTCGCGCGCGGCGGCTCGGCGGGGATGAGTCCAGCGGGATCGTCGAAGTGGGCCGCCGGGCCGGGCTCGGCCGCGCCGGAGTAGGCCGGCACCTTCTCGGCGAGCGCCTGGAAGGCCGCGGGGTCGGCCTTGAACGCCTGCGCCTCCGCGCCGACGCGCAGGATTTTGATGGAGAACTTGTCGTCGGGCTGGATGAGCGGCAGCACCTCGAGGCCGCGGATGGTGCGACCGAAGACGGCGTGCAGGTAGTTCAGGCGCGTGCAGTCGCCGAGGGTGACGAAGAACTCGCAGCCGTTGGTGGCGGGGCCGGCGTTGGCCATCGAGAGGATGCCGACATCCCGGTGGCGCAGGCCGGGCACGAACTCGTCGTTGAAGCGGTGCGGGATGATGTGGTCGCCGGTGTCCTTCAGGCCGGGGTTGCCGCTCTGGATGACGAAGCCCGGCACGACGCGATACCAGGTCAGGCCGGTGTAGAAGGGCTGGCCGCCGCGCGGGGAGAGCGTGCCCTCGGCGAGGCCGACGAAGCCGGCGACGGTGGCCGGCACCTGCCGGTAATACAGCTCGGTGACGAACACGCCGCGCGGCGTGGTGAACTCGGCGTAGAGCCCGTCGGCGAGCGGTTCGGTGGCGGGCAACAGGCCGCCGCCGACGACAGCGGCGGCCAGGAGGAGGGACTTCAGCAAGCGCATGGGGACACCCTAGCACCGCGAGCCGGGCGCGCGAGCCCGATTACGCCACTCAGAGGAACGAGCAGATGTATTCGCAGATCCCGCTTTTCACCTCGATGCTGAATCCGCTCTGGCCCGGCACGTCGAAGCTGGTGCCGGCCGGATAATCCTGGGCCGCGGTCGCGCCGTCGAGAGTGACGCGGCAGGCACCGGCGACGATCTCCATGCGCTCGGGCGCGCCGGTGCCGAAGTGGTAGCTGCCGGGATAGATGAGGCCGAGGGTCTTCTTCGCACCGTCCGGCATCAGCACGGTGTGGCTGACGACCTTGCCGTCGAAATAGATGTTGGCCTTGGGGTGGACGGTGACGCCGGAGAACGAGGCGGGCAGGGACATGGTGCGGGGGAGGGAAGTGAGGGTGACCCGCCGACGCCCCGTGGGCTATGGCGAGGCGAGAAGTGAGAGTGAGCGTGGGCCGCTGAGTCAATCCAGCGAACCGGACATGACACTCATTTGCTGGCTTCACCCGGAGGCGGGGTTGTGCCTGACTGGCGGCATGAGCACGCCGCCGGTTGCCGCCACCCCGTCCCGGGCCGGGGCGGCCATCCTCGCGGGCGGCCTGGCCTGCGGGGTGCTCGACATCAACGGGGCCTTCCTCACCGCGTGGGTCAATGCCGGCATGAGCCCGGTGCGGGTGCTCCAGGCGGTGGCGGGCGGCCTGCTCGGGGCGGATGCGTTCCAGGGCGGGCCCGGCGTCGCGGCCTTCGGGTTGCTGCTGCACTTCGCCGTGGCCTTCGCGTGGGCGGCCGTTTTCTACCTGCTCAGCCGGCGCGTCCCATTCCTGTCGCAACACGCCGTGGCCAGCGGGCTGGCGTATGGCGCGCTCGTCTATCTCGCGATGAACCACGCGGTGCTGCCGCTCGCGGCGCAGTTCCGCAGCCTGTATATCCCGGGCACGAAGCCGCACGTGCCGCGGCTGGCCTGGGGCCAGTTTGGCGTGCATCTGGTCTGCGTGGGGCTGGCGATATCGCTCGCGGTGCGTTGGGCGACGCTCAGCCCCGCTGCTGGTAAAGCCTGAGCAGCGCCTGCGTGCCGTCCTCGGCCCAGCCGCGCGCGGCGAAAAGCAGACGGGTCGGGGGTTTCATGGGGGAAACGAAACGAACCGACCAGCTGGGCCGGGCGCAAATCGTCCCTGGCCGACGCGGTTTGATCAAAGAACCAGGAGGCCGGATACAGTATAGGCTCGAACCTGTCCGGTGAAACGCCTACCGATGCGGTGCGTGCTGTGCATCCATCATGACTCATGGCTGAATTCTCCGGTTTAGAACTGACCGCCTTGGGTGACCCGTCGCGGGCCTGGGACATCGCCCGCCGGGCCGAGGCGCGGGTGCCGGCCTATCGGGGCCTGTTGCGCTCCGCCGGGCGGGATCGGCTGCCCGCAGCGTGGGCCGACCTGCCCCGGCCGGACAAAAAGAACTACCTGCTGGCGCATGGGTTCGCGGACCTGCTGGCCGACGATTTCGCGGACACGTTCACCATCTTCAGCTCCTCGGGTTCCTCGGGCCGCGCATTCTACTGGCCGCAATTGAAGGGCGGACAGCGCGAGGCGGCGGGGAAACTCGGCCAGTTGCTCGAGGGCGTGTTCCGCATCCACGAGCGGCGCACGCTGGCGGTGGTCGGCCTGGCGCTGGGCAGCTGGATCGGGGGCGAGCATTTCTCCTGGGTGCTGAAAAGCCATGCGGCCGCCGCGCCGTATCCCTTCGCCGTCTTCTCGCCGGGCAACCACCACGACGAGATCATTGCCATGATCGAGTCGGCCGGACGTTTCGTGGACCAGATCATCCTCTTCTGCTGCCCCTCGGCCATCGCGCACCTGCGGTTGCGGGCCGAACAGGCGGGCCGGCCGCTGCCGTTGGCGAAGCTGCGCTACGTCGTGATCGGCGAGCCGTTTCCCGAGAGCGTGCGGCTGGAGTTGAACGCCGCGGCCGGGCTGCCGCCGGGCGAGCCGGCGATGATCTCGATCTTCGGCAGCGCGGACACCGGCGTGCTGGGCTTTGAGTCGCCGGCCTCCGCCTGGCTCCGCGGCCGGTGCGAACAGGATGCCGGCTTGGCGGCGGCGCTCGGGTTCGGCGGCGTGGTGCCGCACCTGTTCCATCAGGCGGACCCGGCCGCGTTCCTTGAGGTGGTGGACGGCGAGCTGGCCGTGACCAAATGGCAGGGCGTGCCGCTCGTGCGCTACAACCTGCATGACGCGGCGCGGTTGTTGAGCTGGCCGGCCCTGCTCCGGCGGGCTGCGGCGCATGCGCCGACGAACCCGCTTTTCACGCGGGCGGAGGTCATCGGGCTGCCGGACGTGCTCGCCGTCACCGGCCGGGCCGACAGCTGCCTGCTGCTTTGCGGCACCAATCTCACGGAGAGCATGCTCGATGCCGCGGTGCGCGCGCCCGAGTTGGGGCCCTGGCTGACCGGCAACTATCGCGCCCGGGTGATCCTGGAGCGCGGTCGGCAAAGGCTGGCCTTCACCCTGGAACGCCGGGCGGGCGCGCCTGCGGACCGGGCGGAAATTTATGCCGGCCTGGTGGCCGCGCTCGGCCGGGCCCAGCCGGAGTTCAAGGACGACTGGGAAAAGATCTACCGCCGGTGGGATGACGATCCGGCGCTGAGCATCCTCGCGCTCGAGCTGGTGGACTGGCCTGCGCTCGCGGAGGAGGCGGGGCGCATCAAGCAGCGGGGAATTCGACCATGACCACCCCGGATGCCGCGGACGCGGGCGGTTGGCGCGCGCGCCTGACTGGGTGGCCGGGGTCCGTGCTGGCCTTCAGCTGGGGGTTGGCGGAGGGCACACTGTTCTTTGTGGTGCCGGACGTGTTGCTCACGCTGACGGCGCTTTTCGGGTTTCGCGCCGCCGTAAGGCAGACGCTCCTGGCCGTGGCCGGGGCGCTGGTCGCCGGCCTGATCCTGTTTGGCTGGGCCGCCAATTCGCCGGCCGCTGCGCGCACGGTGCAGGCGGTGCCCTTCGTGCGGCCGGCCATGGTGGAGAAGGTGAGGGCGGATTATGCGGAGGCCGGGGCCCTCGCGCTGTTGCGCGGACCCCTGTCGGGCATTCCCTACAAACTCTACGCCGTTGAGGCGCCGACATTCACCAGCCTGCCCGTTTTCCTGCTGGCCAGCGTGCCGGCCCGGTTGGAGCGGCTGGCCACGGGACTGCTGTTGTTTGGCGCCGCCGGCTGGCTGCTGCGCCGCCGGATCGTCGCCGCCCCGCGCCTCGCGGTGGCGGGTCATGCGATCTACTGGCTGGCCATCTACGGCTATTACTGGGGCGCACTATGAATCACCACCTGCGCGATCCGCGGCTGGCTTGGCTGACCTTGCGCAGCGCGCTGGCGCTGTCCGTCGTCGCGCTGTCCGGAGACCAAAGCCGCTGGGTGGGCGCGGCCGGGTTGGTGGGCTGTGTCTGGGTGGATGCCCTGGCCGGCTGGCTGGCGCGGAAACGCAATTGGCCCCGGGGCGCGTTCGCCGGCCCGGCGGAAATGCTGGCCGACTTCATCTGCTTTGTCTGGGCGCCCGTGACGTGGGTGACGGCGCGGAACGGCGGGGTGCTCGTTTGGTTGGCGGCCGGGGTCTTTGTGCTGGCGGGCGCGTTCCGGCTCGCGCGCTTTGCCGTGGAGGGACTGGTGGGCGGCGGCTACCGCGGGCTGCCCGTGACCTACAACGGCTATCTCGTCCCGCTCGCCGGGGGCTTGGTGACGACCGTGCTGCCGTATCCGGCCTGGGTCTGGCCCGGCGTGTTTCTCGGGCTGGCCGCGCTGATGGTCTCCACGCGCTTCACCGTGCCCGAATTCTGACGCCCATGCGCAACCTCCAAATCTTCGAACTGGCCGCGCTGTTGAAGGAATTCATGTTCGGCGGCGCCTTCCTGCGGCGGGCGCCGTATTTCTCGCGCGATGAGATGCAGGCCTGGCAGCTCGACCGGATCCGCCGGCTCGTGGCCCATGCCTATGCGCACATTCCCTTTTACCGGGACCACTACCGCCGGGCCGGGTTCGCGCCGCCCGACCTGCGCGGCTGGGAGGATTTCCACCGGCTGCCGGTGGTGACCAAGGATGAGGTGATCGCGAACTACCCGGAGCGCATGCTGGCGGCGGGTTACGACCTCGACCGCTTGATCGTCTCCCGCAGCAGCGGATCGAGCGGCAAGGTGCTCGACATCTGCTACGACAGCCGCGCGATGGTCACCTACGCGCTGGCCGGACTGCGGCTCTACGAGATGGGTTTCGCTTACCGGCCCTGGCACCGGCAGCTCTACATCTACACCTCGCCGTATCCCTTCAATTCCCTCTTCGGGCTCTACCCGATGCACTTTGTGCCGACGCTCACCCCGGTGGCCGGGATCGCCGCGGCCTTGGTGAAGGTGCGGCCGGAGCTGCTGGTGTGCTACCCGTCGCACCTCAAGCAGATCGAGGCGGAACTCCCCGCAGATGCGCGCGCCAGCCTGCGGCTGCGCTGCGTCTCGGTGAATTCCGAGATGTCCACGCAGGCGGAGCGCGACTACCTCGCCGGGCGGCTCGGCTGCCCGGTGCTCGACGAGTATTCCTCGGAGGAACTCACGCGCATCGCGGCGCAATGCCGGTGCGGCGCCTACCACCTGTTCGAGGACATCAATTACATCGAGACGCTGCCCGTGCCCGGGGCGGAGCCCGGCGCCCCGGGGGTGATTGTCGGCACCAACCTGCACAATTTCGCGATGCCCATGATCCGTTACGTGCAAAACGACCTGGGCACCCTGCGCGAAGGAGCCTGTGCCTGTGGCTGGAAATTCCGCCAGCTCGTGAACCTGCAGGGCCGGAAGAACGACAGCTTCCTGCTGCCCTCCGGCCGGGAGATTTCCTCGGGCTTCCTGCTGGATGCGACCTACGAGATCCTGCTCACCTGGCGCACGGCGGTGAAGGATTTCTGCCTGGTGCAGGAGGCGCCGGCGCTGGTGATCCTGCAGGTGATCCCGGGACCCGGCTGGAGCGCGGAGATCGCTGGAAAAATCCGCGCGCGCTTCGGGGAATTCTTCGAGCCGGGCGTCGTCTTCCGCGTCGATGAGGTGCGGGAATGCACCAAAACAAAAACGGGCAAGCGCAACCCCATCATCCGCCGCTTCGCCGCGACGCTCAGGCCCGCTGCTGGTAAAGCCTGAGCAGCGCCTGCGTGCCGTCCTCGGACCAGCCGCGCGCGGCGACCTCGTCGTAGAGTTGTTTCGCCTGCTTCAGGCCCGGCAGGTCGAGCTGCATGGCCTCGGCCGACTCGAGCGCGATGCGCATGTCCTTCAGAAAATGCTTCACGTAGAAACCGGGGGCGAAGTCGCCCTGCAGCGCGCGCGGCGCCAGATTGTTGAGCGACCAGCTCGCCGCCGCGCCGCCGCCGATGCTCGCGATGACGCGCGCCGGGTCGAGGCCGGCCCTTTGCGCGTAGGTCAGCGCCTCGCACCACGACATCATGATGGAGGCGATGGAAATCTGGTTGGCCATCTTGCAGTGCTGGCCGGCGCCGGGGCCGCCGTGCAGCGCGATGTTCTTTCCCATGAGCTCGAACAGCGGCTGCGCGCGGGCAAACGCCGCCGCGTCGCCGCCGACCATGATGACGAGCCGCGCCTCGTGCGCCCCCACGTCGCCGCCTGACACCGGCGCGTCGAGTGCGGCCAAGCCCTTGGCGGCCGCGGCGGCGGCGATCTTTTGCGCCAGCCGCGGGCTGGAGGTCGTCATGTCCACGAGCACCGCGCCGGGCTTGGCGGCCGCGAGCACGCCGTCCGCGCCGAAGTAGGTCGCCTCCACGTCGGCGGGGAAGCCGACGATGGTGAACACGAAGTCCGCCTGTGCCGCCGCCGCGCCGGCGGTGTCGTGCCAGCGCGCGCCGGCGGCGAGCAGCGGCGCGGCCTTCTCCTTCGTGCGGTTGAAGACGTGCAGCGCGTGGCCCGCCTGGAGCAGGTGGCCCGCCATGCTGCGACCCATGACGCCGGTGCCGATGAACGCGATCGAATGCGACATAAGAAGTGAGGGTGAGAGTGAGAGCGAAAGGGGCGAGACGAAAACCGGGGTCTCCTGTTGGTCATTCTGAGCGCAGCGAATAATGACGGGTTTGGAGGTAGGGCGGAGCGGCTCGCTCCGCCGCGGCGCACCGGACCGGTGCGCCCTGCCCGTCGGCGCCAGCGCCGCCCCTCCCGCCCAATGCTTGCAGCGTCCGGCACATCCCAACATCGTCGCCGCCGTGGAAATCCTGAACACCCTGGCGCCGGTCTTCCTGCTCATCGCGCTCGGGGCCGGGCTGCAGCGGGCGGCGTTTGTCCCGCCCAACTTTCTCAAGGAGGCCAACCGTGTCACCTACTGGGTCGGCCTGCCGGCGCTGTTGTTTTCCCAACTGGCGGCCTCCTTCCACCAGTCCGCCGGCGCCGGGCGCATGCTCGGCGTGATGCTGGGGGCGACGGGCGCGGTCATCGTGGCGGCCTACGCCGTGGCCTGGCTGCTGCGCGTGCCCGGCGCGGCGATCGGCACGTTCGTCCAGGGAGCTTTTCGCGGCAACCTGGCCTTTGTCGGCCTGCCGGTCATCTACGCGCTGCCGGACACGCCGCTGGCCGGCGGCCTGTCCGTGCGCACGGCGGCGATCGTGACCATCGCCCCGATGATGGTGCTCTACAACGTCGCCGGGGTCGTCGTGCTGCTGCTCAGCCAGCACACCCTGGGCTGGCGCATGGTGGGGCCGCTCCTGCGGCAACTGGCGGTCACGCCGCCGCTGCTGGCGACGATCGCCGGCCTGGGTTGGGCGCTGCTGGGGTGGCCGCTGCCGGTCGCGGTGGACCGGACTTTTTCCGCGCTCGGCCAGATGGCGCTGCCGCTCGGCCTGCTCGGGGTCGGCGGCTCGCTGGTGACCGCGCGGCTCGGCGCGCACTGGCCGCGCCCGCTGGCGGCGGCGCTGGTGAAGGCCGCGGCCGCCCCGGCCCTCGGCTGGCTGGTGGGGCGCGCGCTGGGCCTCGGCGCGGCCGAGCTCAAGCTCGTGCTGATCCTGCTCGCGTGCCCGACGGCCATCGTGTCCTACACCGTGGCGCTCGAGCTGAAGGGCGACGAGGCGCTCGCCTCCGGCACCATCGTGCTCAGCGTGCCGGCCTCGCTCGCCGCGCTCGCGGTGATCCTGGCGGTGGCGTGAGGCGCGGCCCGGCCGGGCCCGGCCGAGTCGCGAGCCCGCTCGCTCCCACACTCCGAGCGCCGGTGGCGACACCTGCTTGCGAGCTGCGCTAGGAGCCTATCCGAATAACGGCCTGTCCTGTAGCGACGGTCTGTGACCGCCGAACGATCACCACACCACCTTCGACGGCGGTCACAGACCGCCGCTACAGAAAACCAGGCTGTCGGGAATAGGTTGTTCGGCGCGGCGCTAAACCGCTTGGCAATCCCCGGGCCGGCCCGCAGGCTCGCGGCCGACTTTCATGGCGCCCTCCGACACCCCTGCCACCTTCGAATCGTTCCAGGCCGAGCTCGCCCGCCTCGTCGCCCAGTTCGACCGCCAGCATCCGGGCTACACGACGCCGGACTACCTCGAGGCCTCCCTCCGCGCCGATTTCCTCGACCCCTTCTTCCGCGCCCTGGGCTGGGACGTGGGCAACCAGAAGGGCCTCATCCACACCGAGCGCGAGGTGGCCATCGAGGTGCGCACCCACCTCTCGGGCAAGCAGACCCGCGCCGACTACGTCTTCCGCCACGCCCGCACCGAGCGCTTCACCTGCGAGGCCAAGAAGCCCGCCGAGGTCCTCCACAACCGCCACATCCTCCAGGCCAAGAAGGACGCCTTTGCCCGCGGCGTGCCGCTCGCCCTGCTCTCCGATTTCGAGGAGCTGAAGATCTACGTCGTCGGCGCCCGCCCGCTGCTCGACGAGCCCCATGTCGGCGAGTGGAAGGTTCTCCATTTCAAGCAATACCCCGCCGCCGCCCGCGAGCTCTGGGACCTGCTCGCCTACGAGAACGTCAGCACCGGCAGCATCGACCGCCTGATCGAGTCCCTCCCCAAGCGTCCGCTGCGCCTCCAGGGCCGGCAGGGCTACCTCATCAAGCCCGACCGCACCCGCGCGCTCGACGCCGATTTCCTCAACTTCCTCGACGGCGTCCGCCAGCAGCTCGGCTCCGACCTGCTCAAGCACAACGACCGCGCCGACCTGCTCGAGGGCCACCGGCTCAACGAGGCCGCCCAGCGCATCATTGACCGCCTCGTCTTCCTCCGCATCTGCGAGGACCGCGGCATCGATACCGGCACGCTCCTCCAGACACTCTTCGACGGCTGGTATCGCCAGCAGCCCGAGGCGGCCAAGCCCAAGCTCCGCCAGCCCGGCAAGCAGACGCGCCTGCGCTTCGGCGGCGCCGAGGAGGAGCCGCCGGCCGCCGGCTACGGCGCGCGCGGGCGCACCGAGGGCGGCCTCTACCGCGAGCTCACCGACCACATCCGCGCCCTCGACCAGCGCCCGCCCAGCTACAAGCCCTTCTTCAACGGCCAGCTCTTCAAGCCCCACTTCTCCGAGGAGCTCACCGTCGGCGACGAGTGGCTGGCCAACTTCCTCCTCGACCTGGTGGACGACGACAACGGCTACAACTTCGCCGACATCAAGGTCGAGATCCTCGGCGACGCCTACGAGCGCTTCCTCGGGAAAATCCTCCGCCCGCAGGGCCGCGGCGCCACCATCGAGGAAAAGCCCGAGGTGCGGAAGGCCGGCGGCGTCTATTACACCCCGCGCTACATCACCGACTACATCGTCGAGCAGACCGTCGGCCGCCTGCTGGCCGGCAGGACGCCGAAGCAGGCGGAGAAGCTCCGGATCGTGGACCCCGCCTGCGGCTCCGGCTCCTTCCTCCTCCGCGCCTACGAGGAGGTGATGGCCCACCATCTCCGCTGGTTCACGGCCAATCCCGACAAACGCCGCAAGGAAGACTGCTACGTGGACGCCGCCGGCGACGTGCGCCTCACCACCGCCCTCAAGCGCCGCATCCTGGAGAACAATATCCACGGCGTGGACATTGACGCCCAAGCCGTCGAGGTCACCCAGCTCTCGCTCTACCTCAAGATGCTGGAGGGGGAGAACCGCGAAACCCTGCGCACCCAGACCGAGCTCTTCCGCAATGAGCCCCTGCTCCCGCCGCTGGACCGAAACATCAAGTCCTTCAACTCCCTCATCGCCTCCGACTTCTCGCTAGACCCCGCCGAGTTGGTGCGCGTCAACGCAGGCGACTGGGACGTGCAGTTCCCCGAGATCATGCAGGCCGGCGGCTTCGATGCGGTCATCGGCAATCCGCCGTATGTGCGGATTCAAACCCTAAACGAGACTGATTCTGCGTCTGTGGAGTATCTCGGACGACGCTACGCCGCTGCGCGATCAGGTAACTACGACCTCTATGTCGTCTTTATCGAGCGCGCTCTGGCTCTCCTGAACCTTCATGGACGATTTGGCTACATCGTGCCGCACAAATTCTTCAACGCGAAGTATGGCGAAGCGATACGCGATTTTCTTTCAAGCGGTGGGCATGTCTCCGGTATTGTTCATTTTGGCCACCAACAGATCTTCGACGGAGCTACGACCTATACCTGCCTGCTTTTTCTACAACGCACAGCACAACACTCCTTCGAATACACGCCAGTCTCCAATCTCAGGCAATGGCGTGCGCAACCTCGTGCGGTGGTAGAATCAATTTCAGCCGGAACTCTGACCGCTGGTGACTGGGTTATTGCCGGCGGGGCGCGCGGATCGCTGCTCGCCAGACTCCAATCTATCCCGCTGAAACTCGACCAAGTTACGAAGCGCATCTTTCAAGGAATCAAGACCAGCGCCGACAAGATCTACATTGTCGAAGAACGGTCGCGTTCGAAACGCACAGTGAAAATCTGGTCACCCCAACTCAAACGTGAATTCGAACTCGAATCCGACTTGTTACATCCGCTTATCAAGGGTGGAGATAGCCGACGGTATTCAATGACGAAGACTGATCGCCTTATTCTTTTTCCATACGAAAAGCATGACGGTGCCGCAGCACTGATCGACTCGAAGGATTTCGCAAAACGATTCCCGCACACTTGGGAATATCTGCTGGCGAACAAGAGCTATTTGGAGAACCGCGAAGATGGAAAAATGAGGGGCAGTGGCTGGTATGCATTCGGGCGCACTCAGGCTCTTGACGTAATGCCCCTTCCGAAAATCTTTACGCCCGATATCGCGCCATGTCCGGCATTCTCGCACGACGCCAGCGGCGAATGTTTTTTCACGGGAGGTGTCGCCGGTGGCTACGGGATTTTACCCATCGATGATGTCGCGCCCCAAGTGTTGCTAGCTTTGCTCAACAGCGACGTGCTTGGTTGGATTGTTGCACAAACGGCCACTCAGATGCGGGGGGGCTATTTCAGCTTCGAAGCACGTTTCATCAGGAATCTGCCGATTGTATTGCCTGCAAAGGGAGCCTCCACGAACCGTCTCGTCGCCCTCGTGGACAAGATGCTGACGCTCACGCCGGCGCTGCGGGTGGCGAAGTCCGACGCCGAGAAGGCGGCGCTCCAGAACGCCCTCACCAAGACCGACCGGGAAATTGATCAGCTCGTCTACCAGCTTTATGGCCTCACGCCCGAGGAAATCGCCCTCGTCGAAGGGAACGCACCGGCATCCTGAGGGATTGTCAGCGCGAGCCCGGCGGCAGCCGGTCGTGGCCATCCAGTCAGCTGGATCGCATCGTCGCTCCGCTCCTCGCCATGACAAGGCGGCCCGGGAAATCCCGCTTCCGCCGAACAAGCCGACTGATCCGCCCGGCCTGCCCATGCCCACCGACCCGCGCGCGCGGCCGGTGTATCTCCGCTCCTTCCCCCGGCCCCAGCCGCCCTTCAACGACCTGCAGGCCACCCTCTGCTGGAACGCCGCCGAGGCCGTGGTGGACGAGGTGCAGGCCGTCACCCGCGAGCGCCGCTTCGCCCGGAGGCGCTGGATAGACTGGCTCTACCGCCGCACCGAAGCCTACTTCCGCACCAGCCGCGGCATCCGCACCCGCCTGAGCGGTCCACATGACCGCCACTGGTTCCGCGTCTATCAGCGCCACTGGCTGCACACGGCGCTGCTGCGCACCCGCGGCCGCTACCGCCAGCTGCTCCCGCCCGAGATGTGGGGCGGCCACTCGCCCCTCGACTGCCCGCCGACCTTCGACGTGGCCCGCCGCCAGCGGGTGCGCGGCGGCAAGGGGTGAGAAGCGGCCGGGGTTGCCAGCGGGCGCGGGAAAGGGGAGAAGGAGGCATGCTCACCCTGCGCCCGACCAAGATGCTGGCGAAACGCCTGAAGCTCGCCGTGCCCGCCGTGCCGCCGCCGGTGGACAACCGCGTGGCCGACTGGTGCGTGCATGAGTTCCGGGACGGCCGGCAGCGCCACCTGATGTTCTGCAACACGGCGTCGCTGTTTCCGATTGTGCTGTCCGGCCGGGGCGTGACCGATGCAAACGCCCTGATCCGACGGTTTCTGGAGGGAGCCTGGCTGGCTTTCGAGGGCACGGAGCTGGAGCTCCACCGTCAGCGGTGGATCGAGCCGGAGGCGGGCGCGGTGCAATGGGCGCCGATCCCGGACAAGGTCGTGTTGAGCAGCGTGAACGAGATGATCTTCATGGCGCGCCATGGCATGGACAAATCCCCGGCGGAGCTGGCGTGGTGGCTGGCGCAGACGCCGATGAAGGCCCTCGGGTATAATTCCCCTGATCGGGTCTTCCCGACGCTGCGCGGGCCGGAGCGGTGCGGGTGAGGGCGGAGCGGCTCGATCCGCCGCGGCGCACCGGGCCGGTGGCCCTACCCGTCAGACCAACATCCCGTAGCCGGAACGATGCAGTAGGACTCCTTCAACCACAGATAACCTGGGGTCTGAGAATAGGGGCCCTCCTGCATTGCCATCGAGCTCCCGTTCACCTTTCAGTGCCTGCCTGTGGGAGCGAGCTTGCTCGCGACTTTTTGGGCTAGGTCGCGAGCAAGCTCGCTCCCACATTTCCCGGCGGGCATCGTTCCGGCTTGGCTTTTGGACTGTCCTTGCGAGGAGCGGAGCGACGAAGCAATCCAGCTGGATCGCCACGGCGCGCTTCGCGGGCCTCGCGATGACAAAGGGCTAAAACCAGTTACATCGTGAATTGGCACTGTAGGGGCGGACCTTGTGTCCGCCCCTACAAAAAGCCAAACCAAGCTGAATGGTATAGAAGCTACGGGCATTGGGCATCAAATAGCTGGTGGCCGCAACAGGTGGCAGGGGCATCCTTGCCCATGGGCTGACTCACGGGCCTGGAAGCCCGTGCCACAGCAATCACGCAGGCATGGTTGCGCGTCCGGCGTTCCGCCGCCGGCGGACCTTACGGGATGCGCAGGGTGGTGCCGACTTTCAGGATGCCGTTGGGCCCGAGGAGGGCGGCGTTGGCGTTGTAGATGTCCTGCCAGCGGCTGGCGCTGCCGTAGTAGCGCTGCGCGAGGCGGGAGAGCGAGTCGCCGTTGGCCACCACGTGGGTGCGAAGGCCGGGGGCGGAGACCGGCGCGGCGGCGGTCGGGGTCGGGCCGCCGGCGGTGCGGGCGAGCATCGTCTTGAGCTGGTAGTTCTCCCCGGCGAGCACGGCGTTGGCGCCCTGCAGCTGCTGGGTGAGGGCGCGGGCGGCGGCGGCCTCGCTGGAGGCCTGGGCCTGCGTGCGCTGGAGGGCCGTGACGGCGTCGTTGAGGCGCGCGAGCTCGGCCTGCGTGCTGCTCTCGCTGCCCTGGGCGGCGGTGCGGAGCTGGTCCACCTGCGCCGTGAGCGTGGCGACTTGGGTGGTGAGGGCGTCGCGCTCGGCGGTGGCGGCGGCGGTGGCCGCGCTGGCATTTTCCACGAGCGTGTCGCGCTCGCGCTGGAGCTGCGCGTAGCCGCGCAGGGAGGTCGCGAGGCGATCCTCGGTGTCGGCGAGTTTCTTGGCGAGCTCGCTGTCCTCGCCGCCGGTCGCGGCGGCGGGCGCCGGGGTGGCGGGGGCGGTCTGGGCCGCCGCGAGTTGCGCGCGGGAATCGGCGAGGGCGGTCTCGAGTTCGCGGACGCGGCCGGAGAGATCCGCCTTCGTTTGGGTGAGCGTAGCTACCTCCTGCTTGGCGCTGGCGACTTCGGCGGACAAGTCCGGGTTGGCCGGGGCCGCGGAGAGTTGCGTGGCGGGGGCGGCCTGGTTGGCGGCGAGGGCGGTCTTCTCCTGCTCGAGGCGGGCGATGGTGTCGCGGAGCTCGCCTTGGGCGGCGCGGGCGACGTCGCGCTCGCTGGTGATGCCGCCGAGTTGGGCTTGGGAGGCCTCCTTCGCCAAGGTGAGCGCGGCGATGTCCTGCTTGGCGCGGGCGGCTTCGGCGCCCAGGGCGGCCAGCTGGGTTTCGAGCTCCTTGAGCCGGGTGGAGTCGGCCGAGGTGTCGCGGAGCTGGCGGCCGGTGTCGGCGAGGGATTTTTGCATGCGCTCGCGGTCGGTGCGGAGCTGGGCGACCTCGCTGGCGAGGGTGGTCACGCGGCCGGACAATTCATCGCGCTCGCGGCGGAGCTGGGTGGCCTCGGCGCCGGCCTGGGTGGCGCCTTGCGCGGCGGTGGTGGCGGCGGCGAGCTTGTCCTCGGTGGTGGTGAGCTGGCCCTCGAGCTCGCGGACGCGGCCGGAGAGGTCGGGGTAGGCCGGGGCGGCGGCGGGTTGCGCGGCGGCCTTGGCCGCGGCGAGCTGGGCCTCGAGCTCGCGCTGGCGCTCGAGGTAGCCCGGGGGGGCGACGGGGCGGCTGCGGGCGGCTTGCTGGGCTTCGCTCAACTGACGGCCGGTGTCGGCGACAAGCTTCTGCATGCGCTCGCGGTCGGCGCGGAGCTGAGTGACCTCGCCGGTGAGCGTGGTGACGCGGCTGGAAAGCTCCGCGCGGGCGGGGCCGGCAGCGACGAGCTCGGCCTGGGCGGAGGCGAGCTGGCCTTCGAGCTCGCGGACGCGGCCCGAGAAGTCGGGATAGCTGGGAGCGGCGGGCTTGGCGGCGAGAGACTGCTCGGCCGCCGACAGCTTGGCTTCCAGTTCGGTGACGCGGCCGGCGAGATTCGGGTAAGCCGGTGCGGCGTTGCGCGCGGCGGCGAGCGCGGTTTCAAGTTCCGAGACGCGGCCGGCTTCCGCCTTCGCCGAGGCCAGGGCGGACAAGTCGGCGGAGTGCTGGGCTTCCAGTTCCGAGACACGGCTGCTCAGGTCAGGATAGGTGGGAGCGGCGGGTTTGGCGGCGAGCGCGGCTTCGAGCTCGGCGACCTTGTCGGTGAGATTCGGGTAAGCCGGGGCGGCGGCCTTGGCTTGGGCGAGCGCGGCTTCAAGTTGCTTGGTGCGGTCGGCTTCTGCGCTCGCGGCGTTGCGCGCGGCGGTCAGAGCCGCCTCAAGCTCATTTACGCGGCCGGCGAGATTCGGATAAGCCGGCGCGGCATTGCGGGCGGCGGCGAGGGCGGTGTTCGTCTGCACGAGGGCGGCCTCGAGTTCGCCCACTTTGCCGGAGAGGTCGGGATAGTTGGGAGCCGCGGGTTTGGCGGCGAGGGCTTGTTCGGTGGACGACAGCTTGGCTTCCAGTTCGGTGACGTGGCTGCGCAGGTCCGGGTAGGCGGGCGCAGCGCTGCGCGCGGCGACGAGGGCGGCCTCGAGTTCGGCGACCTTGTCGGTGAGATTCGGGTAGGCCGGGGCGGCGGGCTTGAGGTTCGCGGCCTGGGCCTTGAGGGAGGCGACCTGGGTGCGGAGCTGGCTGGTTTCGGTGGCGGCGGTGTCCGCCTGGCGGCGGAGGGCGGCCTTGTCGGACTCGAGCATCTTCAGGTTGGAGAGGAGCGTGGTGCGCTCGCGCTGGGCGGCGGCCGTGCTGCTCTTGTAGTCGTCGAACTGGCGGCCGAGATCGGCGCGGGCCTGTTCGGAGGCACCAAATTTCTGGATCGTGGCGGCCACGGCGGCCTCGAGTTCGGCGACGCGGCCGGACAAGTCGGGGTAGGCCGGCGCGGCGGGCTTGGCGTTCTGGAGCGCGACGAGCTGGCGGGAGCTGTCGGCGAGGGCCTTTTCGGCGGCGTCCTTGGCCTGGGCGAGGGTGTCGATTTGGGCGACGGTCTCCGCGCGGGCGGCGGCGGTGGCGGTGGCGGCGGCTTCCAGTTCGCGGACGCGGCTGGACAAGTCAGGATAGGCGGGAGCGGCCGCCTTCGCTTGGGCGAGCGCGGTTTCAAGTTGCTTGGTGCGGTCGGCTTCTGCGCCCGAGGCATTGCGGGCGGCGGCGAGTAAGGAGTTCGTCTGCGCGAGGGCGGCCTCGAGCTCGGCCACTTTGCCGGAGAGGTCCGCCTTCGCCGAGGCTACGGCGGACAAGTCGGCAGAGTGTTGGGCTTCCAATTCGCTCACGCGGCTGCGCAGGTCCGGGTAGGCGGGCGTGGCATTGCGGGCGGCCGAGAGCTCCGTCGTGAGGCTGGCGACACGGTCGCGGAGGTCGGGGTAGGCGGGAGCGGCGGGCCGGGCGGCGAGGGCTTTTTCGGCGGCGTCCCGGGCGGAGGCGAGCTGGGCGGCCTGCTGTTGGGCCTGTGCGGTCGAGGCGGTCAGGCTGGCAACCTTCGTCTCGAGTTCGCTGACCTGGTTGCGCAGATCCGGGTAGGCGGGCGCGGCGTTGCGGGCGGCGGCGAGAGCGGTGTTGGTCTGCGAGAGGGAAGCCTCGAGCTCGCGCACCTTGCCGGAGAGGTCGGGATACTTCGGGGCCGCATTGCGAGCGGCAGCGAGTGAGGTTTCGAGTTCCGAGACGCGGTTGCGAAGGTCGGGATAGCTGGGAGCCGCGGGCTTGGCGGCGAGAGACTGCTCGGCAGCCGACAGCTTGGCCTCCAGTTCGGTGACACGGCCGGCGAGGTCCGCCTTCGTTTGGGCGAGCGCGGCCACCTCCTGCTTGGCGCTGGCGACTTCGGCGGACAAGTTGGGATAGGCCGGGGCCGCGGTGCGCGCGGCCGAGAGCTCCGCCGTGAGGCTGGCGACCCGGTCGCGCAGGTCGGGGTAGGCGGGAGCGGTCGGCTGGGCGGCGAGGGCCTTTTCGGCGGCGTCCTTGGCCTGCGCGAGCGCGGCGAGCTCCTGCTGGTGGCGGCCGGCTTCCGCGGTCAGGGTGGCGAGCCGGGCTTCCACGGCGGCCTTCTGGTCGTTGACCTTGTTGAGGGTGTCCTCGACTTGGCGGCCGAACTGGCGGGCGGACTCGAGCTCGGCGGCGGCCTGGGCGGCGACGCGGGCCTTGTCGTCGTTGACCTTGTTAAGGGTGTCCTCGACCTGGCGGCCGAACTGGCGGGCGGACTCGAGTTCGGCCAGCGCGGCGGTGAGCTCGCGGCTCTTGGCGTCGAGCGTCGTGGTGTCGGCGGCGGGCTTGGTGGCGAGGGCCTGGCGGGCCTGCGCGAGCTCGGATTGGAGGGACTCGGTGGTGCGGGCGAGGTCGGCGGCGCGGGCCTCGGCGGCCTGCGCCTTTTCCTGCAGGCCGCGGCTGAGGGCCTGGGAATTTTTTTGCAGTTCGGCGGCCTGCTCGGCGAGGCGGTCGCGCTCGGTGCGGAGGGCGTCCATCTCGGCGGCGATTTCGCCGAGCTTGGCGGAGTAGGCATCGCGCTCCTTGCGCAGGCGGGCGAGGGCGGGGTCCTCGCCGGGTTCGGCGCCGACGGGGGCGGGCTGGAGGTCGGTGGCCGGGGCAGCGGGCGCGGGCTTGGCGGCCGGGGCGCGCCCGGAACCGAGGGCGGCCTTGCGGTCGAGGGTGCGCTGCTGGGCGAGCTCCAGCGTGGGTTTGTCCAGCGCGGCGACGATGCCGTCGAGGGCGCGGCCGCGGGCCCCGTTTTCCCGGGCGAGGGAGAGCCACACGTAGGCCTCGACCGGATCGGCGGCGATGCCGCGGCCCTGGGCGTAGGCCAGGCCGAGGTTGTATTGTGCGATGGCGTTGCCCTTCTCGGCCTTGGCGCGGAGCGAGGCGAGCTCGCTGCTGTCCTGGGCGAGGGCGGCCAGGCCAAGCGCGGACACGAGGAAAACGGCGGCAAGCGGGCGGAAAATTTTCATGCGGCAGGCGGGTGTGAGGACGGACACACTTGCCCGAGTGACGCCCCGGCTGCAAGCCCGCCCTGCGGCCCCCAAGTCAAAAAAACACCTGTTAACCGGGGCTTTACGCACCCGGTGGCGGGCGGGTTGCCGGCTTATTGGCGGACTGGAAAGGCGCGGCGAGTTGGCGGACGTAGTTGTCGGACATCGGCTCGTCGATGCCGTATTTCCGGGGCAGGCGGTCGGGCAGGTAAAGCGTGCCGAAGAGGGCGTCAACGAGCGGCAGCAGGCCGCCGAAGTTCTTGTTCTGCGTCTCCGGGCCCTCGTTGGCGTGATGCCAGTGGTGGTAGGCGGGGGTGGCGATGAGGCGCTCGAGCCAGCCGAAGCGCAGCCGGAGATTCGCGTGGATGAAGATGGCGATGAGCCCGTCCA
Source organism: Opitutaceae bacterium (assembly GCA_016795565.1). Lineage (GTDB taxonomy): Bacteria > Verrucomicrobiota > Verrucomicrobiia > Opitutales > Opitutaceae > Lacunisphaera. Next base: position 5,636 of record JAEUGW010000038.1, on the reverse strand, counting down.
CGGCGATGAGGAAGCCGAAGGTGGCTTGGGTGAAGCCGAGCAGGTAAACCGGCAGGATGCCGCAGAGGCGGATGAAGGTCTGGTCCACCGGATGCACGCGCGAGGCGGCCAGCCAGTCGAGGTGCTCGCTCGAGTGGTGGACGGCGTGAAACCGCCAGAGGAACGGCACGGTGTGGGCCCAGCGGTGGCCCCAGTAGGCGCCGACCTCGAAGACAATCAGCGCGATGACGAACTGCGCCGCGCGCGGCAGGGCGGCGAGCCCCTGCTGCAACGGCGGCCAGACAAGAAAGCCGAGCAGCGTGATGAGCACGTAGGCGAAGACCAGGGTGAGGAACTTCCGCAACGCCCCGCTGATGAAGAAATGGGCGAGGTCTGCCCACGCGCCCCGGCGTTGCCAGAAACGGCGCCGCACCAGGGGGAACAAGGCCTCCAGCGGCACGAAGATCGCGAACAGGACCACAAAGCCGATCGCGAGCCGGGCGGGGTTCCAGAGTTGCTCCATGGCTGGTAGGACGCGCGGCCGCGGCGGTTGTTACGGGGATCTGGTCCGCCGGACCGCTGCGTGCCAACCGGCCAGCAGGCGGCGGGCGGGAGCGGCGGGCATCTGCGCGCGGAAGGTGCGGTCGGCCGACCAGAGCGACGCGATCTCGTCGCGGTTTTTCCAGAAGCCCACGGCGAGACCCGCGAGGTAGGCGGCTCCGAGCGCGGTGGTCTCCGTCGTGCGCGGGCGGACGACCGGCACACGGAGCAGGTCGGCCTGGAACTGCATGAGGGCGTTGTTCACCGTGGCGCCGCCGTCCACGCGGAGTTCGCGGAGTTGGCGGCCGCAGTCGGCCGCCATGGCGCGGAGCAGGTCGGCGCTCTGGTAGGCGATGCTCTCGAGCGCGGCGCGGGCGAGGTGGCCGGCGTTGCTGCCGCGCGTGAGGCCGGTGATGACACCGCGCGCGGCGGCGTCCCAATGCGGGGCGCCGAGCCCGGCAAAGGCCGGCACGAGATAGACGCCGCCGTTGTCCGTGACCTGCGCGGCGAGTTTCTCGACATCGACGGACTTCGCGATGAGGCCGAGGCCGTCGCGCAGCCACTGGACGACGGCGCCGCCGATGAAGACGGAGCCCTCGAGCGCGTATTCGAGGCGGCCGTCAATCTGCCACGCGATGGTGGTGAGCAGGTTGTTCTTGGAAACGACCGGCCGGTCGCCGGTGTGCATCAGCAGGAAGCAGCCGGTGCCGTAGGTGTTTTTTGCCATGCCGGGGGACCAGCAGGCCTGGCCGAAGAGCGCGGCGTGCTGGTCGCCGGCGATGCCGCTGATGGGGATGCCGTTCAGCGCCGGCACGGCGGACACCTCGCCGAAGACGCCGCTGCTCGCGCGCACCTCGGGCAGCACCTCGCGCGGGATGCGGAGGATTTTCAGGAGCTCGTTGTCCCAGTCGGCGGTGCGCAGGTTGAGGAGGAGGGTGCGCGAGGCGTTGGTGGCGTCGGTGGCGTGGACGCGACCGCCGGTGAGCTGCCAGAGCAGCCAGGTGTCCACGGTGCCAAAGGCGAGATCGCCCCGCTCCGCGCGCCGGCGGGCACCGGGCACGTGGTCGAGCAGCCACGCGAGCTTGGTGCCGCTGAAATACGGGTCGAGCAACAGGCCGGTCTTCTTCCGGAAAAGCGGCTCGAGGCCACGGCGCTTGAGTAACGCGCAGGCGGCGGCGGTGCGCCGGTCCTGCCACACGATGGCGCGGTGCAGCGGCCGGCCGGTGCGGCGGTCCCACAGCAGCGTGGTCTCGCGCTGGTTGGTGAGGCCGAGGGCGGCGATGGCGCGGCCGGTGAGGTTGGCCTCGGCGACGGCGCCGAGCGCGGTGCGGCGCGTGCTGGCCCAGAGGTCGCGCGGGTCATGCTCGACCCAGCCGGGCTGCGGGTAGTGCTGCGCGAATTCCTGCTGCGCGGTGGCGACGGCGCGGCCGCGCCGGTCGAAGACAATGGCCCGCGACGACGTGGTGCCCTGGTCGAGCGCGAGGATAAAGCGGCGCATGGCTCAGTCCTTGTGCGGGAACGGCGGCGCGGTGTCGTCGCCCTGCTTGAAGATGACCCCGGAGGAAACCGGGGCGGTCCGCCAGTTGAAGGCGATGGTGACGGAGCGGAAGAGGAAGGTCACCGCCATGGCCAGGAACGCGGCCTGCGACGCGCTGATGGCGAGATAGGCACCGGCGCAGATGAAGGTGACCGCGCCGACCAGCGCCGTGAGCAGGTAGAACTGGCCGGGCTTGAACACGAGCGGCTCCTCGCGGGTGAGCACGTCGCGCAGCAGGCCGCCGCCGACAGCGTTGATGACGCCGATGAGCACGGCGGCCGAGGGTGGCAGGCCGGCGGTGAGGGATTTTTGCACGCCGAAGGCCGCGTAGGCCCCGAGCCCGAGCGCATCCACCCAGGCGATGAGCCTCTGGAAGCGGTGGACGTGCCGGCCAAAGAAGAAGCTGGCCACCACCGCGGCGGTGACCGTGTAGATGTAGGCCGGCGTGGTGAGCAGCGGCGTCAGCCCCTCCTGCAGGAAGATGCCGTCGCGGATCAGGCCGCCGCCGATGCCGGACACCAGCGCGAGGGCCAGCACGCCGACGATGTCGTAGTGCCGTCGGATGGCGGCGAGCGCGCCGGTGAGGGCGAAGGCAAAGGTCGCCCCGAGGTCGAACAGCACCGGCAGATCAAAGCTCCCCTTCAGCATTGCGACGGCGGGTTCAGGGGTGGGCGGGGGCGGTGGCCGGCGACGCCTCCGCCGGCAAACGGTTTTTCGCGCGCCGGTCCACGACATACCAGGACACGCCGATGATCATCACGGCGAGCAGGACGAGGAGGACCATGATTTCCTTCGGCAGGCGCACGGCGGAAAACTACGCCCCGCTCAACCCAGCGCCAGCGCAATCACGCCCGCGACCATGCCGCCCGCGGCGAGGAGCCGGCGCGGGGCGTCGGCCTCCTTCAGCAGCTTCGCGCCGAAGAACGTGCCGATGAGGATGCTGATCTCGCGCGCCGGGGCGATGTAGCTGACCGGCGTGAAGGTCATCGCCGTCAGGATGAGGATGTAGCCGAGCGGTGCGAGCAGGGCCACGGCGAACACCTTCCACCGGTGGTCGCGCCAGGCGGAGGCGGCCTCGGCGCGGCGCGGCCACGCGAAGGGCGCGAGCGCGATGCACATCACGACCTGCGTGCTGCAGTCATACACCAGCGGCGGCAGGTGCAGGTGCGCGACGGCGTGCTTGTCCCACACCGTCAGCGCCGCGATGCAGCAGCCGCAGGTGAAACCGTAGATCAACCCCTGGCGCAGGTGGGCGCGGTCGGCGTGGAGCAGCCGGGTGCCGCCGGTGAGCGCGAAGATGCTGGCGATGATGATGCCGCCGCCGGCGAGGGCGAGCGCGGTCGGACGCTCGTCGAAGAGCGCGATGGCCGTGAGCGTGGAGAACAGCGGCCCGGTGCCGCGCGCCAGCGGGTAAACGAGCGAGAAGTCCCCGTGCCGGTAGCCGCGCTGAAGCAGGAGCGCGTAGGCCAGCTTGATCAGGCCGCTGCCGATGACGACGAGCCACGCGCCCGGCGGGATGGCGGGTGATTGCCACCAAAGGTAGGCGAGGGACAGCGGCCCGTAGAAGCAGAGCGACACGAGCCCGGTCAGCCACACGAAGGGCAGGCCGCCGCCCGAGCGCTTGGCGGCGTAGTTCCACGTCGCGTGCGTGAACGCGGCGACGAGGATGATGCCAAGGGCGAGGGCGGACATGGTGAAAGTGAAAAGGCGTCCGAAGTGTCATTCTGAACGAAGTGAAGAATCCAGCACGATAATCGCCGGCGGTCGTGCTGCTTCGCTGCGCTTCCGCCGTCGCCGAGCCTAAGAGCCTATCCGAACAACGGCCTGTCCTGTAGCGGCGGTCTGTGACCGCCGAACGATCACCCCACCACGCTCGACGGCGGTCACAGACCGCCGCTACAGAAAACCAGGCGGCCGGGAATAGGTTATTCGGATGGCTCTATGGCGGACAGGCAGGATGACGGAAAGGTGGTCGTCGGTTTCCATACCGACGACATGTCGCCGATGTGGAAATCGGCGACCACCCCATACAGTTTCCCCGCCAACCACCCGATACATCCCGGCAGGCTTGCGCCGGGGGCGCTTCGCGGGCTTCGTGCCTGCGTGGTTGATCTTGATTCAGTTCGCCGTGAGTTGCGCCCGACGCTGGCGCTGGCCTTCCCGATCGTCGTCGGGCAGGTCAGCCAGATGTTGATCGGCGTGACCGACAACGCCTTCATCGGGCGCGTGGGCACGGTGGAGCTGGCGGCGGCGGCGTTCACGCACGGCGCCTTTCACATCTTCTACATCATCGGCATCGGCCTGCTGATGGGTGCCGGGGTCTTCGCGGCGCGCGATCACGGCGCCGGGGACGAGGCGGGCTGCGCGGCCTGGCTGCGCCACGGCCGGGCGCTGGCGCTGGCGGTGGGGGCGGGCACGTTCGGGTTGATCGTGCTCCTCTCGACGCAGCTCCATCACTACGGCCAGCCGCCGGAGGTCGTGGCGATCACGCGGCCGTTTTTGCTGCTGATCGGCGCGTCGTTCATCCCGGCGCTGTTCTTCCAGGTGCAGCGGCAGTTCGCGGAGTCGCTCGGCCGCCCCTGGGTGCCGATGGGCATCATGATCGCGGACATCGGGCTCAACGCGCTGCTCAACTGGCTGTTCGTGTTCGGGCATTGGGGCTTCCCCGCGATGGGCCTGGTCGGCTCGGGGTGGGCCACGCTGGTCGCGCGCACGGCCGCCGTGGTCGCGCTCGGGATTTGGCTGAAGGTTTCGCCGACCTTCGCCCCGGTGCGCGCGGCGCCGTGGGCAGGCTGGGAGCGCAGCCGGTTCGTGGAGCTGCTGAAGCTCGGCGTGCCCACGGGCGGCATGCTGCTGTTCGAGGGCGGCGCGTTTGCCATGACGGCGGTGATGATGGGCTGGCTCGGCACCGTGCCCCTCGCGGCGCACCAGGTGGCGCTCGGTTGCGTGGCACTGACCTTCATGGTGCCGCTCGGGCTGTCGATCGCGACCAGCCTGCGGATCAGCAAGGCCCGGGGCGAAGGCCGGCTCGACGCGCTGCGCCCGATCGGCTTCGGGGCCTTCGCGACGGGGGTGGGCTGCATGCTGGTGTTCGCGCTGGTGTTCGCGCTCGCGGGCCGGACGGTCGCCGGCTGGTTCACGCCGGCGGCGGACGTGGCCGCGCTGGCGGCGCAACTGCTGCTCGTGGCGGCGATCTTCCAGCTGTTCGACGGCGCACAGGTGATCAGTGCCGGGTCCTTGCGCGGGTTGCACGACGTGCGCGTGCCGACCGTGCTGACCTTCATCGCCTACTGGGTGATTTCGCTGCCGCTGGGCTACTGGCTGGCCTTCAGGACGACGATGGGTCCGGCGGGACTCTGGACCGGCCTGGCGATCGGCCTCGGCTGCGCCGCCGTGCTGCTCGGCCGCCGTTTCCACCGGCTGACCCTGCCCGGAAATTTGTAACGTATTATAGGGCAAGTGTCACATGATGCAGGTCAGGAAATGTTGGAAAAAATCAGTGCCAGTTGATGCAGGTCAGCTTGGCCTGGAAGCCTCGGCGAGCGGCGGGTGAATAAGGCTGCTCGAGCAGGAGCGGTTG
>JAEUGW010000049.1 GCA_016795565.1 Opitutaceae bacterium | reverse complement strand
GGGGGGGGGGGGGCGGGGGGGCGCGGGGGGCGCCCCCCCCCCCCGCCCCTACGGTTCGGTATTCTCCGCGCAGCGGGTGCGGGATGCCCTTGTTCAGAAACAGGCCGGTCAACGAGGCGGCGTTCCGCTTGATGCCGGCGGGGCTCTCGTTGGCGAGGATCGTGCCGCCGTGGATGCCGGCGCCGGGCCCGAGGTCAATGATGCGGTCGGCGCGCTCCATCAGGACGTCGTCGTGCTCGACGACGAGCACCGTGTTGCCCTTGTCGCGGAGCGAGAGGAGCGTCCCGATCAGCCGGTCGTTGTCACGGGCGTGCAGGCCGATGGAGGGTTCGTCGAGCACGTAGAGGACGCCGGAGAGGTTGGAGCCGAGTTGGGCCGCCAGCCGGATGCGCTGGGCCTCGCCGCCGGAGAGGGTCTCGGTGGGCCGGTCGAGCTGGAGGTAGTCGAGGCCGACCTGGCCGAGGAAGCGCAGGCGCTCCTCGATCTGCGGCACGATGTCCTGCGTGATGAGTCTGCCGCGGGCGTCGAGTTGCAGGTTGCGGAGTGTGGCGAGCAACCGCTCGGGGGTGAGGCGGGTGAGCTCGGGGAGGGAGATGGAGCCGGTGGCTGACTGTAGGGGCGTGGCTTGACCACGCCCGGATTGGGCGCGCACGAGGCGCGCCCCTGCATGGGGAGTTCTGACCCTGAGCGGCAGCCGCACGGCGCGGGCGATGCGGTTGAGGCGCTCGCCGTGGCAGGCGGGGCAGGCCTTGCCGTGGGAACTGACATCGTCGGGGTCGTAGGTGCGGAGGGCATCGGCAACCTCGGCGGAGCGCTCTTCGTCCTCATCGGGCTTCAGCATCCAGTCGTAGATGCGGCCGTGGCCGCGGCACGTCGGGCACCAGCCCTTGGGCGAGTTGAACGAGAAATGCTTCGGGTCGAGTTCCGGAAAGGATTCGCCGCTCGCGATGTCGGTGCGCGTCGTGGAGAACCAGGAGAGGATTTCTCCGGCCGGCGTGAGCAGGAAGCAGGCGCCTTTGCCGAGCTTGAGGGCGAGGGTGAGGCCGTGGGAAATTGTTTCCGAACTAGAGCGGCCCGCCTTCGCCGAGCCTACGGCGCGTGAAGTGGATGTGGCCTTAAGATTGGCCACTACCACTTCAATGTCGTGCTCCTTGTAGCGGTCGAGTTTCTGGAAGGTGTCCACGCGCAGCAGGCGGCCATCGGCGCGCATGAGCTCGTAGCCCTGCTTGCCGATCCACTTGGCGATGGGCTCGTGGTGGCCCTTGCGGCCGCGGATGAGCGGGGCGCAGAGGTAGAGGTGTTTCGCCTTTTTTGCCTTGGGCGTGGCGAGAACCTTGTCGAGCAGCTGGCGCAGCTGGCTGGGGGAGAGTGGCGTGACGGCGCGGCCGGTCTCAGGGTGGTGCTGCACGCCGAGGCGGGCGTAGAGCAGGCGCAGGTATTGGGCGACCTCGGTGATGGTGGCGACGGTGGACTTGCGGGAGCCGCGGGTGACGCGCTGTTCGATGGCGACGGTCGGCGGGATGCCGCTGAGGCGGTCGATGTCGGGCCGCGGGAGCTGCTCGACGAACTGCCGCGCGTAGGGCGACATGGACTCCATGAAGCGGCGCTGGCCCTCGGCGAAGATGATGTCGAAGGCGAGGGTGGACTTGCCGGAGCCGGAAACACCGGTGACCACCGAGAGCTGACGGTGCGGGATGGCGACCGAGATGTTCTTCAGGTTGTTCTCGCGGGCGCCGAGGACCGTGAGCTCGCCGGCGCCCATGGTAAGATCCGTCTGATAAGGGGCGGCCTCCTCTGCCACCGCCAAAGCCCGTTGGTAGTCTAATAGACTACCAACATTCAAAGCGGCCCGCAGGAAGGGCGAGGTGGCGGTGGCGGACTTGGCAATCTCCTCGGGCGGGCCCTCGGCGATGATGCGGCCGCCTTGCGCGCCGGCCTCGGGGCCGACTTCGAGGATCCAGTCGGCCGACTTGAGCACATCGAGGTTGTGCTCGATGACGACGACGCTGTGGCCGCGGTCCACGATGCGCTGCAACACGGCGAGCAGGCGCTTCACATCGTGGCGGTGCAGGCCCGTGGTGGGCTCGTCGAGCAGGAGCAGGGCTCCTGCGGGGATTTTTGATTTTTGATTCTCGATTCTCGATTCTGCGCCTTCGCCTGTGAACTCAGAGAGGTAGCGGACGAGCTTGAGTCGCTGGGATTCGCCGCCGGAGAGGGTATTGAGCGGCTGGCCGAGCGGGAGGTAGCCGAGGCCGACCTCGTCGAGCGCGGCCAGGCGGCGGTGGATTTCCGGCTCGCCGGCAAAGACCTTGAGCGCGTCGCCGACATTGGTGGCGAGGATGTCGGCCACGGAATGGCCGTGCCACTGGATGGCGAGGACCTCGGGCTTGAAGCGCTGGCCCGCGCAGATGGGGCAGGGGACGAAGACGTCCGAGAGGAACTGCATCTCGACGCGCTCGCTGCCGAGACCCTGACAGTTGTCGCAGCGTCCGTCGCCGCTGTTGAAGGAAAAACTGGAGGCGTTGAAGCCGGCCTCCTGCGCGGCGGGCACCGACGCGTAGAGCTCGCGGATGAGTTCCCAAGCCTCGCAATAGAGCGCGGGGTTGGAGCGTGGCGTGCGGCTGAGCGGCGACTGGTCCACCAACACCACCTCGGAGAAGGCCAGGTCAGACGTTATTGCCTCAATCTCGGCGGGGTCCTCGGTCATCAGGCTGCGCTGGGTGAGCAGCCCTTGGCAGATGACGTTGTCGAGCAGCGTGGATTTGCCGGAGCCGGAAACGCCGCTCAAGCAAACCAGCCTTTGCAAGGGGAGGGCACAGGAGAGATTCCGGATGTTGTGTTTGGAAGCGTTGGTGAAGGTAAGCCACTTGGATACCCCGCCTGTCATCCTGAGCGAAGCGAAGGATCCACTAGGATGTGAGCCGGCGGTTGTGCCGCTGGATTCTTCGCTGCGCTCAGAATGACGGGATACGGGACGCCGTTTCTCAGGCACATCGATCCGCTGGCGACCGGAAAAATACGCACCGGTGACGCTCCTGGGCGAGGCGAGCATGCCGCCGACGGGACCTTGGAACACAATGTGACCGCCGCGGGTGCCCGGCTCGGGGCCGACTTCGATGACGTGGTCGGCGGCACGGATCATGGCCTCGTCGTGTTCGACGACGACGACCGTGTTGCCGGCGTCGGTGAGGGTGCGAATGATGCCGAGCAGGCGATCGATGTCGCGCGGATGCAGGCCGACGGAGGGTTCATCGAGGACGAAGAGCGTGTCCACCAAGGAGGTTCCGAGGCAGGAGGTGAGGTTGACGCGCTGGACCTCGCCGCCGGAAAGCGTGCGCGAGGTGCGGTCGAGGGTCAGGTAGCCCAGGCCGACCTGCGCGAGGTAGCGCAGCCGCGTGACGATGGAGTCGTGGGCCAGCGAGGCCGAGTGATTAACGATTTCTGAATTACGATTTACGATTTCAGATCCCTGAACCAGAGGCAGGAGTTCAGCGATCGGCAGCTGGTAGAGCTGGGGCAAGGTGTAGCCGCGCCACTTCCAGCAGAGCGCCTCGGGCTGGAGGCGGGAGCCGTGGCACTCGGGGCAGGTGTTGTAAGCCCGGTAGCGCGAGAGGAAGACGCGCACATGCATCTTGTAGGTCGTCTTCTCGAGGTAGCGGAAGAAGCCCTTCAGCCCATACCAGTATTTCGGCCACTGGTGCGCCTCGCCATCGTAGCCCGGCGAACCATCGATCACGAAGGCCTTCTGTTCCGGCGTGAGCGCGGCAAAAGGAATGTTGACCGGCAGGCCGACTTTCTTGGCGAAGACCAGGAGGTCCTTCTTGGATTCGCCGTAGATCTCGCCTTCCCACGGCCGGATGGCGCCGTCGGCGATGGACAGCGAGTGGTCGGGGATGGCGAGGCGGTAGTCGATGTCGATGACGCGGCCGAAGCCGCGGCACTCCGGGCAGGCGCCGAGCGGGGAGTTGAAGGAGAACAGGCCCGGCGAGGCGGGGCGGAAGGTGCGACCGGTCTGCGGCGAGTGCAGCCCGCGCGAGTAGTGGCCGGCGGAGGGGAATTGCGGATTGCCGATTTCGGATTTCGGATTGGCGAAGAGATAGACTTCACCTTTGCCGAAGTGGAGCGCGGATTCGGTAGCTTCGAGGAAGCGCGATTTGTTGTCCGCGACAATGGCGAGCCGATCTTGGATGACGTAAATGAACGCCCAACGCTCAACGTTTAACTTTGAACGCTCAACTTTCGAACCAGACAGGGCGGCCAGCACGTCGTCGATCTTGTGCAGTTCCGGGGTGGGCTCGGTGTTGGGCGTTGAACGTTGAGCGTTGGGCGTTGAGCGTTGCACCAGTATCCGCGTATAGCCCTGGCCCTTGATGCTGCCGAGCACCTCGGACCATTCCAGATTGCCGGGCTTCGTAATGCGGAAGCAGAGGAGTAATGTCGCCGCCGGGTGGGCGGCATGGGTCTTCGCCCAGATCGTCTGCGGGTTGTCGTCCTCGATTTTCTCGCCGGTGGCGGGATCGAAGCACTCGGCGACGTGGCTGAACCAGACTTTCGCGAAGTCGGTCAACTCGGTCATGGTGCCGACGGTGGAGCGCGAAGTCTTGACGGTGTTGGACTGTTCGATGGCGATCGAGGGCCGGATGTTCTCAATCGTGTCCACCTGCGGCTTGTCGAGGAGGTCGAGGAACTGCCGCGTGTAGGCGCTGAAGGTCTCGACGTAGCGCCGCTGGCCCTCGGCGTGCAGCGTGTCGAACACGAGCGAGGACTTGCCGGCGCCGCTCAGCCCGGTGACCGCCACGAACTTGCCCAGCGGCAGGTCGAGGTCGAAGCCCTTGAGGTTGTTCTGGCGGACGCCGCGCAGGCGAATGGACTCGGGGGCGGAGGGGGACGGCACGGGAAAACTGAATGGGCCGCGCCAGCAGAAAGCAAACCCGCGCCGCGATTTGTCCGGGCCTGCTGACATAATGCTGTCAGGCGGAGGGGGGATCACCGGGAAAGGTGGAGCGCGGCCTCCGGACGTGCTTTCAGAACGTGCGAATGAAGCCAAAGTTGACTTCGCCCATTTGAACGCCGCCTTTCGCCAGCGCTACTCCCCGGAGCTAGCTCCGGGGATTCTACGCGCGGCTTGCACAGCCCCGCTGACGCGGGACTGGCCGGGCGGCGCCTAATCCCACTTGGGAAACCCCACAGCAAGCTGCGGGGAATGTGACAGCATTCAACCAACCCGTCCGGAGGCCGGGTTCCACCCTCAACGCTCAACCGATCGTCAGTGGCGGCTTGCCGAGTTTCCTTGGTTCTTCGCGGGGCTCTTTAGGTGGAGCGGTCAGCTCGCGGAAGAGGGTCAGGTGCGCCTGCATCTGGCGCTCGGGGACGAAATGCGCGGCGGCGTGCTCGCGGCCGTGCTGGGCGAAGCGCTGGCGCTCGGCCGGCTGGCGGATGAGCCGGTCCAAGGCGGTGACGAAGGCGGCTTGGTCGGCGTTGGGGATGAGGCAGCCGGAGCGGCCGGGCGCAAAACATTCGCCGACGCCGACGATATCGTAGGCCACGGCGGGCAGGCCGTGCAGCTGGGCCTCGATGAGGAAGTTGGACAGCGATTCGCTTTGCGAGGCCAGCACGGCCAGGTCGGCGGCGTGGTAGAGCTGGGTGGGATCGGAGGCGTAGCCGAGGAACTTCACGCGCGCACCGAGGCCGATGTCGTGGGCCAGGCGCTCGCATTTCTTGCGCGCCGGGCCGTCGCCGGCGAGCCAGAGCTGCCAGTCGAGGTAGCCCGGTAGCTTGGCGCAGAGCTCGATGAGTTCGCGCTGGTTCTTCTCGGGGCGGAACATGGCCACGTTGAGCAGGACCGCGGTTGCCGGATTGGCACCGTGATAGCGCCGCAGGGCGTGGTTGCGCGGCGCGGCCTCGTCGGTGAAACGGAGGACGGGGTTGTGGATGACCGTGATCTTGTGCGCCGGGATGCCGTGATCGTCGGTCAGCACGCGCTTGGCGACATGGCTGTTGGCGATGATGTGGCGGCAGAGTTTCAGCGAGCGGACGAAGAGCCAGGGCAGGAGCTTGCCCGTGCGCATGGTGCAGACGACAACCGCGCGCGGCAGCCGGCGCTGGATGAAGCCCGCGTAACAATTCGCCATGCGGCCCATGCAGAGGACGAGGTCGGGGGCGGCCTCCGCGGCGGCCCCGAGCAGTCCGGGCGCGAACCAGTCCAGCCCGGTGTCGAAGGATTGCAGCGAGCGGAAGGCAAAGGGCTGCTGCTCGCCGTCGAGCTCGAGCACGCCGCGCGGCCGGAAGGTGAGGAGGGCGACCTCGTGCCCGGCCCTGGCGAAGGCCGTGGCCATGAAGACGGACTGGCGCTCGGTGCCACCGCTGCGAAGGTAATCCTGGACGATGAGAATTTTCATTGCTCCGCAGGGGGCTGCGGCAAAGGTTGGCGGCACATCATTCAATGAACCAACCGTTCGTCAACCTGCTGGTGCGGTGGCTGGTGCTGGCCCTCGGGGTCATGCTCAGCACCAAGATCGTGCCCGGCATCAGCTATGACACCGGCACGACGCTGCTCGTGGTCGTGCTGCTGCTCAGCCTGTTCAACGCCGTGCTGAAGCCCCTGCTGCTGCTCTTCACGCTGCCGTTCATCGTCCTGACCATGGGCCTCGGCATCTGGATGATCAACGCCGTGCTCTTCTACTTCGTGGGCCGGCTGGTGGACGGCTTTCACGTGGCCGGATTCGGCTCGGCCCTCCTGGGGGCGCTGATCGTCAGCGTGACCAACCTGGTGCTGAACCGCCTGCTCACGCCGCCCCGGCCGCCGGGTGGCCCCGGCCGCTCCGGCGCGCCGACGAAGCGCGAGGATGTGATCGATATCTGAAGGTGGAACGCGGCCTCCGGGCACGTTTTGCCAAGCCCGTCCAGAGGCCGGGCTCCACCAGAGAATCCGTTTGACGGCATCGGCCGGTGGCGCGACTTTGCCCGTTCACAAACTCCCTCTATGGCAGACGACATTTACGATTTGGTGATCATTGGCGGCGGCCCTGCGGGCTACGTCGGCGCGATTCGCGCCGGGCAGCTCGGCAAGAAGGTGGCGGTCATCGAAATGGAGCGCGCCGGCGGCACCTGCCTCAACTGGGGCTGCATCCCGACCAAGGCCCTGCTCAAGAGCGCCGAGCTCTACCGCACCATCCAAAAGGCCGACAGCTACGGCTTGAGCGTCACGGGTGCGTCGTTCGATTTCGCCAAGGTCGTGGAGCGCTCGCGTGGCGTCGCCAGCCAGATGGCCAAGGGCGTCGAGTTCCTTCTCAAGAAGAACAAGGCCGACTACTTTGTCGGCAAGGGCTCCGTCACCGTCCCCGGCATGGTCGAGATCACCGAGGGCGAGCACAAGGGGAAGTTCCTTCGCACGAAAAACATCCTCCTCTGCACCGGCCAGAAGCCCCGCCCGCTGCCGGGCCTGCCGGTGGACGGCACGCGCGTGATGACCTCCCGCGAGGCGCTCGCCGCCAAGTCCGCCCCGAAAACGATGGCCATCATCGGCGCCGGCGCCATCGGCGTGGAGTTCGCTTATTTCTTCAACGCCTTCGGCACGAAGGTGACGCTCGTCGAGATGCTGCCCAACATCCTGCCCGTCGAGGACGAGGAGGTCAGCAAGACCCTCGAGCGCAGCTTCACCAAGCAGGGCATCGCCATCCACACCGGCACCAAGAGCGAGAACATCCGCGTCGGCGCCAAGAGCGTGAAGCTCGACCTCGTGAAGGATGGCGCCAAGACCGAGCTCGAGGTCGAGACGGTGCTCGTCGCCATCGGCATCACGTCGGCGCTCGACGGCCTGACCTCGGCGAAGGTGAAGCTCGAGCTCGACCGCGGCTTCGTGAAGGTGGACCAGAATTACCAGACCAGCACGCCCGGCATCTACGCCGCGGGCGACATCCAGGGTCCGCCCTGGCTCGCGCACGTCGCGTCGTTCCGCGCCGTTCAGGCGGTCGAGGGCATGTTCGGCGTCACCAAGCCGAAGCCGGTCGGCATCTTCCCGGGCTGCACCTACTGCCAACCGCAAGTCGCCAGCACCGGCCTGACCGAGAAGGCCGCCAAGGAGAAGAAGCTCGACTACAAGGTCGGCAAATTCCCCTTCACCGCGGTCGGCAAGGCCGTCGCGGCCGGCGACACCGAGGGCTTCGTCAAGGTCATCGCCGACGCGAAGACCGGCGAGATCTACGGCGTGCACATCATCGGCAACGAGGCCACCGAACTCATCGCCGAGTATGGACTGGCGATGAATCTCGAGGCCACGGTCGACGAGATCCATCACACGATCCACGCTCACCCGACGCTCTCCGAGGCGCTCGGCGAGGCGGCGTTGGCGACTCTCGGCAAGGCGATCCATACCTGAGCGCGCCTGCGGCGCGCAGCGGCAAGCAATAAGCTTTAAGCTGTAAGCCAGAAACACGAAGGCCGGCGTTGCGCCGGCCTTTTTGCTTTCACCTCAGTTATCGTTGAGTCCGTGGATTCGCGTGAGCAGTTTGTCCTTCCACTTGTTCTCCAGTGAGACGAGTTCCTCAATGTTGGTAGCGGAGGAAGCGACCTCAAGCACCGTGACCTGATACGAGGGATTTAAGAGCTTCTTCATCCGTTTGTTTCCGCCGTGCCCCGTTGTAGCGTATTCCTGACAGCGCCCCCAAAAGCCGAACTCACCAGAAGCCGATCCGACGTATTGCTGGCCTGATTTCAGGTCGACCAGCAGATAGACGCCCCCGACTGAGGAGAGAGCGACCCGCCATGAGACGGGAACACTCACCAGTTCGCGGAGAGCCCATCGAAAACTGAGAAATCCCGGGAAAAGTGGGTCGCCAACGGTGCGACGAATTTCCACGACTGGCTTGTTCTGCTTCGCCGCGTTTTGAGTCCATGCCCGAAACCCCTTGCCCCAATCGACCACGAGCTTTCCGGCAAAATCCTTCAATGGGGCAGTGACCGACAGCTCGTATTGATGCAGGCCTCCCACATCCTTGCCAGAAACGGGATCAAGCACACCCGACTTTACCTTGCCCAAGCCGGTTATCTCATAGAGTCCGACAAAGAGAGTTTCATCGAGCGGAGTTGCCACAAACGAGGCAACGTAGCGGGATTTCTTGAAGACAGGCCTGCTTTGGATGCTTTGGTAGAGTTCAAACGAACCGTCCTTGGTGATCCAAAGGGCATAGGGTGTGCGGTATCCGCTCTTTTGCACCTGATGCCGCACAAGCTTGACGGCGGAAACGTCCACCTCTGCCTCGCGAAGGAGCGTGTTGAATTTTAGCATCGGTGGCAGTGATGTGGGTGAAAAGTCCGCCTTCGCCAAGGCTTCGGCGGACACTTTTCAATCCGCTCCGGATTGAAAAGTGGTGCGAGTGCCGGGAGTCGAACCCGGATCAATGGCTTCGGAGGCCACTACACTATCCATTGTGCTACACTCGCAAACAACAGGCCGCCCAGCTTTCGCGGGCGGGGCAGGAGGGCAAGCAGTTTGTGGGGTGGTGGAGGGCCGGCCTCCCGGCCGGCCGCGGTCGGTCAGGAGACCGACCCTCCAAAGCAAAGGTGGGGTCAGTGACCCCGCCTTACAGTCAAACCGGCCCAGCTGGAGCTGAGCCCTCCACCAGACCGCTCAGTGCTTCACGTGGACGACCTTGGTCATCGGCTGGCCGATTTCCTTCAGGAGGTCCTGGAACCAAGGCTGCATGACGTCGAAGGCCTTGCCGCCCTTGATACGCGGGAATTCGATGGCGCGGAGCTCGTTCCCGCGCTCCTCATCGTGGCCGATGAGGCCGGTGGTGCCCGCCTTGGCGCACTCGACGGCCTTGAGCACGCAGGTGTCGATGAGCTTGAAGTCCTCGTCGTTGGCCGGGGCGGAGCGAGCGAAATAACCGCTCTTCTGCACGAGCACCTTCTCGGCGCCGAGGAGCTTGGCGAACTGCTCGGCGAACCACTTGCCGGGGTTGATGGTGTCGAGTCGCACGTGGCCGAAGGCGTCGCGTTCCACGGTGGCGCCGCGGGCGGTCATCTCGGCGACGATGCTGTCGAGGCCGGCGCCCTCGCTGATGAAGAGGCTGACGTTGCCCTGCTGGTCCATGAGGGCCTTGAGGCGCTTCGCCTCGGCCTCGATGTCGAGGGCCATCTCGGGGATGTAGATGGCGTGGACTTCGTAGCGCTTCTTCACGAGGCCGATGCCGGGCACCCAGGGCTTCTGGGCGAGGCCTTGCTGGTAAACGCGCGCCGTGGCGGCGGTGAGCCAGCCGCAGTTGCGGCCCATGACCTCATGCACGATGAGCATGCGGCCGCTGGCGCCGAGCTCGGTGACGACGTTGGAGAAGAAGCGCGCGCCCTGCTCGGCGGCGGTGACGGCACCGAGGCTCTGGCGGATGGGGATGATGTCGTTGTCGATCGTCTTGGGCAGGCCGATGACCTTGAGCGAATAGCCGTTCTTCTCGAGATGGGCGGCGAGGTCGGCCGCCGTGGTGTTGGTGTCGTCGCCGCCGACGGTATGGAGGATGTCGATGCCGTCCTTCGTGAGCTGCTCGGCCGCGACGTTGAGCGGGAGCTGGCCCTCCTTCACGAGGCCGCGCTTCACGGCATCCTTGACGTTGGTGAGCTTGACGCGGCTGTTGCCGATGACGCTGCCGCCGTATTGCTTGAGCACGCCGGCCTGGGCGCGGATCTCGGGGGTGACCTTGAAACTGTCGCCGAGGAGGAGGCCCTTGTAGCCCGAGCGATAGCAGATGATCTCCCAGTCGGGGCACTGCGCCGTGTAATGCAGGATGAGCTGACCGACGGCGGCGCTGAGGCAGGGGGCGTGACCGCCCGCGGTGAGGATGGCGACTTTCTTCTTCGAGGAACTCATGGTGGGAGTATGAGCAAGGAAGGTGCCACGGCGGTTCCGGGCTAGGCAATCGCGTTTAGTGTCATGATTCGCTGTAGCGGCGGTCTGCGACCGCCGGACGGCGCTCATAGAGCGCCGCTACAGGGCGTTTCGGCGGGCAGCGGAGTGCCCGCCCTGCCTCAGGCTGCGGCCTGCCGCGACTTCCGCCACTCGCGGACGAACTCGATGACGATCGGCAGCACGGAGAGGATGATGATGGCGAGGATCACGAGCTTGAAGTTCTTCTGCACGAAGGGCTGGTTGCCGAACAGGAAGCCCGCGTAGGTGAAGAAGTAGATCCAGACGAAGCCGCCGACCACGTTGTAGGCCATAAAACGCGGGTAGGTCATCGAGCCGACGCCGGCGATGAAGGGCACGAAGGTGCGCACGATCGGCACGAAGCGGGCGAGGATGACGGCGCGGCCGCCGTATTTCTCAAAAAAGGCATGGGCCTTATCGAGGTGCTTTTTGCGGAGCCAGATGGAGTCCTCGCGCTTGAAGACGGCGGGCCCGACCTTGCGGCCGATCCAGTAGTTGACGGTGTCGCCCAGGATGGCGGCGATGAGGAGCAGGCCGGCCATGAGGTGGACGTTGAGGCCGGTCTCGGGCTTGGCGCAGAAGGCGCCGGCGGCGAAGAGCAGGGAGTCCCCCGGCAGGAGCGGCATGACGACGAGGCCGGTCTCGGCGAAGATGATCAGGAAGAGGACGCCGTAGGTCCACAGGCCGTAGCTGGCGATGATCTCCGCCAGGTGGCGGTCGATGTGGATGATGAAATCGGCGAGTTTCTTCAGGAGGTCGAACATGGCGCGGGGAAAATAAAAAGGGCAGGTCGCGTGCGAACCTGCCCGGGGGAGAGAAAAAGGACGGATTAGGCGTCGGCCTTGGTCTTGCGGAGACCCTGGACGCGGTCGCCGGCCTTCCACTGGCCGCGCTTCTTCAGCAGGGCCACGCGCTCGAAGCGCTTGAGGACATTGCGTTTGACGACGAGACCGCCGCCGGAGGCCTTGAGACTGGGATGTTGGGACATAAAGTGGTTTGGATTAACGTGGTTTCGGACTTGGGAAGGGTGCGGATGTAGAGTTGGCGATTGCCCATGACAAGTATTTTTCGCCCACGTTTTCGGCGCTCACCTCGATCCATTGCGGCGTGGCGTAGGGATGATGGTTATGCACCCAACCGCGGAGGGCGGAGGCGTTGCCCGGCAGGTATTTAAACCACACCCGAAATTCCTCGGCTGACTCCAGTTTGCCTTCCCAATGATAATGGGAAGTGACGGGGCCGTCGATCTGGGCGCAGGCGGCGAGGCGGGCCTCGACCGCGCCGCGGGCCAGTCGGTCGGCGTCGGCGCGGAGGGTGGTGGTTGTCCAAGCCACGAACATTCCGGGAGTGTTGGCGGAAGGGGCCCGCTTGTCAAAGCCGACACTCCGCGGCGCTCCGCTGGGTGCCGGTGGTTATTTTCTGTCGCCAGTTTTGACATCCGATTCGAGCACTTCCAGGTCGCGGATGCGGACGCTGGCGCGCGCGTCGTTATACATCTGCAGCCCGGCGGTGTTTTCGCCGAAGTAGGGCGTGGCGACGCGCAGCATGGTCTCGAGGACATCGGAGAATTTCTGGCCCCGCTGGCGGGGCGCAGCCACGAAGGTCGTCCACTGCCGCTTGGCGTCCTTGCCCTGCGTCATCAGGTCGGCGTGCTTGAAGGCGTCGACCACGATCATGTAATACTCGCGTGTGGCGTCATACAGGCCCGAGGGTGCCATTGTCTGACTCTGGAGAAGCGCGCCGCCGGCATATTCGGGGGCGCCGCCGGCGGGAGTGGCGGGGGTGCTGCCGAAGCGGAAGCCCGGGGCATTCTCGTTGGCGGCGGCGGCACCCAGGGCGGCATCGTTGCCGCCGGTGCGGCTGTTCCAGACGACATCACCCCCGAGGGTGGTCAGGCTCCGCCCGCGCGTCCTGGGCACGAGGCCGTCGCGCCAGCTGAGCTGGTCGGTGCGCACGGTGGGGTTGAGCCAGGGGCGCTCGCCGCCGTGCACGCGCAAGATGAGGTCGACATTGTCGGGATCGATCACGCGGCCCTGCGGGTCGGTCGCGTTGACATAGCCCTTCCGGGCCAGCACCTCATCCAAGCGGGCGCACAGCTGTTCATAGGTGAGATCGGTTTCGTAAAGGTCGCCCGGCATGAAGACGTAGCGCTGCGGCTTCGCCAGAGGCTGAAGCGGTGGCGTGGCGGGATTGGCCTGCATCTGGGCGGCTTCGAGGCGCCGCAACTCATCCAGAGGGGTCGAGGCGTAATTGGCCGAGGAGACGGACACGGGCGCCGGCTGGCGCGGCATGGATCGGGGGGCCGGGTCGGCAGCGGGGCAGTAGGCGCCGACCATGACGGCGGCGAGCAGGGCGAAGCGGGGGGAGTTCATGAACGGATAACGGATGGATAAAAGGCGGCGCGCTGACCAGCGGGAGAGGACAAGCGGTTCGTTCGGCTGGCTGGACGGGGTGGCCGGATAGCCATGCCATGACTACACGGCAGGCAAGGTCTTGGTTACGGGTTTTCTGCGAGCTTGGTCGGCTTGAGTCTGCCCGATTTGCGGCTGATGTTTTATTCCTGTTTGTTTTCCTAAGTGCTTGTCTTGAAAAAAATTGGGACACGGGCAACGCGCCGCAAGCCAAGCCGGCATCGGGCCGCCAAGCACGAAGAAATTTAATGCCCTTGACGACTTGCGGGGTAGACATACGCATGTCCCTTCCTTTTTCCCGCCCATGAGAGACGAATACATCCGCGACGCCCAGAAGATCATCCAGGACCCGAACGTCCTGATCAACGTGGTTTCCCGCCGCGTGAAGCAGCTGCGTCGCGGCAGCCGTCCGCTCGTCGAGTCGCTGGAGAAGCTGAGCCCCGAGGACATCGCCCTGCGCGAGGTCATCGAGGGCAAGATCAGCTACGAGCTGCACACGGCCTGAGCCGGCCAGCTCCCCGTTCCCGTGAAGCGAGGCCCCGGCCTCGCTTCTTTTGTTTGCGGACGAATGAGCACTCTCCAACTTTCATTTGTCCTTGGTTTGTCATCGCGAGGCCGCTGGCGGCCGTGGCGATCCAGCTGGATTGCTTCGTCGCTTC
Source organism: Opitutaceae bacterium (assembly GCA_016795565.1). Taxonomy (GTDB): domain Bacteria; phylum Verrucomicrobiota; class Verrucomicrobiia; order Opitutales; family Opitutaceae; genus Lacunisphaera. The sequence continues at coordinate 81,491 of JAEUGW010000049.1, read as the reverse complement.
GCTCCTCGCAATGACAGCCTAGAGGCATTTTATCGTTTCATGGCCGCCAAGCCGAAAGATCCCACCCGCTACACCGAGATGCGCAATTCGAAGGCGCTGCGGGACTATTTCATCCACGACAAGTTCGAGGCGGGGATCAAGCTGGCCGGCACCGAGGTGAAGTCCATTCGTGCCGGCAAGGCGCAGATCACCGACGCCTTCGCCCGGATTGAGAAGGGCGGGGTGTGGCTCTACGGCGCCTACATCCAGGAATACTCGCACGGCGGGCTCTCGCAGCATGCCCCGCGGCGTGTCCGCGCGCTGCTGCTCCACGCAAACGAAATCCGCAAGCTGACCCAGGCCGTCGAGACCGGCGGCAAGTCCATCGTGGCGCTGCGCATGTATTTCAAGGAGGCCCTCGTGAAGGTCGAGATCGCCACGGCCACCGGCAAAAAGCAGTTCGACAAGCGCGCCGACGTGAAAAAGCGTGAGCAGAACCTCGAGGCCCGCAAGGCCCTCAAACACCGTCCATGAGCAAGAAACTTCCCCGACGCGTCACCGTTCGCGTGCCCGGCAGCACTTCCAACTGCGGCTCCGGCTTCGATTCGCTCGGCCTCGCGTTGTCGATCCATAACGACATCACGCTGGCGCGCGGCGACTGGAGCGGCGCGCGGCCGCTGACCGACCGCGACACGGCCGGCCTCGGCATGGCGGACGAGGCGGCGGCGCTGTTCTTCGTGCGCACCGGGATGGAGGAGTTCGGCTACGAGCTCAGCATCACCGGCGGGGTGCCGATGTCGCGCGGGCTGGGCTCGAGCGTGACGCTGCGCGCCGGCGTGGTCGCGGCGCTCAACGAGATGTCCGGCGCGCAGCTGACCAAGGACGACCTCTGCAGCCTGGTGACCCAGCTCGAGGGGCACCCGGACAACGCGACGCCGGCCGTCATCGGCGGCTTCTGCGTGGCGCGCTGCGATCCGCACACCGGCGAGTTGCTGGGCGTGCTGCGCAAGCCGATTGGCAAGGACCTGTGCTTTGTCGTCGTGTCACCCGACCAGGAACTCGAGACGAAGAAGGCCCGCGGCATCCTGCCGAAGGAGCTGCCGTATTTCGACGCGATCAAGAGCGTGAACAGCGCCACCTACGTGGTGGCCGCGATTCTCTCCGGCGAATACGACCGGCTCCGCGATGCCGTGCGCGATTTCCTGCACGAACCCTACCGGCTGCCGCTGATCCCCGGCGCGAAGAACGCCATCGAGGCCGGGGTGGCCGCAGGCGCGTTGACGGGCTGGCTGAGCGGCAGCGGCTCGAGCGTGCTCTGCGTGGCGCGTCCGGCCAAGGCGGCGAAGGTCGCCCGGGCGATGGTGGCGGCGTTTGCGGCGCACAAGCTGCCGGCGACACCGCACCTGCTTTTCGCCGACAACAACGGCCTGCGCGTGGTAGGGCGGGGGCGCTGACCCCGCTGTTCGAAAAGGTGGGCGTCGGTTTCCCCACCGACGCCTGTCGCCGATGTGGAAATCGGCGACCACCTCAGGCGGGATCAGCGATCCCGCCCTGAAAAATGCAACGGCTCACACCTCCTTGAACGGCGAGCCCGAGCGGATGACCCTGGGGGGATTTGCGTCCGGCCAGTATTTGACGAGCTCGGCGGCGAGATCAGTCCACTTGAAGGGTTTCCGGACGATGGCCTTGAGGGACGGAACGGCCGCCAGCTCGCGGTCGGTGAAGGACATGTTGTAGGCCGTGATCATCAGCACCGGGATGGCCGGGTTGATCTTCTGGACCTCGGCGATGAACTGGAGCCCGTTGATGTCGGGCATCTGGTAATCCGTGATGATGAGACCGACGTTCAGCTTGGGGAGGGCGCGGAGCGCATCGGCCGGCTTGGTGAAGCCATGCACCGGGCGGTCGAGGTGCTCGCCGAGCAGCTGCTGGAGCAAATCAATGTAGGAGAATTCGTCGTCCACCAGCACAACGATTTTTTCTTCGGGATTTGGGGCGGTCATGGGGCGGGGGCAGGCGAGGCGGAGGGTTTTCTAGAAGAAAACGGCTTGCCGTAAAGCGGATAAAGGCGTGCAACCATCGCAAATGCTTCACGTGGTGCTGTTTCAGCCGCAAATCCCGCAGAACACCGGCAATATCGGCCGCATGTGTGCCGTCACGCGCTCGCGGCTGCATCTGATCCATCCGCTGGGTTTCGAGGTGACCGACAAGAACCTCAAGCGGGCGGGCATGGACTACTGGCACTCGCTGGATGTGCACCACCACGCGGACTGGGCCGCGTTCAAGGCCAGCGCCGCCGCGCCGCGCCGGCTGTGGCTGTTCACGACGCACGCGACGCGGACCTTCTGGGATGTGGCCTACGCGGACGGCGACGGACTGATCTTCGGCAACGAGGAAGCCGGCGCGCCCGAGTGGCTGCATGCGGAGCTCGGCGCAGCGCAGCGCATCAAGATCCCGCATGCGAATGGGGCGCTGCGTTCGCTCAATCTCTCGACGGCGGCGGGCATCGCGACCTACGAGGCGCTCCGGCAGGTGGGGTTGGGAGGGTGATACCAACATCCCATAGCTTATGAACGGTCACTGCGAGGATCCCGCAGCGGCGGGAGACGAAGCAATCCAGCCGTTTCGACAAGTTCAAGGCCCCGAGCCAGTCGTGGGGCTGGATCGCCACGGCCCGCTATGCGAGCCTCGCGATGACAAAGGGCTAAAACGGGTTACGTCGTCAATTGGCACTGTAGGGGCGGACCTTGCGTCCGCCCGCGCGGGCGGACACAAGGTCCGCCCCTACAAAAGAGCCAAACCAAGCTGAATGGTATAAACGCTTCGTTGCACCGTGGCGGCGCGGTCGCCGCGAAGGCCACCTTGGCAGGTCATCGCGCGGCTCGCTGCTGCGCGTCTTTCCACAGATCGGCTTCACCGGGCATGCCGTGGGCGGTGAGTTTTTCGGCGATCAAGGCGAGGCTGGGCTCGGCGACGGCGTGCTTGGGGTCGGCGGGGAACTCCGGGCGCACGGCGCGGCAGAGCGCCCAGCAGGCCCAGGTGCGCCAGCGGCGCTGTTCGCGGCGGGGCTCGTTCATCCGGTCGGCGAGATGCTGGAAATGCACGCGCGGGTTGCCGATGAAGACATCCGGCGGCGCATGGCGCAAAAGCCACGCCATGGCCTCATACGGCAGGGGCCATTGGCGCAACTCCGCCTCGTGGCCGCGCACGTCGGAGAGCAGCGCCCGGTCGAGCTTCAGGATGGCGCGGGCGGCGAGGCCGCGTTGCCAGAGGTATTGGGCGTAGGTGAGGGCGGTCAGGTAAAACTCCGCATCGCGCTCGTTCCCGTGGGCCGTGAGCACGCTGGCGTCCATGCGCGGCGGGGCCGGCGGCAGGTGCGGGCAGGGCGGCAGTTGCCGGCTCATGGAGCCGCCGGGGCCGGGTTGCGGCGGAACACGCCCATGCCCAGCTGGAAGGTGGTCGGATAGCGCCAGCCGACGTCGGACAACCGCATGAAGACGGTCGGGGCCAGGGCCGAGAGCCCGTTCTTCGTCAGGACCACGTCGTCGGCGATGTAGTTCATCATGTGGATGATTCCGTAGCCGTCGGGCCTCGTGTCCATGTAGCAGACGATGTCGCCGAACTGATAGGGAGGATCAACGGGATGGTAGGCGCGGCGCAATTCCTCGAGGATGAGTTGCTGTCCGTTGGGCCCGGCCAGGGCGCTCGACAGGAAGCGATTGTCCGGCTGGCGGGCGAAGAAGTTGAAACTGGTCCAGTAGCAGTTGGTCCGCTCGCGGGCGACGGTCTCGGGAAAGGTGTTCAGCACCTGCTGGGGGAGCTCGGGAAGAAAATTAATCAGGTCGATGGCCTCGAGGTCGGGCGAATGCTCGAACCAACCCAGCAGCGCGGCGGGTGTCCGGCCGTCGGATTTTTTCCAGTAGGCGATGACCTCACGGCGGTAGGCCAGGCTCTCCCGGGAGAGTTCGGCCTGGAGGGCGGGGGCACCGAGCAGCAGGCTCTTCAGACGCCGGGCCTCGCGCGGGTCCGTGAGGTAGGGCTCGAGCAGGTCGGTGTCGGAAAGGCAGCGGCGGCCGTGGCGGACATAACTGATGCGGTGCAACGCCTCGCGCAGGGCGGGGTTCAAACCGGCCCGCTCCAGCGCGGCGTCGTCGGGCAGCACTAGCGGAATGTAGTGGGAGGGGTTGTTGCCGCGGCTGCCGAGTTCATCGTAGAGGAGGGTGCGGCTGGCGGCGGAGAGTTCCAGGCGGAGGCGGGCGGGAACGGCGAGGACGATGCGGCCGTTCGGCCGGGTGCTGCGGATGGCGGGGTTGCGTAGGGCGTCGAGTTGCGCGGGCGTGAGCTGGCAGCGGCGCAGCAAGGCCTCGACGCGGCTCCAGTCGCCGCCGGTGAATTCCCAGGGTTGCGGCTGGAAGATGTTGGCGAGGTCCAGCCAGCGCTCGGGTGGATCGAGTTCGAGGGCGGCGGAGCGGAGCACGCCCCAGGGGCCCGGGGCGCCCGTCTGGAAGCGCGCGCCGGCCCCGGCGGTTCCGGCGGCGAGATCACGGCGCCGGTAGGCCGTCCAGGTGCCGCCGGCGAAATGCGGGTTGCGCCGCAGGATTTCGTCCAGCGGCAGGAAGCCCCACAAGCCGAGGCCGACGGGATCCTTGGCGAAGGCCAGGTCGTCGGCGATGTAGGCGCAGGCGTAGCGGACCGGGAGCCCGGCCGGGCGCTCCAGCACCAGCACATCGCCGAAACGGAACGGCGCGGAGACGCGCGTGAAGTTCCGGTGGAACCACGGCTCAAAATCCCCGATTTCATCGAACAATTGCGGGCCGCCGCTCAGGCCGGCTGAAATCACCAGGCTGCGCAGTGAGAAGTCGCGCCGCACCTGGTCGGGGGTGATGTCGTGGGCGAGCACGCGCATGGCACCGGGAAAAATCGTGGTGAGCTCGATGCCTTCGTCGGTCTCCGCCTGCAGGAGTGCCTCCAGCATGGGCTGGGCGAAGGAGTTGTTGTTGTCCACCGTCCAGTAGGCGAGGGCGGAGCCGACGGAGAGGGCGTGGCGCAATTTCAGGCGCGGCAGCAGGCCGACGCTGGCCGAGGCATCCTGGAGGAAGCCGACCAGCATGGCGCGGTCGGGAAACGTCGCCGCGAGCAGGGAAAAATCGCTGAAGGCCAGCCCGCCGGCGAAGGGATAGGCCCAGGCCTCGACCTGCCGGAGCACCTCCGGGGGGCGGCCGGATTTTTGCAGGCGGCGGAGGGCGGCCGCATCGGCGAAGACCAGGGGCCAGCGCTCGGGCTTGTTGGCTTCCCACCGGGCCAGCAAGGCGTAGAGCGCGGCACGTTCACCGGGGGCCAGGGAGCGGAGGAAGTCATCGGTCGGCCGGATCTCAAAGCCTCCTTCCGGATGAGCGGAGCGCCAGGTGGGGTTTAGCAGCGCCAGACGGTGCGCCTCGGTGAGGGGCAGGGCGGCCAGCAGCCCGTCGAGAGCGGCGGGGGTGGTGACGCCGATGCGCCAGGTCCGGGTGCGGAAGGTCTCGTAGTAGGATTCGCAGGCCTCGGTCGGCGCCGTGAAGGTCACCGTGCGCCGGTCCAGGAAACCCTCGGCCCGGGCGGCGGGTTGGTTGGCCGGAGGCTGCGCCCCAAGCAGCGTCCATCCCGCGGCGAGCACGAGGCCGCTCTGGCGCAGGAGGCGGCGGGATGCGGAAGCGAGCCTGCCGGAGGCGGGCAGGGGGGCGGTCGGTTGAGGCATGGGTGTGGGAGAGGTAGAAGCGCATCCGGGATGCGACGCCATGCCAAAGTTAGGGCGGGGCGGGTGCAGGATTGACTTGGCGGCCGGCCCGTCCCTCGCGCATAACCGTGGCCTGCAAACCCCGGATCCAGCTTCCATCAACGAGGTGCGCGGCGCCAAATGGGTGCTGCTCTGGCTGCTGGCGGCGCTGCTCCGCGCCTGGACGCGGACGCTGCGCTTCGAGGCGGATGCCGCGACGGTCGAGCGGCTGAGCAAGAGTGACGAGCCGATTGCCTTCGTGCTTTGGCACAACCGCCTGTTTCTTTCCCCGGAAATATTCCGGCGCTACCGCCAGCGCCGCCGGCTCTACGGTCTGGTCAGCGCGAGCAAGGACGGGGCGTGGCTGGCGGCGTTTTACCGGATGATCGGGCTGATACCCGTGCGGGGATCGAGCAGCAACTTCGGGCGCGAGGCGGGGCGCGCGCTGATTGAGCTGATGAAGGCCGGCAACGACATCGGGATCACGCCCGATGGCCCGCGCGGGCCGCTCTACACCGTGGAACCGGGCGTGCTGGTGGTGACCCGGCGCAACAACGCCCCGCTGGTCCTGATGGGAGCGGAATTCGCGGGGCCCTGCAAACGGCTGCGGAGCTGGGACCGGTTCTATGTCCCCTGGCCGTTCACGCGGGTCAGGTTGCGCTGCACCGTGCTGCCGGCGAAGAACGCCGACGGCACGAAACTCGGGGCCGCCGAGGTCCGCGCGGCCCTGCTGGCGATCAACCCGGACCGGCAGAATTAGGGTAGGGCGGATTATCCGTAATCCGCCGCGGCGCGTTAAGGATAACGCGCCCTACCTCAGAACGACGGCGTGACCGTGATGCTCTGGCCGGGGGCGACGACGTAGTCATTGCCCGTGTTCCAAGAGACATCGTTCACCAGCAGCTTGAAGGTGACGGGCACCTTGGCGTTCTTGACGCTGGCGGTCCACAGGCCGGCGCCGGTGCAATCCATGGCGATGCCATGGTCCCAGGTCAGCCCCGGGCCCTCGCCGCGGAGGTAGAGGTGATTGCCGAAGCCGACATCAATCTGGGCGGAGATGAAGGTGGCGGCGGACTCGCCGGTTTTCTTTTTGGCCGGAGCGCCGGACTTCTTCACGGGAGTCTTGAGCTTGGGCTTCACGGCGGTGGTTTTCTTGGCGGGCTTGTTCATGTTGCTTTCTTGTTTGTTGTTAAAGGGGCAGGAGGCTAATTTTCCCCGGCGAAGGCGGGCTGCAACAGCAATGTGGGGGGTGAAATGGCGTTTGCGTTAAATCGCGTTGGGCAAGTGGGTAGCGGCGGTGAAAAATTTTGGTTTACTCAGGCCGGGGCGTCCCTCAATTAAGCCGTTCCACTTTCGGGGCAGTAGCTCAGTTGATAGAGCGCGTCGTTCGCAACGACGAGGTCGTCGGTTTGATCCCGATCTGCTCCACCAGCCTTCGCTCTAGACGAGCTACGGCTCGGCAAGCCGGCGAAGGCTGCCGCGCCGTAGTCCGCAGGACGTAGACGGGCCCCGGCAACATTACCGAGGTCGAGAACGAGAGCGATATGACGGGCCGAATCACATGAAAAATTTCGCCTATGTCTATATTTTGGAATCCTTGGCTCCTGCGGGAGGATTCTATGTCGGCCTGACTGACGATCTGGCCAAGCGTCTGGCGAAGCATAACGCGGGCGAGGTTCCGCATACGGCCAAGTCGAGACCCTGGTGCCTCAAGACCGCTTTGGCCTTTCGCAATCGCGAGAAAGCCGCGGCTTTCGAGAGATACCTGAAATCACCATCGGGTCGGGCGTTCAGCAAGAAACGATTATAATATTTTGCCCTTGGCACGAAGCTCCCGGGCGGTTCCGCGAAAAAGGCTGCAATCACGGCCAACTCTCCCCAATAAGCTGGCTCGGTTTTCGTCCTCGTAGCTCAGCTGGATAGAGCATCGGTTTTCTAAACCGACGGTCGCGTGTTCGAGTCACGCCGGGGACGCCATTTGATGCCAGCCGCCCGGGGCGGCCATCGGACCGTTCAACCTTTCAGGTTGGTTTTGCCGGCGGGGTTGCCAAGGCTGTCGGGGATTCCATGCCCACCGAGCCCGCCCAGATCGCGATTGTCCTGTTTGAAATCTGTCTGCTCCTGTCCGGAGCGGGCCTGGCGCTGTGGGTGGGGTTCAATGCCGGGGCCCGCGCCCGCTGGCTCGGCACCAATGCGCTGCCGGCCACGCCGGCGTCGCTCTCCAATTTCCTGCTCGCGACGGTGTTGATTTTCCTGACTGGCTTCGCTTTCCAGGCCACGGCGCAGCTCTGGGTCGGCCCGCTCATTGCGTCCGCCGCCGACCATCAGGGCCTCGCCCTGTTTGTTTACAGCGTGGCCAACTACGGCGGTGCCCTTGTGGCGTGGAAAGTGATGTTCCCCTCCCTGCGCCGCAGTTGGATGGCGGAGCCGGAGATGCCGGCCGCCCCGCAGTTGCGCCCGCTGCCTTGGGCGCAGGCCGGGCGCGCGGCAGTCGGCACGCTCCTGATCGCCCTGCCGGTGCTCAGCCTCGTTAGCCTGGGCTGGACCCATGTTGTCGAACAGCTGGGCCTGCCGGTGGTCCCGCAGGATGTCATCGCGATTTTTGCCAGCACCCGCTCGCCGCTGGTCATTGCCGCGATGCTGCTCGTGGCCTGCGTGCTCGCCCCGATCTACGAGGAACTGCTCTTCCGCGCCGGGCTCTACCGCTTCTGCCGGCAAAAACTCGGGCGCAACGCCGCGCTCCTCATCAGTGGCGCCGCCTTCGGCGCGCTGCACGGCAACTGGGCGGGCTTCGTCCCGCTGGCGGTCCTCGGCATGGGCCTCGCCATCGCCTACGAGGCCACCGGCTCCATCCGGGTGCCGGTCATCGCCCATGGTCTGTTCAACCTGAACACCGTGCTCGTCCTGCTCTCCGGCCTGCCGCAACTCGCGAAATGACGCCCTTCACCGCCCTCCGCGCTCACTCGGTCGCCGCCCGCGGTGAGCAAAAGATCATCGCCGATATCCGGCGTTGGCTGGGCCGCGCGTCACCGGCGTCCCCCTTTGGCATCGGCGACGACTGCGCCGTGATTCCTCCCGCCAAGCACCACCAACTCGTCACGACGGACCCGGTGATCTGGAGCCGGCATTTCGATGCGAGCGTGCCGGCGCGCGCCGTCGGGGCCAAGCTGCTGAAGCGCAACCTGAGCGACATCGCCGCCATGGGCGGCCGCCCGGTGGCGGCGGTCGTGTCCCTGGCGCTGGCTCCGCAAACCAGCGTCCGCTGGCTGGAGCAGTTCTATCGCGGCCTCGCCGCCTGCGCGGACAAACACAAGGTCAAGATCGTGGGCGGCGACATCACGCAGGGCCCGGCCGGATTTCTCGGCGCGTTCCTCACGTTGCACGGCGAATCCACCGGGCGCCGCGTGGTCACCCGCAGCGGCACCCGCGCGGGCGACGCGATCTATGTCACCGGTGCCCTCGGCGGCAGTTTGCTCAGGCACCATCACGCCTTTGCGCCGCGGCTGGCCGAAGGTGTCTGGCTCGCTGGCCGGTCCGAGGTGCGCGCCATGATGGATGTGAGCGACGGCCTGGCGAAGGACCTCCGCGCGCTGACGCCGCCCGGCCTGGTGCCCGCCTTGGACGCCACGGCAATCCCCGTGAGTGCCGCAGCCCGGCGCCAGGCGCTCCGGTCCGGGAAAACGCCGCTGGCCCACGCCCTGGGCGACGGCGAGGATTACGAGTTGTTGATCGTGGTTCGCGCCGGGGCCGACAGGTTCGAGCAGGCTTGGCGCAGGCGTTTCCGGAACCTGCCGTTGAGCCGCCTCGGCCGCTTTGTGCGAAAGAACCACCTGCCTCCCGGTGCCCTGCGGCTGGCGGATTACCACGGCTATGAACATCTGCGATAGACTCCGGCAGGGCATTGTCACGGAGACGGCCGCGCAAACCCGTGCCCTCGCGGTCGAGCTGGCGGCGGCGCTGCCGCCCGACACCACGCTCGCGTTGCATGGCGACATGGGCGTGGGCAAGACGACCTTTGTGCAAGGCCTCGCCCAGGGCCTCGGCGTGCGGGAACACGTGACCAGTCCAACCTTCGCCATCTACTCGGTTTACCAAGGCACGAGGTGCCGGCTCATCCACCTCGACGCCTACCGGCTGGAGCAGGAGGCGCAGCTCGAGTCGCTCCTGCTCGACGAGTTTCTCATCAGTCCGTATGTGCTCGCCGTCGAATGGCCGGAGAAGACTGGCCCCTGGCTCCCCAAGGCGGCCTGGCACCTCACGCTGGCGATCGTTGACGGCGACAAGCATCGGTTGCGCCTGGACTGAAAGCCCCGCGGCCACACGCGCACGGGCCTGGCATTCAACTGGCTGAGGGTTCAGAGGCCGCTTCGTCACGGCGTCAGCGGCATCGGCCTTCGCCCGCCTGACCAGCGGCTGACCGGGGCTCGTTTACCCCAAGGCAAGCGGCAGGCTGGGGGCGATTGCCAGGTCGAGGCCGGTCGCGCTCAAACCGCCGGCCTCGCGCTCGGCCCACGCGGCGAAGGCGATCATCCCGGCGTTGTCGCCGGTGTGCTGCGGTTGGGCGCGGAGAAAGGGGATGTTCCGCGCTTGGGCGATGTTCGCCAACTCCGCCTGCAGGGTCCGGTTGTTGGCCACGCCGCCGGAAAGCCCGAAGCTGCGATAACCGCCGCGTTCCAGCGCCAGCGCCGCCTTCCTCACCAGCGCATTGAAGACCGCCGCCTGATAGCTGGCGCAGAGGTCGGCCTTGCGCGCCGCGATCTCCGCCGGCGTCATTTTTTCCAGTTGGTAGCGGAGGCTGGTCTTCAGGCCGGAGAAACTGAACTCCAGCGACGAGCGCTGGGCGACGGCCTTGGGGAATGCGTAGGCCGCCGCGTTGCCTTGTGCCGCGAGTTTTTCCACCTGCGGCCCACCCGGATAGCCCAGCCCCAGCAGCTTGGCGCCCTTGTCGAGCGCCTCGCCGGCGGCGTCGTCCATCGTCGAGGCGAGCAGACGGATGCGCCGCGATTCATCGATGCTGAAGAGCGCGGTGTTGCCGCCCGACACCAGCAGCCCGAGGTGAGGCAGGAGTTTCGCAAACGCCGCGTCGAACGCCGCAGGCTGCCCGGCGTGCAGCGCGATGAACGGCGAGAAGGCGTGCGCCCGCAGGTGGTTGACACCCACGACCGGCACGCCCCACGCGAGCCCCAGGCTCTTCGCCGTGGACAAGCCCATGGCGAGGCACGCGGCCAGGCCGGGCCCGTTAGTCACCGCGATTCGGGAAATTTTCTCCGCCGGCACGGCGCCGAGCGCCCGCTCCAGGAGTGGCCCGAAGTGCGCGAGATGCTCGCGGCTGGCGAGGTCGGGCACGACGCCGCCGTAGGCCTCGTGCAGGGCGATCTGGCTGTGGATCCATTCGCCGGTGAGACCGCGCGCCGGGTCGAAGACCGCCACGGCGGTCTCGTCACAGGAACTTTCGAGGGCGAGGATCATGGGGCGAAGAAACCTGAAACCTGAGACCTGAAACATGAGTGCACAGGCTGAAAACACACGCCGCCTGTCATCCTGAACGAAGTGAAGGATCCATCGGCACAACCGCCTGCGGATATCGTGATGGATGCTTCGCTGCGCTCAGCATGACAATGACTTGGAGTGTTCTTTGGCGAGTCCCACGCAAGCCTCGTGGCTTGCTGTCTAGTCTCAGAATGACACTTGAGGGGCATCTTTATTTTCCTCGTGCCGCCAGCACGCCCGTGAGGACCTCCTCGGCGGCGTTGAGCTGCACATCCTCGATCCGCTCGAAGCCGAAGCGCTCGTTGAACTCGACCGGCGCGGTGAGGTCGGCGCGCGATTGCTGGAGGCGGAGCTTCGCCTCATCGTCCGCCGATATTTCGATCTCCACGTGCGGGGCGATGCCTTTCTCGTGGATGGTGACGCCGCTGGGGGTGTAGTAGCGCGCCGTGGTGAGGCGCATGCCCTCGCCATTCCGGAGCTCGATGATGCTCTGGACGGAGCCCTTGCCAAAGGTCTTCTCGCCCACGATGACGGCCCGCCGGGTGTCCTTCATGGCGCCGGCGACAATTTCCGCCGCGCTGGCCGTGCCGCCGTTGACCAGGAGAGCGATGGGGTAGGCGCGCCGCCGGTGGCCGTTGCTCGCCGTGTAATCCTCGCGCGTCTCCGGCGTGCGGCCCTGGGTGTAAACGATGAGCTCGCCGTCCGCGAAGAACTCGTTGCACACGTCGATCGCCGCGTCGAGCAGGCCGCCGGGATTGTTGCGCAGGTCAATCACCAGACCCCGCAGGCCCTGCTTCTCCAGCGTGCCGAGGGCGGCGGCGAATTCCTTGCCGGTGCGCTCGCTGAACTGGGTGATCTGCAGGTAGCCGAGGCCGCCGGGGCGGAGGGCGGCGTTGCGCACGCTCTCGAGCCGGATGCGCGCCCGCGTGAGCGGGAAGTCGAGGGTCTGCTTCGTGGACGGCCGGTGGATGGTGACGGTCACGCGCGTGTCGGGGGCGCCGCGCACGAGGCGCACGGTTTTTTCGATGGAGGGGTTCTCGATGGGCTTGCCGTCAATTTTCACGAGCTGGTCGCCGCGGCGCAGCCCGGCCCGCTCGGCCGGCGTGCCGGCTATCGGCGTGATGATGACGATATGGTTGTCGCGCATCTCCACCTGGATGCCGACGCCGCCAAAGGCATTGGTCATCTCCTCCTCCGTTTCCTGGTATTCGTCCGCCCGCAAGAACTGGGAATGCGGATCCAGCTGGCCGACGAGCCCGTCCAGCGCGGCGCGGGTGAGGTCGTCGTAGCCCGCCGGACTGTCCCCCGCATAGTTTTCCTTCACCAGCTGCAGCACCTCGCGGAAATACTTCACGTTCCGGTCGCGCTCCCGGTCGGGCCACCAGCCTGGCGCGCCGCTGCGGGCGGCGAACTGGGCCGCGCCGTAGCCGGCGACGACGGCGAGGGCGATGAGCAGGCAGCGTTTAAGCATGACTTTAGGTGGGCACAAATGATTGTCTTGGCAAATAGCGATATGCGTGTCGCCTCGCCTCCGCCCAACCCGGGGCCTGCGATCCTCCCGCACCAATCCCAAAATGGCCTCCTCGTCCGACTTTTTTGAAATCTTCGCCGCCGAGCCCAATGCGGCCACGGGGGTGACCTTTGCCCGCTACATGGAGCTGGCGATGTATCACCCGACGGCGGGCTATTACACGCGGGACTGCAAGCGCGTCGGCCGGGACGAGAAGGCGGATTTCTTCACGGCCACATCGTTCAGCCCGGTCTTTGGCGAGTTGGTCGTCGCGGCCGCCGTCAAGCTGCTGGCACCGGGCCGGCCCGGCGACTACACGTTTGTCGAGGTCGCCGCCGAACCCGGCGCGGGCATCCTGCGGGAGGTGGCGCATCCCTTTGCGGCCTACCAGACCATTTCCTACGGCCAGCCGTTTGTCTTTCCGGCGCGGAGCGTGGTCTTTTCCAACGAATTGTTCGATGCCCAGCCCTTCACCCGCGTGGTCCGGCGCGATGGCCGCTGGCGCGAACTCGGCGTGTCCCTGCACGGCCGGCATCTGCGCGAGGTGGAGCTGCCGGAACATTCCGCCGAGCTGGCCGCCTATGCCGACCGTTTGCCCGGCAACGCCGAGGAGGGCTACCGCCTCGATATGCCGATCCGCACCGTGCCGATCCTCGAGCGCATGGTCAGCCCGGCGTGGTCCGGCCTGTTTCTCGCGTTTGACTATGGCAAGTTCTGGGCCGAGCTCGCCGAGCACTGCCCGGCGGGCACGCTGCGGACCTACCATCGCCAGAAAATGGGCAATGATCTGCTGAACCGGCCCGGCAAGCAGGACATCACCGGCCACATTTGCTGGGATTGGCTTGAGGACGGGCTGGTGCGCGCCGGCTTCGGGGAGACGCGCGTTGAATCCCAGGAGAGCTTCTTCATGAACCAGTCGGCCGACTTGCTTGCCGCCATTACCAAGGCCGAGGCCAGCAGCTTCAGCCCCCGCAAGCGCATGCTCATGCAGTTGCTCCACCCCGCCAACATGGGCCAGAAGTTTCAGGCCCTCCACGCTTTGCGCAAGTGAGGCCCCGGCTGAAGGTTTTACAAAATTCCCTTGCTAAGCGGAAGTGCCGTCCTTTACTCACGACCCTTTAACTCCTGAAACATCATGGCACGAATTTGCGCTATCACCGGTAAACGCCCCACCAAGGGCAAGATCATCAACCGCAAGGGTCAGTCCAAGAAGAGCGGCGGCATCGGCACGCACGTCACCAGCATGACGACCCGCCTGTTCCGCCCGAACCTGCAGTGGATCAAGGTCAAGCTGCCCAACGGCGGCACCAAGCGCATGTGGGTCTCGGTCAAGGCCATCAAGGCCGGCCTCGTCCAGAAGGCCTGACCGGTTCCTGCCGCCCACCGACCCGCAGCCGCAAGCTGCGGGTTTTCTGTTTTTTTGCGCGCTCTGAGCCTTGCGGAAGGGCCGGCCTGCGGCTAACGTGCCCGCATGAATTACATGGAACGCATCACCTTCAACCCGAACCAGTGCGGTGGCCGGCCTTGCATCCGGGGGATGCGCATCCGCGTGAAGGACGTGCTCGACCTCGTGGCGGCCGGCATCCCCGAAGCGGAAATCCTCGCGGACTATCCCGACCTTGAGGCGGACGACATCAAGGCGAGCCTGGAATACGCCGCCGCCCAGCTCGATCACCCCGTGCTCGTGGCCAGCCGGTGAAATTTTTGGCCGATGCGCAATTGCCACCGGCGCTCGCGCGCTGGCTCGTCGAAGCGGGTTGCGAGGCGCAGGCCGTGCGCGAGATCGGCCTGCGCGAGGCCGATGACGGCGCGATCTGGCGGCACGCCGAGGACACCGGCTGCGTGATCGTGACCAAGGACGAGGACTTTGCCTTGCGGGTGCAGGCGACCGTAGCCGGCCCGTGCGTCGTGTGGCTGCGCGTAGGCAACACGTCCAATGCGGCCTTGCGCGCGTGGTTCGTGCCGCGGGTGCCGCAGATCGTGGCCTTGCTCGCCCAGGGCACGCGGCTGGTGGAGATCCGGTAGCCGCTCCTTCCTTGGCCGCTGAAACACCGCATCCGGTCTTGCCGGACGCGGCGTTTGCTTTGGTCTTGGAGCCGCTCGCCGGCGCAACGACGCGGCCGGAGTCGCGAGCCTCGTCCTCACCCTCATCAAGGAAGAAACACGCTTTAACGCTGTCTGCTCGCGTTCTGCCGCAAGGCAGAATGCCCGTTCCTTGACTTTGGTTTGCTGCGTGCCCGGCCTTGCCGCCGCCCCCAAGTCGCCCTCCCAAATTGCTCGCCTCAGCGCCCGATGGGCGCCCGCTTCGGTTCAGACGGCGTGACAGCTTTGCTGGCGCGCAGCGTGCCGCCTGGTGATTGGAGAACGTTGCGAGCGCAGCTGACCGGTCAGCTTGTCAAGAGTCAAGACCTGACGTGTTTGGCTTGGCTCATGAGGGTTACTTGGTTCCAGGGCATAGCCCCGAAAGTGTAACCCATGTCCCCGGACAATCTGTTACCTATGTCCCCGGATCATACCCCCGAAGTTTCCAGCTAAGCGTGGGCAAAGATTCGTGAAGCCTTCGGCTTTCAACCCGGCAAGTAACGGCTCGGTGATAAATGTGGCCCCCGACTTTCCAAACTGATCAATGACGAAGAGCACTGTTCCCCCTGGTGTCGTCGCATCAATGACGAGCCCGTCTCGCTTGAAGTTATATCGCTTCTCTCCGCACTGCGTGCAATCGGAGACTAACTTAACTCCGCTGCGCGTTTGGTTCACAGACAAACGCCGCGTGGGAATCAGCCAATGGAGACGTGGTCCCGTGTAGGGAAAGGGAACGCGAGGGCGTTTTGTTTTCTCGGTTGGAGGCATCACCTCGACACGACCAAACGTGCAGTCGGCCTTCGCCTGTTCTAAAAACCTGCGCACCTCATTAGTGACAACGCAGGTAGAGCCGCACCAAGAAAAACTGCCGATGCGCTCTGTGCCCTTGTTCCACTCGATCTGCAACGGCTCTACAAGTTCTCCGCCTACCAGTTCACCGCAGCCCTTACAGATCGCCCCCTCGCTCCACGTTCCCACGTGAGAGAAGCGGGCGAACTCACCCGGTTTTGCCGGATCGTCGAGCAGGTAGAAGTTCATCGGCCAACTTGCTCCCGCATCACTTGGTCACGGATCTGATTAACCTGCGCGAGAGGAGCAGACGGGGTCTGGCTTTGTGGTTTGTAGTCGTTCCAGGTTTTTTGGATTACACGGAGCGGGGGGCGGTTAAAAATCGGCTTTCACACATTAATGGCCGTAAACCACCTTACCCGCGACGATGGTGGCCTTCACGCGGCCGGTCAGCTTCCGGCCGGACCAGGGGGAGTTGAGGGATTTGGAAAAGCCCTTCTTGGCGTCGTAGAGCCAGGTTTCGTTCGGGTCGAAGATGCAGACGTCGGCGACCGCGCCGGGGGCTAGGGTGCCGGCGGGCAGCTTGAGCAGGTTGGCGGCCTTGCGGGTCATCAGGTCGATGACGAAGGGCAGCTTGAACTTGTTCTGCTTCACGAGGACGTCGAGGCACACGGGCAGGGCGGTCTCCAGTCCGGTGATGCCGTTGGGCGCGAAGTCGAACTCGCGGTCCTTCTCGTCGGGCGAGTGCGGGGCGTGGTCGGTGCCGATGCAGTCGAGCGTGCCGTCGCGCAGGCCGGCGATGATCGCCTGGCGGTCCTTCTCCGTGCGCAGCGGCGGGTTCATCTTGAAGTGGGTGTCGTAGGTGCCGAGCGCCTCCTCGGTCAGCGCGATGTGGTGCGGCGTGGCCTCGGCGGTGACGTTGATGCCGTCCCTCTTCGCCCGGCGCACGAGCTCGACCGACATGGCCGAGCTGATGTGCTGCATGTGGATGTGCGCACCGGAGTAGGCGGAGAGGATGATGTTGCGCGCGACAATGATGTCCTCGGCGGCGTGCGGCCAGCCCTTGAGGCCGAGGCGGGTCGAGACCGTGCCCTCGTTCATCACGGCGCCCTTGGTCAGCGACTCGTCCTGGCAGTGGTCGAGCACGGGGAGGTCGAACATCTTCGCGTATTCGACCGCGTTGCGCATGAGCTGGTTGCTCTCAACGCACAGGCCGTCGTCGGTGATGGCGACCACGCCGGCCTTCTTGAGCGAGCCGTGCGGGGCGAGTTGCTGGCCCTTCATGCCGACGGTGATGCAGCCGGTCGGGTAAACGTGGACGGCGGCCTTGCGGGCGGCGTTGTTGATCAGCTCGATGGTGCCGGCGTTGTCGGCCACCGGCGAGGTGTTCGGCATGCAGACGACGGTCGTGAAGCCGCCGGCGGCCGCGGCCTGCGAGCCGGTGAGGATGTTCTCCTTGTGCGTCTGGCCGGGCTCGCGGAAGTGCACGTGGATGTCCACCAGGCCGGGGCAGACGACGAGGCCCCTGGCGTCGATGACCTGGGCGGACTTCCTTTGCGCGGCTGTAAGGCTGGGGGCGATCTTGCCGTCGGCGATGAACACGTCGCCGACCTTGTCCCGCTTGGTGGCGGGATCGATGACGCGGCCGTTTTTTATGATCAGGAAAGGCATGAAGGGAATCTCCGCGGATTACGCGGATAGGCGCGGATGATCGAAGGCTTGGAATTTATCCGTGCTCATCTGCGTAATCCGCGGGAAATAGGGAGGGTTTATCACTTGAGCGGGGTGGTGACGTGTTCCGGCTGGCCGCCGGCGCAGAGGTAGAGGACGGCCATGCGGACGGCGATACCGTTGGTGACCTGCTGCAGGATGACGCTGCGCGGGGAGTCGGCGAGGTCGCTGTCGATCTCGACCCCGCGGTTGATGGGGCCGGGGTGCATGATGAGGGCGTCGGGCTTGATCCACTCGGCGCGGGTCTTGTTGAGGCCGAACATGCCGGTGTATTCACCGACGGACGGGAAATGGCCGGCGGCCTGGCGCTCGTGCTGGATGCGCAGGAGCATGACGACATCGGCGTCGGCCAGCGCGGAGCGGAGGTTGTGCGACACCTTCACGCCGAGGGCCTCGAACCAGTGCGGCACGAGGGTGGAGGGGCCGACGATGGTGACGTCGGCGCCGAGCTTGGTGAGGGCGTGGATGTTGGAGCGGGCGACGCGGCTGAAGAGGATGTCGCCGAGGATGACGACCTTGCGGCCCTTCAGGTTGCCGAGCTTCTCGCGCATCGTGAACACGTCGAGCAGCGCCTGGGTCGGGTGCTCGTGGGCGCCGTCGCCGGCGTTGACGACCGGGATGCCGAGGACGCGGCTGAGGTAGAGCGGGGAGCCGCTGGCCGAGTGGCGCAGGACGATCATGTCGGCATGGAGCGCCTGGATGTTCTGCGCGGTGTCGCGGAGCGTCTCGCCCTTGGTCGTGCTGGAGGAAGCGGCGTCGAAGGAGATGACCTCGGCGCTGAGGAGCTTGGCGGCCATCTCGAAGGAGATGCGGGTGCGCGTGCTCGGCTCGAGGAAGAGGTTGACGATGGTCTTGCCGCGGAGGGCGGGGACCTTCTTGACCTTGCGGTCGAGGATGCGGCGGAAGGCGCCGGCGGTGGCCAGCACCTGCTCGATCTCGGCGCGGCTGAGCTCCTCGATGGTGAGAAAATGTTTACGATGCCAGGGCACGGGAGGAGATTTTCGATTTTTGATTCTCGATTTTTGATTGGATCGAATCGCGCGCCGGTTGGGCGGCATCAAGGCTGACGAGCACCTTTTCCGCTTCGGTCGCCGCGAGGGTGAGGCCGATGTAGTCGGCGGCGACGGGCAGGCGGCGGCCGCCGCGGTCAACGAGGACGGCCAGCTCGACGCGGGTGGGGCGGCCGTGGTCGAAGAGTTCGTCGAGGGCGGCCTTCACGGTGCGGCCGGAGTAGAGGACGTCGTCCACGAGGATCACGGTGGCGCCGTTGACGTCGTGCGGGATGATGGTCGGCGAGAATTCCTTGGGGATCGGATTGCGGCCGATGTCGTCGCGGTGGAAGGAGATGTCGATCGTGCCCGTGCCGGGGTGGAGGCCGGCCTTTTTCAGGCGGGCGGCGAGGCGGGCGGCGAGGACGATGCCGCCGTTGGCGATGCCTAGGAGGAGCAGGCGGTCGGTCCTGGCGTGCCGGGTGGCAATGGCGGAGGCAACGCGCTCGATGGCTTGGCTGATCGATTGGGCGTCGTGCTGCGGAAGTGTGGCCACGAGCCGAAGGTATTGAGGGCGGTCTGCGGGCCGTCGAGCGCAAAGGTTGAAGCGGTGCGATGCAATCGGGCACCTCATACCGGGCATTATTGACCGGGGGCTGCGCGGGGGCCGCTCCAAGCACCCGGGGGCGACCTGAGCGGAGGCAGCAGGCGCGGCCGGGTTCTCCGGTTTCGATTTGGCAAGCCCGGCTTATCGGCTACACGTTCTCCGCCTCATGCTGCCAGATGACAATTCCTGATCTCCGCGCCCACCGCGACCTGCTGTAAAATGTCCTCAGCCACCGTTCCCCCTGCCATCAGCGCCCTGTCCGCGCGCGCCGCCGAACTCGGCGCGTTGCTTGAGCGCTGGGCCAACATCAATTCCGGCTCCAGCCACGGCGCCGGCCTGGCGCGCATGGCGGCTGAGCTGCGCGCCGGGTTTGGCGCGGCCTTTCCGGCGGCCACGTTTGAGGAACTGTCCGCCGATGCCCCGGGCCTCAACCCGCCGGGCGCGAAGGCGCTGCGCTTCCGGATGCGGCCGCAGGCGGCGCGGCAGGTTTTCCTCTGCGGGCACTACGACACCGTTTACGCCGCGGACGACGCCTTCCAATCCTGCCGCTGGCTCGACGCCGGCACGCTCAACGGCCCGGGCGTGACGGACATGAAGGGCGGGCTGATTGTGATGCTGGCCGCGCTCGAGGCCTTAGAAAAAACGCCGCACGCCGCTCATCTCGGCTGGGAGGTGTTGCTCACGCCCGACGAGGAGACCGGCTCGCACGGCACGCGGGCGATGTTTGAGGAGGCGGCCGGGCGCCACGACTTTGGTTTTGTCTTTGAGCCCGCCCGGCCCAGCGGCGACATCATCCACTCGCGCAAGGGCACGGGCGGCATCACCGCCACCTGCCACGGCCGGGCTGCGCATGCCGCCAAGATTCCGAACGACGGCCGCAACGCCATCCTCGGGCTCGCGGCGTATCTCCTGGCCATCGCGAAGATTCCGGCGGAGCTGCCCGGCGTCATGGTCAACGCCGGCAACATTCGCGGCGGCACGGCCGCGACGAACGTCGTGCCGGACTTCGCCCAGTCCGAGATTGATCTGCGCGTCACGCGCCTGGCCGATCATGAGCCGCTCATGGCCCGGCTGGAAGCGGTGGCCCGCGAGACGGCGGCCACGCACGACGTGAAGATCGAGATCACGGGCGGGTTGAACCGGCCGCCGAAGGAGAATCACCCGACCGAGGCGGCGCTGTTCCCGGAGTTTCAGCGCGCCGCGCAGGACGTCGGCCTCAAGCCCTTCACCTGGGTCCACGGCGGCGGTGCCTCGGACGGCAACTTCCTCGGCGCGGCGGGCCTGCCGTGCTTTGATGGCATCGGCCCCGAGGGCGACTTCCTGCACAGCGCCCGCGAATACTGCCGGGTGGCGACAATCGCGCCGCGCGCGCAGAATGTCGCGCTCTTCCTGCACCGCCTCGCGGCGGGGGAAATCAAGCTGCCCGCAAACGCGCGGTGAGCCTGGAAGCTATCCGAAAACTGTCTGTTGTAGGGGCGCGGCTTGTCCACGCCCGACACGGGTAACGCAGTCTCTCGGGCGCGCACAAGGCGCGCCCCTACAGTTGCTGCAATGATGCAGAAGCTGCATGGTTTTCAGATTTACTCTGGCAGCCACAGGCCGCCCAGCACGGCGGGCCGGCTGGCCCCGGTGACGCGCGGGCAGTTGCCGGGCTGCGCCTGCAGGCGCTGCCGCGCGAGCCAGGCAAAGGCCATGGCCTCCACCCAGTCTCCGGCCACCCCGAGGGTGTCGGTCGGAGCCACGGTTGCGCCGGGCAGGTTGCCGCGCAGGGCCCGCATCAGGGCGCCGTTGTGCGCGCCGCCGCCGCACACGAAGACATCGGGTCGCGCCAGATCAGGCAGGGCCTTGATGGCGTCGGCGATGCTCCGGGCCGTGAGCGCGAGCAGGGTGGCCTGCACGTCGGCAGGGGCGAGGTCGCCGACTGCGGCGAGATGCCGCTGCAGCCATGCGGCGGTGAAATATTCCGGGCCGGTGCTCTTGGGCGGCGGTTGGTGAAAATAGCCGTCGCCCAGCAGGGCGGCCAACAGGCCGGCGTGCGGCGTGCCGCTCGCGGCAAAGGCACCGTCGCGATCCATGGGCGCGTTGAGGCAGCGGCGGCTCCAGCCGTCGAGCAGAGTGTTGCCCGGCCCGGTGTCAAACCCAAGGATCGGCCGGGCGGCGTCGCCGGGCAGCACCGTCAGGTTCGCGATGCCGCCGATGTTCACGATCACGCGATCCTTGCCGGGCACGCGGAAAACCGCCTCGTGAAACGCGGGGACCAGCGGGGCACCCTGGCCGCCGAGCGCCAGATCCTTGCGGCGGAAGTCGGCGACCACCGGGATGCCGGTGGTCGCGGCTATGATGTTGGGGTCGCCGATTTGCTGGGTGAAGGGAGCCGCACCGCCCGGCCGGTGGCGGATGGTCTGCCCGTGGCTGCCGATGGCGGCGATGTCGCCCGGGTTCACCCCGGCCTGTTGGAGCAGCTGGTTGACCGCCTGGCCAAACAGTCGCCCCAGACGGACATCAGCCGACCCGAGCCGGTCGATCTCGTTGGCCCCCGGCACGCCGAGCGCCAGCAGTTCCTGCCGCAAATCCGCAGGGAACTTCATGGAGTGCGACGCGACGAGGGCGGGCTGCGGCGAGAAGCGCACCAACGCGGCGTCAATGCCGTCCACACTCGTGCCGGAGAGGGTGCCGATGAACAGGTCAGGCATGGGACGGCAAGAATGGCGGCGGGGATTTTTCCACGCGCCAGAAATGAACAGTTGAACCGGACGCCGCAACGCAGGATTCTCCCCGGCCGATGCTCAAGACTGAAACCCCCAGTGGTCGCCATCCGGATCTCGACCAATACGCCACGCCCGAACTCGTGCGGGCCTTCACCGAGGATCAGGTGCTCGCTGCCGGCGTCGTGCACGCCGCCGCCGACCAGATTGCCCGCGCGGTTGACGCCGCCGCCCCGCGCATCGCGGCCGGCGGCCGGCTGATCTACGCGGGGGCCGGCACCTCGGGGCGCCTCGGCGTGCTCGACAGCGTCGAGCTGTTTCCGACCTTCAGCTGGCCCAAGGAGCGCGCGCTGGCGCTGATTGCCGGTGGCCAGGGCGCCATGTATGAGGCTGTCGAAGGAGCGGAGGATGACTTGCCCCAGGGCGAGGCGGATCTGCGCGCGCTCGCGCCGACGGCCAACGATGTGTGCATCGCGCTGGCGGCCTCGGGCTCGACACCCTATGCGCTCGGGGCCATCGCGGCGGCCCGGCGTGCCGGGGCGCTGACCATCGGCATCGCCAACAATCCTGGGTCGCCGATCGCCGCGCAGGCGGAGATCGGCCTCACGCTCGACACCGGCAGCGAGGTGATCTCCGGCAGCACCCGCCTGAAGGCCGGCACGGCGCAGAAGATCGTGCTCAACACGCTTTCCAGCGCGATCATGGTCCGCCTGCACAAGGTGCACGGCAACCTGATGGTGGACCTCATGCCCACCAACGCAAAGCTCCACCGCCGCGCGGTGGCCCTCACCGTGCTCGCCACCCAGGCGGACGAAGCCACAGCCCGCCGCATACTCGAGGCCTGCGGCCACAGTGTGAAGCTGGCGATTGTGGCAATCCGGCGCGGGACCGATGCCGCCGGGGCGCGGGCGGCGCTCGCCGCCGCCGGCGGCAGCGTGCGCCGGGCCATCGGGGAGGGGAAAAAATGAACGCGTTTAAGGTAGGGCGAATCCTCCGGATGAGCCGCAGCGGTTGGGGAGGCTCGTCGGGGACGACTCGCCCTACCATTTTGGCCCTGCTGTCGATCGCGCTTCTCGCCGGTTGCAGCACGACGCCAAAGGTCGTGGAGAATCCGCCGCCCGCGCCGCGCGAGTTTCGCGGGGTTTGGGTGGCCACCGTGGCCAACATCGACTGG
The DNA here is from genome assembly GCA_016795565.1 of Opitutaceae bacterium. Lineage (GTDB taxonomy): Bacteria > Verrucomicrobiota > Verrucomicrobiia > Opitutales > Opitutaceae > Lacunisphaera. The sequence continues at coordinate 58,683 of JAEUGW010000049.1, read as the reverse complement.
CCCAGCGCTCCCGGCCTGCCCGCCGCGCAGCAGCGGGCGGAAGCGATTGCCATGCTGGACCGCGCGCGGACGCTCAACCTCAACGTCGTCATCCTGCAGGTGCGGCCCGCCGCCGACGCGCTCTACCCGTCGCCCTTCGAGCCCTGGACGGAATACCTGACGGGGCAGCAGGGCGGTGATCCGGGTTACGATCCGCTCAAGTTCTGGGTCGAGGAGGCGCACAAGCGCGGCCTGCAACTGCACGCGTGGTTCAACCCCTACCGGGCCCGGCACAACCAGGCGAAATCAGGCTTCGCCCCGACGCACATCGCAAAGACCCACCCGGCTGCGGTGAAACAATACGGCGACTATTGGTGGATGGATCCGGGCGACGCCTTTGCCAGCCAGCGCACGGTCGAGGTCGTGGCCGATGTGGTGCGGCGCTACGATGTGGATGGCGTCCACATCGACGACTATTTCTACCCGTATCCGATCGTGGACCCGAAGGCGCCGAAGCCCGCGCCGGGCGAGGCGGCCGCGACGGTGGATTTCCCGGACGGGCCGTCCTGGAAAATCTATCGCGACGGCGGCGGCCGGCTTCCGCGCGACGAATGGCGGCGGCAGAACGTGGACCAGTTGGTTGAGCGGCTCTATCGCGCGATTCACAAGGTCAAGCCGTCGGTGTTGTTCGGCGTGAGCCCGTTTGGGCTGGGCCGGCCGGATCGCCGCCCGCCGGGCATCACGGGCTTCAGCCAATACGACAAGCTCTACGCCGACGTGGAACTGTGGCTGGAGAAGGGCTGGCTCGATTACCTGGCGCCGCAGCTCTACTGGCCCCGCGACCGGAAGGGGCAGGAGTTCGGCGTGTTGCTCGATTACTGGCAGAAGCAGAACACCGCGCAGCGCCACGTGTGGCCGGGCTTGTTCACGAGTTCCATCAACGACACGCCGAAGTCATGGTCGGTCGGGGAAATCCTCGCCCAGATCGACCTCGTGCGGGCCGCGCCGGCGGCCACGGGGCACATCCATTACAGCATGATCGCGCTGCAGCAGGACCGGCGCGGCATCAGCACGCAGTTGCAGGCCGGGCCCAATGCCACGCCCGCGCTGGTGCCCGCGACGCCGTGGATCAAGGTGTCGCCGCCGCCTGCCCCCAAGTTGCAGGCCGCGCCGGGTGATCGGGTCGTGATCGTGCCCGGCGAGGGCGGGGCCGCCTTCCACTTTGCCATCTGGCTGCGCCGTGGCGCCGAGTGGCGCTTCGCCCTCCAGCCGGCGGGCGAAACCAGCATCAACGTCGCCGGCGCCGACGCCGTGGTGGTCAGTGCCGTGGACCGGTTGGGCAACGAGAGCCCGCGGGTCACGCACACCCTGAAACGGGCAAAGGCAAACTGAGCCTCGCGCTCAGTTTGGCGCTGGCACCGGTGCGGTGGTGGCCGGCGGCCGCTTGATGCGTGGCAGGCGCAGCAGGCGGCGGGCACCGTCGATCACCTTGTCCCATTGCAGCGCCGGGCCGGGATCGGTCTTGTTCGTCTGGATGTGATAGTGGCCGAGCACGCCGTGATAGGCGGCCAGTTGGTCGTCGGGCAGCTTGACCGTGAGGAGGCGCCCGGCGGCGTCGCGCGGGTAGTCGGGCGTGATGCGGGGGAAGACCGTGGCGAGGGCGGCGGTGAGCTTGATGAGGGCGGCGTATTGCTGCGGGGTGAGGTCGTATTGCACGAGATCCTGGCCCTGCACGTGGCCGCGCACGGGCTCGGGCCGGGCGGGGCGGCCGGTGAAGTTCTGGGTGTGGATCAGCGCGTCGCCGAGCTTGTCCGGCACCTTGATGTAGGCCCGGCCCTGTTCGTCGCGCGGATACCACGTGTTGAGCACCTGGGTGTCGCCGGGGCCGTAGGCGCCCATGTTGGCGATCTCGATGCCGACGGAGCGGTGGTTCGACGTCGTGGCGTGGTAGGCGCGCTCCTTGAGGTCGAGCGTCTGGTAAATGGTGCCGTCGAGATCGAGCATGAAGTGGACGCTGAGGCCGCGGTGGTCGTGGAGGATGTTGAAGCACTGCTTGGCGATGCCGCACACGTCGTAGTGCAGCACGAACTGGTCAACGACGCGCTGGAGGGTCGGCAGGTCCCAGCCGCCGCCGCGCACGCGCTCGATTTCCGCCGGGGTCAGCTGCTGGGAGCGCAGGCCGTAGCGGGCCGGATCCTTGAGCTCGGGCTTCGCCTCGTGGGTCTTCGCCCAGCTGCTCTGCTCAAAGGGGGCGAACCGCCGTTCCGTCCGGTAGGCGTCGTAGCCGCCCGGGTCCATCCAGGTCACGACCTTGGTGCCGGTGTGGAAGAGCTGGCCGGCGACGATGATCTCGTCGCCCTGGCGCGGGGCAAAGGTGCGGGGCTGGACGCAACCGCCGAGCAGGAGGATGCCGGCGAGCAGGAGGGGAAGAAGAAGTTTCATTGGGGAATGCATCAGGGAGTGTTTCAAACCCGCTTTGTCATTCTGAACGAAGTGAAGTCTAGCCCAGCAGGGCTGGTGTTACATCCATCAGGATTTACGTCGCACCGCAGCGGAAGCGATGGTGCTACTGGATTCTTCGCTGCGCTCAGAATGACAGGAAATGGATGTTTGGTGGGTTTGAAAACACATCCTAGCACAGTCGATGCTGGCACTCGGCTCAATCGCGAAAGGTGGAACCGGGCCCAAACACTCCGGCCGGGTTGCCAAAACGCGCGAAAAGGAGGTTGGTTTCATGCGCGGTTCCTTGGGACGAAGGCGACCGGGTAAGTTTGCGCGCGTGTTGAAAACCTGTCCGGAGGACAGGTTCCACCTTCAATGCCCCACCAGTCCAGCGCTTCGTTTCAGGGCGAGGACACGTTCGCAGCTCTCGTGGATGCGCGACTCCGGCAGGTGGCCGGAAGCGACGGCGCGTTCAACGATCGCGACAGCCCGGGCCGTGATGTCGGGATCGTAACTGAGGTTGTTGCCGAGGCAGAGCACATCCACGCCGGCGGCCAGCGCGGCGGGGAGGGACTTCTCCAGGCCGTAGTGGCTCGAGATCGCCTTCATCTCCATGTCGTCACTCACGATCAGGCCACGGAAGCCGAGCTTCTGGCGCAGCAGGCCGGTGATGACTGGGCGCGACAGCGTGGCCGGGTGGTCGGGGTCGAGCTTCGCGTTGAAGACGTGCGCGCTCATGATGACGTCGCACAGATCCGCCTCGATCAGGCGCTGGAAGGGGAGCAGCTCGCGCTCGTGCCAGGTGGCGGTGACATCGACGAGGCCGAGGTGGGTGTCGCCGGTCGCGCTGCCGTGACCGGGGAAATGCTTGGGACAGGCGAGCACACCGTGGGCGCGGTGGGCCCGCACGAATTCCGCGGCGTGGCGCGCGACCTTTTCGGGTTCGGCGGCGAAGGTGCGGCCCTTGCCCTTGATGATCGGATTGTCCGGATGGGCGTCGAGATCGACGACAGGCGCGAGGTTCAGGTTGAGGCCGACGCCGGCGAGGGTCTGCGCGGTGGCCGCAGCGTGGCGGTGGGTTTCCGCCGGCTGGTCGAGGCGGCCGAGTTCCTCGTGGGAGATGCTCTCGGGAAAACCGTAGAGGGGCTTCAGGCGGTTCACGCGGCCGCCTTCCTGATCGATGGCGGTCAGCAATGGAATGGGGGACAGGGCTTGGAGGTGCGCCAGCAGCGCCTTCACTTGCGCGGGGGACTCGATGTTGCGGCGGCCCGGTTTGCCCGAGTCGATGGTGGTCGTCATGTCCTGATCAAACAGGATGACGCCGCCGATGCCGTGGTCGCGGATGTCGCGGACGATGAGGCCGCATTCCGGCGGCGTGGCGCCGCGGAAGCCGATCATGAGCAGCTGGCCGATTTTCTGGCGCAGGGTGAGAGGGGGCATGGAACAGGTCAGCTTTTCGCGGGGGCGGGCGGTTCCGGGGGCAAGCCGGCCTGCAGTTTCTCGAAACGGTCGCGGGTCAGCGCGTCGGCAGCGAGGCGCAAGCCCAGGCGCACCAGGCCGTGGGCTTCGCGGGCGTAGCCGCCCTGGCCGCGGAGTTCGGCCGCGCGGTAAACGAGCTCGGTGTTCCGTGCAAAAAGCCGCACGCCGTCCTCGATGGCGGCAAAGTCGGCCGCCGCCGGCGGGGTTGCGCTGTGCGCCCAGGTTTCCGCCATGCATTCGAAGATTTCCACCAGCGGCGGCGGCTGGCGGCGCGCGACCAGGAGGGGTTCGAGCACGTGGCTCGTTTGCGCGGCGCTGAGCCGGCCGTTGCCGGCTTGCGGCCGGGCCAGGCTGTCGGCCAGGCGCAGGCGTGCGAGTTCCAGGTCGGCGCGGGGCCGGCTGGCGCGGCCGGCCAGAGCGGCCTGCAGCAGGGATTGCGCGCGCGGGCGGTCGCCGCCGGAGAGTTCCGCGAGACCGAGGGCCGCCAGCAACGCGGGGTCGCGCTCGCCGCGCCGGTAGGCGGTGACGTAGGACTCGCGGGCTGCGGCGGGGTGCCCGGCGAGGAGCAGGGCATCGCCCACCATCCGCCCGGCTTCCGCCTGGGTCGCCGCGCGCAGGACGACCTCGGGAGGCTCGGGGATTTTTTGGCCCTTGTCCGCGCGAATCCCCGCCACCTTGTGCCGCGTGACCTGGATGTAGCCGCGCAGCGTCGCAAGCATGGCCTTGTAGTCCTGCTTGAAGCAGGCCGCAAACAAGGCCTCGCTCGGCGGCTCGCGGCCGAGACGGGCCAGGAAGATGAAAAAATCCTTCTGGTGCGCGCCGTCGTCGCCATACAGGCCCCAGTGGACGAAGGCGTAGCATTGCTTGGCCCAGACGCGGCCGAGCGGATTTCTCGCCTCGGTGGAATCAGGGGAGACGGCAAGCAGCTCCGCCATCGGCAGCAGCGCGCTGGTGGCCAGCGCGGCGTTGAAGTCGCGGTCTTCCTCGAGCGCGGCGCGTCCGCCGGCCAGCGGGTCCGGCCGGAGATTCGGGTCGGCCAGCTTGCCCAGCGTGATCGAGGTGTCCGTGATATCGATCGCCATGAAGAGCTGCGCCAGGCCCTCGGTGAACCAGGCGGGCGGGGGCGTTTCCCGGCCGGAGAGCAGATAGCGGACGTATTCGCGGCTCAACTGCCGGTAGGCATCGACGGCGAAGCCGGGGTTCAGGTTGGAACCGTCGGCGTTGCCCTCGGCATCCACGACCACCGGGGCGGGGCCCTCGGTGGCGGGGAGGTTGAGCACGGTGGTCTGCAGGTCGAGCACGATGGCCGCCTGGTCGGGCGAACGGAGCGTGACGCTGGCCGCGGCCCTTTCGCCGCCGGAGGCGGCGGGCAGGAAAGCGCCGAACTTGTCGCCCCGGCCGCAGAGGATGAGCGAAGCCGGCACGGAGTCAGGCGGGACCAGGCCGGGCCACACCAGGTGCAGCGCGTGGGTGAAACGCTGGAATTCACCGAGCAGATGCCGGGTCTTGGCCTCCGAGGCGTTGGAGAGGACCTCGAAGCCCGGGATGCGTGCATACAGCCAGCTTTCGGGCGGCGGCAGTTCGCGCTCCGCGGTGACCGTGTAGGTGGGCAGTTGCAGCGCGGGGGCGGTGGCGTCCGGTTGAGCCAGCAGGCCGCAGGGTAGGGCGAGGGTGGCGGCCAGGCGCAGGGAGGAGGGGCAACCGCGGGGCAAATTCATGCCGATAGTCTGACCGAATCCACGGGAGGGGCAACCAGCCTTTTCCGGCCCGAGTCAGCGTTTCACCGCGCCGATGCCGGGGCGGTTGTTCAGGGTCACCTTGCCGTCCACGATGGTGGCGCCGTCGAAGGGGTCGTTGCGGATCAGGAGCGCGCCGTCGAGGTCCGCCCAGTCCACGAGCGGGGAAAGTTGGGCGGCGGCGGAGATGGCGACGGAGGTCTCGGTCATGCAGCCGAGCATGACCTTCAGGTCGAGGGCGCGGGCGAGCGTGATCATGGCGCGGGCCTCGCGGAGGCCGGTGCATTTCATGAGCTTGATGTTGATGCCGTCGAAGACGCCGCGCAGGCGCGCCACGTCGGCCAGCCGCTGGCAGCTCTCGTCGGCGACGAGGGGCAGGGGGCTGCGCTCGCGCAGCCAGGCCGTGTCGTCGAGTTGCGCCTTGGGCATCGGTTGTTCGATGAAGAGGACGTTCTGCGTGGCGAGCCACTCGATCTTCCGCAGCGCCTCGTTGCGGTCGGCCCAGCCCTGGTTGGCATCGACGGTGATGGGCGTGTCCGTGACGGAGCGGATGGTCTCGATCATCATGCGGTCGGTGTCGCGGCCGAGTTTCACCTTGATGATCTTGTAGGGGGCGCCCTCGCGGGTCTTCTGGCGCACGATCTCGGCGGTATCGAGGCCGATGGTGAAGGAGGTGACGGGGGTCTTCGCCGGATCGAGGCCCCAGAGGCGGTGCCAGGGCGCGCCGAGTTTCTTGCCGATCCAGTCGTGCAGGGCGATGTCCACGGCGGCCTTGGCGGCGGTGTTGCCCGGGGCGAGGGCATCGATGGCCGGAAGGATTTCCTCGAGTTGGAAGGGATCGGCGAAGGGGCTGAGGTCCACCTTGCCCAGAAACGCCGCCGCCGTGGCCTGGCTCTCGCCGAGGTAGGGCGGCATGGCCGCCTCGCCGTAACCCGTGATGCCATCCTGCTCGACCTCCACCAACACGGCGGGCGTGGTCGTGCGGGAGTTGTTCGCGATGTTGAACGCGTGCCTGAGCTCGAGGGTGTAGGGATGGTGGCGGAGTTTCATGCCGGGGGTGGCGGTGGGGGAGGGATTCGAACCCCCGGAACCTTGCGGTTCAGCGGTTTTCAAGAAGGTGCTATACAGAGGGGAAACTCAAAATTTGCCAAATAAACTGGCATTAAATATACTGATTATGTTGCACCCAAAAATCCACGAACTCAGTCACGACGGCAAGCGCGGGAAGACTTTTTCTTATTGGTATTGTCACAACGGCCAGAAGGTCCGCAGCGAGCGTTTTAAGGACCGATTGGTGATGATGGTGGAGTTGCAGAAGCTTCTGCCGACCTTTGGCGGGGACTACCAGACCCATTCGACCACGATGACGGCCGACCAGGTGCGTCACGCAGAGCTTTGCCTGATGTTTGCGCGGCAACATAGCATTGGCTCGATTTACGAGGCGCTGACGTTCTACACGAAGCATCACAAGGCGGCCGTCGAGGGCCCGAAGCTGTCCGAAGCGCAGACGCGCTTTCTGAACGACAAGAAATTGAAGGTAGTTTCGGGCCGGACCATCCTCGAGTATGAGGCTCATTTCCGGACCATGCGGGAGGTGTTGGGCAAGGATTTCCCGACGGGCACGATGACAGAGGAGAAGGCCCGCGAATACCTTGGCCGCTGGCAGGCGAAGAGTCTGCTGACCTTCTCCCACCGCCGGCGCACGATGGCGGCCTTCTTTCAGTGGCTGGTGAATCGGAAGGAACTGCCGTCCAATCCCCTCAGCGGGATTCCGAATCCGAACAACAACGGGGCTTTGTCTCGTGGCCGGATTCCGGAGCTCTATTCGGTGGACGAAGCCGCCGCCCTCTTGAAGGCCGCGCGCCGTGGATCGCTGCTGCCCTTCTTCGTCATGAGCCTGTTTTCGGGGATGCGCACCGAGGAGATCCAGCGCCTTGAACAGCAAGGCGGTTGGGCGAAGATCAATTTCGAGACGGGCCGTATTGCCGTTGACGGCAAGAAGGGCCTGCGGGTCGTCGTCATGAATCCCACCCTGCGCGCTTGGTTGACCAAATTGCAGAAGAAGAAACCCGCATTCTACGTCCCGAACCACTGGCAACTGTTCAAGGACCTGAAGCGTTCGGTGCTGAGTGCGGAACGCGCGGCGCTGCCCAACCTGGGCCGCCACGCTTACATCACCTATTCACTCGCGCTGCCGGGTGCCAGCTACGCGCAGGTTTCCCGCAACTGCGGCAATTCCGAGACGATCATCAAACGCCACTACGAAGGCCATGCGACCGCGGCCCAGGCGAAAGCCTTTTTCCGCCTGCTGCCCGGTCTCCGGAACTAATTGTTCTTCCACTTGGAGGCCCGGCGAATTTTTTCCATATCGGCCAACACCTCGGAGACACGGAAGCGCAACAGGCCGCCGGGCGGGCCGTAGCTGGTGATGACCCGATTCTGGGCGTAGTTCGTCACGGTGCGCGGCGCAATGCCGAGCAACCGAGCGATGTCCTTGGTGCCGACAAAACCCTCGACTGGCATCAGCAATTCGCCCGGCGCAGGGCGACCTCGCGCATCAGTCGGTTGAATAGCTGGCTTAACCGGGGTCACTCAATTCGAGCGCCGTTCATTGCCGCCCAGTTTGGCTTTCGCACCGTCGCGGATGCCCATCAGCCGGCGGTTCCTGGCTACAATCTCGTATCCACGCCCTTGAGCCAACAACTCACGATCTTCACCGCGGCATAGTTCCTTCAAAGCAGTTTCACGCCCGGCATCGATAGGACAAAGCCGGTGGAATTTGCTGAGGAAGTGACGTAGTTTCACGGCGGGTAAGCTTAGCGACTTCCGGCAGATGCGCCAGATTGGGCAACGAACACTGGACGGCCAAGTGTTCGATCAACATGGGCGATGACACCCTATGCCGATGTTCATCGCCCATAGGTGGTGCGCAGCCAGGTTCGAACTGGACCTTGATTCGGTCCGCTGCGGCGGGTCTCCGCCACCAAGCGCGAAAGGCCCGGCAGGAAATCCTGTTCTTCATCCGGGGTAGCCGGCAATGCCGCCAGAATGTCCTGCCAAAAGCCCCGGTGTTGGTCCACTGCCAGAGCCAGCCGCGCGATGTGCGCCGCGCGACCGGTGACGCGCAACACTACCGCCGCCCGCGCAATTCGGTCCGGAACGTTGCTAAGGTCGCTCAGCACCATCGCACCGCAACGGATAGCTTGAAAAGTGTCCCCGTCCTGTGGGCCACGGAGAAGGGCGCAACCCAAAACTTCATGTGGTAGCGAGGCTATCTCCCGGGGGGCCAAGTTTGGCCACAAGGGAAGATAGTAGTAGCAGCCACGGATCGCGGCGGCCGCGAGTAATTCCGACCGCGATATTTTCGCGGCCGTGGCGCAGGCCTGCGCGAACCATTCTTCCCCGTCGTGAGGCGTGATAAGAACCGTGGATTTGGCTATGGTCGGCACGCGGGGCAGTCAGTTACATGCTCATGCGCGGTCCCTGCCGAGGGGTCTGGCGGGGCGGTTTTACGCTCGGCGATGGCTCAATCGCCGGCGCGGGTGGGGCTACGGCAATTTGCCGGCCGGTCGCCAGGAGTTCGCGCTGATCGGAAACCACCGCTTTGACCTTGGCCGCTTCTTCGGCCGAGACGCCTGCCTGCTGCGCGTAATGCGGCCAAAGCGTGACGGCCACTGCGACTTGCTCGGCGACGGCGCGAATTGCGCGCGGCTCCATGCCAGCATCTTTCGCGACGCTCTCCAGGTGGTTCCACTTGGGGGCGCGCCATTCGCCCGCAACAGCCATGCCGCGCATCGACTGGGCCACCGGCGACACGTAAGTGACGTCGAAGGCCGGTGACATCGACCATTGATTGTTGCGGTAAACAAAGGCGTGGTTCTTGCCGTGGTCGTCCCGGTTGCTCGCCACGACGTTGAACACCATCCGGCGGAAAGCTTCAGTCACTTGCGTCATGTCGCGAGTGAGCGTTTTGGTGACGAGCAGGAGTTCGCGGTAGTCCCCCTTGTCCGGATCGCGATGAGCCACCCCGGCATAGGAATGGACGTGAAGGGAACCTTCGTCCGTGCGATCGAAGCGCCTGACGCCGAAATGCTGCCGGAGTTCTTTCGCCTCGTCATTGTGCACGGGAAAGAGCCGGGTTTCCGGCATTTTAATACCCGCTGCGCGCGCCATCTCGGCATACGCCTGCTCCAGTGGCGCCACCTTGTTTTCCTTGCTCAAATCAAACTTGATGAGCCAGGGCGCGTATCCCTCGGGATAGCGGTTGCCGCCATAGACCACCTCATTCTTGCGCTGCTCGCTTACACCGACGAGAACCTTCGGATGAGCGCCGCCCGCCGTTCCGCCGGCCTCGAGCAAATGGGGCAATACGTCGCCGGCCGCGCCCGCCACCACCTTGCGCGTCTCGCGCTCGAGCACCACGAGCTTTGTCTGTTGCACGGCCGGGCGCGGATCATCCGTCGGCCAAGCCGGCTCGTAGGTCAATGCGCCGATTCCGCGTTGGCCCACGTAGGCCAGGCGCATCAGGCGTGTGACATCCTTGGGCTTGATGCCTTTTTCGGCGAAGCGCAGTTCCATCAGCTTGGTGCCCCACGCATCGGGCAGTGAATCCCAGAACAGCCCCGGCAGACCGTCGAAGGCCTTGGCATGATGATAAAGGGTTCCCGGCTTCCGCGCCAAATGGAGCGGGGAAAGTTCATGGCCATGCGCGAGCCAAGCGGGGTCATACTCAAAAAAAACTCGGCCGTTGCCCTCGTCGAGCTGGCCGACGCGCTGTCCAAGGTAGGAGACATTAAGCATGGGGAGTCCTCCGTCCGCGCTGCCGTTTCCGCATATGCAAATCGGCGAGCGAGCGCGGCGCATCGCTTGGCAGGCACACCTGTTCGAAATCATTCAGGCGATCCATGATTGAGAGCACGCGCAGCAGGCGGACCAAGGCGATCTGTCCGGTCTGTTCAAAAAGGCGGTAGGTGGAGAGGCGCAATCCGGCGCGTCGCGCGAGCTCACCCTGTGACCAACCGAATTCCAGACGCAAAGCCCGCACCCGCGCGGCCAATTCGCGGGCAACTTCCAGTTCTGTCTTTAGTCCTAGCATATTGGTAGAAAACCCAATTATTGGCGTTTATCAAACAATTAGATATTAGTTAAAATCGAGGCCGAAACCCTTAGACGTAGCTCACAGTAGCTTAGCCAGATACGAACCGGAAGCTTCCGCCAGGAACACTTTGGACGCTGGTGTTCGAGCCCCACGGAGCAGCAGGGACCGAAAGGCGGCCTACAGCACACGCACGGGCCAAGTCCCTTCGCGGGACGTAATCCAAGTCACGACTCCGCTTTCTGTATCGATCGTGATGTGATTCGGCCACGGCGCTTCCGCGTCGAAAGTCGGATTGAAGGACCAACTCGCGCCATGTCGCCCCCGCCAAGACTTCGGCTTGTGGATATGGCCGGACAAGATCAGCCACGGCGGGCGCGGGCTGCCGATGATCGCCGCCGCCAACTCCCGGCAGCCTTGATCCTTGCCGGTGCTGCCCGTCACCCCCGTTCCAGCATAGGCGGGAGGGGCATGATGCAGGAGAATCCATTTGCCCGAAGGAGCCTGGGGCCAGCAGGCAGGAAATCGGAAGGGGTGGCAGAAGATATGGTAGCCACCGATCACGGCTCCCTGCCCATCGACCGTGACCTGGTTGCTGCCCATCTTGTCCAGCCATCCTCCGTGCGCGTCGTTGTCAACGACACCCTTCGAATCCCACCAATCGTGGTTGCCGCTGCACACGAACAGCCGTCCCGAGAATCCGCGAATCCAAGTGCGAACCCAAGCCGCCTGGTCCCGCATCCCTGTCTCGTGGGTCCCAAACATGTCCAGCAGATCGCCCGCGATGCAGACTGCATCGTAATGACACGCCTCCTTCGCCACCCACTCAAACCAGTGGGGGCGAAAGTGCAGGTCGGAAACGTGGAGGAGCTTCATGGGGTCGCAATCGGACCATGAGCGTTCCGACCTGTTCCGGTTTCGTCAAAATCCAAAGGCCGGGGGCTGGGGGCGGCCTTTGGAGCCCCCAGCTAGGCGTGCCGGTTGCTGGGGCCGGACACGCCGTGGCAGCGCATCGCAGGGAACGATGCGCGGAGGTCCGCCGACTCCCCGCCACTTCCGAAAACGGCCAAACCAGCCCCCTCCACAGCCCTCCCAAGACCTCCGAAATCCTCTAGCGCTACATTACTCCAAAGGATGCAAATCACTTCTCCGACATTGCCCTACCTTACCCAAAAAGCAAACGGGGCATCACCTTCGCCTGGGTCTCCCGGAGAATCCCCCGGAGTCCCAAGCTAGCAACCTTTGGGCAGCAAATCCCTCGCCGAGACGCGGAGCAGCTTCGCGATCTTTACGAGCTCCACATCATCGACATAGCGCGTGCCAGTCTCGATCTTTGCAATGACACCACGGCCGATGTCCCAGCCGGTTCTCTGCGCTCTGGCCGCGAGTTCTTCCTGCGACAAGCCGAGCTTGTCCCGATAGCGTTTGATGGCTGGACCTGACACATTTTTGCCCATTCGAGTTGTCCCGATAATGGCACAAAAGGGTTTGCCTTCCTGTCCCGCCACCGGGACAAAAACGGAGATATGAAACGACCGCTTCAGGTGCTTTGCGCCGAGGATAATTCGCAGATTGGGGAAGTGATGGTCTGCATGCTTGAGAACGCCGGCCATACGGCGATTCACGCACCCGATGGCGTCGTCGCGTGGGAAATGCTGAACGCAAACCTGATCGCCTTCGACGTTCTCGTCACCGACCACCAAATGCCCGGCTTTACCGGCTTGGAACTGGTCCAGCGTCTTCGCGAGAAGGTCTTTCATGGTCGGATCTACGTCTATTCCGCGGCAATCAAACCCGCAGAAGAGCAGGCTTACAGACGGCAACGCGTGGACGGCATTTTTTCCAAGAGCGTCGGTATCGCAGAGTTCCTGCGGGCCGTCGAAATGGCGCCTGCGTCGGTGTCGTAGCAGTCCTTTCCCTGTTCCTTTCCACTCTTTATCGGAAACCTTTCGATCAGCCTCAGAAACTAAAGGAATTTTGGGGCGGGTTTGCCCCGCTCTCTCCGCGCGCATGAGGTCGGCAGTCAATAGTTGGTCGCCAGTTCGTAAAGCCACCGCCTCATGAGGCGCGCAACGGGCCGGCCGCCCCTGGGCTAGTCCCCGGGGCGGCTCCTTTTTGAGCATGTCCACCTACCGGGTCAGCGCGGGTGGTCGGGGCCGGCCGCGCCCGCCGGAGCCGAAGGCGGAGCGGGCGCGAGCCTTGGCGTGCCGGGCCCCGATCTCCCGTGCTGCATCCCGGTGCACCCCTGGCCTGTCGTAGGAACACGCGCCCCGCGCGGCGGAGCGGAGGCGACGCCGTCCGGGGTGGGTGTTCCCGAGGCCGCCCGCTCCGGCTGGCGAATTTCCCGATTTTGTATATGATTGGTCCACCGTGGCAGCACCAATCCTACCCCATGGCTTCACATCATGGTCCGAGGTTCTTATGGAATCGGCCGTGAGCCGGGCTTTCCCGAAGAGGAATGGGCCGGCATTTCTAGCCGATTCCCCCGAGCTGTTCGCTCCCTTGGCACGCGGGTTGGCGGCCGAGTTGTGGGAACGGCTCTTCAAGCGGCGGGAGCTTGAGGCGCGGGTGTTGGAAGCGCAACTAATCGAACAGACCTATGATCGCATCGGGAGCGTAAGTTATCGCTGTTCCCGGGAGGCGATGGAGGCGGCACAGTGGCAGTTCCTCGAACTCTACCGGGACCCGGCTGACTCACCTGAACGGCGGGCGCGGCAGGTGGGAATGGAGCGTGCCCAAGAAGTCTTCCAGCAGACACGCCACGAGCACGCTCCCGCGGTCCGGGACTCCGTCGCCAAGGATTTGTTCGCGCACTGGTCGTCTCGACCGATGAACCGCTTGCCCGACACACTCTTTGCGAATGCCCCATTTGCATCGTCGGCCTCACGCCTTGCCCGTATTCATCCTGTTTGGTGGGGAAGCTTTTTCGGCCGGATGCAGGTTTCGTGTAAGAAGGGTCATCCAGCTCACGGCGAACTGTTGGATGCGCTGCCTGAACTGATCAAGGAATCCGGCTGTTGCACCATTGAAGGCGCGGTCTACGAGTGGCGTAAAAGCCGTAACGACTACTGGGGTTGGTATGGTGCGATCCATCCTTGGGTGACCGGCAAGCGCACCGCGCGAAAAGCAACGACGCTGGTCAACTGGTATCAACGCCATGCCCCCAAGTTTCTTGCCGACGCGGGCGACCGGCAAAGGCTGCACGAGCGCTTGGTGGAGCGCCTTGCCGCGGTTGACCCGTGGGGTCTGTCAGCCAGCCATAGCCCTGATCGGTTTGCCGGTATGCACGGGCGCAATTAGGTCCGGCGGTCGCCGCCACTCCTGCCGAACACATAAAACGGGAGTGTTCGGCGCCAGGACTGCCCATCGGGAACCAGCGGGGTCATGGTGTCACCATGCTACCGCCCTATGAAACTGGACTGCCCGTTGCCGAACCTTCCCCGATGGGTTTGCGCCGAACCCTACGTTTTGGCTTGGCGCCCATTTCGCAGGCGAGCCAGCGCCGCATGGTTTCGCGGCCGATCTTGATGCCAATCAATCCAAGTCCGATGGCCAGACTCTCGGCGGAGTTGCCATCCCGAGCGAGGCGCAGCAACTCGTCGCGATGCGGTTCCAGTTTGGCGGTGGCGTGGTTGCGCGGGTGGCGCGACTGGGCAACAGCTTGGGCCAATGTAAGTGGTGAACTGGGAGCAAGTGGGGAGTGCGTAGGTAACGACATGGTAGCGATTGGGTCACCATACGCGTGGTGGTTGGGTGGTGCAAGGGGAGCGCCTAAGGCGCGGTCTAAGCGGAAACGCTTGGACGTTGGTGTCCTCCCTTACTGCTTTGTTTTATTTTCGTGGGGTGAATCCATTCATTGTTTTCGTCCCTTCATCAGTTGGTTCATTCGATTGGTTGGTTTCTTGGAGCTTAGTTTCGAAGTTTTGGTTGAATTGGCTTCTTGGAGTCTTCGGCTTTTTTTTGCTGAGTCAGGTTTACTAGCGGTTGGAATTGCCTGTCGTTTCTTCGGTCCAGCTTCGGTCGTTGGAGGTGGCCAATGCTGACCATCCGCACCTGCAAGGCCTTCAGCAAAGCCCTCGGCGAATACCTCCGCCAAGCCGACTACTACGCCCAGGGCATGAAGGTCGAAGGCACCTGCCACGGCCGGCTCTGCGCCGTCGTGGGCCTGGTCGAGGGAGCCACACTCACCGACGAGGCGTTCGAGCGGATCGCCTCCAATCACCATGCCTTGACCGGCGAGAAGCTGACCGAACGGATGGCAGCCGGCCGCCGGGCCGGCTACGATGCCACCTTCAACGCCCCAAAATCGGTCTCGATCCAAGCCTTCATTGGGGGTGATGAGCGGCTCCTTGCCGCCCACGAAACCGCCGTCGCCGAGGCCCTGCGCGAGTTGGAAGCCCACGCGTGCCACCAGGCCGGCCGAGGAGTTAACAAGCGTTACGTCCCCTCGGGGGCCCTCGCCGCCGCCGTCTTCCGCCACGGCGAAAGCCGGGCCCTCGATCCCCATCTGCATTCGCACGCGTTCATCTTTAATGTGACCCGAAGCGAGGGGCCCGGCGACCGGCTGCTGGCCTTAGAAAGCTCGAACATATTCGCCCGGACCAAGTTTCTTACGGAGGTCTACCGCAACGCCCTCGCCCGCGAGGTGCAGCGCTTAGGCTACCAGATCGACCGCCGCGATCACGGATTTGAGCTGGCCGGTGTCCCGACTGACCTGCTGGAACGCTTCTCCAAACGCGCCCAGCAGCGTGACCAGGCCATCGCCGCCCGCGAGGTCGAGCTCGGCCGGGAACTCTCTTGCGATGAAATCGCCATTCTCGTTCGGGAAAACCGGGCGGCTAAACAATATGAGCTGAGTTCGGATCAGGTGCGGGCAGCTCAGCTTGCCCAGGTCAGCGCCAGCGAACTTGAGCAACTCCGGGCGCTCAAATTCGGGGAGTCTCACGCCCGGGCGGGGACCGTGAGCCTGCGCGACGTGATTGCCCGCGTTAGCGAGCACTTGTTCGAGCGCCGCACGGTCGTGCCGGAATACGAATTCACGGCCGAGGTGCTCCGCGAGACTTACGGCACCCATGCCCTCGACACCGTGCAAGCCGCGCTCGCCGCCGATCTCCGACTACTCCGCGCTGACGGCCAGTTTTCCACCTTGGCCGCCCTCGACCTCGAGCGCCAACTGGTCCGTCAACTCAACGCCGGGGTGGGGGCGCACGACGGCGGTTTCGGGTTTGTGGCCTTCACGGAGAGCCCGCACCTCACGCACGAACAGCGCCAGGCGGTCGAAAAAATCCTCGATTCGCACGATGCCGTGACCGTGCTGCGCGGGCGCGCGGGCACGGGCAAAACGCAAACGCTCGCCACCGTGATCGAGGGTGCCTCGCGCTTCGGCGGCGAGGTCGCCTGTTTTGCCCCCAGCTCACAGGCCGTGGAGGTGCTGCGGCGGGACGGGGCCGGCCAGCTGTCCGACGGCCGGACCGCCGCGGGTAGCGCCCTGCAGGCCGCGCAGACCGTCCAGCGCCTGCTGGTCGATCCGGCGCTCCAACAATCGCTTAATCGCCAGGTCGTCGTGGTCGATGAATACGGCCTGCTCTCCACCCGCCAGCTCAAACAACTGGTAGACATTGCGACGGCCCAGAAGGCCCGGCTGCTGCTCGTGGGCGATTCGGCGCAGCACAAGGGCGTCGAAGCCGGAGATGCCGCCCGGATCATCGAGAAGGAAAGCCGGGTGCGGGTTGTGACACTCAGCGAAGTGCACCGGCAGGCAGCCAATCCAGCCTACCGAAAAGCCGCCGAGGATCTGGCGGCCGGAAGGTTCGGCTCCGGCCTGCGCCGGCTGGACCGGATGGGCGCCATCGTGGAAATCGACTCCCCTTCGGTGCGGCATCAGCGAATGGTGGCGGAGTGGCTGGACGCTTCGCGGGAAACCAAGCAGGTGCGAACGCGGGCAGGCCCGCAGCAACGTGCGAAGACCGCCCTGATGGTCGCGCCCACTTGGGTGGAAATCGACCAACTTAACCTCCAAGCCCGCCACCGCCTTCGCACCGAGGAGCAACTTCGGGGCCCCGATCGCGCCTTCACCGCGCTGCGCGCCAAGGATTGGACCCGCGCCCGTCAGAAGGATCACCGCAACTACCGTCTCGGCGACGTCCTCGTGGCCCACAAAACCACAAAGCATTTTGCGAAGGGCGATGAATTGCGGGTCTTGCGCAAGGAGGGACACCGCTTGATCGTGGCGCGTGGCGCCAGCGAGCTCTCGCTGTCTCCCCGCCAGTCCGGACTGGCCTGGGCCGTATGCGAGGAGCGAGCGAATCCCGTGGCCGCCGGCGACCGGATGCGCCTGCGCGCCATTGCGGTCGCCGAATCGCCCTCCGGCCGGAAACGCCGGCTGGCGAACGGCACAATGGTCACGGTCCAGTCCGTCACTCCCGCCGGTCAGCTCGTGCTCGATGACGGCTCCAAGCTGCACAGTCGGCAAGTTGCCTACGGTTACGCGCTCACTTCCCACGCCTCGCAAGGGCTCACGGTGGACAAGGTTTTCCTCGCCGGTGCCGCTTCGCGGGAAGGCCTCTACGTTGCGGCCACCCGCGGCCGCGAATCCCTCCGGATTTTTGTGCCGGACCGCGAAGCCTTTCTCGATGCGTCCGATCTCCGGGCCGAGACACGCACGTCGGCTCTGGAATTTTCCCGGGCGCTGCATCCATCGCTCCGTTCCCACCTAGCTCGCGCGTGGAATTACCTGCAGGAAGTGCGCGTCCAAGTAGTCGCACATCTGACGGGCCATCCCGATGCGTCATTTCTGCCGCCGCCGGAGATCCATCGCATCCCTGTCAAGGTAGTTGAGCGTCCGCGGGCGCCCAAGGAGGCCTACGAATCGTCGCCCCGTCACCATCACTCTGAAGCTCCGGCGCAAGGAATGCGCATGCGCCTATGAGCATCAAAACAAAGGTTCCCGGCCAGGAACAACCGATAAACCCGCGGTGCCTTCTCACTCGCGATGTGCCGGCGGTCTGCCTGCGGTTACAGTCGCACCGGCAGCGGATCGCATTGCCCTATGCGCTCCTGCTGCGCGTGGAATTATCGGAGGACGAAACCACGTGTGCGATCATCTTTGCGACTCACGAGGTCAGCGTGCAGGGGCGTCATTTGGAGCAGGTTTATCTGGCGGTCAGTCAGGGTCAGGCCGTGCAGATTGCCATCGGTCAGTCAGAAGGCATCCCTGAAGGCACCATCGTGCTCGGCCCGCTGGTGACCAAGGTTCGAATCGAGCCGATAGGGGAGAGTGACCGGGCACGTCGCTGAATTGTCAGGGGGCCGGGAGCGGGCAGCGGCGATTCGGAGAGCCGCTGTCCCCGCCTTTTGACCGGCAAACGGCCGGCGAAGCGTTGATTGGGCAGGCGCTGGCGCAGGCACAGAAGGAGGACAAGCGCGTGGTCGTGCTCTTTGGCGCCAACCGGTGTCCATGGTGCCGACGGCTCCACCGCATGTTCACCGAGGACCAGGCAATCCTCGCACGCCTGCACGACGATTTTGTCCTCGTCTACGTTGATGCCAACTTTCGCAACGACCGAAAGGGCAACGCGGTCGTGCTGGAGCGGTATGGCGACCCGATCAAGAAATTCGGCCTGCCCGTGCTCGTAGTGTTGGGATAAGACGGCGCCCAGTTGGCGACCCAGGAAACCAACGGGCTCGCAGCACCCAGCGACACCGAGGTTGCAAAACGCGTGGCCGATTTCTTGGTCCGCTGGGCGCCTGTGCGATCAGCGGAGAAGCCGCGTTAAAGCGCAGTAATGCTATCGCTAAAACTCGGCCAAAAAAAAGACCAAAGCGTATCAGGATGAGGGGTTGGCCCGGAGCAGGCGAAGCGCGTTGGCAACGACAAGCAGGGTCGCTCCCGTGTCGGCCATGATGGCAAGCCAGAGACTGGCATGGCCCATCAGCGTGAGGACGAGGAACAGGGCCTTCAGGGCCAATGCGAAGGTGATGTTAAAGCGGATGATGCCCAGCGTGCGGCGGCCCAACAGGATGGTTTCGGCGATTTTCCCCAGATCGTCCTTCATGAGCGTGATGTCGGCCGTTTCGATGGCCGCATCCGTGCCAGCCATGCCCATGGCGATGCCAATGTTGGCGGTAGCCATGGCGGGCGCATCGTTCACCCCGTCTCCCACCATGCCTACGACGCCGTGTTTCTCCCGCAGCGCCTTCACGGCCGCCACCTTGTCGTCGGGCAGCAAATCGCCCCGCGGTTCGTCGATCCCCACCTGTTTCGCGATGAAATCGACTGCGCGCTGGTTGTCGCCACTCAACATCATCACCGACACGACGCCTGCTTCGTGAAGGGCCCGGATCGAATCCGCCGCGTCGGCGCGCAAAGTGTCGCCGATGGCAATGATCCCGAGCACTTCGCCCTTGCAGCCGTCGTGCGGTCGATGCCCGACCACGACGACGGAATGTCCGCGGCCCTCGATGGCGGCGAGCCGGCTCTCCACGTTCTCGTTGCACACCCCGAGTTCGTGGGTGAAACGATGATTTCCCAGGAAATAGGCATGGCCGTCGAGCAAGCCCTCGGCGCCACGACCGCTTCGGTTCTGATAATTTTCCGCCCGGTTGAACGCGACCTTCTGCTCCTCGGCGTATTGCACGACCGCCTTGGCGAGCGGATGCGCGGAGTGGGCGTCAATGGAAGCGGCTATTCGTAGAATGTCCTGTTCCGAAACCTGCCCGACGACCTCGACTCCCTGCACCTTGGGTTTTCCTTCCGTGATGGTGCCCGTCTTGTCCACGGCGAGGGCCTTGAGCTTGGCGATCTCTTCGAGATGGGCTCCGCCTTTCACCAGCACGCCGCGCTTAGCGAGAGCGGTCAGGCCGGCGACAATCGACACCGGAGTGGAGATGACCAAGGCGCACGGGCACGCAACAATGAGAAGGACACAGGCGCGGTAAAGCCACTGAGACCAGTCTCCATTCATGAACAGCGGCGGCACGATAAATACGAGCAGGGCGCCCAGGGTGACGAGTGGCGTGTAATACCGGGCAAACAGGTCCACGAAGCGCTGCGTCGGGGCCTTTTGCTCCTGTGCTTCCTTCACCAGGCGGATGATCCGGGAGAGCATGGTATCGCCGGCGATCTTTGTCACCCGGATCTCCAATGAGCCTTCGCCATTGATGCTGCCGGCAAAAACCGGGTCCCCGGGCTTTTTGTCCACGGGAACGGACTCCCCGGTGATCGGCGCCTGGTTGACCGCGGATTCGCCGCTGACCACGGCGCCATCGAGCGGGATGCCCATACCCGACTTTACCGCGACGGTTTCATCGACCTGCACCTCTTCCACCGGCACTTCCGCGAATTTACCCTCGCGCTTCACGGTCGCCAGCTTCGGGGCGATTTCCAGCAAGGCCTCGACGGCGCGCCGGGCGCGGCGGTCCGCCCAACCTTCCAGCCACTCAGCGACCCCAAACAGGAATACGACCGCAGCGGCCTCAACCCACTCACCGATGATCGATGCCCCAATGGCCGCGATAACGACCAGCAGGTTGATATCAGGCCGCAGGCGTCTGATAGCCTGCCAAGCCTTGGGCAGGAGGAACCAGCCGCCCGCAATCATGGCAGCAAGGGAGAGGGCCGCGACCAACGGGTTTGAAGCCTTGCTCCAATGCGCAACCAACCCGGCCGTCACCAATACCCCAGAGATCACCAAGCTGATCGATTCGGCACGATTGCTCTCATGGGTATGCCCCTCATGCTCATTGTGCCCATTGCCGGCACCATGGTCATGCCCGGCGTGTGCATCGTGAGGCGGTGGCTGCTTCTCGCGATCATCGTCTTTCGGAGAGTTGTCGGAGGTCTTCATAAGATCGAACGGGCTTTGGGTTGCTTGTTGGCATGGTAGCAATGCATGCGCCAACGAAACCGGATCGCCTCGAAACCCGCGCCGAGCAAGAGGCCGGCAACGGATGTTGCCGCCATCAAAGTCGCTTTCTTTCTATAGACCAGCTCCAACCCGAAACCGACGATCCAGCCGATGGCGATGCCTACCATGATGCCCGTCACGGCATATTCCGGCTTTGCGGGCCGGTGGTGGCGCTTGCCGCGCACCTGGTAGATGGACTTCAATGTCCGTTGGGTCATTTCACTTCGGTCGATGTTTGCGAAGAAGCGGGGTTGGCAGCTTCGCCGTATTCGACCCCTGAGAGTCCCATCGCCTGATGCAGGCGGGCCAGCGCAACATTGTGGCCGTAGTAGGCCCGGAGTTGGTTCGTCCGGGCCGTCGTCAACGCCACCTGCGATTGTAGCAGGTCAAGCTGAGGGGTCGTTCCGGCTTGGTAGCGAGTAAGCGCAATTCGCACCGCCTCTTCGGCCTGTTTCACCGACTGCGCAGTGGCGCCGATCAACTCGGTGGCCTCCTCCAACGAAGACAGGGCGCGGCGCACCTCAACCTGCACGGCGAGTTCCGTGGCGGCGAGAGTGAGGCGCGCCTGTTCGCTCAAGGATTCGGCCTGCCCGATCCGACCAGCGGTGGCGCGGGGGCTGCCCGTCCACTCGGCCTGGGCTCCGGCGCGCAGACCGCGCCGCGAATCGCTGAAACTCTCCGTGAGGCCTTTGCGGAGTTCACCACCGGCGGTCAACGCCAGGCTGGGATAATAGCCAGCCCGGGCCGTCAATTCACCGGCGGTGGCCGCATCGAAAAGCTTGGCGAGCCGCTGTAACTCCGGACGGCCCGTGCGCGCTGCGGCCAATGCGGCCGGGAGTTTGAGGTTCGATGGCTCGATGGTGAGTGTTCCGGTGAACTCCGGGGCTTGGTCAGGGGATTCGTCACGGGTGTGCACCAAGCCAATCGCCTGACGCAGCTCCTGGATGGCCAGACGATAGTCGTTTCGCGCTTTGATGAGCGGCGGCTGGGCATTGGCCAACGCCACTTCGGCGCGAAGTCGCTCGAATTTCGAGATTGAACCCGCCTCAAAACGGTTCGTGGCGTCGCGCAACTGGCGTTGAAGCAGTTCCAGGTTCTGCTCCTGCACCTTGATATCCTCGCGAGCGAGCAGAACCGTGTAGAAGCGGGTGCGCACATCCAGCAGGGCCGCATTGATGGTTTCTTGCAGACCGAAAATGGCCGCCTCGCGGGTGAGTTTCGCGGCCTCGATCGACGACCGGATGCGGCCTCCGGCATAGACCGTTTGGCGGACCGTGAAGTTCATCCGCCAGAAACGACCTGACGGAATGATGACCGGCTGGCCAGTGTTTTGCGTGCCCGCCTGAAAGGACTGGAGATTGCTCTTCTGGAAACTGCCGGTGGCCGACACAGTCGGTAGACCCGCCGCCGAGACCGTGGTGACAATGCCCTCTTGCTCACGGAGGCTCTCCCGCGCCCGGCGGATCGCGAAGTTATGCTCGAGGGCGAAGGCCAGCGTCTGTTCAAGGTCGAGCTTGCCGGGCACGTCGGCCTGCATGGCAGGCATTGCTTGCAGCGCGGGTGTCCCGAACAACACCAACCCAAGAAGAAGAGCAGAACGAGGTGTCATTTCAGGGGTATTTGAAATTGTGGGATTCGGAAGGACCCGCACTTTCACTCGTGAACAAACTCAGCAGCACAATGAAGTTATGTGGCGGGCGAACCGTAGCCGTCGAGGCAAGGGTCAGGCCTTCAAGGTGCAATGGTGCTCGCTCGGGGTTTTTGGACGCGAAGCGGAACTGGACGAAACCGCGCACCACGTCGGGGGCCACGGGCTTTTTCTCCTTATCGTAGAACTTCACGATCAACCTGGTGCCAACCGCCTCCACGTTGATCCAGCCGCCCGCGGGCCGGGGTTGGTTTAGACCGGTCTTAGGCAACTCGTAGACCTTCTTTTTAACCGGAGCCTTGGTTGGCTGCTTGGGCGGTGGCACCGTTTTCTCGGCAACGGACCCAGTCGCTCCCTCCAAGCTCACCGCGGTAAGGAACACGAGAAATAGCAGAGGCGCTTTCATTAGTGGTGCCCTCTATGGTGACCAAAACCTCCATGCCCAAAACCATGACCAAATCCGTCTGAATGGTGTCCGGCACCATAGTGGTGATACCCAAACCCATGCCACATTCGGGGATATCGGACGGTGCGAACGACCCTGGCGGGGCTAGCCAGAAGATAATCAATGACGCGCACCGACACACCTGCGTTCCGCATTTGGTCGATTTGCGCCAGGGTCAGCTCGTAGGCGGCGCCGTTTTGTCTAAGATAGGCCAAGGTTGTGTCGTCAGGAACCTTCAGGATGGCGAGGGTTTCGATGTCCGCGAGTGTGAGGCGACCGCCCCGTTGCAGGGTATTGACCAGCGCGGCCGGCGCCCCGCGTTCAGCCGCCAAGGTAGCCGTGAGGGAGCGGGGGGAAGCAGCGGTGGCGCAGCCGCTGAGTGCGGCGAAGCCCAACGCTAGGAACAGTGGGAGTTTTGTTTTCATGGGGTTAATTGCACGGCAGGCCGACCGATGAAAACCGCCGTGACGCTTAGGATTGCCGCCGCCGGGTGTGAGCCAGCCAGGCCGGCAAGGTGATTTTGTTCATGGAGGAGACATTGATGTGTTGGGGGCAAAAGTCCGGGCGCTGACTTGGAGATGCTTTGGCAGGATCGGCGGGCCAGCGACCGGACGGGAAATGGTATTAAACGGCGGTTTCTGCGGTTTCGCCGGAGCTGATCCGGCGGGCGGAGTCGAGGGACAGGGCGTAGATTTTGCCGTCTCCGCGCTGCCCGGTGTGGGCAGCAGAGGCGATGGCTTGTTCGGCCGCTGCTTGCGCTGCGTCGGGCACCATGACTTCCACTCGAACGCGGGGAAGGGTCCCCACCACCGCCTCCCGTTCCGCTTCGGCAAATGAATGGCCGCGGCCCCGACCGAAACCGCGGATGTCCGAGAAGCTGGCTCCAGAAAGACCGGGGACGGCGTGAAGCGCTTCACGAACGTCCTCCTCTTTCGAAGGTCGGATGAAGGCGATGATCAGTTTCATGGCGGTCAGTGTTTCTTGTGCTCGCCGCCCGCGTCGTCACAAATGCAGGCGTATTCGGCGTGCTTGCACTCGCCGCAGACTTCGTCGTGGAAGAGCACGCGGTAGTTCTTCGGCTTGGCCCCAGCGGTTTCGCGGACCTGGACGACGACCGTGTAGTCATCGCCCTCTGGCATAGGCGCAGTGGAAATCAGTGCGCCATCCTTTGCGGTGAACTCGAGCTTCACCTTGCCCGTTTTAGCCTCAGCCGTGGCGTTCACGACCTGGCCGGATGCGACCACGGGCTTGAGATCTTTGTCGTAGAACGAGACCGCAACCGTGCGGTCTTTCTGCACGAAGAACTCCACATGGGGAGCTTCGGTAGTGAGGATGCGGCCACCTTTGGGGCCGGGGATCGGCTTGGCAACAAGCGCCACCGCCGAAGCAAGCAGCGCGAATGAAGTAAGGACCAGACTACGGGTGTTTTTCATGAGAGAAATGGTTGGTTGTTTCAGGAGGAATGGGCGCCCTCGTGGGCGCGGACTTCAATGCGGACGGTGCCGGGCGGAAGCGGGTCGAGCACAACCCGGTAGGTCGCATAATCCGGCTGGCGGTAGCGCCGTGGTATCTGCCGGGGCTCGAAATGCTCCACGGTGCGGCGCAGCACGCGGCCGTCGGCAGCGAACAACGTCACATCGAGATGCGTTCCGGTCGTGTCTTCCGTTGCCAGTTCTTTGAGCACATACCCGGTGACAACGAGCGGGCCTTTCTTGCGCTCCAGCCAGATTTTTTCAACGTTGACCAACGGTGAATCAGCCCGGTCGAGTTGGATATGGGCCACGTCGGACGGAGCCCGGAAGGGCGTGGCGCAACCGGCTAAGAGCAAGCCGATCACTCCGAGCAGGAATATGAGCGGGATTTTCATGGGAATCAGGGTTGGCGTTTTTCCACCGGGAAAGGGGTTCGGATGTTCAATGGTTGCCCTCGTGCGCCTGCACGAGGATGCGGGTGGTGCCGGCCGGCAACGGATCAAGCACCACCCGGTAGAAAGCAGCATCCGGGCGACGGTAGCGCCGCGGAATCTGCCGGGGCGCAAAGTGCTCCACCGTTGAGCGCAGCACCTGGCCCGTCTCATCGTAAAGCGTCACGTCCAGGTGAGTTTGCGTGGTGTCGGTGGCATTGGGGCGTCTGAGAACGTAACCATTGACCGCGAGCGGTCCGCTCCTTCTCTCCAGCCAGATTCTCGTAACCCTGACGACGGGCGAATCGCCCATCTCCAACTTGACGTGAGCCACGTCTGGCGGAACCCCGAAAGGCGTGACGCAGCCGGCGAGGCCGGCAGCGATGATTGCGATGAAGCAGGCCAAAGCTTTCATACAGTTCCTGGAGTTGAGGGTTCAGTCGTCGGTTGGGTCGAGCCGTCGCGTTCGAACCAGCAGTAGAGCGTCGGCAGCAGCACCAGCGTCAGAAAGGTCGCGGTGATGATGCCGCCGATGACGACGGTCGCGAGGGGCCGCTGCACTTCCGCGCCAGAGCCATGGGCGAGCGCCATCGGCACGAAGCCCAGCGAAGCCACGAGCGCGGTCATCAGGACGGGACGCAAGCGGGTGAGCGCGCCTTCGATCACGGCCTCGCGCACGGATTTGCCCTCCTCGCGGAGCTGGTTGATGAACGAAATCATCATCACGCCGTTGAGCACCGCTACTCCGGAGAGTGCGATAAAGCCCACCGCGGCCGAGATAGAGAATGGCAGGTCCCGCAACCACAGGGCAAAAATGCCTCCGGTTACGGCCAACGGGATTCCGGTGTAGACAATGAACGCCTGTCGCACGCTGCTGAATGCCATGAAAATCAGCAGGAAGATCAGTAGCAGTGCCATCGGCACCACCACCATCAGACGCGCGCGCGCCTCCTGCAGGTTTTTGAAGGCCCCGCCATATTCGACGAAGTAGCCCTCCGGCATCTTGACCCCGGCACTGATCTTGGCCTGCGCTTCCTGCACGAAACTCTGCACATCCCGGCCGCGCAGGTTCACCTGGATCGCCATGCGGCGCTGGAACGCCTCGCGGCTGATGGTGTTCACGCTCTCCGTCACGCTTACCTCGGCGACCTGGCCCAGGGCGATAAAGCCGCCGTCGCTTGTGCGCACCGGCAGGTTCGCGACATTGGCGAAGTCCTGCCGGGCGGATTCGGGCAAACGGGTGATGATCGGGAACCGACGGTTGCCGTCCACCAGGACACCCGCTTCGGTGCCGGCGAACGCGGTGCCGATGACCTTGTTCACCTCGTCCGCATGCACGTTGTAGCGGGCCATGGCCGCGCGATTGACGACAACCTGGAGCACGGGCGCCTTGCCGGCGGCGTCAAATTCAACGTCGGCGGCACCGGGGATCTTCTCGACAATTTCCCGGACTTCCCCGGCGACTTTCTCCAGCGTGTCATAGTCGTCGCCGAAAACCTTGATCGCAATGTCGGCGCGGCTGCCCGAGAGCAATTCATTGAAACGCAGTTCGATGGGTTGGGAGAACAGATAACTCTGGCCGGGGAAGTGCGTGTTCAACTCCTTCGCCATGAGGTTGGTCAGCTCATCCTTGGTCACCGTGCGACCGTCAATTTTCCGCCACTCCTCCGGCGGTTTCATGAGGACATAGGTGTCGCCGATGTTCACGCCCATGGGATCGGTCGCCACCTCGGAGGTGCCCACGCGGGAAAAGGTGTGCGTGATCTCGGGGAATTTCTCCAACATCAGTTTCTCCGCGGCATTTTGCATCTCAATCGAGGGAGCCAGGCCAATGCTGGTCGTGCGGACCATCTGCGTGGCCAGCGAGCCTTCGTCCAGTTGCGGGATGAATTCCGCGCCGAGGCGGGAAAACACGAACATCGAGAACACGAAGATGCCGACCGCGATGAGGGACATCAGCCAGCGCATCCGCAGGCTGAAATTCAGCACCGGTTTGTAGACATTCTTGGCAAAGCGGATGAGGAAGTTGTCCTCTTCGCTCACCTTCTTCGTCATGAAGAACGAGCAGAGGACCGGCACGACGGTGAGCGCGAGGATCAGCGCGCCGATCAGCGCAAAGACGACCGTGAACGCCATCGGCTTGAACATTTTTCCCTCGACGCCCGTCAGGGCGAACATCGGCAGATAGACGATGGTGATGATCGCCACACCGAACACCGTCGGTGTGCCGACTTGTTTGCAGGCGGCAAGAATCGTGTGCAGCCGTTCCTCGCGGTTGAGCAGGCGGCCCACTTGGTGCTGCCGGTGGGCGAGCATGCGCACCACGTTTTCCGCCATGACAACCGCGCCATCGACAATGAGCCCGAAGTCCACCGCGCCGAGGCTCATCAGGTTGCCCGAGACGCCGTAGCGCACCATGCCAGTCATCGCAAAAAGCATCGAGAGCGGGATGGCACAGGCCACGATGAGGGCCGCCCGCCAGTTGCCGAGCAGGCCGATCAGGACGGCAATGACCAGGATGGCCCCCTCCAGCAGGTTCTTTTCCACCGTGCGGATGGTCGAATTCACGAGGTCGGTGCGGTTATACACCGTCTCGATCACGATACCGGGCGGCATCTTGCTTTGGATTTCCTTGAGTTTTTCATGAACGCGACCGGACACGAGACGGCTATTTTCGCCGATGAGCATGAGTGCCGACCCCAACACGGCCTCCTCGCCATCGTGGGTCGCGGAACCGGTGCGCTGCCCGGAACCTATGCCCACGGTCGCGACATCCTTGACACGCAAGGCTGCGGTCCGACCGGAGAACTTAAGGGGCAGGTCGGCAATCTCCGCCACGGTTTGCACGCGCCCAATGGCCCGAACCGTGACGGCCTCGCCGCCTTTCTCCACAACGGAACCGCCGGCATTGGCCACATTCTCGGCGATCACATCCGAGATTTCCCCGATGGTCATGCCGACGCTGCCAAGCTTCACCGGGTCGGGCATGATCACGATCTGGCGCTCGTAACCGCCGGATGTGTTGACCTCGGTCACGCCTTTCACCGTCCGCAAGGCCGGTTTGACGATATAGTCCTGCGCCAGCTTGAGTTCACGCAGCCGGTCAACCGGGTCCGCCGGCGCGTCCTTGAACCCTTTTTCGTAGTGAACGGTGTAGTGGTAAATCTCGCCGAGACCCGTTGTGATCGGAGCGAGCTTCGGAGTGACCCCGGGCGGCAGCTCTTCGAGGACCGCTTGCAAGCGTTCGCCCGCCAACTGACGGGCGCGGTAAATATCGGCGTCTTCCTCAAAGATCAGCGTGACCTGCGAGAGCCCGAATTTGGAGAGGGAGCGGACTTCGAGCAGCTTCTCGATACCACCCATCTCCACCTCGATGGGGTAGGTCACGAGTTTTTCGATCTCCTCGGGCGCCAAGGCGGGGACCGAGGTGTTGATTTGCACCTGGACGTTGGTGATGTCGGGCACGGCGTCGATTGGCAGGTGAACGGCCGACCAGGTGCCGACGGCGATTAGCGCGACGGCCCCGAGCAACACGAAGACCCGCTGACGCAGGGCGAACTCTAGGATTTTATCGATCATTGGAACGGAAAGTTGGGTGTAGCTGGATCAGTGGCTGTGACCGCCGCCCTTGGTCAGGCGCAGTTCGGAGAGCCAGAGTTGGTTGACCGGTGTCGTGACCACGACATCCCCGGCGTAGAGGCCATCGGTAATCTCCACGAAGTCGCCCGAGCGGGCGTCGATCTTCACCGGTGTGCGCAGGTAGTTTTCGCCGTTGACGACGTAAACGAACGTGCCGGTGGCGGCGTCCAGGATGGCCGAACGCGGCACGGCGAGGGCGGAGCGCGGCTCGCCCGCCAGGGCCAGCTCAACGAAGTCGCCGAACTGCGGGGCCGGGCTTCGCTCAACGGTGAAGATGGCGTCCACCCGTCGCGTGGCCGTGACACTGGTGCGGTCAACCCGCACCAACTTGGCGCCCGTGAAACTCTGCTTCTCCAGTCGGTCAGCCTCGGCTTCGGGGACACTGGCGCTGGCGAGAACCTGCGGGCTGGTCGCAAATACCTGGGCGAGCAGTTTCATCTCGGCTGAAAGTGGCCGCTCTTCAGCCTCGGCGGTTTTCAAACCGAGCGCCCGGATAACGTCGGGGTTTAGGGCGAGGCCGCGGCCTTCCTTGAAGGAGACGCCACCGCCGCCTTCCTCACCTTCTTCGGTATGTGCGGTCGTTTCCGACGCCTTCTTGCCGCAGCCTGCCAGGAGCAGGCCGCCAGAGGCGATCAGGACGGTGATCCAGCGGAAACGCTTCATGGCGCAATCTCCACGGGTTTGAAGTCGATGCCGGTAAGCTGCTGGAGTTTGAGCCCAGCTTCGAGGGCCTCGATCTTCGTGTCGAGCAGGGCCTCGACCGCATCGAGGTAGGAGTTCTGCAATTCGATGTAGGTCGCGATGGGCACGGCCCCCAGGCGATAGTGGCGGTCGGCCAGGTCGGCCGCCTCGCGAAACTTTTGCACCGCCTCCGGGGACCAGCGTTGTGACTCCGCAACCTTGGCCCGGAAGGCATGGGCGGACGTGAGCACGGTGCGCTCGAGTTCGCGCTGGGCGAGCAGCACCGCCACCTCGGCCTGATTCTGTCGCGCTTTGGCCACGTCAACCGCGGCGCGATTGCGCGAGGTGAGCGGCAGCGGGATGGAAAGGCCGATCCCGTAGTTCTGCTCCTTGTCACCGGCCTTGGCCTGGGAGAAATACGGGCTCACGCTGAAACTCGGGTAGCGCTCGTTCTGCGCAAGCTGCACGGCAAAGCCCTGCTGCTCCAACTCCAGTTTCTTAGCGCGGAAGTCGAAATTGTTTTCGCGGGCGGCGGCCAGCAGGGCGTCGAGCTCCGGCGCGGGATTGAACACCAGCTTGGTGGCCGAAGCCCGCAATTCGGTTGCGGGCGACACACCCCGGAGCTGGTTCAGCTCGATGAGCGCGGCCTGGGCGGCAAGTTCTGCTTCGGTGGCGCGTCGCTGGAGAGCCAGTTCCTGTGCTTCAATGACGCGGGTCTCCAGGAGTGGCGTCACGCCCGCCGGATCACGGGCAAGGAAGGTTTCCTTCAACGCAGCGAAACGGTCGGCGACTTCCCGCACGGCGGCGCTTTTCTCGGCGGAGGCGAAGAGTCCGAAAGCCAGGGAGCGTGCCCGGGCTTCCAAGGCCAGTTTGAATCGGCTTAACCCAAGTTCGGCGAGATCGACCTGGCGATTGGCCACGGCCTTGCGCAGGGCGAGCCGGCCGGGCCAGTCAAAGGTCTGCGTGACCGAGACTCCCCACGCCGCGCCTTCCCCGATCAGGGCGCCCGAGGGGTCCTTGAGGCGGCGACGGCCCACGTCGAGCCCCAGCTCCGGGTTGTTGTAGGTGCCGGCACCGCGCAAGCCGGCTTTGGCGGCAGCGATTTCGGCTTCGTAAAATTTGAGTTCGGGATTGTTGGCGGCGATTTCGCCAACGATCACGGGCAGTGAAACCGGAGCAGGTTCGGTGGGAACGGATTCCTGGGCGCGGCCGATGGCGGCCAAGAGCAGGACCCCGCAAAGGGAACGGAATGGGAGGGATGGCAGGTGATTCATGGAGCGTAAAAATGGGAGGGCTTGAGCAGACGGGCGCGGCACGGCCCGGTAGGAAACGCGACGCGCGCAGGCGTCAGCGTAGGAACAGGAAACCCGTCAACCCGCGCAGGGGTCGATCAGGTCAAACGAGCGAGGGAGCACGGGCCGGCAACGCGGCACGGCGCTCAAAACTCCAACGAACCACCAAGTCTTGGGGGCAATCAAAACCAACCGGAGTAAAATCAGAAATCGCGACGAGGCTGGGCGGAGAGGCCCAGACCAGTTGCAGGCACAGCATGCATGTGCAGGCCATTAACTCGGGGGCCATAACCTTCATCGGTGACGTCGACTGCTTGAAAAGCCCCGACTCGACTTGGCGACAGCCATCTCCCGCGCAATGTGCCCCCGACGAGGACTCGCAGCCTAATGCGTCCGGGAGAACTCCGGCAGCTTCCAGCGCGCAATGGGAGGTCGCTGGCATCCACAGGAGCAGCAACACCACAGCAGCAATGGCACGCAATCGAGACATTACTGGCACCATCGCCATGCCGGTCGCCATGTCAATGCGGACTTTATGGGCCGAAAGAACCATTGTGATATTCTTGTGCTCAAAAGCGCCGGGAGAAACCGACGAAGGGCTGGAAATCGGGCGCGGATTTTGTGACGCCAATATTGCAGCCCAGATCGAACTGGATGCTATCAGAGAGCGCATAGGTAATCCCCAGATCGAACTGGCCCTGCCATTTGGCGCCAGGAGCGCCGCCTAAGATCGTGAACAGCTCTATGTAGCCGCTCATCTTGTCGGTCAAATCGTGTCCGAAGGTGATGGAGTTGACCCATTCGGTATCGTAACCGCCGAGACCATCGCTGACCAGATCCACCTCCGTCATCACCGCCGAACTCCAGCCAGATGGCAGTTCATAACCGAGGACAAAAATAACCCCGCCTTCGGTTTCCCCGTTACGGATGTCCGAGGCAGTCAACGGCCATTTGACGAACGGCATCATCGCAAAGGCCGTCGGTCCGCCATCATTTCCCCAGAAATTGAACTTCAGCCGGGTCGTGAGGTCGCCGAAACCGGACGCCTTGCTGCTTCTGTTCGCGACCCGATCCTCCACGCGTGACTTCAGGTAGGGATCGAATATGAATTGGAGATCAACCTGGTTGAGAAGACCCACCTTGAGATTGAACGGCGCGACGGCCAGTTCGCTGATTCGCACATTGCCACCTCCTGATTTGTCGCGGTCAAAGGTGTATTTGAGAAAGTCCAACTCGATTTGGAAATGCCCGGCATCCACCGTGTAGGCACTTTCAGTTTGGTCGGGCCGGTCCGTGCTGAGCTTCCGCATCAACTGCTTCGGAGTCGGGTTGATGAGAGTGTAGCCACCCTTGTTGCCTGGATTGCTCTCAGGGGCCGCCGATGCTGCGACCACGATAGAGAAACAAAGAGCAAAATGTAGTGTTTTCGACAGAATGTAGCTATAGCTACATTCTTGGTTTGCCTTGTCAACTCCTTCCATGCCTTGTTTCCGAACGTGGAAAAGCGCGCCCACACCTACAAGAAAACCATCCGCCCTTCCGCCCTCCAAGCAGAGAGCCTCCAGCAGACGCGGCGCGAACACGCGGCTGAGACGGCCGAGGACTACGTCGAGGCCATCGCCGACTTGTCCGCCTCGCTGGGAGAGGCCCGGGTCGTGGACCTGGCCCGGCGACTCGGCGTCACCCATGTGACAGTCAATCACACCCTTGTTCGCCTACAGCGTGACGGTTACATTAGGGTCCAGCCCTACCGGGCCATCTATCTCACGGCAATCGGGAAGAAACTCGCGAAGAAATGCCAGCATCGTCACAGTATCGTTGTGGCTTTTCTGCGTTCGCTCGGAATTCCTCATCGAACCGCGGAGATCGACGCTGAGGGCATCGAGCACCATGTCAGCCCGGCCACCCTAGCAGCTTTTGCCCGGAAACTTAAGGGAACTACGCTATAAATGACAGGGCTGACATCGCGAGATTAAGAGACGCGAAGTGTGACGATTGAATGTGAGTGCAGCCTGGGCCACTGTTGTTCCGCGTAGCCCAGTTCAAGGAAGGACACTGAGATGCCCTACGTCCTTGTTTCTGGATCAGACACAGCTACATCCAGCATTCTGTCCGGCGGCATTTTTTTCTTATATCACTTTTTTTATACCACCGACGCCAAAATCGGCGTTTATTTGCGAACACCAGCGAACATCAAATTTTGATTTTCCTCTCTAAAAAATCCGTGCGCAATATCGCGAACATCGTCGAAAAAATTCCTCGACCGAGAAATGCTGGTGTGGGTTTTATTAGAAATCCCGAGAATCTAGTTTGGCGGAGGAGGAGGGATTCGAACCCCCGGTGGACTTGCGCCCACGTCTGATTTCAAGTCAGGTGCCTTTAACCACTCAGCCACTCCTCCGTAACATCAAATCCTAAGTTGCGATGTTCGCTATGCAGGTCAACGGCACAAATGTTTCAGCGATCCGAGCGCGCAAATAAGGGCCCGCCGAGGCGCCTACAAAAGTTGCCAAAAGTTGCCAAAATGAGTGCCTAATCTGCCTATTTTGCCGAAAACAGCTCTAGGATTTTCACTCTGAGAGCGGTCACTTGACAGTTTTCAAGACCGCCGCGATAGACCACTCTGCCACCCCACCGGACGAGGCTGCCAAACTGCGTGGTTGTGGGGACACGTCAACGACACAGATGGGGGGATCGGCTGCCGCGAGGCGGCAGCTTTCGGCTGGCGGGCTGGATGAATATTTTGCAGGGTCGGAGTCGCCGCCTCGCGCGTAACCGCCGGCGAGAAATGGTCCGCATGCCCACCCCGAAAAATCACGTCGCGGAAATGCAGGGTCTGTATGGCCCGTTCACCCTCGCCGAGCGGGTGGTGCAGAAGATTTGGCTCCGCGGCGACTTTGACCGGACGCGGCTGCGACTCGAGGACGGGCGGCCGCTGGAGATTCGCACTGTGGGCACATGGAATCTGCTGGGCGGGCCGGATTTTCGGGACGCGCAGCTGCGGATTGACGGGGAAACTGTCACGGGCGACGTGGAGGTGCATTTCCACGTAGCGGATTGGCAGGCTCATCACCACGAGACGGATCGCGCCTACAACCGGGTGGCGCTGCACGTCGTGCTGTTTCCGCCGACGGCGGGGGAAAGGCCGGCGCGACGCGGCGATGGCCGGGAGTTGCCGACGCTGGTGCTGCTGCCGTGGTTGCATCGCGATCTGGAGGAATACGCCTCCGACGAGGCGCTGGAGGCCATCACGGCGCGGGATGAATGGGAGAGATTCGCGGAACTCGCCGCCACCCCGCCGGCGGAACTGCCCGGGCTGCTGCGGGCGAAGGCGGCGGGGCGGTGGCGGCAGAAAGTGGACTTCGCTAGAAAGCGGATCGCGCGGGTGGGGTGGGAGGCGGCGGCGCACGGCACGGCGCTGGAGATACTCGGTTACCGGCACAACCGCGCGGCGATGCTGACGGTGGCGGCGCGATATCCGCTGGCGGCATGGCGCGACGGCCTCGACCTGGCAGAAGTCTATGGCGGGAGCGGGGCGCTGTGGCAGACGCAGGGCGTGCGGCCGGCGAACCATCCGCGAACGCGCTTGCGGCAGTATGCGCGTTGGATAGCGGCGCGGCCGGACTGGCCGGCGCGGTTGCTGCAACTGGCGGACACCTGGCCGGGCGGAACATTGAACCCGGTGCCGACCACCAAGGCGCGGCAGCAACTCGGCCTGGCGAAGATGCGGGAGATTTTTGCCCGCGACCTGGTGAGCGGGGCGGTGGGCGGCACGCGCCTGGATAATCTGGTGTGTGACGGATTCATGCCGTTGGTGACCGCGCAGACCGGTCACGACTGGTCGGCGCGGTGGTTCCACTGGTTCCTGGGCGATGTGCCGGCGCAGGTGCGCGTCGCGTTGCCAAAACTCGGAGTGACCGGGCGGGGAAGCGGGGTGCTTTGCCACGGTTGGGGACAGGGTTTGTTGGCGTGGATGTTGGAGCAGGAAGCCCGCGCAAGTTGCTGCATCAGAGAAAACTTGCCGGGGGCTTGACAAGCCTTCCGGCCGGGCAATAACTTCCACCCCCTACAACTAGTTCACTTTCTAAAAGGTGGGCCCTCGGGTCCGCCTTTTTTTTCCTCATTAATCCACACACACCATGAGCAGCGAAATCCTGACGGTCCTCGAATACATGGAGAAGGAGAAGGGCATCCCGCGTGCCGACATGATCTCCACCATCGTCAACGCCATCAAGACGGCGGCGTTGAAGGGCGTTAACTCGGGCCAGGAGCTCAAGATCGAGATCAACCCGAAGAACGGCCAGCTCACCGCCTGGTCCCTGCTCAAGGTCGTCGATTCCGTGTCGGATCCGAAGCTGCAGATCCACGTCGAGAAGGCGCAGGTTTTCAAGGCCGGTGCCGTCATCGGCGACACCATCGAGAAGGAGATCGACCCGTCCTATCTCGGGCGCATCGCCGCGCAGACGGCCCGCCAGGCCATCATGCAGCGCCTCCGCGCCTTCGAGAAGGAGCGCATCTACGACGACTTCAAGGATTCCGTGGGCGACATCGTGAGCGGCACGGTCCGCCGCCGCGAGCGCAACGACCTCTTCATCGATCTTGGCAAGGCCGAGGCCGTCATGCCCGGCAAGGAACAGGTGCCCGGCGAGGAATACGCCCCCGGCGAGCGCATCCGCTGCATCCTGCTCGAGATCGAGAACAGCAGCCGCGGCCCCGAGATCATCCTCAGCCGCGCCAGCCCCAAGTTTGTCCGCCGCCTGTTTGAACTCGAGGTCACCGAGATTGCCGACGGCACGGTCAAGATCGAGTCGTTCGCCCGCGAGCCGGGCTATCGCACCAAGATCGCCGTCACCAGCAGCGACCCGAAGGTCGATCCGGTCGGCGCCTGCGTCGGCGCCCGGGGCGCCCGCGTGAAAAGCGTCGTGCGCGAGCTCGGCGGCGAGAAGATCGACATCATTCCCTATCACGCCGACACGAAGGAGATGCTGATCGAGGCGCTCAAGCCGGCCGTGCCGCGCGAGATCATCCTCGACGAGAAGAACAAGCGCCTGCTCGTCCGCGTGGTGAACGACGACCTCGCCGTCGCCATCGGCCGCAAGGGCCAGAACGCCCGCCTCACCTCCCGCCTGGTGGGCTGGCGCCTCGACATCGAAGAGTTCAAGGTCGTCACCGCCGACCCGCGCGCACAGGCGATCAACCTCTTCGTCAGCACCTACGGTTTCGACAAGACCGCGGCCGAGAAACTCGTCGCCGGCGGCATCAACTCGCCGGCCGCCTTCGAGAGCGTGGACGCCGGCGACCTCGTGGGCATGGGCTTCACGGAGGAGGAGGCCGCCGGTCTCATCGCCAAGGTTTCCGGTTCCTGAGACACCCATCCACCGCCCGCCACACCGACTTACTGAATGAGTTCCCGCATCCACGAGATCGCCAAGCAATACAACGTTGAGCCCAAGGAAATGCTTTCCTGGCTCAAGGAGCAGGGCTTTGTGGCGGCGGATACGAAGTCGGTCTCGAGCACCGTCAGCAAGATCTACTACGACGAGATCGCCAAGAAATACGCCAAGCCGGTCGAGGTTCCCGTGGCCCCGGCCGCCGTGCCGACCCCGGCGCAGGTTGCGGCGGAGCCGCCGCAGGTGAAGCTGCCCGCCGGCGTCTTCGTGAAATCCGCGGCCGACATCGCGCGCGAGAAGGAGGAAGCCGCCAAGGCCGCCGAAGCGGCGCGCGCCGCCGCCCGCGCCGCCGCGCTGCCGCCGGCCCCGGTGGTCGCCCCCAAGCCGCCGCCGTCGCCGCTGATGAAGGCGCCGCCCCCGGCGCCGATGATGGCTCCGCGCCCCGGGCCGGCCATGCCGCCGCCGATCCGGCCGGTCCCGACTTTCAACGCCCCGGTTGCCCGGCCAGCCCCCGCGGTTCCGCCGCCCGCCAAGGCCCCGGTGGCCCCGCCGCCGGTGGCCAAGCCCGCGCCCCTGGCTCCGCTGATGCCTGCGGCGGCGACCACGAGCAATGTCACCGTGACCGAGGAGGGTGGCGTGAAGATCATCCACCTCAAGCCGCCGATCATCGTCCGCGAGTTCGCCGTGGCGCTGGGTCTCAAGCCCTTCAAGCTGATCTCCGAGCTGATGGAGATGAGCATCTTCGCGTCGATGAACCAGTCCATCGACGAAGCCGTCGCGACCAAGGTCGGCGAGAAGCACGGCTTCCTGCTCGACATCAAGCACCGCGGCGAAACGGCCGCGCCGGCCCTCACCCCGGAAAAGGCCAAGATCAACAAGGAGGAGAAGGCGCGCGAGGAGGACATCAAGAACCTCGCGCCCCGTCCGCCCGTGGTCTGCATCCTCGGCCACGTGGACCATGGCAAGACCTCCCTGCTCGACGCCATCCGCCAGGCCAACGTCGCGGCCGGCGAGGCCGGCGGCATCACGCAGCACATCGGCGCCTACCAGATCGAGCACGCCGGCCGCAAAATCACCTTCCTCGACACCCCGGGCCACGCCGCCTTCACCAAGATGCGCGCGCGCGGCGCCTCCGTCACCGACATCGCGGTCCTCGTGGTCGCGGCGGACGACGGGTTCATGCCGCAGACCGACGAGGCCCTGCAGCACGCCAAGGAGGCCAAGGTCGCCCTTATGGTGGCCGTCAACAAGATGGACGTGAAGGGCGCGAACCTCGACCGCGTGAAGCAGCAGATGCAGGAGCGCCAGATCGCGCCCGAGGATTGGGGCGGTGAGACCGTCACCGTGCCGGTGGCAGCCATCAAGAAGCAGGGCATTCCCGAGCTGCTCGACATGATTCTCCTCCAGGCCGACGTGCTGGAACTGAAGGCCAACCCGAAGGCCGAGGCCAGCGGCGTGGTCATCGAGTCGCAGGTGGACGTCGGCCGCGGCCCGCTCGCCACCGTCATCGTGCAGCGCGGCACCCTCCGCGTGGGCGATGCCCTCGTGTGCGGCCCGCACTACGCCAAGGTCCGCGCCATGTTCGACGACCAGGGCAAGGCGCTCAAGGAAGCGCCCCCGGCGATGCCCGTGCGCGTCATCGGCTGGTCGGGCTCGCCCGATTCGGGCGCCAAGTTTGTCACGGCCAAGAACGCCCGCGAGGCCGAGCGCCTCGCCGAGGAGGCGGAAGACCTGCTCAAGAAGACCACCGCGACCGATGATGCGGCGCCCAAGGATGTCTCGCTCGACGCCCTCTTCGCCAACATTGCCGCCACCCAGGCCAAGACCCTGCGTGTCGTGCTCAAGTCCGACGTGTTTGGCTCGCTCGAGGCCGTCAAGAATGTGCTCGAGGGCATCAAGAGCACCAAGGTCTCGCTCGACATCGTCGCGGCGGATGTCGGCGTGATCAGCAAGAACGACGTCCTCATGGCCAGCACGGGCAAGGCCGTCATCATCGGTTTCAACACCAAGCAGGAGAACGGCGTCACGGCCCTGGCCAAGCACCACGGCGTGACCATCGAGTCCTTCGAGATCATCTACGAGCTCGGCGACCGCGTGAAGGAGCTGATGGCCGACCTGCTGGATCCCGACCTCAAGGAAAACAAGCTCGGCGGCGCCGAGGTGCGCCAGGTCTTCCCGGTCGCCAAGGGCTTCGTCGCCGGCTGTCTGGTCACCGAGGGCAAGATCAACCGCGGCATCACCGCGCGCGTCCGCCGCGGCAAGGAGTCCGTCTTCGAGGGCAAGATCGGCACGCTGCGCCGCTTCAAGGATGATGCCAACGAGGTGCGCGCCGGCCTGGAGTGCGGCATCCGCCTCGACGGCTACGACGGCTATCAGCCGGGCGACAAGATCGAGTGCTTCGAGGTCCAGAAGGTCAGAGCTTCGCTCTGATTTACGATTTTCGATTTACGAATTACGATTTAACCAAGCCATCACGAAGCGCGGCAGCGGTTCTCTGTGACCAATCGTAAATCGTAAATCTGAAATCGTAATTCCGATGAGCAACCGCCTCCTCCGCGTCAACGAGCTGATGCAGCGCGAGATCAGCGCGCACCTCCGCAGGAAGCACGGCGCCGAGACCGTGGGCATCACCATCACCGGCGTCGAAATCACCGGTGACCTGCGCGAGGCCAAGATCTTTTACACGGTGCTGGGTGCTCCGGCCGAGGCCGCCGCGGCCGGCAAATGGCTGGTCAAGCACCGCGACGAGATCCGCGAGATGCTGGCGAAAAACGTCATCATCCGCCACGTGCCGCTGCTGGCCTTTGTGCATGACAACCATGCGCCGCGCACGCTGCGGATCGAGACCCTGCTCGGCGAGATCGACCGCGAAACCAAGTCCCCGTGAACCACTACACGAAATTTGCCGGCCGCTTTGCCGTCCTGCTCCACGAGTTGCAGGGACGGCAGGCTGTCGTCATCGGCCACCAGCGGCCGGACGGCGATTGCATCGGCTCCCAGGTCGGCCTCTGCCGCGTGCTGCGTTCGCAGGGCATCGACGCGGTGTGCATGAATCCGGATCCGGTGCCCCGCCGCATCAAGTTCCTGATCGGGGACACGCCTTTTTTCCAGCGCGACGAGCTGCCCGCCGGCGACCGGCTCGCGCTGTTCACGGACTGCGCGGACCACGGGCGGGCGGGGGAGAAGGTCAAGGCGCTCTATCCGGCGCCGCAGGCCTGCTTTGACCACCACGTCTCCAATGTCGGCTTCGCCAAGCGCAACTTCGTGGACACCGGCTCGGCCGCCACGGCGGAGGTGCTGGCCGGCGTGTTCCTCGATGCGGACATCGCCTTCGACGCCACCACCGCGCAGGCCCTCTACACCGGCATCATGACTGACACCGGCCAGTTCCGCTTTCCCTCGACCTCGAAGCGCGTTTTCCAACTCTGCGCCGAGCTGGTGGCCCGCGGCGCCAGCCCCGCACGGGCCGGGCAGGAGCTCTTCGAGCGCGAATCCGTCGGCAAGCTGAAGCTCCTGGAGCACTACCTCTCCTCGCTCAAATTCGAGTGCGAGGGCCGCGCCTGCATCGGCATCCTCCCGGCCGGCATCTTCGAGCAGGTCGGCGCCACGGTCGAGGACACCGAGGGCCTGGTGGACTACGCCCGTTCCATCGAGGGAGTGGAGGTGGGGGTGCTGATTGAGGAGCGACCCGGCATGATGAAGGCCAGCCTGCGCGCCACGCACAGCTCCTACCGCATCGACACGGTCGCCAGCCAGTTCAACGGCGGCGGCCACGCCAATGCCGCCGGGCTGAACTATCCCGCGACCCTGGCGGAGTTTTACCCGCAGCTGGTGGCGGCGCTCGGCCGCCGGCTGGCCGAGGTGGATGCCATCCGGCAATGAGTCTCCAGCCGCCCAGGGAAATCGAGGGGGTGCTGCTCGTGGACAAGCCGACGGGCCTCACGTCGCACGACGTGGTTTACCGGCTGCGCCGCAAGCTGCAGATGAAGAAGATCGGCCATGCCGGCACGCTCGACCCGATGGCGACCGGCGTGCTCGTGATGCTCATCGGCAAGGCGACCCGCATCTCCCAATACCTGATGAGCGTGGACAAGAGCTACGAGGGCGAAGCCACGCTCGGCGTCATCACCGATTCCCAGGACGCCGAGGGCGAGGTCATGGAGACGCGCCCCGTGCCCGAGTTGACGGAAGCCGCGGTGCGCGCGGCCATGAAAACCTTCCTGGGCGACCAATACCAGACGCCCCCGATGCACTCCGCCATCAAGGTGGACGGCGTGAAACTCTACCAACTGGCCCGCAAGGGCGAGGTGGTGGAGCGCGAGCCGCGCTTTATCCGGGTGACTTCGTTTGACCTGCTGGCGTTCGCGCCGCCGAAGCTGACTTTTGACCTGCATTGCACGAAGGGCACCTATGTGCGCACCGTCGCGCACGATCTCGGCCAGAAGCTCGGCTGCGGCGCGCACCTGTCGGCGCTGCGGCGCACGGGCAGCGGCCAGTTCAAGATCGCCCAGTGCCTGCCGCTGGACGAGATCGAGAAGCTGTCCCTCCCCGAAATTGAGAAGCGCCTGATTCCCACCCACGAGGCGGCGCCCCGCGTGGCCCAGTGAGCGCGCTGCTCCAGTTCGCCGGTCTCGAGCGCGCGGCGCTGCCGGCGAAACCCCTGCACCTGGCCATCGGGATTTTTGACGGCGTCCACCGCGGGCACCAGGCGGTGATCGACGCCGCTGTCCGCGCGGCCCGTCAGGACGGCGGTCTGGCCGGCGTGCTGACGTTCTGGCCGCATCCCAGCGCGGTGTTCCGGCCGGAGAATCCCACCCGGCTCCTGATGACGCCCGCAATGAAACGCGCGGTGCTGGGGCGGCTCGGGCTGGATTTCATCATCGAGCAGACGTTCTCGCGCGAGTTCGCCGCGATCGAGGCGCGCGGGTTCGTGGCGTTCCTGCGCCGGCACCTGCCGCACCTCGCCGCGGTTTACGTGGGGGAGAACTGGCGCTTCGGCCGGGACCGGGCCGGGGATATTGCCCTTCTGCGCGAGGAGGGGCGCAAGGCGGGCGTGGCGGTTTTCAGCACCCCGCAGTCGAGCGATCTGGGTGCGGTGATCAGCAGTTCGCGCATCCGGAATCTGCTCGTGGCCGGCGCCATCGCGGAGGCGAACGCCCTGCTGGGTTATGCCTATTTTGCCGAAGGCGTGGTGGTGCCGGGCCGCCAACTCGGCCGCACGATCGGCTTTCCCACCCTCAATCTGGCCTGGGAGCCCGAGCTGAAACCCGCCTACGGGGTGTATGCGGTGGAGGTTTCGAGCCCCCGGAACCAGTCCCTGCAGGGCGTGGCCAACTACGGCCTGCGGCCCACCGTGGAGCAGACGACCCGGCCGCTGCTGGAAGTGCATTTGCTGGAGCCCTCACCGCTCACGTATGGCGACAAGTTGACGGTCAAATGGCTTCATTTCCTCCGGCCGGAGAGCAAGTTCGGCAGCGTGGAGGAATTGCGGGCCCAGATCGAAAAGGACCGCCAGGACGCGCGGAAATTCTTCCAAGAATGGACGGTCAGATGATTTTCAAAGCGCGCTTGACAGCCTGCAAAGCATTCGGCCTCTTAGCCGTTTTCCGGGGTGGTAGCTCAGTTGGTTAGAGCGTCTGCCTGTCACGCAGAAGGTCGCGAGTTCGAGTCTCGTCCATCCCGCCAGTTTGAAGCCCGTTCTCCAAGTGAGGACGGGCTTTCTGTTTGAATATCACCTCAGACCCTTTGGCGGAGACGCGTCGGGCAATGCCTTCGGTCAACGCAACCTACGTGACAGCATTTTGCGGCAGACCCATTTGACTGCGCCCGGCCGACGAAGCCGGACATCCAAACCGGGCTTGCGGGGCCGGGCGGGGCGGGTAAGGTGCCGGCGTGAGCACGCTGGAAATGATCTTCGAGGAACTGAAGACCCTGCCGCCGCCCAAGCTGGCGGAGGCGGCGGCGTTGATCCACGGCCTGCGCGAGGGGGCGCGCGCCGAGCGTCTGGCCGCGTTGGAGCGCAGCGCCGGAATCTTGACGGACGAGGAAGGCGCGGAGTTGGAGCGCGTCATCGAGGAAGGTTGCGAAAAGATCGATGTCCGCGACTGGTAAAGTCGTGGTTGACACCTCGGTGGTCGTGGCGGTGTTGCGCCGCGTGCCCGGCTTGAAGGAACGGCTGCGTGGTGCGGAGGAACTGCTGGTGCCGCTCATCGTCCTGGGCGAACTGGAGTATGGGGTGAATCTGGCCACGCCGCCGGAACGGCAGCGCGAGGCGGTGCGGACGTTCATGGAAAGCGCGACCTTGCTGCTGCCGACCGCGCGCACCGCGGCGGAGTATGGGCGGATCAAAGCGGCCTTGAAGGCGGCCGGCACGCCCCTGCCGGAAAATGATGTTTGGATCGCCGCGTTAGCGCTGGAGCACGGTTTGCCGCTGGCCACGCGCGACTCGCACTTTGCCCAGGTGGCGGGCCTGACGGTCTTCGACTGGCGCTGACCAGTTTGCCCGGCGGAAGGCCGTCAACCGCATTGCCCTCAAAATGATCGCCGCCGTCATGGCCTGCGCGGTGAAGCAAAGGCAGCCTTGGTGAAAACAAGCGCGCGAAGCTGACCCTGTCCGCTCAGCGCCACTTGTCGCACCTACTGGCTGACCACGTCCGCTCGGGGCTTCTACAACGAACGTCGGCCGCATATCGCGCATGCCGGTGACGTGCCCGGCGAAGCCTGCCGCGCCACCGCGCCTGAGGCCGTCAACCAATGATCACCCCTACGGATTGCTCGCTCCGTGCGGCAAGCTCTTCGGCTCCTGTCCTCGGGCGCGACCAATCCGCTTGCCCGGCTAGCGAGCATTATATCTTAATCACCCGTCCTCGCTGTCAACCAACGGAGTCCACTTCACTCTCCTGATTTTGTTATTATTATGAACGGGAAAGCATGTTGCACACCCGAATCGCGGGTTCCGAAGCCCGATGCTGCCATTTGCGCGGATATAATTTTCGCCCGGACGATCTTGGGTTCTACGGAGGGTATGCAGCTGATTGCAGGAGGTGAGTTTCTCATGGGCAACGATCGGAGTTACGGTTTTCCAGGGGATGGCGAAGGCCCGGTTCACCGGGTGCGGCTTTCTCCATTTTGGTTGGATGAGACGACCGTTACGAACGAGCAGTTCAACGCTTTCGTAAACGCCACTGGTTATAAGACCGAGGCTGAGCGTATCGGATGGTCTTTTGTTTTTATCGGCCATCTGGCTAGATCCGAGATTGAGCAAATTGGGCGACTTTTTGTCCAAGGAAGCGAGTGGTGGTGTCGTCTCGATGGGGCTACTTGGCGACATCCGGAGGGGAGGGGATCCAACATCAAGAATCGCTGGAAGCATCCGGTCGTGCAGGTTTCCTGGACGGATGCCCAAGCTTATTGCCAATGGGCGGGCAAACGGCTCCCAACGGAAGCCGAGTGGGAATGTGCCGCTCGAGGTGGCCTCGGCCCCGGCCATCGGTTTCCTTGGGGAGAAGAACTGGAGCCCAATGGCAAACACCGGATGAATGTCTGGCAGGGCGAGTTCCCATTGCACAACACTCAAGCCGATGGCTACTTCGGAACGGCTCCGGCTAGAAGCTTTTCGGCCAATGGATTTCGTATCTATAACATGACCGGCAACGTGTGGGAATGGTGCTGGGATTACTTTTCCCCGGACTATTATCGGCATTCGCCCGAGGAAAACCCTCTCGGGCCTTTATGCGGTGATCGCCGCGTCATGCGCGGAGGCTCCTATCTCTGCCACGCAAGTTATTGCAACCGCTACCGGGTTGACGCCCGGAGCAGTAACACTCCGGATAGCAGCACGACCAATCTCGGATTTCGTTGTGCTCGTGATGTGGCACAACATTGAAGGGGAATCTTTCTCGCGGCTTCTTTTCACGGTGAAGACTGGGCCCCTTTTGAGCTGTTCGCCGCCGTTCGTCGCAGGGTAGGGCTCACGTTCAAGTCATCTTCGGCTTGTCGTGTCGGCCCCCACCTCGCTACGAGACGGCGAATTTTTCGGTGAGATGCGCGCAAGGATACCAGTGTATTCAAGAACGCCCTTCCGGCACCATGGTATGAGATTTAGATTCTGGCGGTTTCTTTCTGTCGTGAAGCTACGAGGGCGGGTGCGATTAATTGTCCGTGAATCACTATGAGATTTCTTCCTCCCTTGTAGCAAACGGAAGCCGGAAATCGCACCCCATTTTCCCAAACATGTTAGCCCACCAAGGCATCCTTCTTTCTGATAACCCCCGCGCGCTCGCCCAAGTCTGGTCGCCGGCCCAGCGGGCTCGCCTAGCCCGGATCATTCCGCTTGCACCACAGGCACTTGATCGCGCTCAACTATCGGCGCACGCCACGCTCCTCGCCAACGTGGACGCAATCTTCTCTACTTGGGGCATGCCGGAATTGACGGAGGAGGAACTGGCCTATCTGCCCAATTTGAAAGCGGTTTTTTATGCAGGCGGATCAATCCGACCGTTCGCGGCACCGCTGTTGGAGCGAAATATCATCGTCGTGAGCGCTGCCATCGCCAACGCCATTCCGGTGGCTGAATTCACGCTGAGCCAGATTCTTTTTTCGCTCAAGCTCGGCTGGCAGCACGTGCAGGCACTACGCACCAATCCCGCCCCGTCGGCTTGGGGACGCCTATCTGTTTGGCGATACTCCGCTGGGCAACCTCAGTTTGAACCTCTCCTACTACAAAGGCGAACAGGAAAACCAAGTTTACGATCCAGGTGCGGTCTATACTACTAACCTGAACAACATCATCGAAGT
This sequence comes from Opitutaceae bacterium, assembly GCA_016795565.1. Lineage (GTDB taxonomy): Bacteria > Verrucomicrobiota > Verrucomicrobiia > Opitutales > Opitutaceae > Lacunisphaera. Next base: position 14,253 of record JAEUGW010000049.1, on the reverse strand, counting down.
GCCGCTGCCGACCGGCTCGACTTTTACGCGCACGCTTAGCACTGCCCCGCGCTTCTTCGACCTGCGCGATTCGCGTGATGAAGGCTGGGAACTCGAAGCTACCGCCAATCCCACGCCCTCTTGGCGCGTGAGTTTCAATGCTGCCATTCCTCGTGCGTATCAGACCAGCAACGCCAAGAAATTCACTGCCTATATGGTGGCGAACGACACCTCGCTGCGCCAGCTGCTCGCCGCCACCAACGTCACGATTGACAGCAATAACTTCGCCTCCACCACTAACGCTGACGCCGCCAGCGCTGCGGCCGGCTGGAACTACCTCCAGACCCAGCTCAGTAACAATGTCCAAGGCGACCAGCTACAAACCAACCTCAACTACTACACCGCGAACCTCTTCACCGACTATCGCTTTCGGTTAGGTGTGTTGAACGGATTCCGCGTGGGCGGCGGTGTCAACTTCCGCGGCAAGCAGGTTATCGGTTATCGCGGCGCGGACACAATCGTCGATCCGTCCAATGCCTCCAACGCTATCGACAACCCCAATGTCAGCGCCTTCGACGTCGTGACCGCGGACGCCTACAATCTCGTGACGCTCACGCTCGGCTATCAGCTTCGGCTCAAGAAGAAACTGAAGGCCAACCTCGGTCTCACTGTTACCAACCTGCTCGATTACGATAAGCCGATATATTACCGCACACTCCAGCGTCCCGTGGATGGAAACCTCAGGTCGCCGGCCCGTGAAGAAACGCCGTCTTTCTATCGCTACATCAACCCGCGCGCATATACCTTCACAGCGTCGTTTGATTTCTAACGCCCGGGTTGACTAGAGGGCGACCTCGAACTGATTCACTCCCGATTACTGGACAGGTGCCAGGGTTGGTTCTCCCGGGGTTGATCTGATCCGCTCCGGGCTCATCGGCCGGTCTGTTGCTCTGCGATGCGCGGGATCGCGCTGATGAGGGTGCGGGTGTAGGGGTGTTGCGGGCGTTCCATGACGTCGAGCGCGTCGCCGAGTTCGACAATCCGGCCCTGATGCATGACGGCGATGCGGTCGGAAATGTGTTTCACCACCGACAGGTCGTGCGCGATGAAGATCATCGTCAGGTCCATCGTGCGGACGAGGCCGGCCAGGAGGTTGAGGATCTGGGCCTGGATGGACACATCGAGCGCCGAGACGGGTTCGTCGGCGATGATGACCTTGGGCTCCAGGGCGAGTGCCCGGGCGATGGCGATGCGCTGCCGCTGTCCGCCGGAGAACTCGTGCGGGTATTTTTGCAGGAAGCGCGCGGGGAGGCCGACCTGCTCCATCAGCCGGGCGACGCGCGCCGGGACCTCGGCGGGCGGGACGACGCCGTGCACGAGCAGCGGCTCGGCGAGCGCGGCATAGACGGTCAGGCGGGGATTCAGCGAGGCGAAGGGGTCCTGAAAAACCATCTGCAGGTCGCGGCGCGCGGCCTTGATCTCGTCGGCCGAGGCCGCCGTGAGGTCGCGGCCGCTGACCAGAACGGTGCCCGCCGTGACCGGCACCAGCTGCATGATGGCGCGGGAGAGGGTGGATTTGCCGCTGCCGGACTCGCCGACGAGGCCAAGCACCTCGCCGCGCCGCACCTCGAAGCTGATGCCGTCCACGGCCTTCACGGTGCCGGTCTGGCGCTTGAACAGAAAGCCCGATTCGATGGGGAAGTGGGTTTTGACGTCGCGGACTTCGAGCGCAATTTCGGCCGGTTTTCCCTGTAGCGGCGGTCTATGACCGCCGTCGGACGTGCTGCCGTGCTCTCGGCGGTCATAGACCGCCGCTACAGAAGGCATCAAGGCGCTCGGCGCGGTCTCCGGGGGGAGCTCGAAGCGCTGGAGCAGCTCCGCCTCGGTGAACGGCTTCGACAGGTCGGGCGGCATCCCGGGGATGGTGAACAGCTCGCGGCCCTTTTCCTGGAGAGCCGGGATGCAGCGTTGCAGGGCCTTGGTGTAGGGGTGCTGCGGGCGCGTGAAGATGTCCCGGGTCGGCGCGCTCTCCACGATGCGGCCGGCATACATCACCTGCACGCGGTCGCAGAGGCCGGAAACGACGGCGAGGTCGTGCGTGATGAAGAGGACCGCCATGCCGAGCTCGCGCTGGAGCTTCTTGAGCAGCTCGAGGATCTGGGCCTGCACGGTCACGTCGAGCGCGGTGGTCGGCTCGTCGGCGATGAGGAGGTCGGGCTTGGTGATGAGCGCCATGGCGATCATCACGCGCTGGCGCATGCCGCCGGAGAATTCGTGCGGGTAGCTGTGGAGGCGTGACGCGGCGTTGGGGATGCCGACGGCCTCGAGCATGGCCAGGCCCCGCGCGAGGGCGTCGGCCGGGGAAATCTTCTCGTGGATCAGCAGGGGCTCGATGAGTTGCTCCGAGATGCGCAGGTAGGGGTTGAGCGATGTCATCGGGTCCTGGAAGATCATCGCGATGCGCCTGCCGCGGATGGCACGGAGCGCGGCGGGCGAACAATGCAGCAGGTCGGTGCCGTCGAACATCGCCTTGCCGCTCTCGATCCGGCCCGGGGGCTGGGGAATGAGGCCCAGCAGGGTCGAGCAGGTGACGGACTTGCCGGAGCCGGACTCGCCGACGATGCCGAGGATCTCGCCTTTTTCGACGGAGAAGGAGACGCCGTCCACCGCCCGATACACGCCGCGGCGCGTGTGGAAGTAGGTGCGGAGGTCCGTGACTTCGAGCAGGGGCACAGGTGGGAAGAGTGAGGGGGAGAGTGAAAGTGGCAGCGGAAGCGGCAATGCAAAATGGTAGGGCGGCTTGTCCCTAAGCCGCCGCGGCGCGTTGGGACAACGCGCCTACCTCAGCAATTCCGCGAACAGGGCCTCGTAGCGATCAATCATGCGTTGCAGGGAAAACCGCGCCGGGGCGTCGGCCTGGGCGCGGGCGACGATGGCCTTGACCGCCGGGCCGCCGGCCAGCACCTCCGTGAGGGCGGCCGCCAGCGCGGCGTCGTCACCGCGCGGGAAACGCCAGCCATTGACGCCCGGCTCGATGACGTCGTTGACGCCCGCCGCGTCGCTGCCGATGGCGGCGCAGCCGGCGGCCATGTAGTCCACAAGCACCAGGGGCAGGCCTTCATAATGGGTCGAGAGCACGGCGGCGCGGCAGCGGTGGTAGAGCGCGGCGGCGTTGGTCACCCGGCCCGGAAACTCGACGCGGTCCGCGAGGCCGAGCGAGGCCGCGAGCTTCTCGCAGGCGCGGCGGTGCGAGGCCTTGCCGTCGCCGCCGAGGATGAGCTTGCCCGTCCAACCCGAGTCCACGAGCCGCTTCGCCGCGCGGATGAGCGTGGGCTGGTCCTTTTGTCGGGCGAAGCGGGCGACCATCACAATATCCTGGCTGCGGCTGGCAAAGGGCGGCGCGCCGGCCGCATAGCGCGCGGCCTCGACGCCGTTGTGGATGACCTCGAGGCGCGGCCCGGCCAGGCCGAGACGGCGGACATGATCGGCGACGCCGTGGGAGACGCAGACCGTGACCGTGGTCCGGGGGGCAAGCTTCTGCGCGGCCCAGCGGCGCCAGAACGGGTAGCGCTCGCAGTTCTGCTCGATGTGCAGCACGACGGGAACGTTCGCGGCGAAGGCCGCCTGCCGGCCCCAGAGGTGCTCGCTGTTGCCGTGGGCGGCGAAGACTTGCGGGCGGAAATCGGCGATGAGCGCGGCGAGCTGGCGCAGGGTCGTCCCTTTCCAGCCGCCGTCCACCCAGGCCGTGCGCAGACCGGTGGCGGCGATCTGCGCCTGCATGGCTGCGGGGAGGGGAGCCTTTTTGCGGCGCAACACGAGCAGCGGCTCGTAGCGGCCGGAGCGCAGGTGGCCGCAGGCGAGCTCGAGGGCGACCTTGGTCGCGCCGGACCCGCCGCCGGTGACGAAATGAAGCACGCGAGGCCGCGAGGTCATGACGGGGTGATGGCCGCGAGGTAAGGCTCGGCGGCCGCCTGCACCTCGGCGACGGACAGGCGCGCCAACGGGCACGGTCCGGTGAGGTCGGCGGGCCGGAGGATGGTGTGGCGGGTGTCCCACGGGTGCCAGCGCCACGGCTCCAGCGGGCCGAAGAGGGCGACGATCGGGACGTGAAAGGAAGCGGCGAGATGGAGCAGTCCGGTGTCGATGCCGATGGCGAGATCCATGTGCCGGAAGAGCGATCCCGTTTCCTTGATGGTGAGTTGGGTGCTCCAGTCGATCCAGTCGCGCGCGAGGGCGGCGGGGAGGGCGGAGCGGATTTGCGCGTAGTAACCCGCGAGTCCCGGCGAATCGCACAGGTGAACCTCGCAGCCCCGCTCGTTGACGAGCCAGACGATGAGCTGCGCGAAGCGATCGGGCGTCCAATCCTTGGCGGGCGCGACGGATTTGGCGCAGATGAAGACCCGCGGGCGCCGGCCCGGCGGCAGGGCCGAGGCGACCCGCCGGTCGGTGGCCGGGTCGGTCCAGTTCTCGTTGTGCGTGTCGGTGACGGGAATGCCGTCGGCGCGGAGGACATCGAGGAAGCACTCGACCTCGTGCTTGTCCGCGTAGGGCGTGCTGCGCTTGAGCAGCCAGGAGCGGCCGTCCGTGGAAAAGCCGACCCGGTGCGGTATGCCGGCCAGCAGCGGGAGGATGGCGCTCGAGAAGGAGCGCCGCAGGATGTAGCAGCGGTCGTAGTGGCGGGCGCGGAGGAATTTTGCGGCGCCGAGGAGGCTGGTGGGGAATTTCGTCGCACGCTTCTTCTCGCCCCGCAGGCGCGGAGCGTAGTAGAGCAACTCGTCCTTGTAGGGGCAGAGGGCGAGGGTGTCGCCGGAGACGGGCTCGCTCAGGACATCGATCCTGGCGTGCGGGAAGGCGCGGCGCAGGTTGCGCAGGGTGGGGATGGCCAGCACGGTGTCGCCGATGAAGCGGTAGCGGATCACCAGGATGCGCAGCGGCCGTGAATCGGGATAGGCCATGGCCGGGGAATTCAGCCGGCGCGGCCGATTTGGGCAAAGGCCGCCTGCGCGGCCGGGCTCACCGGGCGGGTTGGCCGGTAGGCGAGCAGGTCCACATCGCCCAGTGTGGCCCAGCCTTCCGCGCGGGCCAGGGCGACCGCGCTGGTCTCGATGATGACAAAGCCGGCGGCGCGGAGGAGGGCGGAGCAGGCGTCATGCAATTCCGCGGTGTGGGTGGAAAGGATGAGGAGCAGCCGGGGCTCGTGCGCGAGCAGCCGGGCGGCGCCGTGCAACAGCTCGAGTTCCGCGCCTTCCACGTCGATTTTCAACACGGTGGGCGCGGGTGCCTCGCCGGAGGCGATGAGGCCGTCCACGTGCCGCACGGGGACCTTCCAGCCCGTGCCGCCGAGGTGAGAACTGATGGAGCTGGCGCGCTGGTCGCCTTCCCAGCCGAAGCTCAACTCGCCGTCGGCCCCGCTCACGGCATAGGGCAGCACGGCGACGTTGGTGGTGCGGTTCCAGCGGAGATGCAGCCCGAGGAGGTGGCGGTTGCGCGGGTTGGGCTCGAAGGCCACCACCCGGCCGGCGGGGCCGACCGCCGCGGAGGAGATCAGCACGGTGTAGCCGCAATGCGCCCCGATGTCCCAGACCGTCTCCCCGGGCTGGAGCAGTTGCGGGAGGCAGGCCGCCTTGCCGGGCACAAAGCGGCCGTAGAAGTAATTCTTGGCGGTGGACACGCTCCAGAGGCGGCCCTGGTTGGGGCCGCGCCGGATGGGGAGCCGGACGTGCAGGAAAAGTTTTTTGAGCAGGCTCACGAAGAGAAGGGTGGCGGAGGGGGAGGGTTCTGGTCGGGATTCAATAAACTTCCGGATAGCCCGGGCCGCGAGCCTTGAAGCGCTTGTGCACCCAGAAGTATTGCTCGGGGGCGAGGCGGACGTGGTGCTCGATCAGCCGGTTGATGCGCACGGCGTCGGCTGCGGCGTCCTGGGTCGGAAAGTTTTCCAGCGCCGGCAGGATGGTCAGCGTGTAGGAATGGTCGGCCTCGCGCTTGGCGAAGAACGGCACGACGGCGCAGTCGGTCATCTCGGCGATCTTGCCGGTGGCGGTGTTGGTGATGGCGGGCACGCCGAAGAACGGCAGTATCTCGGAGGACTTGCTGCGCTTGCCCTGGTCGGGCGCATACCAGATGGCGGCGTTGCCGCGCAGGCCGCGCACGAGGCCGCGCAGGTCGTCGAAATGCACGGCGGGCGTCATGTGCCGCGCCCGCTGGCCGCGCATGAGGTGGGCGACGACGGGATTGTTGGGATCACGGTAGAGTCCCCCCATCGTATGGGACTCGACCATGAACCGGCCGCCGATCTCGAGCGTGGTGAAGTGGGCCGTGAGCAGGAGGGCGCCGTTGCCCTTGGCCAGCGCGGCGGTCAGGTGCTCGAGGCCGACTACACGGTGGGGCGGGAGGTCGGAGGGTTTCGCCCACCACCCGGCGCAGACCTCGAACAGGCCGAGCGCAAGCGAGTCGTAGTGGGCGCGGGCGAGGGCGGCGATCTCGTGGGGCGACTTTTCCGGGAAGCAAAGTTTGAGGTTGGTGAACACCACGCGCCGGCGGATGCGGACGACATGGAAAACGAGCCAGCCGAGACCGCGGGCGAGCAGGCGTTTCTCCGGCCAGGGCAGCTTGTCGGCGAGCCAGAGGCAGCCGAGGCCCGCCCACATGGGCCAGTGCTGGGGCAGCCAGAGGCGGGTTTGCGCGCCGGCGTGGCTCATTGGCCCGCGGACTTCGGCGCGTTGCGGTAGAGCTGCGGGTTCAGCGCCGGGTCGTTATACATCTTGAACTGGAAGTAGGCGGAGAAGGTGCGGCGGCGGGCGATGACGTCGGCGAACAGCTCCGCGAGGCAGCCGGTGAGGTCGGCGCGCTGCTGGCGGATGCGCGCCAGCTTCTCGGCGCACTTCGCCTTGTGCTCGGCGGTGGCCTCGGGGCGCACGGTCTCCTCGTGCATGTGGAATTCCTTCAGCGCGAGGATGGAGAGGCGGTCGATCATCATGCCGGGTGTCTCGGAGTTGCGCGGGAGGCCGGTCTGCGGCGGTTGCAGCGCGGCGACGACGGTCTTGTCCATCTCCTCGGCAAAGTTGTTCCGCTCCTGGTTGAAGCGGTCGATGTTGCGCTTGGCCTGGTAAACGCGCTCGAAGCCGAGGTCGTCGCGGCGGGCGACATCCTCCTCGTGCCAGAGCGAGAAGTTGCGGAGGTGGTTTTCCTCCAGCAACCGGAGGAAACCGTCGCCGGTGGCGGCGGGTGCGACCTGATGCCAGCGGGCGGTGAGATCGGTCTGGCGGGCGGCGAGTTCCGAGGCGTCGAATTTCATGGCGGGTGGCAAATTGAGTTGGACAAAACAGGCCCGGACACAAGCCTGCGGATTGCGCCCGATGCAAAGACTCCTCGTCATCAAGCCGTCATCACTGGGCGACATCGTGCACGCGTTGCAAGTGGTGCAGACCTTTGCGCGGGAGCGGCCTCAGTGCCGGATCAGCTGGGTGGTGCGGGAGCGTTTCGCCGGGCTGGTGCAGGCCGCGCCCTTTGTGCACGAGGTGATTGTTTTCCGCCGGCGCGGAGGCTGGTGGGCGTTTCTGCAACTGTTGCGAGAGTTGCGCGGCAAGCAGTTTGACGCCGTGTGGGACATGCAGGGGCTGTTGCGCTCCGGCCTGATGACGGCCGCCGCGCGCGCGCCGCTGAAATGGGGCCGGGCGGACGCCCGGGAGGGCGCCGGCTTCTTCTGCAACCGCACGGTCGGCACGCCGACCAGCCCGGGGCCGCACCATGCGCTGGAGATCCTGCAGGCCTTCCTGCCCGCCGCCGGCGTGCCGCCCCGGTTGGATTTCCCACTGAAGCTGAAGACGGAGACCGCCTACAAGTGGCGGCCCTTCTTCGCGGGCGACCCGCGCAACTCGTTTGTGATCTTCACGGACAGCCGGGGCGTGGAGAAGGAGTGGCCGCACTTCCACGAGCTGACCGCGCTCATCTTCCAGGCGATTCCCGAGAGCCGGGTGGTGTGGTGTGCCGGCCAGGCGGTGAAGCCGGAGATAGCGGTGCCGGCCGGCCGTTTCCTCAACCTCACCGGCTGCCCGCTGGACGAGATGATCGCCCTCGTGCGGCGGCCGGCGACCTTCATCGGCAACGACAGCGGGCCGATGCACCTCTCGGCGGCGTCGGGCAATCGCGTGCTGGCCATCTTCGGCCCGACGGCGCCGCGCCGTTTCGGGCCGTTCCCCCTCGACCATCCCAAGCACCGGGCGGTGGAGGCGCCGGAGGGCCGGCTGGACCGGCTGGACGCGGCGACGGTGCTGGCGGCGCTGGAGGAGTTGCGGGCCCGGAACATTTGAGGCCGGGCGGTAAAGCCCGGTAAATCCGGCAAAAAATCGCACGCCGGGCCGCTTCGCGTTTGCGTTTGGCGGTCGCCCGGCGAGTTTCGGAACGCCCCGCGCGCAGCGGGGTCAGACTCAGCTCGCCATGCCCGACCTGCTCATCATCAAGCCGTCCGCCCTCCGTGACATCGTGCACGGGCTGCAGGTGGCCGCTTCGATCAAGGCGCAGCGGCCCGAGTGGCGCATCTCGTGGATCGTGCGCGACATCTTCTCGCCGCTGGTGCGCGCCGCCACCGCCGTGGACCAGGTCTATGTGTTCCGCCGCCACGAGGGGCCCCGCGGCTTCCTGCGGACGATGCGCGAGGTCCGCAAAAAGCAGTTCGACCTCGTGCTCGATTTCCAGGGGCTGCTGCGCACCGGGCTCATGACCAAGTGGGCCCGCGGCAAGCGCAAGGTCGGCCGCGCCGATGCGCGCGAGGGGGCCGGCATGTTCTACGACCAGACCGTCCCGCTGCCGGCCGCCGGCCGGGCGGCGCATGTGCTCGATATTCTCCTGCAGTTCTGCCCGGTCGTCGGCGCCGAGCCGCGGCTGGCGGGGCCGCTGCGCTTCCGCGAGATGGAGCGGCTCAACCTGGCGTTCATGGAGCCGCGCCGGGGCCAGCGCCCCGTCCTGATTTTTCCCGACAGCGGCCAGCGCGCCAAGAAGTGGAACGGTTACGCCCAGCTCACCACGCTCCTCATCCGCGAGGGCGGGCGCAAGGTCGTGTGGGCCGGCAACAATTACCTGCCGGGCCGGGAATCGTTTCCCGACGGCACCTTTCTCAACCTGACCGGCAACACCAGCCTGACCTCGCTGCCGGCCCTGCTGCACAAGGCCGATTGGATCATCTCCAACGACAGCGGGCCGATGCATCTGGCGGCGGCGATGGGGCTGAAGACCATCGGCCTCTTCGGCCCGACCGACCCGCGGCAATACGGACCTTACCCGCTCAAGAGCCCGACGAACTATGCCATCCAGGCCCCGGTGGGCGAACTCAACCTGCTCCCCGCCAAGGAAGTGTTCGCCCTCTTCAACCGGATCGAGGCCGCGCTGCCCAAGGCGCAGGCCCGGGCCGCGCTGGAACACGCGTGATTATCTGGAGGGTCGGCCTCCTGACCGACCGCGGCCGGCCGGGAGGCCGGCCCTCCATTGGGGGACCAGCGATCCCGCCCGCCAAATTTAGCCTGTTCATGAGGGCGATTCCGCGTTGAATGCCTCCTCCCATGCTCGATCCCAAGCTCCTTCGCGAATCACCCGAAACCGTCCGCACCGCCATCGCGCGGAAGCACCTCGACGTTGACCTCGACGCCGTGCTGGCGCTGGACAACGAGTGGCGCAAGCAACTCGCCGAGGTCGAGGCGCTCCGTGGCAGGCAAAAGGCCGCCAACAACGAGATGGCCGCGCTCAAGAAGGGCTCGCCGGAGTTCATCGCCAAAGTGGCGGAGATGAGGGGCGTCTCGGTCCAGGTGAGGGCCGGCGAGGAGGCCATCAAGCCGCTCGAGGAGAAGCTCCACGCCGCGATGCTCTCGCTGCCCAACATCCCGCACTCGACCGTGCCGGACGGCAAGACGCCCGAGCAGAACGTCGTGCACGCGACGCACGGTGCGGTGGACGCCACCTCGAAGCTCGCCATCCCGCACTGGGAGATCGGCGGCTTCGGCAACCTGATCGACTTCCCGCGCGGCGCGAAGGTCACCGGCGCGGGTTTCCCGTTCTTCATCGGCGAGGGCGCGAAGCTGTCGCGCGCGCTGCTGCAGTTCTTTTTGGATGAGGACGTGAAGGCCGGCTACACCGAGGTCAGCCCGCCGATCTTCGTCAACGCCGCCAGCGCCACGGCCACCGGCCAGCTGCCCGACAAGGAGGGCCAGATGTATGAGACCCTCGACAAGCTCTACGCCGTGCCGACGGCCGAGGTGCCGCTGACCAATTTCTTCCGCGACGAGATTCTGGAGGAAGCCGCGCTGCCCGTCTATCGCTGCGCCTACACGCCGTGCTTCCGCCGCGAGGCCGGCAGCTACGGCAAGGATGTGCGCGGGCTGAATCGCGTGCACCAGTTCGACAAGGTCGAGCTGCTCAAGTGGGTCCACCCGTTCTCCAGCTACGACGAACTTGAGAAGCTCCGCGCCGACGCCGAGCGCCTGTTGCAGAAGCTCGAGCTGCCCTACCGCGTGCTGCTGATGTGCGGCGGCGACCTGGGCTTCGCCCAGTCGAAGAAATACGACCTCGAGGTTTGGGCCGCCGGCCAGAAGCGCTGGCTCGAGGTGTCGAGCTGCTCGAACTTCGAGTCCTTCCAGGCGCGCCGGGCGCAGATCCGGTTCCGCAACCAGGAAACCGGCAAGCCCGAGCTCGTGCACACGCTCAACGGCTCCGGCCTCGCCGTGCCGCGCGTGCTGGCCGCGCTGCTGGAAAACAACCTACAGGCCGACGGCCGCGTGAAGCTGCCCGCGGCGCTCGTGCCGTATTTCGGCAAGGAGTTCGTGAGTTTCAAGTAAGGCGCACGAAACCTGTCATCCTGAGCGCAGCGAAGGATCCAGCAGGATAACCGTGGCGGACATCATTCTGGATTCTTCGCTTCGCTCAGAATGACACGGAAAAGAAAGTCTGGTCCCGACTGGCCCGCCGTGGCCGTGGCGCTCGCGGGACAAATCTCGCACGCCGACCTGCACCCGGCCGCGATGGCGCGGGCGTTGGCGGAGCATCGGCGCGAGTCACGGCGGGGCGGGAAGCCTTCACGCTGGGCTCTGGCTTTTTCCGGCGGGGCCGATTCGCTGGCGCTGCTGCTGCTGCTCTGGGCCGAAGGATCGGGCCGTTGGGGCCGCGACTTTGTCGTCATGCATTTCAACCATCGGCTGCGCGGCCGGGAGGCGGATGCGGACGAGAAATTCTGCCGCGAGGTGTGTGCGGCGCTGGGCGTGGCGTTTGTCTCCGGCCGGTGGGCCAAGGCGCGGAAGGGCGCCAGCGAAGCCGAGGCCCGCGCGGCGCGGTTTGGGTTCTTTGGCCACGAGATGCGCCGCTGCCAGATCCGCCTGCTCTGGCTGGCGCACCAGCAGGATGACATCGCCGAGAGCATGCTGATGCGTCTGGCCCGCGGCAGCGGCACGGGCGGATTGGCGGCACCGCGGCCGGTGCAGGCGATGGGCGAGGGGCGGTTGCACCTGCGGCCGCTGCTGGCGCTCAAGAAGGCGGCGATCGTGGCGGCGTTGAAAAGCGCCGGCGCGACCTGGCGCGAGGACGTCACGAATGCCGGGGACGATTTCCTTCGCAATCGCATTCGGGCGCGGGTGCTGCCGGCGTGGGCCAGGGTGTCCGGGCGCGATGCCCTCGCCGGCGCGGCGCTGTCGCGGGAATTGCTGGAGGAGGACGATGCGGCCTTGGAGGCATGGCTAGACGAACTCAAGCCGCTCGATCGGCGCGGCCGGCTCGACCTGAGCCGGCTGGCGGGCAAGCCGCGCGCGCTGGTGCGGCGGGCCTTGCACCGCTGGCTGCTCGCGGTCCGGCCGGAGACCGACCTGTCGCGGCAGGGCTTCAACCAGCTGCTCGCGGCGGTGGAGCGCGGACGCGACACGCGTTTCAGCCTCGGGGCGAAGGGTTTTGCGGTGGTGCGGCGGGGCGGACTGGTTTTCCGGAAAGCCTGAGCCGGCGGGCTGGTTTCGCTGGAAAATCGCCCAATATTTCCGCCCGTCCTTCGTTTGACTTATCCAGAGGGAACCTACACGTTCCCCGGCTACTCTCATTCTCATGGCCGACAACAACGACAACAAGAAGCGCAGTCCCCTCAAGAGCCTCCCGCCCGACGGGTTTCCCCTCAAGACCGGCCTGATCTGGGTGGCCATCATCGGGGCGATTGTCGCGCTCTTCCTGTTGAATCCCGGCAGGGCGCCGCAGCCGGCCACGCTGAAAATCCAGCAGGTCATCGAGCTGGCCGAGCAGGGCCACATCGCCAGCGGCGCCATCCGGCAGGACAGCACCGGCGGCCGGGATTGGTCGGAAATCACCGGGGAAACCAAGGAGCCCATCCTCCGCACCCCGCCGCCCGCCAACGAGCCGACCAAGCGGTTCGTCGCGATGGGCCGGTTGACGGAAAGCAATTTCGAGGTGCTGCAAAAGACCAAGGCCTTTGACGACAAGCCCTCGACGACGGCGATGACGCAGCTGCTGCTCAACGTCCTGCCCTTCATCATCGTCATCGGCCTGCTGTATTTCCTGTTTGTCCGCCAGCTCCGGCAGGCCGGCAAGGGCGCGCTGAGCTTCGGCAAGAGCCGCGCCAAGATGCTCACCCGCGACAAGGACCGCGCGACCTTCGCCGACGTGGCCGGGTGCGACGAGGCCAAGGAGGAGGTCAGCGAGGTGGTCGAGTTCCTGCGCGACCCCAAGAAATTCCAGAAGATCGGCGGCCGCATCCCGAAGGGCATCCTCATGGTCGGGCCCCCGGGCACGGGCAAGACGCTCCTCGCCAAGGCCATCGCCGGCGAGGCCGACGTGCCGTTCTTCTCCATCAGCGGCTCGGACTTCGTCGAGATGTTCGTCGGCGTCGGTGCCAGCCGCGTGCGCGACATGTTCGAGCAGGGCCGCAAGAACGCCCCGTGCCTCATCTTCATTGACGAGATTGACGCGGTCGGCCGCCAGCGCGGCGCCGGTCTCGGCGGCGGCAACGACGAACGCGAGCAAACCCTCAACTCCCTGCTGGTGGAAATGGACGGCTTCGACACCCAAGAGGGCGTCATCATCATCGCCGCGACCAACCGGCCCGATGTGCTCGACAGCGCGCTGCTGCGCCCCGGTCGCTTCGACCGCCAGGTTTACATTGACCTGCCCGACATCATCGGCCGCGAGCAGATCCTCCGGGTCCATGGCCGCAAGATCACCCTGTCCGATGACGTCAACCTCGCGATCATCGCCCGGGGCACGCCGGGCCTCTCCGGTGCCGAACTCGCCAACCTGCTGAACGAGGCCGCCCTGCTGGCCGCCCGCCGCAACAAGAAGAAGGTCGAGATGATCGACGTGGACGATGCGCGCGACAAGATCCTGTGGGGCCGCGAGCACCGCCGCGTGATGGACGACAAGGAGAAGAAGTCCCTCGCCTGGCACGAGGCCGGCCACGCCGTCGTGGGCGCCGTGCTCGATGACGGTTCCTTCCCCGTGCACAAGGTCACGATCATCCCCCGGGGCCAGAGCCTCGGCAGCACGACCTACCTCGCGACCAAGGACATCCTCGGCCGCACGAAGAAACAGTATGCCGACCGGGTCTGCACCTCGATGGCGGGCCGCATCGCCGAGAAAATGGTCACCGACGACATCAGCGACGGTGCCTCGGGCGACATCAAGCAGGCCACCAAGATTGCCCGGGCCATGGTGTGCGATTTCGGCATGAGCGACCTCGGGCCGATCGCCATGGGCGAGAACCAGGACACCGTGTTTCTCGGGCGGGACATCACCCGCTCGCAGCACATCAGCGAGGACACCGCCCGCCGGGTGGATGCGGCGGTGGCGGAGATCATCAGCACCGAATACAAACGCGCCGAAGCGATCCTCGGCGAGCACCGGGCCGCCCTCGACAAGATCGCCGCCGCGCTGCTTGAGCACGAGACCATCGAAGGCCGGCATGTCCTCGAAATCCTCAAGGACGGCGAGATCAAGTCGCCCATCGTCATGGTAAAGCAGCCGCCCCGGCAGCCGCCGGAAGCAGGCAAACCCGCCGGGCAGGCGGCACCCACGGCGCCCGCCGGCTCACCGGCTCCGAGCCCGGCCTGAGCGCCTTCCGAATAACCCACGGCCCCCGCCTATTTGGTTTTCTGTAGCGGCGGTCTATGACCGCCGTCGAGCGCAGTGTGGTGGTCGGTCGGCGGTCATAGACCGCCGCTACAGACTGCCTCCGGGGTTATTCGGATAGGCTCTGAGTGTTGGTTTGTTGTAGGCGGGGTGCCCTCACCCCGCGTGGCCTGC
>JAEUGW010000039.1 GCA_016795565.1 Opitutaceae bacterium | reverse complement strand
CAATTTTCCATACAACCCGGTTGCGGCGGTCTGCGACCGCCGGGTCGGAACGGCGCTCATAGAGCGCCGCTACAGCAAGGCCCGCTCTACCCTCGTCCGCTCAATTTTGTGCTCGGCGGCGGTCACAGACCGCCGCTACAGCTAATGCCCCGTGCCCGTCATCAAAGCCAACAGCCTGCGCGACCTGAAAAACCGCGTGAACATCCACGACGTCGTGGTGCGGGTGGTGGCCCTGAAGAAGGCGGGCGGCGGGCGTTTCAAGGGCCTGTGCCCCTTCCATTCGGAGAAGACGCCGTCGTTCAACGTCTCCGCCGACAAGGGATTCTACAAATGCTTCGGCTGCGGCAAGGCGGGCGATGTCATCAATTTCGTCATGGAGACCGAGGGCCTGCAGTTCACCGAGGCGGTCGAGGCCATCGCCCAGCGTTCCGGCATCACGCTCGAATACGAGGAAGGCTCCGGCGGGCCGTCGAAGGAGACGCGCTCGCTGCGGCAGGAGATTTTCGACATCCACGACCTTGCGGCCGACCACTACCGGCAGGCCTTCCTCGCCACGACGCCGCACGGCGACTTCATCCGCGACTACTGGGTGAAGAACCGGAAGTTCACCCCGGAGCTGGCCGAGGAGTTCAAGATCGGCTTCGCCCCGCCGGAGGACAGCGGCCTCGCCGCCGCACTGCTCAAGCGGAAGTTCACCGAGGACGCCCTGCGCCAGTGCGGGCTGTTTTTCATGCGCGACGGCGCCCTCCCCACCCTCGGCACGATGCGTCCGCGTTTCCGCGGCCGCCTGATGATCCCCATCCGCGACCACCAGGGTCGCGTCGTGGCGTTCACGGCGCGCCAGCTCGAACTGACGCCCGCCGACGACCCGGCGCGCGAGGCGAAATACGTCAACTCGCCCGAGACCCCCATCTTCACGAAGAGCAATCTGCTCTTTAACCTCGACCGTGCGCGCAGCCACGCCGGGGAAGGCCACCCCTTCGTGCTCGTCGAGGGCCAGCTCGACGCGCTGCGCTGCTGGAGCGTCGGCCTCAAGACCGCGATCGCGCCGCAGGGCACGTCGATCACCGACGGCCAGCTCGCGCTGCTCCGCCGCTACCACCCGCAGGTCGAGTGCTTCTTCGACAGCGACAGCGCCGGCCAGAAAGCCGCGCTGCGCTTCCTGCCGATGGCGTTGAAGGCCGGGCTCGAGGTTCGATTCCTCATGCTCGCCGGCGCCGAGAAACTCGATCCCGACCTGCTGTTCCTCGAGCGCGGCCTCGCCGCCTACGAGGAGGTGAAGCGCGGCTCGCTGTCCGCGATGGATTTCGCGTGCCGCTCGCTGCTGCCGGGTGCAGCCACCGCGTCCGCCGAGCAGAAATCACGCGCAGCCACGGCGCTGTTCGAGATCATCGTGCAGGCCGACTCGGACGTGACGCGCACCTCCTTCCTCAGCGAGATCGCCGGCTTCCTGCGCGTGGCCCCCGGCGCGCTGGAACGCGACTTGCGGACCTTCCAGGCGCGTCAAGGCGGCTCGCGGTTCGCGTCCGCCAACGCCACGCCCGCCCCGGTGGCGCAACCTGTCGCCGACGCGCGCGGCAAGGCCACCGAGGCCCACCTGCTTTTCCTGTGCCTGCACCACGAGTCGCTGTTGCACGCGCTGGCCCACCAGTTGCCGCACGAGTGGATCGACACCTCGCACACCGCCGGCCGCCTGCTCGACCGCATCCTCGCGGAAGCCGCCCACAACGGCTGGGCCGGCCGAGAAAACCTCGACCAACTCCTTGAAACAGAAGAGGAAAAGACGCTGGTTGCCTCCCTCCTTTTTGAAGCCGCGGCGGACGATGACTTGACCAAGGTGGCCAACGAAGGCCTGCGCTCGCTTCAGCGCCGTTTTCTCGAGCCCCGCCAGAGGCAAATAGAACTTGAAATAGCCTCCAAAGGACCGGATGTTGAGTCTGACTTACTTTCCCTCTTGAAACAGCGCGCCGAAATCACCCGCCAGCTCCGCAATCCGCCGAAGCTTTCGCTGGGCTCGTAACGCCACCCTTCCCGCTGTTTGACCGTAACCCGCCACGGGACACCTTATTTACGTTATGCCGAGCAAATCCAAGCACGCCGCCCCTTCCAAAAAGTCCCTGAAGGACCACGGACACACGAAATCGCACCACAACGAACCGGCCAAGGCACAGCACGTGCCCGTGGCCAAGCCGACGCCTCCGGCCCATCCGGCGGCACCGGGCAAGCACGCCGAACACGCCAAGGCCAGCGCGCCCCTCGCGGAAATCGCCAACGCCACCAAGGAATTCAAGGAGAAGGCCCTCGAGAATCTCTCCGGCGACCTCAACGACAAGATCCGCTACCTGATCCGCCTCTCCAAGGAGCAGGGCTACCTCACCTACGCCGACATCAACGAGGCTCTCCCCGAGTCCGTGGACAACCCCGAGGACATCGAGAACGTCATCTCCGTCCTCCAGAACCTTGAGATCGACATCCTCGATCCGCAGGAAGTCGAGGGCTACAAGGCCCGCCAGGAAGAGGCCGAGGAGGAGGAATCGCGCACCTCCAACAACGACATCCTCGACGACCCGGTCCGCATGTATCTCAAGCAGATGGGCCAGGTCCCGCTGCTGACCCGCGAGCAGGAGGTCGAGATCTCCAAGCGCATCGAGACCGCCGAGATGAACGCCCTCGCCGCCCTCTTCGCCCTCGGGCCGGTCGGCAAGCACCTCGCCGACCTCGGCGAGAAGCTCATCCTCCGCACCGAGCGCTTCGACCGCCTCGTCATCGACAAGAAGATCGAGAGCCGCGAAATCTACTTCAAGAACCTCGACAAGCTCGTCAAGACCACCCGCGACAACGACGCCATTGCCACCGAGGCCTGGGCCGACGCCCAGAAGGCCCGCGACGAGAAGGCGAAGAAAAACGCCCTCATCCGCTTCAAGAAGCGCGACAACGTCCTCCGCGCCACCTACGTCAAATATTACTTCAAGCTGAAGGTCTTCGAGGATTTCCTCATCGAGCTGCGCCCGAAGATCCACGAGGTCGAAAAAGGCCTGCACGACCTCTACCGCGCCAAGCACCCGAAGTCCAAGAAGGACACCGCCATCGATGTGCGCGCCGTCAACCACAAGCTCAAGCAGCTCGAGCTGGAGCTGCGCATCGCCCCGACCGCGATGATGGAGTCGCTCAAGACCGCCCGCGGCTTCATCCGCGACGCCCACCAGGCCAAGACCGAGATGGTCGAGGCCAACCTCCGCCTCGTCATCTCCATCGCCAAGAAATACACCAACCGCGGCCTCTCCTTCCTCGACCTCATCCAGGAGGGCAACATGGGCCTGATGAAGGCCGTCGAAAAATTCGAATACCGCCGCGGCTACAAGTTCTCCACCTACGCCACCTGGTGGATCCGCCAGGCCATCACCCGCTCCATCGCCGACCAGGCCCGCACCATCCGCATCCCGGTCCACATGATCGAGACGCTGAACAAGGTCATGCAGGTCCAGAAGCAGCTCCTCCAGGAATTTGGCCACGAGCCGACCCCCGAGGAGGTCGCCGAGGAGATGAACCTGCCCGTCGAGCGCGTGCAGCAGATCATGAAGATGGCGCAGCAGCCCATCTCCCTCCAGTCCCCCGTCGGCGACGGCGACGACACCAGCTTCGGCGACTTCATCGAGGACAAGTCCGCGGACAACCCCTACGACATGACCGCCTTCTCGCTCCTCCGCGAAAAGATTATGGACGTGCTCGACTCCCTCACCGAGCGCGAGCGCCGCGTGCTCACGCTCCGCTTCGGCCTCGTGGACGGCTACAGCCGCACGCTCGAGGAGGTCGGCAAGCAGTTCAAGGTCACCCGCGAGCGCATCCGCCAGATCGAGGCCAAGGCGCTCCGCAAGATGCGCCACCCGACGCGCATCCGCCAGCTCCACGGCTTCTTCGACGCCGAGCAGATCGACAACCCGCAGAACCTGCTCAAGAAGCCGCCGGCAATCCCGCCGCAGTTCATCAAGCAGGGCGGCCCGCTCGGCAAGGCCCTGTTCCCGCAGGACTGACGCCGCTTTCCGCCTTTACTCACCTCTCCGCCAGACTAGCTTCCCGCCATGACTCACTTTTCCGAACCCCTTGCCGGCATCTTCGGCCTCGGCGGCACCGAGCTGATTGTCATCCTGCTCATCGTGCTGCTGCTTTTCGGCGGCGCGAAGCTGCCCGCGCTGGCCAAGGGCCTCGGCCAGTCCATCAAGGAATTCAAGAAGGCGAGCAAGGAAGGCGACGAGGATGAGCGGACGGAGCGGAAGCCCGACGCCAACCAGAAGCCCGGCAACAACTGACGGCCGCACGTCCCTTCCCCCAACCCAAGCCGCGTCCCCCCGACGCGGCTTTTGTTTTGTGGTGGAACTCGCCCTCCGGCGGGCAAGGCGCGCACAATACCAACTGCCCATAGCTTTTGGACTGTCCTGTAGCGGCGGTCTATGACCGCCGAACGATCACCACACCACGCTCGACGGCGGTCACAGACCGCCGCTACAGAAAACCACGCTGCCGGGAATAGGTTAGCCCCCGTTCCGCAAGGACTCCTTGAACGCCGCGATCTGGTCCGGGCTGCCGAGCACCAGCACCTCGTCGCCCGTGAAGAGCTTCTCCTCGCCGCCGGGGTTCAGGATGCGCTGGCCGGCGCGGTTGATGCCGGCGACCTGCAGGCCGTGGGTGCGGCTCAGGGCGATCTCGGCCAAGGCGCGCCCGTGCAAGCCGCTTTCCGCCGGCAGTTCCAGCCGCTCCATCCGCACATCGTCGAAATTGGAGTGGCCCGGCATGCCGGTCGCCGCCCGCAGAAAGGCCTTCGCCGCGCCGATTTGCTTGGGCTCGCCCAGGAGCAGGACCTTGTCCCCCGGGTAGAGCGCCATGCCGGGGGCCGGGTTGCCGATCATCACCCCCTGCCGGTCGATGCCGGCGACAACCACGCCAAATTTGGCCCGCAGCGCCAGCTCGTCCAACGTGCGGCCGCGCACGTCCGCCAGGTCGGGCAGCGCACATTCCATCAGCGAAAGCTGCCAGTCGCTGTGCTGTTTGAACCAGGGTGCGTTGGTGACCGAAGCCTTCTTCTCATTCTGCTCCAGCCGCTGCTGCAATTCCACCTCCATCACGCTGTGCCAGTAAACCAGCCGCGTGCGCAGCAGCGCCACCGCCACCGCCGCGACGCCCAGCGCCAGCACCGGCACCCAGCGCCCCATGCCCTCCAGCGGCACGATCGCGCTCAACCAGAAGAAAATCAGCACCCCGGCCCCGAGCTTGAGACCGGTCTCCACCACCGGCTTGAGGCGCGCCGCCGCCGCATGCCCCGCCGTGGAGGCATCCGCCACAATCATCGCAAGAGCGGACAAATTGCGCCAGATCGCCACCATGGGCACCAAGGCGACCAGGCCCAATGCGCTCCAGAACAGAATCTCGGCGCCGCGCGGGTAGCTCTGATCCACCGGCAGGTAGTCCCGCACCAACCCGAACATCTGCTCGGAAAACAGCAGCAGCCCCGAGACCAGCAGGACCTCCACCGTGATCTGGATGAGGCGCTTGCGGCTCAATTGCCAGAGCTGGTTGCGCTGCCCGCGCTCCTGCAGCCGCTGCAGCCAGTTCTGATAGCCCGCCAGCGCCCCTTCCAGCCAGCGGGGCTGCAGCGCGAGCAGCGCGTCGGCGATCCGCGCCGAATGCCGCGTCAGCGGCGGCGCCACCAGCGAGGTCAGCAGCGACACGCCGACCGCCAGCGGGTAGAATTTTGACGGCACCACGGCCAACGACACGCCCAGTTGGGCGATGATCAGCGAGAACTCGCCAATCGGCGTGGCGACCAACCCGATGCGCAGGGCCTCCCGCGGCGCCGTGCCCGCCACCACGAAGCCCGCCATGCAGGTCAGCGGCCGCAAGAGCAGCGAAAAGGCCGAGACCCCTAGGATCAGCCAGCCCGCGTCCGCCAGCAGCCGGACATCAATCTGCATGCCGATGCCCACGAAAAACACCGCGCTGAACACGTCGTGCAACCCCTCGAAGGTCCGCTCCACCTGCAGCCGCTGGGCGGTTTCCGCCACCACGCAACCGAGCAAAAACGCCCCCAGCGCGAGCGAATACCCCGCCCGCGCCGCCACCACCGCCAGGCCCAGCAGCAGGCCCGCCATCCAGAGGGTCTGCAACTCGACGCTGACCGCCGCCGCGAGGCGCCGCAGCAGCCAGGGGACGATCAGCAGGCTGGCCACGCCCGCCAGCACCACGAACGATCCCATCAGCCCGATGGTCCCGCCGATCTGCGCGCCGTCCGCCCCCGAGCCGAATTTCGCCATCGAGCTGAGCAGGGTCAGCATCACGACCGCCACCACGTCCTCGACCACGGTGAGGCTCATCGCCGCCTGGCCGACCTTCTCATGGGTGGCGCCGACCTCGATGAGGATCTTGCCGATGATGGCCGACGAGGAGATCATGAGCATCGCCGCGAGGAAGATGGTCTCCATGTTGCTCCAGTGCATCGCGGCTCCGAGCACCCGGGTGAGATAGTAAATCAGGATGGTGTTGACGACGGTGGCCACCACGAGCGGCAGCCCCATGCGTTTCAGCCGCCGCAGGCTCAGGTGCATGCCGATGCCGAACATCAGGAACACCAGGCCCAGCTGCGAGAGCACCTCGATGCGCTCCACGTCCGTCACCAGCGAGAACGGCGGCGTGAACGGCCCCACCAGCATGCCGGCCCCGAGATAACCGACGATCACCGACAGGCCGATGCGATGGCACAGCCAGCCGACCAAGCCGGCCACCAGCAAGACCACCGCCAGATCCTGGATGAAATCGATTCCGTGCATCGCGCGGTATTAATTCGGCCCAACCGCCGCCACCGTCAAGCCCGCAGCCGGTGCTCTAAATCCTTTTTCGCCAGCGAGTTTGCTTTTGACAATTTCGCCGGCCGGTCGCTTGTATTCTGCAACCCCCCGCCACCGCCACAATGTTCAACCAACTGCTGGGACTTTTCTCCAACGACATCGGCATCGACCTGGGCACGGCCAACACCCTCGTCTATGTGAAGGACAAAGGCATCGTCCTGCGCGAGCCGTCCGTCGTCGCGGTCCACACCTCCTCCCGCAAGGTGCTCGCCGTGGGCGACGAGGCCAAGAAGATGCTCGGCCGCACCCCGGGCAACATCACCGCCATCCGCCCGATGAAGGACGGCGTCATCGCCGACTTCGACATCACCGAGGCGATGCTCCGCTACTTCATCAAGAAGGTGCACAACAATTCCAAGGTCGTGTCGCCCCGCGTCGTCGTCGCCATCCCCTCCGGCATCACCGAGGTCGAGAAGCGCGCCGTCAAGGAGTCCGCCACGCACGCCGGGGCCCGCGAGGTCATCACCATCCTCGAGCCCATGGCCGCCGCGCTCGGCGTCGGCCTCCCGGTGGACGAGCCCGCCGCCAACATGATCGTGGACATCGGCGGCGGCACCACGGAGATCGCCATCATCTCGCTCTCCGGCATCGTGTTTTCCAAGTCCATCCGCGTCGCCGGCGACGAGTTCGACCTCGCCATCATCAACTACATGAAGCGGGCCTACAACCTGCTCATCGGCGAGCGCACGGCGGAAGAAATCAAGGTCACCATCGGCTCCGCCTACCCGCTCGAGACCGAGCTCGCCATGGAGGTCAAGGGCCGCGATTCCGTCGCCGGCCTGCCCAAGACCATCCACATCACCTCCCAGGAAATCCGTGAGGCCATGGCCGACACCGTCGGCGCCATCGTCGAGGCCGTCCGCGCCGCCCTCGAGCGCTGCCCGCCCGAGCTCTCCGCCGACCTCGTCGACCGCGGCTTCGTGATGGCCGGCGGCGGCTCCCTCATCCGCGGCATCGACAAATTGCTCTCCGAGAAGACCGGCCTGCCGGTCACCGTGTCCGACGACCCGCTCTCCGCCGTCGCCAACGGCACCGGCGTGTTCCTGACCAACATCGACGAGCTCCACCGCATCGCCGCGGACTTTTAAGGTGGCACCCGACCTCCGGGCGGGTTTTTTGGACGCACGCCAAACCACGTAATCCGCCGTGCTCCCGAAACGCTTCGATCAGGCCCGACCCTTTGCCACGCTGGGCGTCATTTTGCTGGTCTGGCTGCTGCTGCCGCTGGTGCTGAAGACCTTCGCGCGCGCCACCTTCTTCGCCATCCAGGCCCCGCTCATCGTCGCCGATTCCTACGTGCAGGATCTGCAGACCTTCTGGTCCAACCGGCTGCACTCGAAGGACGAGCTGCTCAAGGCGGGCAAGGATCTCGCCGGCCTCATCTCCCAATACGAGTTCAGCGTGCAGCAGAACAAGGCGCTCGACGCCGAGATCAGCCGCCTGGAAAACCTGCTCAAGCTGCCCTCGATGCCCGCCTTCCGCTACGAGCCCGCCCGCGTGGCCCGGCGCGACTTCTCCGGCTGGTGGCAGCGCCTGATCATCCGCAAGGGCGAAAACTACGGCCTCCCCGTCGGCGCGCCGGTGGTGTTTGCCGGCGGCGTCGTCGGCCGCGTGGTCGAGGTGCATCGCTACACCGCCGTGGTGGACCTCATCACCAGCCCGACCTTCCGCGTGGCCGCCACCGTCAGCGGCGACAACAAGCCCATCAGCTACCAAGGCGGCCTGAATGACGCCTTCAGCTCCCCGCGCGGCACGGTGGAGTTTGTCCCCTTGGACATCTCGGCCAGCAAGGCCGCCCCCCGGCGCCTCGTGACTTCCGGCCTCGGCGGCATCTTCCCGCCCGGACTGGCCATCGGCGACATCACCCTGCTCGAACCCAGCACCGACGGCCTGTTCAAGACCGGCGAGGTCGCGCTGGACCCCCGCCTCGGCTCGCTCACGGAAGTCACCGTGCTCGTGCCGCTCAACCCGGAGCAACTGTGATGCGCCACCACCCCGGAGTGCGCCTTCAGCATCGGATGGTCATTCTGAACGGAGTGAAGAATCCATCCGGATTTACGTCGCACCACCGCGGAGGCGATGCTCCGGCTGGATTCTTCGCTTCGCTCAGAATGACAGGAAACGGGTGTTGGGCGGGGATGAAGGCACACGCCAATCCTGTAGCGGCGGTCTATGACCGCCGTCCCCGCGCCCCCCGAGCGCCGCTACGGCCATTGAACCATGCGTAAACACGATCCGCGCTGGCTCATCGTCACGGCGGCCAACCTGCTGCTCTGGTGGCTCGTCGGGCTGACCAATCATTACGT
Organism: Opitutaceae bacterium; assembly: GCA_016795565.1. Classification (GTDB taxonomy): domain Bacteria; phylum Verrucomicrobiota; class Verrucomicrobiia; order Opitutales; family Opitutaceae; genus Lacunisphaera. The sequence goes on along the minus strand of JAEUGW010000039.1, from coordinate 177,540 downwards.
CGCGGACGCTGGCGTGCATTTCTACGTTGGCGGGCTCTTTGTCGTCTACTCCGCGCTCCGGCTCGACCGGAAGCACGGCCTCATCGCCATCGTGCTGACCGGCCTGCTGGTCGACGCCGTGGAACCCGTGCCCTACGGCACCAGCCTGCTGCTGCTCGGCCTGGTCCACGCCACCCTGCTTTACGGGCGGCAGCGTTTCCCGCGCGAAGGGGCGGTCTTCGGCATCGTCGTGGCGCTCCTCGCCAATCTGTTCCTCGTCATCGCCCTCTCCTTCCTCCTGGTGGGGGCCAATCCCCGGCCGGGCTCGGCTTGGTTGCGCGTGTTCTCCGACCTCCTCGCCTCGCAACTTCTCCTGTTGGTCATCACCCCGTGGTTCCTGGCCCTGCAGGACCGCGCCATGGAGCTCGCCGCCATCCACCCCGGGACGGGAAGACGGGTGTCGTTGTAAGCCGAAGTTCCAACCTCCTAGCTCCAAACCAAGAGCCATGTTCCGCCGGTTGATGATTTCTGATTGGAGTTTCCCTGGATGTTGGCGCTTGGTGCTTGGAGCTTTTTCCTCGCATGAGCCGCACGATTGAAACCCACCGCGCCCGCAACCCGCGGCTGTTCCTCTTCCACGGGGTCGTCGCCGCCCTGCTCATCGTGCTGGTCAGCGGCATGGCCCACCGCCAGCTCTTCAAGACCGGCCTCTACAGCGAGCGCGAACGCCTGCAGAACCAGCGCCGCGTCATCGTGCCCGGTCCGCGCGGCCGGATCCTCGACCGCGACGGCAACGTGCTGGTGGACAACCGCGCGCGGTTCTCCGTCGTGCTCAATCTCGCCGAGCCGCATATTCGCGCCGAGTTCCGGGCCGAATACAAGGTGGTCAGGGCCAACTACCGCCAGCTCCCGGCGGCGGAGCGGCCCAATGGCGACCAGATGGAGCGCATCGCCCGTGCCGCCGTGGCCCAGCGCTACCTCGACAAGATCAACTTCATCCTCGAGCGCCACGAGACCGTCCGCGCCGCCGATCTCAACCGCCACGTCAACCAGACGCTCCTCCTGCCCTACGTGCTGCTCGACGACCTCGCCCCGGAGGAATACGCCCGGCTGCTCGAGCGCCTCCCGGTCAGCTCGCCCCTGCAGGTCTATGCGTCCAGCAGCCGCTACTACCCCTACCACAACGCCGCCGCCCAGGCGCTGGGCTATACCAGCGTGGACAACGATCCCGAGGTGGAGGATTTTCCCGGCGAGGACCTGCTGACCTTCAAGATGAAGGGCGCCACCGGCCGCACCGGCCTGGAAAAAATCTTCGACGACCAGCTGCAGGGCGAGACCGGCGGCGCCATCTACCTCGTGGACCCGGCGGGCTACAAGGTGGACCTGCCGATCGAGAAACGCCTGCCCGTGCAGGGCAAGAGCATCGTCACCAGCCTCGACATCGACCTGCAGCAGGCCGCCGAGACCGCGATGGAGGGCCGCATCGGCGCGGCCGTCGCCCTAGACATCCGCACCGGCGAGGTGCTCGCCCTCGTCTCCAAGCCCGACTATGACCTCAACGAGTTCGTGCCCCGGCTCTCCCACGAATCAGCCAAAGCCATCGAGACCTCCGGCGGCTGGCTGAACCGGGCCATTCAGGGCCAGTATCCCCCCGGCTCCACCTTCAAGATCATCACGGCCCTCGCCGGCCTGCGCGCCGGCACCATCGAGCCGGGCGTCTCCCGGATCATCTGCCCCGGATTCATCATGGTCGGCAACCGGCGCTTCCCCTGCGCGCACAACGCCGTGCACGGCGAGGTGGACCTCGTCAAGGCCCTCACCCAGTCCTGCAACGTCTTCTTCATCAAATACGGCCTGGACACGACGCCGCAATTCCTCGCCGCCGAGGCCAAGCGCTTCGGCTTCAATCACCCGACCGGCATCGAGCTGCCCTCGGAATTCCGGAGCCCGCGCGTGGCCGACCCCGAGTGGCGCAAGGAGAACTGGCGCTCCGCCAACCTGCCCGACGGCATCTGGCGCGGCGGCGACACCGCCAACATCGCCATCGGCCAGGGCGACACGCTGATCACGCCGCTGCAGGCCGCCTGCATGGTCGCCTCCTTCGCCCGCGGCGAAACGGAGACCAAGCCCACCCTCCTCCACGATCCCCGCCGGCCGATCCAGCGCACCACGCCGATCGGCCTGTCCCCCTCCGACTACAACGCCGTCCTCCGCGGCCTGGAATCCTGCTACCAGATCGGCACCGGCCGCTTGGCCCGGGTCGAGGGCCTCACCGGCGGCGCCAAGTCCGGCACGGCCCAGAAGGGCCGCATCGAGCTCGCCTGGCTCGTGGCCTTCGCGCCGCTGGAGAGTCCCCGCATCGCCGTCGCCGTGGTGCTGGAGGGCGCGGAAGACCAGGATTTCGGCGGCGGCCTCTATTCCGGCCCCGTGGTCAAGGCCATCCTCCAAGCCTGGCAGGACAAACGCGACCGCCCGGCGGCTTCCGCGCCGCTGAATTTCAAGATGGAGTGATCACCGCGCCCGGCGCCGCGCCAGCTTCGCCCGGCGGAATACCCCGCGCGGCTCCGGCCACGTCTCCCGCCGGCCATAGCGCAAACGCTGCAGCTCCGACACCACGACATCCTCGCTGGCTTTTTCCCGCAGGCGGATGAGCCACTTCCCGGCCTGGAGCCGCACGGGATCAAAGGACTGCGGCCGGCGCCACCGCCGCCAGCGCCACCAGGCCCACTGGCCGAGGCGCACCAGCAGCCAACCCAGCGCGCCGAGCCCCGCGAGCAGACCGAGCGTGCGTCCGAAGCGTTTCGCATCCCACGGCTGCCGGAGCCAGGCCTTGAGCTGCTTGGCGAAATCGTCGAACCGCGCCCGCAGCGCACTGCCGGAGTCGGTCGTGAAGCTCTTCACCTGCTCGAGCATCTGCACCTGCGCGCGGGAGTCGAAATTGACGATGCGCCGATACCAGAGCACGCGGAGACTGTCCACGCGCGCCGACCAGCTGCTGTCCTGCTCCTGCCGCACCGCCTGTGTCGCGCCCTCGGCGGCCGAGCTCACCGCCCCGGGCGTCGGATCGGCCCGCACCCACGCGGCCTTCCCATCGTAAACCTCCGCCCAGGCGTGCGCATCGGAATTCCGCACCATGTAGTAGTTCTCAAAGGCGTTCAGCACCCCGCCATGGAAACCGGCCACCACGCGCGCCGGGTGTCCGGCCGCCCGCGCCAGCACCGTCAGGCTCGCGGCGAAATATTCGCAGAAGCCCGGCTCGTTGGAGTCGAGCCAGCGCACGATGTCGTCCTTGCCCGCACCCGGCGGCAGCTTCGCCGACAGCGCATAGGCGTGCCGGGCCTGCAGCCAGCCGACGGCCCGGCGGGTGAATTCCGCGGCGGAAAGCTCCGCCCCGCCGGTGATCTCCGCCACCACCCGCTTGAGCACCGCCTCGTTCGCCGCCCCCACCGGGCCGCGCAGGTTCACCATCGGGTCATAGCGGTTCAGCCCGCTCCCCGAGTGCGGATTCGCCCGCGCCGCCGCGAGCAACTGCGGGAACCGGGCGTCGTTGAGCACTGCGGTCATCTCCACCTCATCGAGCTGGAACGCCGTCATCGTCATCGGCTCGGTCCGCAGCGCCACGACGCGGTGCCCGGCGCTGGCCTGCAGGGGCGACACCTCGCGCATCCGCAACATGCCGTAGCTGCCCGGCAGGGGCAGGAACCGGCTCACGCCGGGCTCGATGTAGAAAGTCCACGCCCCGCCGACCGCGTTGATCTCGCGCCCCAGCTGCCGGCCCCGCAGCTGCTGGGTCACCCGCTGGCCGCGGATCAGCTCGCCCTTCAGCCCGGCGGAGACCTTGAAGCCTTCCGGCGTGTATTCATCGAGCACGACCAGCCGCCAGTAGGGCGCCTCGCGCAGCCCCGTGGCGTCCGTCAGGTCCACGCGCATGGCCACGCTCTCGTCGCGGATCAGCTCGGACACGTCGCCGAACTTCACCGTGTCGGTGAAGCCGGTGCGGCTCTTGCGGGTGATGTAGCGGTCGAGGAAGAAGCCGCTCGCCAGCTCGAAGCGCGGGATGAGGAGGAAGAGCAGGCCCGACATCGCGACCACCGCCGTGAACAGCGCCGCCGCAAACGCCAGCAGCCGCCAGTCCGCCACCGCGCGCAGCCGCGCGAAGAAACGGCGCCCATCGAGGCGCGTCCAGGCGGTTTCGGCCTCGGGCGAACGCCCCCCTCCGGACTCGGCGGCGTCGAGCAGCGTGATGACAAAGAGAAAACCCAGCCCGCAGGCCGTGAACAACAGCAACAGGAAGGCGAAGCCGAGCGCCGAGGTCAGCACCCCGGCCACCACCACCAGGAACATGCCCAGCACGATGAGTTGCAGGTCCTCGCGCTTCCTCCGGTAGGCGACCGCGCGGTAGAGCACCAGCAGGATGGCCAGCCGGATGAGCACCGGCAGGGTATCGGGGCTGAAATAGAAATCCGCTCCCATCGCCACGATGATGGCCGGCACCGCGAGCTTCCACACCAGCGCCGGCACCCGGCCGGGTATTTGCGGCCAGATCAGCACCGCGAGGATCGCCGTCCCGGCCACGCCGACCAGCCCCAACGCCTCGACATCGAGGAAGAAGACCGTCCACAGCGACACCAGCGCCATGGCGCCGCCCAGCAGCCATTTCAGGCGCCGCAGCTCGTCGAGGTTAAGCTGACGCGATTTGGCGACCGTTGACATGGGCGATGACTCCGCGCGCTCCCTCGGGCGCGAAGGTGATGATGTTCCTGGTGATTCTTGTGGGCGGGGTGCCCCCACCCCGCGAGGCATCATCCCCGCGGGGTATGGGCACCCCGCCTGCAGCTGAAGAAGACGGCTGCAGCCGCGCCAGCTCGTCGAGCACGGCCTCAAGGTCGCGGATGCGCCGCGTTTCCAGCAGGGGGCCGCCGTTGATTGTGATGCCGCGCAGGCGGCCGCCGGCATAGAGATCTTCCGCCAGCGTGCCGGCGAAGCTGCACAACAGCTCGAACTGCTCCGGGTGAATCCAGACCGCCGCAGGCGTGTCGAGCCGCAGCACGAAGCCGTCATGGCTCTCGGCGGCGAACTGCCGGATCATCAGCTGGCCCAGCCGCGCGCTGGCCTTCCAATGAATCAGGCGGTGTGAATCGCCGCGCTGGTAGGTGCGGAGGGCCAGCAGGTCGTCGCCGGTCCCGATCCGGGCGGTGCGCCGCCCCGACGAGCCCGCCTGGTCGGAGGCGGTGCCGGCCCACTGGTATTCCACCTGCGCCGGCCAGACGAGCACGGCGTGCCGCAGCGCCATGCCGATGTTCTTCCGCAGGAAACCGAACGGGAAAAGCGAGCCCACCGCACTCAGCTCGACCACGGCCTCGCCGCGGCGGACGGGCTTCACGCCCCAATCCAGCGCCGTGGCGCCACGCGGCTCGAGCCGCTCGCGCAGGTGGATCCGCCCGCGCGTGATGTGTTTCTCCGCCGCGGCCAGAATCTCCCTCATCTTCATCTCCTTCTCCGGCTTGTCGGGTGGCGGCAGGTGGCGGGGCTGCGTGGCCAGCTCGAACCACAGGCTGTAGCTCGGCAGCCAGCTTTTCCGGTTCTCCACCTCCACCGTGACCAGTGTCTCGTGGCCGGCGCGCCAGGCCCCGGACGGGCGCAGGCGCCAGCAGGTGCCCATGAAGTTGAACCACGACAGCAGGCCGCTGAGCAGGAGGCAGGCGAGCAGCAGCGAGAGCGTGATGAACAGGATGTTGCTCGCCGTGTTGTAGGCGGCCGTGCCGATGCCGACGGACAAGCCCATCAGGAACAGGCCGGGCACGGTGAGCGAGATGCGGTGCCGCTTCGGCGGAAACACGAGCGCCCAGAGCAGGACCCGCCAGTCGAAGCCGCGGCGCTTGCGGTCCGGCGCGCCGGGACCGTGCCAGTCGGCCGCCGCGGCGGCGGCGGCAACGTCCAACGCTGAACGCGGGACGTTCAACGTCGAAGTCGGCGCCGTCAGTTGAGCGTTCAAGGTTGGGCGTTGAATGTTGAGCGTTTCCCGCCCGCTCACTCCGGCACCGCGATCGCGCCGATGATCCGCTTCAGCGCTGCGAGCACCGTGCGGCGCTCCTCGAGCGCATCGGAGGTCTGCCGGGCCAGCGACAGGCGGTGCGCCAGCACCGGGCCCGCCGTCTCCTGGATATCCTCGGGGATGACAAAATCGCGGCCCTGCACCAGCGCCCGCGCCTGGGCGGCGATGCGGAGCGAGAGCCCGCCGCGCACGCTGACGCCGGCCTTGAACTCCACCTCCGTGCGCGTGGCGGTGATGATCTTCAGGATGTAGTCGAGCACGCTGTCCTCGACAAAGACCTTGCCCGCCAGCGCCTGCATCTTGAGCACGTCCGAGCGCGTGACGACCGGGTTGAGCGCGATGGCATCGTAGCCGAGCCGGGGCGCGCGCAGGATGTCCAGCTCATCGCCCGGCTGCGGATAGCCCATCTGCAGGCGCATGAGGAAGCGATCCATCTGGCTCTCCGGCAGCGGGAACGTGCCCTCGTAGTCCACCGGGTTCTGCGTCGCCACGACCATGAAGGGCGAGCCCACCGCGTGCGCCTCGCCGTCCACCGTGACCCTGCTGCGGTCCATGACCTCGAGCAGCGCCGATTGCGTCTTGGGCGTGGCGCGGTTGATCTCGTCCGCCAGCACGACGTTGGCGAAGACCGGGCCGGACTTGAAGATGAACTCCTTGACGGTCTCGTCGTAGATCGAGACGCCGGTGACATCGGTCGGCAGCAGGTCGCTGGTGAACTGGATGCGGGAGAACGTGCAGTCCATCGAACGGGCCAGCGAGTAGGCCAGGGTCGTCTTGCCGACGCCCGGCAGGTCCTCGATCAGCAGGTGGCCCCCGGCCAGCAGGCAGACCAGCGATTGTTCGATGACATCGTCCTTGCCCTTGATGGTGAGGCGCATGTTGGCCTTGAGGCGGGCCAGGGCGTCGCGCGTGGAGGCAACTTCGGCGGCGGGAGCATGATCACTCATGGCGGCAAGCTAGCGACACGCCCCGGCGGCGCAAACGGTTTCCTCAGGAAAGCTGGGCGCGATTTTCATACCGGCGTCAGCTCCGGTATGGAAATCGACGCCCTCCCCCATCCTACAGCACCGGCGTCAGCGGGGCGCCGATGGCCTTGTAGAGGCGCGTCAGGATTTCCTTGTTGCTCAGGGTTCCGTCCGCGCCCGGGAAAGGCCCGACCTCGCGGTAATTCTTGTGGAAAGCCGGGTCGCCCGGCGGCACTTCCACCGCCCCGGGCCGCAGCTCGAAGCTGCTGGTGTTCTGGATCGGCCAGACATCGATGGGGCTGAGCGACAGGATGCCGTCGATCAAGCCGTTCAGGGCGTCGAGCTTGAGCGGGATGTCGCGGCGGGCGATGACCCAGCTGTTCTCGGCGCGCATATCCCGCGCGATGTCGGCCAGCAGTTCCCGGGCGAAGGACGCATCCTCCACCAGCAGGCCGACCTCGGTGTTCAGGTTCTCCGAGCGCGGGTCGAGGTTGTAGGAGCCGACGAAGGCCAGGCGGGCGTCCACGACGAGCGACTTGGCGTGCAGGCAGAGGAAGGGCGGCCGCTGCTGCCGTCCGGCGGCGATGCGCTCCCGCGCGCGCTCCGCCATCAGCGCGTATTGCGGGAAAAGTTCCGACCGCGCGGCGGGCTGCGGCTTGAGCTCGTGCACCTGCAGGGCCAGGTCCTCGACGTAATCGTTGCGCAGCCGGTAATTCGCCGAGTAGGCGAGCAGGTTGTCGGTCGAGGCAAAGCTGTTCGACGAAACCTGGATGCGCAGCCCGGGATTCCGCTCCTGCATCTCGCGGAAGAGCTCGCGCGCCGGCGGGCTCAGCACCAGGTAGGGCGTCTGCATCACGACGTGCTCCCGCGCCTGCTCCAGCGTGCGGCGCAGGGCGCGGGTGATGTGCGCCGTGCGCGAGAGGAAGCCGCGCGCCTTGCCGGGCGCATCCGCGATGAACGCGACCTTCGCCACCGGCTTCAGCCGGGCCGCGAACCGGGCCGTGATCAGCGCCGCATCGCCCGCCTCGCGGTCCAGTTCCGTGAAGTAGCCGCCGAAGTCGTAGTCGGCCCGCGTGGCGTAGCGCGGAAACTGGTTGCTGGCGATGAGCGCCGCGACGTCCGCCAGATCGCGGCTCGCGACCGCATGGCGGTATTCCCAGAAGCGCGCGAAGGAATCCGCCGCGTCGCGCGCGACCGGGCCCACGGCCAGCACGTCGCGGTCCAGGAAGTTCAGCTCGGTCGAGTGGTCGAAGTAGGTGTTCTCGATGTTGCGCCCGCCCGTGATCATGATCGCGTCGTCAAAGACCATGAGCTTGTTGTGCATGCGCTGGTTCGTGCCGTGGAACGAAGTCAGCGCGGCGAGGGCCGTTTGCAGGCGCGACGGTTTCATCCGGGCCATGGCCGGGCGGTAGTGTTTCACCTCGAGGTTCGGGTGCACCGTGGCGAGGAAGGCCGCCGTCGCGGGGTCCTGCGCCGAGACCATGTGGTCCGCGATGATGCGGACCTGCACGCCGCGGCGCGCGGCCTCGATCAGCTCATACATCAGGAGCCGGCCACACTCGTCGTTGGTCCAGATGAAGGTCTGGATGTCGATGGATACCTGTGCCTGGCGGATGAGATGGACGCGCACCAGCAGGGCGTCATATCCCCCGTTGAGCAGGGCCAGCTGGTTGCCGGTCGAGGTGCTCCGGTGCTCTGCGGCCGGGGACGTCGCCGCCACGGCGGGCCCGAACGGCGATCCGGCGAACGGCAACTCCGCGCGCGCGGCCAGCGCGAGGCCGATCAAGCCGGGAATCAGGAAACGGGCGAATCGTCCGCGAGGCATACGGGGAGAAATTGTGGTTTACGCGGCCGGCCCCGGTGATGGGATACGGCGCCGATGCCCCCACTAACACGACCCCGGCGCGGTGAGACAACCCGAAAGCCGCGCCGCGCCTGGCTCTCGGCCCTGGTCGCCGTAGCCTTGGGCGGAGGCGGCTGCGCCACACGAGGACCCAATCACGTCTACGTCACAACCGTCGACCGCTTCGCCGTGCAGGATCTGGGCCCGGCGGGCACGGCCATTCCCAATGCGCTCAAGCCCGGCGAGCAGGCCGTGGGCCTGGCCTACGATTTCAACACCGATCATCTCTTCGTCCGCGTCGCCCCCGCGCAAGTCATCCGCGTCATCGAGCGGCCTTCCGGAAAAATCCTCCGCGAGATGCCGCTGGCTTTGCCCGACAATTTGCCGAAGGACAAAGTTGTCGGGACAAACACCGGGCCGGCAGAAGCCGGCAACGGTGCCCCCTCCGCCGACCTCGCCATCCGTTCCAGTGATCGGCACCTGTTTGCGGTGCATCCCGACGGTCGCTCGGTGGTCGAGCTGACCCTCTACGGTGAGTTTGTGCGCCGGGTTGAGGTGCAGGGTATCGCGGGCCGGATCGCCGGCCTGGCTTACGACCAGCGCGGCAACCGCCTGCTTGCGCTTTTCGCCGCCGCCGGCCGAGCCCAGGTTGGAGCCCTCGCCCCAGAGGGGAATGTAACGCATTGTATTACACTTGGCGCGGCGGTCGCCCCGGTCTCTCTCGGCTACGATTCCGATGCGCGGCGCCATTTCGTGCCGCTGGCGGACGGCCGCGCTCTGGGCGAGTTCGACACGACGGGCCGGCTGGTCGCCACTCACCCGGCCGACGGCGTCATCACGGCCGTCGATGCCGGACCCCGCTCGTTCTTGCGCGTCTTTTGAAAATCTGACTCCCTTCTTCCATGCCGTTGATCGACAAGCCGCTCGCCGAACTGAAAACCTACCCGGGCCTGAATCCCCGCCCCGCTGATTTCGACGCCTATTGGGACGCGGCCCTGCGCGAACTCGACGCCACCGATCCGCAGCCGGAGTTGGTGCCATCCACGGAGCTCACGCCGCGGCACAGCGAGGTCTTCGACCTGTGGTTCACCGGAGTCGGTGGCGCGCGAGTTTACGCCAAATACGTCCGCCCGAAAAAATCCTCCGGCAAGAATCCCGCCGTCCTGCAGTTTCACGGCTACAGCGGCCACAGCGGCGATTTCTCCCCGCGGCTGGCGTGGTCGGGCGAGGGCTTCTGCGTGGCGGCCCTCGATTGCCGCGGCCAGGGCGGCCGCTCGGAAGACTCGGGCCGGGTGCTGGGCACGACGTATCGCGGCCACATCATCCGCGGCCTCGATGATCCCGACCCCCGCAAGCTCGCCTTCCGGCAGATTTTTCTCGATACCGCGCAGCTGGCGCGCGTCGTGATGGGTTTCCCCGAGGTGGACGCCGCGCGTGTCGGCGCCATGGGCCTGTCCCAAGGCGGGGCGCTGACCCTGGCCTGCGCCGCGCTGGAACCGCGCATCAAACGCGCGGCGCCGGTCTTCCCCTTCCTCTGCGATTTCCAGCGGGTGTGGGAGATGGACCTGGCCAAGGATGCCTATGAGGAACTGCGCACCTGGTTCCGCCAGTCCGATCCGTTGCACCGGCGGGAGAGGGAAGTCTTCACCAAGCTCGGCTACATTGATTGCCAGCACCTCGCCCCGCGCATCAAGGCCGAGGTGCTCATGTTCACCTGCCTGATGGACCCGATCTGCCCGCCCTCCACGCAATTCGCCGCCTACAACAAGATCACCGCGCCGAAGGAGATGGTGCTCTACCCGGACTACGCCCACGAAGCCTACCTGCCCGGCGAGAGCGACCGCACCTTCAATTTCTTCCGGGACCTCTGAGCCAAACTATGCAGTTGGGAAATGTGGGAGCGAGCTTGCTCGCGACTTTTTGGGCGATGTCGCGAGCAAGCTCGCTCCCACAGTCAGGCACCGAAAGGTGAACGGAACCTCGATGGCAATGCAGGAGGGCCCTATTTTCAGACCGCAGGGTATCTGTGGGTGAAGGAGTCCTACTCAGCTTTTGGCTGAGTAGGCGGCTGTCGCCAGCGCCTGGATCTTGGCGGCCAGCGCCACATCCTTCGCCGTGACCTTGCCGCCGGCGTCATGCGTGTTCAGGCGGATGGCGACGCGGTTGTAGATGTTCGTCCAGTCCGGGTGATGATCCATCGCCTCGGCCTCAAAACCCACGCGCACCATGAAGGCCAGCGCCTCCTTGAAGCTGCCGAATTTGAACTCCTTCGCGAGGGCGTCGCGGTCATGCTTCCAGCCCGGCAGGGACGGCAGCGCCGCGTGGACTTCCGCCGGGGTGAGGGGTTGGGTTGCCATGCGGTGAATCTGCCCGCCCCGGCGGGCAAGGCAAGCCGTGCCCGCGCGAAGGCGGGCTTGTCAAACGCACCGGCCGTGCCCTCAATCTCCCGCCACGCATGTCGTCCCCCGGCTCCGCCAGAATCCCCCAACACGTCGCCATCATCATGGATGGCAACGGCCGCTGGGCCCGGCAGCGCGGCCTGCCCCGGCTGGAGGGCCACCGGCGCGGGGTCGAGGCGGTGCGCACCGCCATGAACGCCGCCCGCGAGATCGGCATCCGCTACATCACGCTCTACGCATTCTCCGTGGAAAACTGGAAGCGGCCGGCCGACGAGGTCGGTGGGCTGATGGGCCTGCTCGAGTATTACCTGCGGCAGGAATTGGCGACCTTCGTGCGCGATGGCGTGCGCTTCCGCACCATCGGCCGCACCGACCACATGCCGGCGGGCGTGCGGCAGCTCCTCCGCGAAACCGAGGCGGCGACCCGCCATTTCACCGCCTGGCATTTTATCCTGGCGCTCAACTATGGCGCGCGCTCGGAGGTCGCCGACGCGGCCCGCGCCTACGCCGCCGCCGTGGCGGCCGGCACGGAGCAGCTCACGGACTCATCCTGGGAGCAGTTCAGCCGCTACCTCTACACGGCCGACCTGCCTGATCCCGACCTCATCATCCGCACCTCGGGCGAGACGCGCCTGAGCAACTTCCTCCTCCTGCAGGGGGCCTACGCGGAGTTCGTCTTCACCCCGGTCCTCTGGCCGGACTTCGGGAAGGCCGATCTCCAGGCTGCGGTGGACGAGTATGGCCGCCGCGAGCGGCGCTATGGGCTGACCGCCGAGCAAATTAAGTCTGGCGCCCAATAATCGCGCCGCGCCTACTCCTGCCGTGCTTGCCCGCATCCTCAGCACCCTCGTCTTGTGGACCGTCATCCTTGGCGGCCTTTACCTTTTTGGCGCACACGCGGCCGTGGCGCTGGCGACGCTCCTCGCCGTGCTCACGCTGCACGAGTTCTACGGGCTGACCGCGAAGATGGGTGCCAAGGCCTTCCACGGCATGGGCCTCGGCTTCGCCGCCCTGATGCTCGCCGGGCCGTATTATCTCGCCTGGTTCACGGAGGAGGCCGAGGCGCCCGGCAGCGTGGCCGCCGGCCTGTTGGTGCTGGCCCTGGTGGTGGCCTGCATCCGCAGCCTGCGTGAGCGGAACACCGCCACGCGCGTCGAGACCATCGCCGCCACCATCGGCGGCCTGCTCTATATTCCCTACCTGCTGCACTTCCTCGTCCGCATCCTCATGCGCGACGCCGACAGCGGTGAAAACCTGACCCTCTGCCTGTGGGTCGTGGCCGTGGCCAAGTTCTGCGACGTCGGGGCCCTGCTCACCGGCCTGCTCCTCGGCCGGCACAAGCTGGCCCCCGAGATCAGCCCGAAAAAAACCTGGGAAGGAGCCGTCGGCGGCGTGCTCATCTCCGCCGGGATCGGCGCAGGCATCGCCTTCTTCGCCTCCGACCGGCTGCCCGAGAGCCTGACCCCGGCCATCGCGGCGGCCATCGCCGTGCCGCTGGCGATCATCGCCATCATTTCCGACCTGATGGAGTCCGCCATCAAGCGCCGGGCCGACACCAAGGATACCGGGCAGCTCATTCCGGGCATCGGCGGCGCCTTCGACCTGACCGACAGCCTGCTCCTGACCGCGCCGGTGGCGTATTTTATTTTCCTGTTCCTGGTGTGAGCAGCAGAAGGGAGTAAGGGAATGAGGGAATAAGGAACCGGCCCCATCTCCAGATTCTTCTCACTCACTCCCCCACTCCCTTTCCCTTGCCTTCCCCCTCTCGCAAACGCGTCGTGCTCCTCGGGGCCACCGGCTCCATCGGCGAAAGCACGCTCCGGGTCATCGCCGCGCACCCCGACCGGCTGGAACTCATCGGCATCGCCGCCCACGGCAAGCACCAGCGCCTCGCGGAGATCGCCCGGCAGTTTGGCGTCCGCCAGGTCGGACTCCACGACCCGGCCGCCCTCGCCGAGGCGCGCAAGGGCGGCGCCTTTCCGGCTGGCACCACTTTCCACGGCGGCGCGGAGGGGCTGTGCGAACTCGCGGCTCTGCCCGAAGCCGACATCGTGCTGGTGGCCATCGTCGGCACCACCGCGCTGGCACCCACCCTCGCCGCCATCGCCGCGAAAAAGACCATCGCCCTCGCCTCGAAGGAAATTCTCGTTCTGGCCGGCAAGTTCGTAATGGCGGCGGCCAAGGCCAGCGGCAGCCGGTTGCTGCCGGTGGACAGCGAGCACAACGCCGTCTTCCAGTGCCTCGAGGGTCACCGCGCAGCTGATGTCCGCCGACTCGTGCTCACGGCCTCCGGCGGCGCCTTCCGCGACTGGCCGCTGGAAAGACTGGCCCAGGTCACCCCGGCCGACGCGCTCAAGCATCCCAACTGGGCCATGGGGCCGAAGATTACCGTGGACTCCGCCACGCTGGCGAACAAGGGCCTCGAACTCATCGAGGCGCAGTGGCTCTTCGGCCTGCGCGCGGAGCAATGCCAGGCCGTGCTGCACGCGCAGAGCATCATGCACTGCCTCGTCGAGTTCACCGACGGCTCGCTGCTCGCGCAGCTCTGCCCGCCGTCAATGACCTTCCCCATCCAGCACTGCCTCCTCTATCCGGAACGGGCCCGGGCGGGCACGGACGCCGCCCTGTCGCTCGACCGGGTCTTTGCCCTCGATTTCCGTCCCGTTGACGAGGCCCGCTACCCCTGCCTGCGGCTGGCGCGCGAGTCCATGGCCGCCGGCGGCACCGCCCCGGCCGTCTTTAACGCAGCCAACGAGGTGGCCGTCGCCGCTTTCCTGAAAAAGCAGGTCCCCTACCTTGCGATTCCCCGGATTATCGAAAAGACTCTGGGTGCGATAGAATTGATCGAACCTTCCACCCTCGATCAGGTCCTCGCCGTTGACGCCGCAGCCCGGCGTGTCGCCGCCACCTTCACCCACCAATCTTAGCCACCCGTCTTGGCCGCAGTGCCGCCCTTCGGCCTGCTGCATGATCCGTCCCCCACATGGATTTCATTTCCAGCCTCTTCAGCAATCTCTGGTCGCTCACCCTGATCGTCCTCTTCTTCGGCGGGTCGATCTTCGTGCATGAACTCGGCCACTTTCTCGCGGCCCGCCGCCGCGGCGTGAAGGTCACCCGGTTCTCCATCGGCTTTGGGCCGGCCATCTGGAAGCGAACCGGCCGCGATGGCGTGGAATACCGCCTCTCCTGGATTCCGCTGGGCGGCTATGTCGCCCTGCCCCAACTGGCGGACATGGCCGCGATCGAGGGCGAGTCCGACATCGAAGCCGAGAAGCTCCCCCCGATCACCTACACCACGAAGGTGGCGGTCTTTGCCGCCGGGGCGTTTTTCAACGTCATCTTTGCCTTCGCCCTGGCCACCATCCTCTGGTTCGCCGGCCGGCCCGCTCCCGAATACCTGGCCACCACCCGGATCGGCTATGTCATCCCCACCTTGAAACTGGCCGACGGCACCGAGGCGCCCAGCCCGGCGGCCGCAGCGGGTCTGAAAGCAAACGACATCATCCGCCAAGTGGACGGCCGCCCGGTGCAGGACTGGAACCAGTTCAAGTCCGCGCTCGTGCTCGGCACCGGCACCCAGCAGGACGGCCAGCGCCTGGTGCGGCTGGGCATCGAGCGGGAGGGGCAACTCCTCGAGATCACCGCGAGCCCGCAGCGGTCCGGCGACGAGCGCTTCCGCACCATCGGCGTCTCACCCGCCTTTGCGACCATCATTGACCAGGTGTCCCCCGGTTCACCCGGCGCCGCCCTGGGCTTCCAGGCGAACGATGAGATCACCGCCGTCGCCGACCGGGCCGTCACGGCACCGGAAGTCCTCTTCGACTACCTGCGCACTCATCCGAATCAATCCGTGCAACTCACCGTGCGCCGCCAGGGACAGGGCGTCGTGCTCACCGTGCCCGCCACGGTCACGGGCCGGCCTCACCCGCTCACCGGCCTGACCCAGCGGACCAATTTCAGCCTGCTCAAGGAATCGCCCTGGACCCAGATATCCGAGATCGTGGACACCACCTTCCGCACGCTCTGGAGCTTGGTGAGTCCCAAGGGCGACCTGTCCTTTTCCAACCTGAGCGGGCCCATCGGCATCGGGCGAGGCTTCTGGAACGCCGGCCAGTCCGACTTCCCCCTGCGCTACGCCCTCTGGTTCGCCATCCTGATCAACGTCAACCTGGCCATCTTCAACCTGCTGCCCATCCCCGTCCTCGACGGCGGACACATCCTGCTCGCCACCATCGCCCGGCTCCGCGGCCGCCCCCTGCCCACCAACTTCATCCTGACCACGCAAAGCGCCTTCATGGTGCTGCTGCTCATGATGGTGCTGTATGTCACGGTGTTCGGCGACATCCGGCGACTGGTCAACGATTTCAAGGCCGACGCCCCGGCCAAGGAAGCCACCAAGCCGGCCCCCGCCGGTAAGTGAAAGGGTTTTTGCCGGCCGGGCTTGGGCGGATTCGCTCCGGTGCTTGCCGCTTGTCCCGGGTTCCCGGTTTCGTAACTTTCGCCGCATGTCCTACTGCGCCTCCCGCTATCACCCTGTCCGCCGCCGCACCACCGAGGTGATGGTCGGGGGCGTCGGCGTCGGCGGCACGCACCCCGTCCGCATCCAGTCGATGACGACGAGCGACACCCAGGACATCGCCGCCACGGTGCGGCAGTCCATCGCGCTGGCCGAGGTCGGCTGCGAGATCGTCCGCATCACCGCGCCCAATGTCGCCGCCGCGAAATGCCTGAAGGACATCCGCGCGCAGTTCACGGCGGCGGGCTTTGGCCACATCCCGCTGGTGGCCGACATCCATTTCCTGCCCGCCGCGGCGATGGAGGCCGTCGAGCATGTCGAAAAGATCCGCGTGAATCCCGGCAACTACGCCGACAAGAAGAAATTCGCCGTCAAGGAATACACCGACGTCGACTACGACCGCGAGCTGGCCCGGTTGCACGAGTCCTTTTCCCCGCTGGTGAAGCGCAGCAAGGAACTCGGCCGCGCCATGCGCATCGGCACCAACCACGGCTCCCTCTCCGACCGCATCATGAACCGCTACGGCGACACGCCGCTCGGCATGGTGGAGAGTGCCCTGGAGTTCCTCCGCATCGCCCGGAGCCACGACTACCACGCCATCATGCTCTCGATGAAGTCGAGCAACCCGAAGGTCATGATCCAGGCCTACCGGCTGCTCGTCGAGCGCATGGACCGGGAGGACATGCACTACCCGCTCCACCTCGGCGTCACCGAGGCGGGTGACGGCGAGGATGGCCGCATCAAATCCGCCATCGGCATCGGCAGCCTGTTGCTCGACGGCCTCGGCGACACCATCCGCGTGTCGCTGACCGAGGACTCCGTTTACGAGATCCCCGTGGCCCGCGCCATCGCCGACAAGGCCATGAGCCTGTGGCAAGACTCCAACGCCCAACGTTCAACGCCCAACACTGAACACTCAAGTCCTGCGACCTTGGACGTTAAAAATTCAGCGTTAAACGTTGAGCGTTTTGAGATGCTGCCGAACGACCCGGTGGATCCCTACCATTTCGCCCGCCGCGAGACTTCCGTCCTGAAGTTTCCCGACAAGTGCATCGTCGGCCCGGAGCAGCCCCCGCGCGTCATCGTGCGCACCAGCTTGGCTCATCTGGCCGACACCACCAAAGCCTTGGCGGCTCCCAGGCTGAAGGACACGCCCGCCGAGGGCCTGCTGGTGCCAGTGAGTTCCGCCGCCGACCTGGCCACCGCCGTTGCCAGCCCGCTGCCCGTCGATTTTCTGGCGCTCGAACTCGACCCGTCTCTCACGCCGGCGGAGATCGAATCGAATATCGAGAATCCAAGATCGAAAATCCTGCTCGTCCACCGCTTCGGCCCCGGGGAGGAGACGTTGCTCCAAGCCTACGCGGTTCTCGCCCGTCGGCACGGCCATTTTCTGGCGGCGGAGATAGCGCCCGATGATTTCGCTTCCTATGAGTCAACCCTGCTGACCCTGGGTGATGCTCCACTCATCTTCACCCTCTCAGCCACCCGTGGTGCCACCCACAGCATCGGCGCTTACCGGCGGCTGGCGGCCCTTTTGCACGCCATCGGTTCTCCGGCTCCGATCTGGATCCGCAACACGGCCGCGACGGCCGTGCGGGGCGACAACAGCTTCCTCTCCAAACTCCTCGAAGCCAGTTTCCTCACCGGCAGCCTGCTCTGTGACGGCTTGGGCGACCTGATCAGCATCGAGACCGAGGCGGACCCCGCCCGCGCGGCCAAACTCGCCTACAACGTCCTGCAAGGCGCCGGCGCGCGCATCTCGAAGACGGAGTTTGTCGCCTGCCCGAGCTGTGGCCGCACCTTGTTCGACCTCCAGACCACCACGCAGCGCATCCGCGCCCAGACCGGCCACCTCAAGGGCGTGAAAATCGCCATCATGGGCTGCATCGTCAACGGGCCCGGCGAGATGGCCGACGCCGATTTCGGCTACGTGGGCGGCGCGCCGGGCAAAATCAACCTCTACGTGGGGAAAACCTGCGTCCAATACAACCTGCCCCAGGCTGAGGCCGACTCCCGCCTGATCGCCCTCATCCGCGAGCACGGCAAATGGACGGATCCCGAGCCCCATCACCTGGCCAACTCCTGAAAAACGGTCACTCAGAGGGAAAATCGCAGCCGAGGGCAGGACGTTTTTTCGCAACATCAAAATGGCAAAAGTTATCCGCCGGCTTGGTGTGAACAAGATGTCGGAAATATGCCCTTGAAAGGCATTTTTTGTTTCCCGTTACTCGCAAAGTAATTTTTAACTGACCTCCTTAGCGATCGTTCTTTGCCAACTCCGTAGCGCACCTCGTGCACGCACTCGACCAGGGCTCCCTGAATCCCGGCCGCCAATCACTTTGTCCCGCAGTTCATCTGTGGCGGCCAAAGGATGGCCCGACCTCCCCTTTTCCCTTCCGAGTAGCTGGCGCACGACAGGCACGCGGGGTTTTCGGCGAATGCAGTTGCTGAGGCGTTACCAAACCTGTCCCTTTACCGCCCTGTCATGCCCCACTCCGTGCTCCAGACCAGTCTCTGGGAATCCGTCAAATGCGACCTCAAGGGGCTGTTCCCCGAGGATGTGTTCGCGATGTGGTTCGAGCCCATCAGCTGCACGGAGACCACGGAAGACTCCGTCACCCTCGGCGTGCCGAATGATTTCGCCGCCATCTGGATTCACGACAATTACCTCGACCTGATCTCGCAGCGCCTGCGGCTGGCTGCCGGTCGCATGGTGCATGTCAGCCTCAAGAAGACGGGACACGGCAACGGCGCCGCGCCCGCCCGGGTGCCTGCCCCGGAGGCCAAGGGCCGCACCGCCGCCAAGCGTCCGCTGCGCTACGACGAGCGCATGGCCGCCAGCGCGCTCAATCCGCGCAACACCTTCGAGAATTTCGTGGTCGGCCAGAACAACCAGCTCGCCCACGCCGCCGCCCTGGCCGTCGCGCAGGCGCCCGCGCAGGCCTACAACCCCCTCTTCCTCCACGGCGCCACCGGTTTGGGCAAGACCCACCTGATGCACGCCATCGGGCACAGCATCCTCCAGCGCAACCCCGAGGCCAAGGTCGCCTACCTTTCCACCGAGAAGTTCACCAACGAGTATATCCACGCCATCCAGGAGAACGCCCTGACCAAGTTCCGCCAGCGCTACCGCAGCGTGGACGTCCTGCTGGTGGATGACGTGCAATTCCTCGCCGGCAAGGAGCGCATCCAGGAGGAGTTCTTCCACACCTTCAACGACCTCTTCGAATCCCAGAAGCAGATCATCATCTCCAGCGACCGCCCCGTCGCCGAGATCGCCACGCTGGAAGCCCGCCTGGTCTCCCGCTTCCAGTGGGGCCTGTCCGCCGACATTTCCTCGCCCGACTTCGAGACCCGCGTCGCCATCCTCAAGACCAAGGCCGCCTCGCTCAAGATTGACCTGCCCATGCCCGTGATCGAGTTCATGGCGCAGCACATCTCGAAGAACATCCGCCGCCTCGAGGGTGCCCTGATCAAGATCTCCAGCTACGCCGCCCTCACCGGCAAGACGCTCGACCTCCCCACCGCCGAGCACCTGCTCAAGGACGTGCTGATGGAGGAGGCCCAGAACCGCCTGAACATCGAGGGCATCCAGAAGCGCGTCGCCGATCACTACCAGATCCGCCACTCGGACATGACGAGCAAGCGCCGCCCCAACGCCATCGCCTTTCCCCGCCAGATCGCCATGTATCTCAGCCGCCAGCTCACCCGCCACTCCCTCCAGGAGATTGGCGAGGCCTTCGGCGGCCGCGATCACGGCACCGTCATCCACGCCGTCAAGACCGTCGAGAACATGATGGAGCAGGACGACTCCGTCCGCGGCAGCGTGGACTTCCTGAAGACGCAGCTGGCGAAGTGATGGGGCCGCGCCCCATCGCGGTTGAAGATTGGAAGGGATAAGTTGAAAGTAGCGGCGTTGCCGTTAACGGTCTTGGGGCCTTCCACAGTCAACTTTCACCTTCCCACCCTGCCATGCAGCTCACTCCCGAACAAAAGCAGACGGTCGCCGCCTGGGTCGCCGCCGGGGACAACCTCTCCACCGTCCAGCAAAAGCTCACCGAGCAATTCAGGATTTCGATGACCTATCGTGACGTCCGCTTCCTCGTGGACGACCTGAACCTCGAGCTCAAGGACCCGGCCCCCAAGGTCGATGCCTCCGACGTCAGCAAGGCTCCGCCGCCAGTGGACGGGGTGCCCTCAGCCCGCACGCCCGGGAAGAAGGGACTGGTCGGCAAGTTGAAGGAGAAAGTCGGCCTGGCCCCGGAAGACATGGACGAGGACGACTTGCCGCTGGATGACCTGCCCGAGGAATCAGGTGAGATGCCCGGTGCGCCCGGCACCGGCCGCTTCTCCCTCGACTTGGACCGCCTGGTCCGCCCCGGCTTCATGGCCAGTGGCAATGTCACCTTCAGCGATGGTGTCACCGGCAAGTGGGCGCTGGATCAGATGGGGCGTCTCGCCCTTGAGACCGCGCAAAAGGGCTACCAGCCCAGCCCCGCCGACGTGCAGGCCTTCCAGCGCGAGCTGCAAGCCCAGCTCCAGCGGCAGGGGTATTGAGAGCCTATCTGAATAACCTATTCCCGACAGCCTGGTTTTCTGTAGCGGCGGTCTGTGACCGCCGTCGAGCGTGGTGTGGTGATCGTTCGGCGGTCATAGACCGCCGCTACAGGACAGGCCGTTATTCGGATAGGCTCAAAGCCACGCTAGTTTTACACCAAACGCCCGTAGCTTTTAGGCCTTGGTCATCGCGAGGCCCGCAAAGCGGGCCGTGGCGATCCAGCTGGATTGCTTCGTCGCTTCGCTCCTCGTAGCGACAAACCAAAAGCAAAGGGATGTTTTGGTCATATTGAGCCTCGCGCTATAGGCTGGCGTCGCGCCGGGGTGTGCGGAGTTTCCAGGTTTTTCAGCATCGACCCGGGCACGGGGTTGCGTATCCTGCAGCCAACCGGCGGACATCACGCCTGCCGACTTTACCCAAGGAATACCCCATGGAAAAGCTGCGTCAGTTCATCGACTGGGCGGAAGCCCATCCCAAGGTTTGGCTCGATTGCGTCCGTATCTACCTCGGTCTGGGCCTGTTCATTCGCGGCGTGTTCATCATCACCAACACCCGGGCCGAGTTCATCCTCGACCTGCTCAAGCGGATGGATTTCCCCTGGCTCGTCACGGTCGGCGTGCTCCACTACATCTCGCTGGCCCACCTCGTGGGCGGGCTGATGCTCGCCATCGGCCTGCTGACGCGCATCGCCGCATGGGTGCAGCTCCCCATCCTGGCCGGGGCCCTGTTCATCCACCGCAACGAAGGGCTCATGAGCGGCGGCCAGTCCCTGGAGTTCTCCGCCCTGGTGTTCTTCCTGCTCGCCATCTTCGCGATCAGCGGAAGCGGGGCGTTGTCGGTGGACAACGGCATGCCCAAGCTCAAGCCGCCCCTCACGCCCTGAGGCGGCCCTTACCCGCCCGCCATCCGCAAAAACTCCGCCTCTTCAATCACGGACACGCCGAGCTCCCGCGCCTTCTCCAGCTTGGAACCGGCCTCCGCGCCCGCCAACACATAGCTGGTCTTCTTGCTGACGCTCCCGCTGACCTTGCCGCCGGCCGCGAGGATTTTCTGCTCGGCCTCCTCGCGCTTCAACGTCGGCAGCGTGCCGGTCAGGACGAAGGTCTTGCCCGTGAACACGCCCGCCGCCTGCACCGTGCCCTGCGGGTCAATGCCCAACCTGGCCAGCTTGGCCAAGAGGCGCTTTCCGGGTGCGCTCGCAAAAAACTCCAGCGTGCTGGCCGCGACCGCCGGCCCGATGTCCGAGGGCACGCCCAGCAGGATGCCACTGCCCAGCGCCTTGAGTTCGCCGTCGATCGCGACGCGACGCGTCTTGCGCCGTTCCTTTTCCGCCTCGTCCTTGGGCGGATTTTTCTTTGAAGCCGGGCCGTCGCGTTCGCGCTCCTCCTCAAGCGCTGCCTTCTCCAACACGGCCTTGAGCAGCGCCGAGTCCGCGAGTTCGGCGAAAGTCCGGTGCCGGCGCCCGAGTTCCCGGGCCGTGCTCTCGCCGACGTCCGGCACGCTCAGCGCATAAAGCCACTTTTCGAGCGGAAGCGCCCGGGCCGCCTCGCGCGCCGCGACCAGCTTGGTCGCGTTCTTTTCGCCGAACACGCGCGGTTCCTCGGTCGTGCCGAGATTGAGCGTCGCGAGGGTTTCCAGCGTCACGTCGTAGAGGTCGGGCGGATCCTTCACCAGTTCCAGCTCGACCAGCTTGGCGGCCACCGTCTCCCCGAGGCCGTCGATGGCTAGGGCGCGACGGCTGCAGAAGAAGCCGAGCCGGCCGGCGCGCTGGGCCCGGCAGTCGTAGTTCTGGCATTTCCAGGCGGCACCGACGCCGCTGCCGGTATCGACCTCGACCCTGGCAATCCTGCCGGCGCAGACCGGGCACTTGCCGCCGACCGCGGCGAATAGGTCGAACTCCCTCGCCCCGGCCGGGCGCTCCTCGGGAAAGGAGCGCAACACGGCGGGAATCACCTCGCCGGCGCGCTCGATCTCCACCAGGTCGCCGATGCGAATGTCCTTCCGGCGGATTTCCTCCTCGTTGTGCAGCGTGGCGCGGGCGATGGTGCTGAGCGAGAGATGCACCGGCTCCAATTCAGCCACCGGGCTGAGGATGCCGGTCTTGCCGACCTGGATGGTGATGGCCTTGAGACGCGTGCGGGCGCTGTCGGGCTTGTATTTGTAGGCGATGGCCCAGCGGGGCGACTTGTCCGTTGCGCCGGCGGCGCGCTGCTGCTCGACGTCGTTGAGCTTCACGACGGCGCCGTCGGTGCCGTAGGCGAACGTCCGGCGCAGCTGGTCGAGCTCCCCAATCGCGGCCCAGGCCTCGTCAATGCCGCGCACGGCCCAGTATTTCTCCACGGCCGGCAGGCCCCAGGCGCGGATCTGCTCCTGCAGCTCCGTCTGGGAACGCACGACCGCCGGCTCGCAGTAGCCGAGGCTGTAGAGGACGATGGACAGCTTGCGCTTCGCAACCTCGGTGGGATCGATCTGCTTGATGGTGCCGGCGGCGGTGTTGCGCGGGTTGGCGTAGAGCTCCTCACCGGCGGCGGCGCGCTCGGCGTTGAGGCGCTCGAACTCCGCCTGGGTCATGTAGATTTCCCCCCGGATTTCCACGATGCGCGGCGCCGGCCCGCGGAGCCTGCGCGGCAGCATGCCGATGGTGGCCACGTTGGCTGTCACGTCGTCGCCCTTGTCCCCCTTGCCGCGGGTGACGGCGCGGACAAATTCTCCGTTCTCGTAGGTGAGACTGACGGCGAGGCCGTCGATCTTCGGCTCGACCGTGTAGCGCAGGTCGTCCGTCTCGAGGAGCTTGATGAGCCGGGCGTGGAAGGCGCGCAGTTCCTCCTCGTTGTAGGTGTTGTCGAGGCTGAGCATCTTCTGCCGGTGCGCGACTTCCTTGAAGCCCTGCACGCGGTCGTCGCCGACCTTGCGAGTCTGCGAATCGGCGTCGGCGAACTGCGGGAACTGTTGCTCGAGGTCCGCCAGTTCCCGCTCGAGCTGGTCATATTCGCGGTCGGATATCTCGGGCCTGGCCTGGCGGTAATACAGCTCGGCATGATGGGCCACCTGCTGGCGCAGGTCGGCGATCCGTTTCTTGGCCTCGGCAAGGGTCATGGTCAGCCCCCAGCATGGGCCAGCCCGCTGGTTTCGTCGCGGTTAAAATGCTCTCCGGCAGGCAATTTCCGCGGGCGAAATAATGACTTGCTTAGGCTCCGAGCATAGGGCTTCTTCGCCGTTCCGTCGAGTCATCGGGCTGTAGCGTAGTCTGGTAGCGCGCTTGCATGGGGTGCAAGAGGTCGTGAGTTCGAATCTCACCAGCCCGACCATTTTCCCCGAAACTGCCGGGTCCGGCGACCATTTCATGGGGCATATCAGGTGGCGGAGCCGCTTGGTCCGACGAGCTCCGCAAACTCCTGGTGCCGCGCGATGAACCGGGCGACGTAGGAACATTGGGGCACCACCTGACGGCCGGCCGCACGCGCGTCGCCCAGCGCCGCCCGCACGAGCGCTTCCGCCATGCCCCGCCCGCGCAGTTCCGGGGGCACGACGGTGTGGGTGAAAATCATCCGGCTGTCCGCCAGCTCGTATTCGCAAACCGACAAATGCCCGTCCACCACCGCCTCATAGCGGCGGGCTCCGGGGTTGTGCGTCACTGGCACGGGCGCTTCCATCACACCCCGCCTTGCCGGTGGCGGAACCGCGCCCACAGCGCGCCCAGCTCCTCCCGTCCCTCGATTTTCAGCACCCACAGCAGGGTGCCATACACGACGCAGGCTGCAGGAATCAGTCCCGCCACGACCATGACATCCTGCGCCTTGCCGGCCAGCGGCAGCCGGGCGGCCAGGTTGGCTCCTCCCCACACCACGGCACCCATCAGCGCGCTGGCTGTCGCAATCTTGCCCAGGTTGGGCAGCAACGGCGCAAAACCGAGCCCGGCCATCCGGCGGGTCAGGCGCGTCTGCAGGAACCACGCCTGTGCCAGCACGGCGAGGTTGCTGGCCAGGGCGAGGCCGACCGTGGACAGCCGCTCCATCAGGACGAGGCTCAAGCCCAGATTCACCGCGAAGCTCAGGGCCGCCGCCCGCACCGGCGTGGCCGTGTCCTTCAGCGCGTAGAAGCCGCGCAACGCCACCGTGGTGAACGACAGGAAAGGCAGGCCGAGCGCATACACGGCAAGGATGGGCGTCATCAGCGTGGTGTCCGCCGCCGTGAAGGCCCCCCGCTGGAACAGGAGGCGCGTGACCGGCTCGCTCAGCAGGGCGAGCCCGACCGCCGCCGGCACATTGATGATCAGCACGAGCCGCAGCCCCTTGTGATAATCGAGCGCCAGCGCCGGCCAGTCCTGCTTGGCCGCGTGGCGGGCGATGAGCGGGAAAACCACCGTGGCCACCGCCGCCGCAAACACGCCGATCGGCAGCTCCATGACGCGGGTGGCCAGGTTCAGCACCTGTGCCGCGCTGTCATTGAGCGACAGCCCGATGAAGCGGGAGACGGAAATGTTGATGAGGTAGATGGCGGAACCGATGATGGTCGGCGCCATCAGGCCCGTGATTTCGCGCACCCGCTCGTCGGCCCGCAGGTCGAAGCGCGGCCGCCAGCCCTCGCTCCAGAGCACGCCCGCCGGCACGGCCATCTGCAGGAAGCCCCCGAGCAGCACGCCGCCGCACAGCAGGTGCATCCGCGCCTGGTCGCCCCAGGCCCACCAGGCACCGAGCCCGAGCGCGCCGATGCTGGCGAGGTTCAGCCAGACCGGCGACAGGGCCGGCTCGGTGAAGCGCCCGAGCACCTGGCAGGCCGCGCTGAACGCCGCCGCGAGGCAGACAAATATCATGTAGGGAAACAGGATGACCGCGAGATCCGCGCCCAGCAGCAGGCGCCCCATGGTGTCGGCCTCCATCCCCAGCCCGCCGGTCGCCCGCAGCAGCGGCTCCGCATTGGTGAGCACGATGATCGCCAGCGCCACCAGCGCCACCGTGACCACCAGCAGCCAGCTCGCCACCTTGCTCACCAGCGCGAAGGCGGCGGCGCGCTGCCGGTGTTCCAGCTCGTGCGTGAGGGTCGGCACGAAGGCCGCCGTGAGCGCCCCCTCGCCCAGGAGCCGGCGGAAGAGATTCGGCAGCGTGAAAGCCGACACAAAGGCCGAGCTCAGCGCACTGGTGCCGAACACCGCCGCGATCAGGATTTCCCGCACCAGCCCCAGCACACGCGACAGCACGGTCGCGATGGCGACCACGCTGATGTTTTTCAGGTTCTGCGACACGGTCCGAGTAGGTGGAGCCCGGCCTCCGGACGGGCTGCTTCAATCCTCGCCAAGGCAAACCCGTCCAGAGGCCGGGTTCCACCTTTCAAGGCACGCATGGTTTACTGCGCGACGAGCTTCAGTGCCCCGCCCTCGATGGTCACGCTGTCGAGCTTGGCCCAGGCGGCGCGCACTTCGTCCGGCACCTTCACGCGATCAATCAGGTGGTTAACCAGCGGACCGGCGAGCGCGGGCAGCAGGTGCATCGGGCAGGAACCGAGATAGACCTTGTCGGCCGAATAGCTGACAGTGTCCCCGGACTTGGTGAAGGTGCCGGTGGTCATGTAGGAAGCCTCGTAGGTCAGGCCATACCAGTTGAGCAGGCATTTGCCCCCGATCTGCAGCTGATCCCCCACGATGCGGAAATTGGGCTTGCCGGGATTGAAGATGCCATCGTTCGCGGGCTTGGCGGACTCATCGGGCTTGGCTCCGGCCTTGGGAGCTGGCGGCGGAGCCGCGAGGGTGTTGGCCCAAGCGTTGAGCTCGTCCTCGACCAGGGAGAGGCTGAGCGCCTTGCCCGCGAGGATCTGCTTTTGCTTGGCCTGCCAGCCCCGGCTCTTGGCGTTGCTCTCGGTGCCGGGGATGTAATAGACCATGCTTTTCTGCACCTTGTCCGCGGCCGGCATCTCCTTCACCTGCGCCACGGGCTTGAAGACCAGGTAAACTGCGGCGGCCAGCACCCCGGCCAGGAGGCCCAGCACGGCGCCGAGGGCAACTTCCGTCATGCTCGGACCGTAGAGCGCTTTTTCGATTTTTTTGTCAGCCATGGGAGGTGGGGATTATTTGGCGGCCGGTGTGGCCGGGGCCTTGGGAGCGGTGGCCTTGGCGTCGGGCGTGCCGGCCTTTTTCTTGTAGTCGGTGATATAGAAGCCCGAGCCCTTGAAAATCAATCCCGCGCCGCCACCGACCTGGCGTTTGAGTCCCGGTTTCTTACAGATCGGGCATTTCTTCAAGGCCTCATCCTTCATCGACTGGAAGGCCTCCAATTCATGGCCACATTTGGTGCAGACGTATTCGTAGGTGGGCATCTGGAAAAGTGCCCCAGTAATGATTCGGCCCCGCCAGCTTGGCGAGACTGTTCTTGGCCCGGCACGCGGCAAATTCCTGGTGGAGCGGCTTGACCCCAAGCCGCCGAGCGCGTTGAGGTCAGTTGGCACCCCCATGGATTTTACCGCCCAGTTACAGGCCTATCGCGCGCGAATTGAACACGGCCTCGACACCCTGGTGCCGGCCGCCACCACCCGGCCCGCGCGGCTCCATGCCGCCATGCGTTACAGTCTGGAAGCCGGCGGCAAACGGCTCCGGCCGGTCCTCACACTCGCCGCCGCCGACCTGTTCGGCGGGATCGCCGAATCAAAAATCGAAAATCTTCGCCCGGCGACGGCCGGGACGAACACCGGGCCCGCAGCAGCGGGCAACGGCGCAAAATCGAAAACCCAAAACGCCCTGCCGGTCGCGGTGGCCTTGGAGTGCCTGCACACCTACTCGCTGATCCACGACGACCTGCCGTGCATGGACAACGACGACCTCCGCCGCGGCCGGCCCACGGCGCACAAGCAGTTCGACGAGGCCACCGCTCTGCTCGCCGGGGACGCCCTGCTCACGCTCGCCTTCCAGCTCGTCGGTCGGCACTACGCCGGCTCCCCCGCCCTCTGCGCCGCCCTCACCCGCGAGATCGCCGACGCCGCCGGCAGCGAGCAGCTCATCGGTGGCCAGATGGAGGACCTGCTCGCCGAGCGGAAGGCCGACGCCACCGCTGCGGAGCTCGAGTTCATCCACCGCAACAAGACCGGTGCCATGCTGACCGCCGCGCTCGTCGCCGGCGGGCTTTGCGGTGGCGCGACCGAGTCGCAGCTCACCGCACTGCGCGAGGCCGGCCGGCACCTCGGCCTGGCGTTCCAGATCATTGACGACATCCTCGACGCCACCGCCGACACCGCGACGCTCGGCAAGACCGCCGGCAAGGACGCCAGGGCCGGCAAGACCACCTACGTGAAACTGCACGGCCTCGAGGCCTCGCGCCGCCATGCCCGCGAGCAATCGGACGCCGCCAAGGCCGACCTCGCCCGCCTGCCCGGCGGCGCGCCGTTCCTCACGACGCTGGTGGAAAACATGGCCGCACGGACGAGGTGAGCGCCCCGGCGCAGCGGCGCCGAACACGCTCTCACTTCCCCTGGACGACCAGCCCGTCGAGCAGTTCCGTGATGTCACCGCTCATGCTGTCGTAGTCCCCATCCCGGGCCCAGCTGCGGAGCTGCACCGCCCCCTCCGGACCGTTGTAGAAATAGCCGTGGTTCACATAGGTGATGTTCGCGACGCGGGCGACGAATTCCAGCTCGGTCAACTCGGCCGTGCCGCGCAGTTTATGCCCGCGTTTCCTGACGGTGACATTTTCCGCCCCCTCCCGCGCCGTGTTGATCACCGCCGCCTCGAGACTGCCCTCGACCGGCTGCGCCTCCGCGATGAGCTGGGCCTCGGCCTTCTGGTCAACCCGCAGGAAGTTGAATACTCCCGGCTCGGCGTCGGTTGGATCGCGATACCAGCGGGTGGCATCGTAGCGCAGCCGGAAATTTCCCGCCACCAGCTCGCGAAAGCGCTCCCGCTCCCGCACGAGCGGCAGGTCGGCATAACCGGGCTTCAGCTGGATGCTGCGGAAAAACTGCTCGGCCCGCGCTGCGCCCGTGCCCGCCTCCGGCCATTCGGCGCTGAACAGATAGAGCGTGGAGCCGATGACGATGAGCCGCACCTCGCGGAGGGTCCGGTCGCGGCGTTGCGCGATGACGAGCCGCTCGCCCTCGTAGGGTCCGAGCGCAAACCTGCCGCGCACCTTCACTTCGCCCGGCCGCGACTTGAGCATGTCGGTGAAGTTCTTCGCATACAACACGGTCTCCTCCCCGGGCAGCATCGCCAGCGGATATTGGAACCGCACCAAAAAGGTGCGCTCGCCGCCCTGCTCGGTGAAGAAGCGCTGCGCCTTGACGTCGCCCTGCGGCGAGGGCGTCAGGATGCCGTCTGTGCCCGGTGCCGCCGGCAACCGGGCCTCAACCGCCCAATCGGCCGGGCCGAACAGGTGTTCCGCCGCCCGGGCCGGACCAGCCCAAGGCAGGAGGAGGCAGAGAATGCCGAAAACGCGCCGCATCACCGCCATCTAATCGGAGGGGCTTAGAATGCGGCAACGAGGAAATGGTAGGGCGTGTTGTCCCTAACGCGCCGCGGCGGCTTGGGGACAAGCCGCCCTACCCGACTACTTCACCGCATCCGCCGCCCTGACCAGCTCGATGAACGACTTCGCCTCGAGTGAGGCGCCGCCGATCAGGCCGCCGTCAATGTCCTTTTGCGCGAGCAGTTCGGGAGCGTTGGCGGGCTTCATCGAGCCGCCGTAGAGGATGCGGACTTTCTGCGCCAGCGGCGCGCCGTAGAGCTTGGTCAGGAGATCGCGGATGTAGGCGTGGACTTCCTGCGCCTGCTCGGTCGTGGCGACCTTGCCGGTGCCGATGGCCCAGACGGGTTCGTAGGCGATGACCACTGTCGTGATCTGCTCGGGCTTCACGCCCGCCAGGCCGCCCTCGACGTGGCGCTGCACGACCGCGAGGGTCGAGCCCGCCTCGCGCTCGGCGAGGGTCTCGCCGACGC
Organism: Opitutaceae bacterium; assembly: GCA_016795565.1. Classification (GTDB taxonomy): domain Bacteria; phylum Verrucomicrobiota; class Verrucomicrobiia; order Opitutales; family Opitutaceae; genus Lacunisphaera. The sequence continues at coordinate 148,311 of JAEUGW010000039.1, read as the reverse complement.
ACAGGATGGGCTTCAGCTCGTTGGCCAGGGCCGCGAGCACCTTTTGGTTGATGAAGGCGTCCGTCTCGCCGAAATACGTGCGGCGCTCGCTGTGGCCGAGGATGACGTGCGTGGCGTAGAGCGTGCGCAGCATCTCGGCCGAAATCTCGCCGGTGTAGGCGCCGTTCTTGGCGGGATGCATGTTCTGGCCGCCCAGCTTGACAGCCTGGCCCTCGAGCACGTGGGCCACGGCCGCCAGCGCGGTGAAGGGCGGGCAGAGCACGATATCGACCGAGGTTTCCCGGCCGACCTCGTCAATGATGTCCTTGGCGAGGGTGACGGCCTCGCCGGCCGTCTTGTTCATCTTCCAGTTACCAGCGATGACTTTCTTTCGGAACATAGATTTGAATTGGATTCAGAAACCACGAATCCAAGAAAGGAAGCCCAAAAAGCCCCTCCTGGTTTTCTGGCTTCTGAATTATCTCAGTTTTCCAAAAACGCCACGCCGGGGAGCACCTTGCCTTCGAGGAGTTCGAGGCTGGCGCCGCCGCCGGTGGAGCAGTGCGTGACCTTGTCCACAATCTTGTTCTTCTTGGCGGCCGTGGCGGTGTCGCCGCCGCCGACCACGGTGACGGCACCCCGGGCCGTGGCCGCGGCGAACGCCGCCGCCATGGCCTTGGTGCCCTCGGCGAACTGCTCGACCTCAAACACGCCCGGGGGCCCGTTCCAGATGATGGTCTTCGCGCGGCCGATGACCTGCGCGAACAGCTCGCGCGACTTCGGGCCTGCATCGAGGCCCATCCAGCCGGCCGGGATGCCGGCCTTGTCGTCGGCCAGGCCGGTCTGCACGGCCGCGATGTCGGCGGGCGAGCCCGGGAAACGGTCGGCGGTGACGAAGTCAGTCGGGAGGTGAATCTTCACGCCCTTGGCCTTCGCCTTGGCAAACAGCTCGGCGGCGATCTTCGCGCCCTCGGGGTCGAAGAGCGAGTTGCCGATGGCCATGCCCTCAAGAACCTTCTTGAACGTGAAGGACATGCCGCCGCCGATGATGATCTCGTCGGACTTTTCGAGCAGGTTGTTGATGAGGGGAATCTTGTCGGCGATCTTTGCACCGCCGAGGATGGCGAGCAGCGGGCGGGCCGGGGTCTCGATGACCTTGGCGAAGGCTTTGAGCTCGGCCTCCATCAGGAAGCCCGCCGCCTTCAGCGGCAGCGTCACGCCGACCATGGAGCTGTGGGCGCGGTGCGCGGTGCCGAAGGCGTCGTTGACGTAAACGTCGGCCAGCTTCGAGAGCGAGGCGCGGAAGGCCGCGACGGCCTGCGGGTCGGCCTTGATGGACTTCTCGGTGCCGTCGGCCTGCTTCTCCTTCACCTTGCCCTCCTCCTCGATGTGGAAGCGCAGGTTCTCAAGCAGCACGACGGTGCCGGGCGCGAGCTTCGCGCAGGCGGCCTCGACAGCCGGGCCGACGCAGTCGTCGAGGAAGGTCACGGGTTTGCCCAGGAGCTTCTCCAACTCGGCCGCGACCGGCTGGAGGGAGAACTTGGCGTTCTTCTTGCCGTCGGGGCGGCCGAGGTGGCTGGCGAGGACGACGGCCGCGCCCTGCTCCAGGGCATACTTGATCGTCGGCAGCGCGGCGGCGATGCGCGCGTTGTTGGTGATCGCGCCGGTGGCCTTGTCCTGCGGGACGTTGAAGTCCACGCGGATGAAGACGCGTTTGCCGGAGAGCGAGAGGTCGCGGATGGATTTGAATTTGGGCATGGGAGGCAGAAGTAGCGGGTAGTGAGTAGTGGGTAGCGGGTAGTCTGAAAAAGAAAGCGAGTAGGAGCCAGGATGCTCGCTACTCGCTACTCGATGCCCGCTACTGGACGGCGTTGCGCCGCTTACAGCTTTGCGGCGATCTGCTTGGTCAGGTCCACGACGCGGTTGGAATAGCCCCACTCGTTGTCATACCAGGACACGAGCTTGAAGAACCGCGGGTTGAGCTCGATGGACGAGCCGGCGTCGTAGATGGACGAGCGCGGGTCATGGATGAAATCGGTGGAGACGACCTCGTCGGTCGTGTAGCCGAGGATGCCCTTCAGGTAGGTCTGGGAGGCCTTCTCGAGCGCGGCGTTGATCTCCTTGAGGGAGGTGTCGCGCTTGGTCTTGAAGGTCAGGTCCACGACCGAGACGGTCGGGGTCGGCACGCGGAAGGACATGCCCGTGAGCTTGCCCTTGGTCTCGGGCAACACGAGGGCGATGGCCTTGGCGGCGCCGGTCGAGGCCGGGATGATGTTCTGCGCGGCGGTGCGGCCGCCCTTCCAGTCCTTCTTGGACGGGCCGTCCACGGTCTTCTGCGTGGCGGTGTAGGAGTGGATGGTCGTCATGAGGCCTTCCTCGACGCCAAAGCCTTCCTTGAGGAGCACGTGGACGACCGGCGCGAGGCAGTTCGTGGTGCAGGAGGCGTTGGAGATGATGGTGTGCTTGCTGAGGTCCAGCTTGTCGTCGTTCACGCCCATCACGAGGGTGATGTCCTCGCCCTTGGCCGGGGCGGAGATGATGACCTTCTTGGCGCCGGCGGTGATGTGGCCCCGGGCCTTCTCGGCCTCGGTGAACAGGCCGGTGGACTCGATCACGAGATCCACGCCGAACTTCGCCCACGGCAGCTCGGCCGGGGTCTTGGCGCTGACGACATGGATGTCCCGGCCGTTGACCACGAGCACATCGTCCTCGGCCTTGTCGGCGGCGGATTTCTTCGACGTGACGGTGCCCTGGAACTTGCCCTGCGTGGAGTCGTATTTGAGCAGGTAGGCCAGGTTGTCAGCCGGGACGATGTCGCCGACGGCGACGACATCGAGCTCCTTGCCGAGGAGGCCCTGTTCGCACAGGGCGCGGAAAACGAGGCGGCCGATGCGGCCGAAACCATTGATTGCTACTTTGACTGCCATGGTGGGTGTGGGTTGGTTGACGTTAAGAGGTGCCAATGAAAAGCCCGCTCCCGGCTTTGGCAAGAGTGATGCTCGCTTTGCCCCCAAAAGCGCCGCGCAGCGGCCCATTTCTGCGTAATAAACAGTTGGTCGGGCCGCGCCCTACCCTTCCGCCACCCACAGGCTGCAGCCCAGCGCCGGCACGAACAGATCGGCGGTGGCCGCATAGCCGGGAGGCTGGCGGCCGGGCGCATAAAAGCACTCCTGGTCGGCGACCAGGACCCACGCCCGGTCGGCCTGCGCGCCGATTTGCACGCGCGTATTCTCCTGCGTCGGGTTCACGGCGAACATCAGCCGCGACCGGCCCTGGCTGCCGTCGGCGTTGTAGATGAGCACCAGCGAAGCCAGCCCGGGACCGGCAAAGGCCTGGAAAAAACCCTCCGACGGACGCGACCACTGCCGCAGCAGCCGCCCGCGCTCCGAGCGGCGGAACGCGACCCACGCGGCGAAATACGCGTGCGTCGCCGGAAAGCGGGCGATGCGGTGGTAATCGAGCGCGTTGAGGTCGCCGCGCAGGTAGGTGTTGTTGACGCCGTGCTTGGAGCGCAGGAAATCCTGCCCCGCCGCCAGCAGCGGGATGCCGACCGACGCCAGCAGGATGGCCGCCATCAGGTGCGTGCGCTGTCGGTCGTTCTGGGTCGGCTGGAAGCCGTTGTGTCCGCCGTTCTCGGTGATTTCGTCGAGCCAGGTGCGGTCATCGTGCGACTCGGTGTAGTTGACCGTCTGCGCCGGCCAGAAGGCGAAATGCCACGGCGAGCCCTTCATGAAATATTCCAGCCGTTCCGCCGCGCCCCGGCCGTGCACGTAGTCGCGCAGAAAATTGCGGTAGCCGTCGTTCCACGACGCATAGCCCGTCGGCCGCAGCGCGGCGGCGATATGCCCCCGGAAGCTCCAGGGCTCGGCGATCAGGATCACGTCGGGCTTCACCTTCTTCAACGCCGCCTCGATCTCGCGCAACACATCCACGCCGATGAGCTCCGCCAGGTCGAAGCGGAAGCCGTCCACGCCATAGACCTCGATGAGGTGCACCAGGCTGTCGATGATGAGCCGCTTCGCCATGGCCGAGCGGCAGCGCAGGTCGTTGCCGACGCCGCTCCAGTTCTCGAGGCCGCCCTCATCGTCGAGCTCGAAGTAGTAGAGCTTGTCCACCAGCATCAGGTGCGCCGGTTCGCCGGCGTGGTTGTAGACCACGTCGAGCAGCACCGCCATGCCCTGCCGGTGGAACGCGGCGACGAGGGCCTGCAATTCCTTCACCTGCGAGCCATGCGCGCCGTCGAGGGCGAAGCCGCTGGCCGGGGCAAACCAGTTGGCCGGCATGTAGCCCCACTGGTATTCCTCGCGGGTCTGGTTGTCGAACTCCTGCACTGGCTGCAGCTCGACGCAGTTCACGCCGAGTTTTTTCAGGTAAAAATCCGGATGCTCCACCCACTTGGTCAGGCCGGCGAAGCCCAGCCGCTCTTCCGCGCTCAAGTCGATGGGCGCGTGCGCCGCCAAGTCGCGCACGTGCGCCTCGGCGATCACCAGATCCTGCCAGGCCGGGGTCGCGAACTTCCGGTCCGCCCGCCCCACCCAGGCGGGATCAAGCACGAGGCCCGGGCCCGCGCGCCCCACCGCCGCCTGGGCGTAGGGATCAAGCACGCGCTGGCTTGGCTGGAAATGCCCAAACACATCTTGCGGCCCGCTGAGAGTATACCAGTAATACCACCCGTGCAGGTTGCGGTCGAGGTGCGCTTCCCACACCCCGTGCCAGCCGCCGCCGGGCTCCGCGCGCCGGTCCAGCTCGTAGCCGAAGGCCGCGTCCATCGCCTCCAGCTTCTCGCAGAGAAACAACCGCACATGCTTCGCGCGCGGGGCGAACAGCCGGAAGGTCGTCTCGCCGCGGCGCACGATCGCCCCGAGCGCGAGATCGCTGCGCAGCTCGTGGAAGAATTTTCCCAGCCGCACGCGCGTCTTCGGCGCCTCCCGGCCGTCGCGCACGTGGATGACCGTGTGGGTCTGGTTGAGCAGCACCGGCTCGGTGGTGATGAACTCGAAGAGGTTGCGTCCCGTCCGGTGGCGGAGCAGAGCGCGGTTGAAATGGCCCTTCGCATCCGGCACCAGGTTGGTCGCCTCGCGCGGCAGCTCGAGCCAGCGGCGGTCGCCGGTGATGAACTTGAACTGGTGCGGCGGCTCCCGCAGCAGGGGCGCGGCCGGGTGGCGCAACCGCCAGACCGCACGGCCGTTGACCTCGCCCGGCTCCAGCGCCCAATCCGCCTGCCCGACCGCCTCCTCCCAGCCGTTGAAATCACCGGCCACATACACCGGCATTTTCCCGAATTCCACCCAGCTGTGCTCCGCCGGATCCAACACGAAGACCACCTGGCCCTCCTCGTCCACGTAGTAGGCCGCCTCGTCGGCATAAAGCGAGGGCGGAGCCGGGCGAAGGTCGGCAAAGGCAAACGCCTTGTCCCCCGGGGCCAGCAGCGGCAGCGACGCCCCCGCCCAGTCCGCATCCAGCTCGATGATGCCCGACGAGGTCGAGCTCAACCAGGCCCGGGCGATGCGCTGGGCTTGGTCCGGAGTGAAGGGAGCGCGGGTGTTCACGGCAGTGCGGACTTTTGCCAGCAAATGCCGCGACACGGCAAGCGCGGGATGGCCTGCGTTGACAAACCACCCCGGGGCGAACTCCTTGGGCCGATGGAACGCATCCTCGTCGCCATGTCCGGCGGAGTTGACAGCTCCGTCGCCGCCCTGCGCCTCAAGCAGCAGGGGCACGACATCGTCGGCGCCTACATGAAGAACTGGATCAACGAGGACAACGTCATCGGCCACTGCCCGTGGATGCAGGACATCGAGGACGCCCGCGCCGTGGCGGAGAAAATCGGCATCGAGTTCCGCGTCGTGAACCTGATGGCGGACTACCGCCGGCTCGTCGTGGACTACCTGCTCGACGGCTACCAGCGCGGCCTGACGCCGAACCCCGACGTGATGTGCAACCGCGAAATGAAGTTCGGCGTGTTTGCGAATTACGCCAAGACCGAGGGCTTCGCGGCGGTGGCGACCGGGCACTATGCACGGCGGGAAAGGTGGTCGTCGATTTCCACATCGACGACTGACGCCGGTGGGGAAACCGGCACCCACCCTCAATTTGCCCTCCTCGAAGGCCGCGACAAGATCAAGGACCAGTCCTATTTCCTCGCGATGCTCTCGCCGGCGCAGCTTGAACTCGCGCGCTTTCCCATCGGCGACCTGACCAAGCCCGAGCTGCGCGCGCTCGCCGCCGACGCCCACCTCCCCACCGCCGCGAAGAAGGACAGCCAGGGCATCTGCTTCATCGGCGAGGTGAAGATGGCCGACTTCCTGAAAACCTACGTGCCCGACCACCCCGGCCCGATCGTGCGCGCCACCGACGGCCGGGTCCTCGGCGAGCACCGCGGGCTGCATTACTACACCATCGGCCAGCGCCGCGGCATCCGCATCCCGTCCAACACCGACCACGAGGCCTACGTCGTCACCGGCAAGCGCGCCGCCGACCACGCCCTGCTCGTCGCCTTCGACGGTCCGGCCGCGCCCGGCCTGTGGACGGATGCGTGCCGCGTGCACAGCCTGAGCTTCATCGGCGAACCGATCACGCAGCCCCGCCGCCTCGAATGCAAGGTCCGCTACCGCGATCCGCGCGTGTTCATCGAATTCATTCCTGCAGGGGCGTCGCTTGACGACGCCCGGGCGCCGTCAAGCGGCGCCCCTGCCATTGGTGCCGTCATTCGCTTCGACAAACCCCAGCGCGCGCTCGCCCCCGGGCAGATCCTGGCGCTCTACGACGGCGAACAGCTCCTCGGCGGCGCCGTGTTCGCGTGAGAAGCCCAAACCGGTCGCGGTGCGCAGTTCCCGTGTGCACTGACGCGCAAAATACGTGACGCCGCACGCCGGTTCGCAATGATGCCCGGGTCATGAACGCTCTCATCGCCCGGTGGCGGGACTATGTGGAGGAAAAGCGGCTCCAGCCCGACCTGAGCCGGGCGGCCCGCTGCACGGCGGGATTCATGGGTCCGGTCATCGCCGCCCTCTGGTGGGAGTTGCCCGTCGAAGCCACCTACGCCGCCATGGGCGCTCAGGTGATCGCCCTGGTGGATGTCCGCGGATCCTATCCGCTGCGCCTCAGCCTGCTGCTGGCCATGACCGCCGTGCTGGCCGGGGCCGCCTGGCTGGGCAGCGCGGCCGGCGTGGGTCTCGGTTCGGCGCTCGGCGCCACGCTGCTGCTGATGCTGGTCAGCGGCCTGGCCCGGCACCTCAGTCCCGAATACGGCGCGGCACTCGCCAATGGCTCCGGCCTGATCTTTCTCATCGCCCTCGCGCATCCCGGCGGGCACCTGCTGGCGGATCGTCACTTTCTCGCCACCCTGGGTGGCGGAGCCTGGGGCCTGCTCATCCAGATCGGTCTTTGGCCGTTCCGCGCCCAGCATCCGCTGCGGCGCGCCGTGGCCGAGAGCTGGCTGGCCCTCTCCGATCTCGTCGCCTCCATCACGCCGGAGGACCGCCCCGGGACCGGCGACCGCCATCTCAAGCTCGCCGAGCAGCAGGCCGCGCTCCGCGCGGCCCTCGACCATGCCACGGCGCAGCTCGCCACCGCCACCGCCAGCCGGTCGCGCCCCTACCTCCGCCAGTTGGAGGAGCTGAATCTCGCCGCCGCGCGGCTCGGCACCCGCCTCCTGGCCTTCAACGCCTCCTTGGAGACTGTGATGGAACGGCGCGACTTTGCCGCCCTCGCCCCAAGCTTCTCCCCTGTCTTCACCTCGCTGACGAACACCACGCGCACCATCGCGCTGACCGTCGTGTCGCGCCAGCCGTCCCACCTCGCCACCGGCGAGGTGCGCCTGCGGCGACTCGGCCACCTGCTCCAGGCGCTGCAGGATCGTTTGCAGGCCCAGCTCGGCCGCGCGCCGGACGGGGTCCAGCTGAATTTCCTTCTCGCCCAGATCAACGGCCTGTTGCCGGGGGTCCATCGGACGCTCCGCGCCAGCGTGGACCGGGCGGACGAGCACGCGGCCTTTTCCCTGGAGCTGTTCGACCTGCAGACCTGGACGCTGCGGCCGCTCGCCTCATCCCTCGATTTTCACTGGCGGCCCGATCCCGCGCTGCTGCGCTTCGTGGCCCGTTCCACCGTGGTCCAGCTGATCGGCGTGGGCCTGTTCATGCTGTTCGGGGTCGAGCGCGGCTACTGGCTGCCCCTGACGACCCTGGTGGTGCTGCAACCGGAATACGGGGCCACGCGGCTGCGGGCCGGACAGCGGGTCCTCGGCACGCTGGCGGGCAGCCTGCTGGCCAGTCTCGTGCTGTGGCTGGCCCCGCCGCCCCCGGTGCTGCTGGCGATCATGGCGCTCACCATGGCGGGCTTCGGCTTCTGGCTGAAACGCAATTACGCCATCGCGGTGTTCTTCATCACGCTGTTCGTGGTGGTGCTCACGGAAATGTCGGCCCCCGTCACCGTTGACTTCACCCTCCGCCGGATGGCGGCCACGGCCGCCGGCGGCCTCCTCGCCCTGCTGGCGGCGCAACTTTTCTGGCCGGTCTGGGAACGCTCGCGCTTCCCCGCCCTGCTCGCCGCCGCGCTGCGAGCCAACCGCGACCTGCTCCGCGTGCTGGGCGAGCGCCTCCACGCCGGCGGCGGCTATGACGCCGGGGCCGTCGCCCACAAGCGCGCCGCCGAGGTGGCCAACAGCACCGTCTTTGCCTCGCTCCAACGCATGATGGCCGAACCGAAGAACCAGCAAGCGGGCCTGGAGGAAGCCGCAGCCCTCGCCAACGGCAACCAGCGCCTGACCCGCGCGCTGACGGTCGTCGCCCTGCACCTGACCACCGGCGCAGCGTTGCTGCGGCCGGAATATGCCCACTTTGTGCGCCTGGCCGGCGAGGCACTGGAGGCGCTGGCCGCCGTGGCGGAGGGAGCGACTCAATCAGCCGCGGCTCTGGCCCGGCTGCGCACCGCGCTCGACGAGATCGCCTTCCCCCTGCCCCCGCCCGGCGCCAGTGCGCTGGAACACAGTGCCAGCACCCAGTTCGCCCGTTGCGCCACCGAGCTCAGCGCCATGCTGCTGGAGGCGCGCGGCACGCAGGCCGTGACCGCGCCGCCGTTCCCGACGGCGGCTTCGGCTTGAGGGGGTAACCCAGCCGGCGGCCGGGTTCCACCTCAATTCAGTTTTGCCAGCACCAAGCTCACCGCGAAGCCGATGAACACCACGCCGAGCCCGCGGTCGATCCAGTGGCCGTGGCGGAGGAAGCGCCGGCGGACCTTCTCCTGCGTGAACACCACCGACACGAAGCTGAACCACGCAATCGTGGAGAGGGTCATCCACACGCCGTAGCCCGCCTGCACGAGCTTCGGCGTGGTCACGCTGACCGCCAGCGGAAAGAGGGAGATAAAGAAGAGGGCCGCCTTGGGATTGAGCACATTGACCAGAAACCCGTTTAGCCAGGCGGCGCCGACGGTCGGGGCGGCCGGGCCGGGCGCCAGCTCCAAGTCGCCGGAACGCGGCCGGGCCCGCAGTGCCTGCAGGCCGACATAGAACAGGTAGGCGGCGCCGAGGTATTGGATCGCCGCCAGGGCGGGGGCGGAGCTTTTCAGCAGGAAGCCGAGCCCGAGGATGCAGTAGGTGATGTGCACCGACAGGCCGCACCCGATGCCCAGGCTGCTCCAGAGGGCCGTCCGCCGCCCATGCGCGAGGCTCTGCCGGAGAACCAAGGCGAAGTCCGGCCCGGGACTGGCCACGGCGAGGGCGTGGGCGACGACAATGGTGAGGAATTCGGGGAGAATATTGTCAGCCATGAATCGTTCTCTTTCTCTTATTGAGACTTACCCAAAGAAGTTAACCCCGTCTGTCATTGCGAGGAGTGAAACGACGAAGCAATCCAGCTGGATCGCCACGGCGCGCTTCGCGCACCTCGCGATGACAGAAAACGTAACTTCTTTGGGTAAGTCTCAATAATCGTTCTCTTTCTCCCCTGAAAAAACGCGAGAAAGAGAACGATTAAGAGAAAGAGAACGATTCAACCTTGTCAGGCCTTCTTCGCGTCCTCGCGCAGCTCCATGTCCTGCGGGACGGTGCTGAGGGCCTCGGCGAGCGTGGTGAGGCCCTCCTTCACCTTGATGAGGCTGTCCTGGTGGAGCGTCTTCATGCCGCCCTTCATGGCGAGGCGCTTGATCTCGGCGGTCTCGGCCTCGTGGTTGATGGCGGCGATGATCTCCTCGTTGGTCACCAGCAGCTCGTGGATGCCGACGCGGCCCTTGTAGCCGGTGCTGTTGCATTTCGTGCAGCCCTTGGGGTTGGCCTTGTAGATCTGGCCGCTCCAGCCGATGCCGCGCGCGAGCATGTCCTTCTCGCGGCCCTCGGGCTCGTAGGCGACGCGGCAGACCTTGCAGACGCGCCGCATGAGGCGCTGGGCGCACACGCAGACCAGCGACGACGAGATCATGAAAGGCTCGATGCCCATGTCGGTCAGGCGCGCGATGGTGCTGGGGGCGTCGTTGGTGTGGAGCGTGGAGATGAGCATGTGGCCGGTGAGCGCGGCCTCGACGGCGATGTTGGCCGTCTCCTTGTCGCGGATTTCACCCACGAGGATGATGTCGGGATCCTGCCGGAGGAAGGCGCGGAGCGCGGCGGCGAAGGTGAGGCCGATCTGCCGGTGCATCTGCATCTGGTTGATGCCGGGCAGCGTGTATTCGATGGGGTCCTCGGCGGTGCGGATGACCACATCGGGCGTGTTCACCTCGTTCAGCGCCGAGTAGAGGGTCATGGACTTGCCGGAGCCGGTCGGCCCGCAGTGCAGGATCATGCCGTAGGGCTGGCGGATGCACTCGCGGTATTTGGCGAGGTTGGCGTCGGTGAAGCCGAGCGCGGGCAGCGGCAGGGTGGACTTCTGCTTGTCGAGGATGCGCATGACCACGCCTTCGCCGTGGTTGAGCGGCGCGGTGGAGACGCGCAGGTCGATGTCGATGTTCTTCTTGTTATACTGCTTGAAGACGATGCGGCCGTCCTGCGGCAGGCGGCGTTCCGCGATGTCGAGGTTGCACATGATCTTCAGGCGGGCCACGAGGGCGCCGGCGACCTTGGCGGGGAGCCGCAGCTTTTCCTGCGTGAGGCCGTCGATGCGGTAGCGGACGACAATCTCCTTTTCCCACGGCTCGATGTGGATGTCGGAGGTGCCGGCGAAATATGCGTCCTCGATGATGCGGTTGGCGAGCTGGATGATCGGGGCCGAGTCCTCGTTCTCCAGATCCTCGTCCTTGATCTCGCTGTCGTCGTCATCGAACTGGGCGCCGAGCTGGTCCACCACGTCGGAGAACTGCACCTCGTCGTGGATCTGGTCCTTCTTGAGCTTCTCGCGGATATCGACCTCGCGGCCGAGGAGGCGGACGACGCGCTGCCCGGTCTTGTCCTGGATCTTGGCCGCGACCGTCGTGTCGAAGGGATTGGCAAAGGCCACGAGCAGGAAGTCCCCGACCTGCCCGACCGGCAGGATCATGTTCTTCTGGCAGAACTCGAGGTCGATCTTCTCAAAGGTGTTGGTGTGGACCTTGTAGCGGGCGACGTTGAACGGCGCCAGGCCCAGCGCGCGGCACTTGGCCAGCAGCAGCTGGAACATCGAGATATGGTGATCCGCCTGGAGGATCGAATCGAGCTGGTCGCCCGTCGGCTCGTCGGGGCGGGCCAGCAGCACGCCCTTGGCCTCGGCGGAGAGTTTTCCCATCTCCTCGAGCTTGTCGATGATCTGTGTCTGGGTGCGGCCGAGGGGCATGGCTCAGCAGGCTTGGCTGTAGCGGCGCTCTGCGAGCGCCGGACGGCGGTCATAGACCTCCGCTACAGGATTCACGAAGATGGATGGGGATGCGGTCACGGTCAGTTGGCGGCGGGCTTGCTGCCGCCGGGCACGGCGAAGGGGGCCACGCTGCCGCCCATCGGGGGGCGCGAGCCGCCCGGCCCGGGCAGGGGCGAACCGCTGCCGCCGGCGCCGGGCACGGCGAACGGCGCGCGCGTGCCGCCGGGGCGCTTGCCACCCTCCCCGCGCTCCGCGTGCATCCGGTCCAGAAAATCCGAGATGATATCCATCGTCGTCGCCTGCCAGATGATCTGGCCGCCCAGTTTCTTCTCCCAATAGGTGCGGACGGCGGGGCTCAGGTAATACGCCGTGGCGACAAAGTGAAAATCCTCCTCGCGGTCGAAGGGCACGCTCCAGGTCGCCCAGCAGGCGTCGAGATCCATCTCCCGGCGCACGTCCTCCGGCACATCGTAGCCGCGCAGGTCCACCACGCCGATGGCATGATCATCCACCACGTGGTGCAGCACGTCCTCCTCGCGCAGCACCTTCTTCTCGTTGACGAGGATGCTGAGCACCGAGCTCTGCCGCACCTGGCCGGTGGCCGCGACCTCCAGCAGGCGCTCGTTGGCCGCCTCCAGGTCCTCGAATTTCACGAGGTTGTGCTCGATCAGCGCCGAGCCGAGGAGCCGGTTGGCGCGCATGAGCAGGGGGCGGTATTCCGACATCATGGTTTCGGAGGAGATTTCTAGAAGCTATCCGAAAACTGTCTTTTGTAGGGGCGTGGCTTGTCCGCGCCCGACACGGGTAACGCAGTCACTCGGGCGCGCACAAGGCGCGCCCCTACATGTGCTGCAATGACCAATATCTGCATGGTTTTCGGATAGCTACTAGTCACCGGGCCCGCTTTGGCGATTTCTTTTCTTTGGGCCGCAGCTTGCGCACGCGCTTCAGGAGCTCCTGCTGCAATTTCGGGATGCCCGCCTCGGATAGGCACGAGATCGGGATGATGGCCACCTTCGGGTAGCGCTGCTTGAACTTCTTCAGGTTCGCGACCGCGGCGTCCTCATCCATCTTGTTCGCGGCGACGAGGCGCGGCTTGTCGAGCAGGGCCGGGTCGTAGAGCTCGAGCTCGTTGAGCAGCTGCTTGTAGTCGGTGCGCGGGTCGCGGTGGTCCGTGCCGGCGAGGTCGAGGATGATGAGCAGGAGCTTGCAGCGCTCGATGTGCTTGAGGAAGCGGTGCCCGAGGCCCTTGTTCTCGCTGGCGCCGGCGATGAGGCCGGGCACGTCGGCGAGGACGAGGCGCTCGTATTCGTCGGCATACTCGATGACGCCGATCTGCGGCTGGAGCGTGGTGAAGGGATAGGCGGCGACCTTGGGGCGCGCCTTCGTGATGAGGTTGGTCAGCGACGACTTGCCGGCGTTGGGGAAGCCGACGAGGCCGACGTCGGCCATGCTCTTCAACTCGAGGCGGAACTCGCCGGTCTCGCCCGGCTCGCCGGGGCCGGTCTTGCGCGGGGCGCGGGTGACCGAGGACTTGAAGCGGGTGTTGCCGAAGCCGCCCTTGCCGCCCTTGAGCAGCACGAACTCCTCGCCGTCGGCGAGGATCTCGGCGACCTTCTCGCCGGTGTCGAGGCGGCGGACGACGGTGCCGAGCGGCACGCGGAGGATGGCGGGCCGGCCCTCGCGGCCGTTGCAGTCGCTGCCCTGCCCGTGCTCGCCGCGCTCGCCGTTCCAGTGCGGCTTGAACTTGAAGTCCACGAGGTTGTTCTGGTCGTCGTCGCCGCGCAGGACGACGTCACCGCCCTTCCCCCCGTCGCCGCCGTTGGGGCCGCCCCAGGGCTCGTATTTCTCGCGGCGGAAGCTGGCGCAGCCGCGGCCGCCGTCGCCGGCGCGCGCCTTGATGGAGGTCTCGTCGATAAACATGGAGGATATGACTCTAGGCTTGGCCGCCCGCGTAAAGCGCAATCGGCAGATGCTTCCGGTAATGCTGAAAATCACCGTCCGTGGTGAAAATTTCCAACTGTCGCCGAGCGGCCACAGCGCAGATCAAAAAATCTGTCAAAGATCCCTGAATTCCCTTGCCCCGGCAGGTGTTAAAATACTCAGCGGCCGTCTCAAAATCCGCGGTTTCAAGGGTTAGATCGGGAAAGTTTCGCAAAGCTCCACGCACCTGATCGTATTGGGCTTTCTCGCGAATGCCGGACAGCAACTCCTGTCGAATCGGCCCTACTATGGTGACGGCCCCATTGGCTACCAGCCATTCGAGTTCAGCCCTCAAGGCCGAAGCCTGTCCCTCGGCGCGGCGGAATGCCGCCGACCAAACCGGTGTATCTGCCAGCACTTTCATCGTTTCGCCCGCTCGGCCTTGTAGTCAAAGCCCGGCTCGAAAACGACGGTGCCAAACAGTTTTGTCACTTCGCGCTGCCGCCGATGCTGGATATACTCAGCCAGCGCCTCGTTTACCGTGGCTTTCTTGGTCTTGTGGCCGCCCGCTTTCTGGGCCTTGACCAGCAGCTTGTCATCAATTTCTAGGTTTGTCGGCACAGCCACACAATGGGCCACACAAAGCTGCTGTCAAGACAGCCGTCGCTTACGGCGCGAGGGGGCTTTTGCCTCGCGAGGCTGTGAGGCACAGCCCTGGCGACAATCACTGGCTTGGCATCCGCCAGCAACGGCGTGCATCACAGCCCGAGCTGCTTGCGAATATCCGCCTCAGCCACGGCCCAAGTTACACCCGCCGCGGGATTCTGGCGATAGGCGGCAACCCGCTCGCTGATGAGTCGCTTCTCTTCAGGGGTAAGGGACTGCCCGCATCAATATCGTCGAGCCGCGCGCGGACCTCCTCCCGTTCGGCCGCCGTGAGCCGGGGCAACTGGCCGAGAATCTCCGTCGTGCTCATGCTGCCTTGATAGCTGGAAATTTAATTCGAGCAAGCCTTGGTCGATAGTTCTACAATCTAACCGTGTTACTCAGCTCCGAAGTAGTCGCTGTCTATACGCTTCAACACATAAGTTTTTATTTCCGATACCCCCACCCCGTGCTCTATCATTAATTCAGCCAATTTAGCGCCATCGATCAGAACGACTTTCTGCTGAACGTTTCCAACAAATTCCTGGGCTGTGTGGGCGAACTCGCCACTGGTGATAAACACCCCTTTGGTGGCCTTTTGCCCACTTAAAGCGCCTACAAATGCCTGCAGTTCCTTCCGCCCAACAGTCGTCTGCCAGCGTTTTGCTTGAATATAAACCACGTCCAATCCGAGTCGGTCTTCGTTAATGATTCCGTCTATACCTTCATCCCCACTGCGTTGGGTGACCTTTGCCGCTTCAGTCCTAGATCCACCATAACCCATGGCAACCAGGACATCGACCACCAGTTGCTCAAATTCATATGGATCGATCTTCCGAATCTGCTCAAGCAAGTCTTCCTTGAGTGCCGCATGCATCTCCTCAAAAGCCGCATCCAATCGTTCGTTTGCTGTTTGGCTGGAGATGTCGCGTAATTCACTTGCTGCTTTTTTATCAGCAGCTGGTTTGGATGAACCTTTGTCCCATTCGAGAAAGTGCGGGAATTTTCGAAGATAAACCCGATTCAAACTTGCTGGATTTTCCCCCAAGATTTTCCGGCCAGAATCCGTGATCTGGTAAACCCCTTTCTTTGGTCGCTGCAGAATGTTGGCTTTGTAAAGGTCGTAACAGGCCCAATTCACGCGATTGTTCCAACGCTGCTGTGTGCCACTTGGAAGCAGCTCCGCTCTTTCTTCGGGCGTAATGTGGAATGTTTTGGCCAGCTCATCACATAGCACTCGTATTGGGCGGGCCACACCATCTGCCAGTAAACCTAAAGCGGGTAATTTAATCGTCTCATAGTCTGGGATAGGCATAAATTATGTGCCGCCTGTGGCCCCCAAACGGCAGCCGGACAATTGAGCAACCCACATAATGCGTCAAATTCGATCCTGAACAGGCTTACCCCAACTCCGTCTGGCCTTCATCCACCCTCAGACCGTCACCTTGATGCCCTTGCGGAAGTAGGTGGGCACGTCGAGATCCTGCCCTTCGAAGAGGTTGCGGTCGGATTTGTCAAAGGCGCCGCGGTTCTCGGCGGGCACGCCGCCCGGGAAGCCAAATTCGTCCTGCGTGGGCCGGGTCTTGTGGATGTCCGCCGCCGAGGGGCGGGCAGCCGGGGAGCTGACCGTGGTCTTCACGTTCTGGTTGCTGTCCGAGGCGGACGAGGTCGTGGTGGGCGCGGGAGTGCGCTCGGCGGGTTTGCGGGCCGGGGCGGGTGCCGGGCGGCGGGCGAAATTGCGGCTGCCCAGGTCGGTGGTGCCGAGGAGGCAGATCTCGACGCGGCCTTGCAGGGCCTCGTCGATCGCGGCGCCCATGACCACGTGCGCCTCGCGGCCAAACTCCTCGGTGAGGGCGGACATCAGCTCGTGAACCTTGGCCAGGCTGAGGTCGGTGCCGCCGGTGATGTTGACGAGCAGGCGGTCGGCCTTGCGGGCGTATTCCGGGGTGTGGAGCAGCGGGCACTGCTTGAGATCGTCGAGCGCGGCCTGGGCGGGATTCTCCCCGGTGCCAACGCCGAGGCCGAAGAGGGTCTTGCCGCCGCGGTGCTGGAAGACCTGGCGCAGCGCGGTGAAGTCCACATTGATGAGCCCGGTGCGCGCGAGCATGGCCCAGATGGACTTCACGCCGCGACCGATCCACTCGTCGGCGCGGGCGAAGGCGTCCAGCACGCTGGTCGATTCGGTCCCTTCCTGCAGGAGCATGTCGTTGGCCAGCGGGATGACGGCATCGCACACCCGGCGCAGCTCGGCGAGGGCTTCCTCGGCCTGCTTGCGGCGGCGACCGCCCTCGAAGCTAAAGGGAAGCGTGACAAAGGCGATGACGGTCGCGCCGGCCTCGGCGGCGATCTCCGCCACCACGGGCGAGGCGCCGGAACCGGTGCCGCCGCCGAGCCCGGCGACGAGGAAGACCAGGTCCGTGCCCTTGACGATCTCGGCGATCTTGTCGGCGTCGGCCTCGGCGGCCTTGCGGCCGAGCTCGGGGTCGCCGCCGGCGCTGAGGCCGCGCGTGAGCGAGGTGCCGATGAGGATCTTGTCCGGCACGGGCGAGGTGCCGAGGGCCTTCAGGTCGGTGTTGATGACCGCGAGCTGCAGGCGGTCGAGCTGCTCGAGTTTGAGGCGGTCGATGGCGTTGGTGCCGCCGCCGCCGACGCCGATGAGCTTCAGGGTCACCGGCCGGCCGGCCATATCCTCGAGAGGCAGTTCGTGAGGCGAAAGGTCCATGGGATCAAAGGCCTGTCATTCTGAACGGAGTGAAGAATCCATCGGCACAACCGCCTGCGGATATCGTGATGGATGCTTCGCTGCGCTCAGCATGACAATGACGTGGAAGGTTCATTGGCGAGTCCCACGCAAGTCTCGCGGCTTGCTGTCCAGTCTCAGGATGACCGACCGCGGGAATTATGTTTGCTCCACAACGGCGAATGGCCGGCGCGGGATGGGTGTCAATTCGGGCAGGCATCGTGGTCGGTCAGGTGGCGGCAAAGATTCGGGTGAGGTTGCTCAGCAAGCCGGTCTTGCGCCGCGGCGGCACGGCGTGCTCGTGGGCGGTGCGAAGGCCGAACTGGAAGACGCCCAGCACGGTGCTGAACATGGGATCCTGCAACTCATCCTTCACCCAGCCCGGCGGCACGCCGCGGCGGGCGGGCAGGCCGAAGACCCGGGTGGCGGCCTCCTCGATGCCCGGCAGCTTGGCGGTGCCGCCGGCGAGGAAGACACCCGCGCCGCAATGCTCGGGCACGAAGGCGGGGCCGAGCTTGGCGCGGATGACCTCGAGCAGTTCCTGCACGCGGGCGGCGGTGATGGCCTCGATCGCCATCCGCGGCAGCTGGCGGTCGCCAAAGGAGGCGTCGCCGTTCAGCCAGACCTTATCCGCCCGGTCCCGGGTGACGGCGGTGGCGCGGGCATGGCGCAGCTTGAGCTGCTCCGCCTGGGCCAGCGTGACGCGCAGGCCGAGGCTGAGGTCGTTGGTCAGGTGGTCGCCGGCGACCGGCAGCGTGCCGGTGACCAGCACGTGGCCGTCGCGGTAAAGCACGTAGTCGGTGACCCCCTTGCCTAGGTCGATCACGAGGGCGCCCTGCGCGCGCTCCTCCGCGCTGGTGAGGAGCGAGCCGGTGGCGAGGCTGGCGAGGACGAGCTCGCGCACCTCGAGGTGGTAGCCGCCCACGACATGGATGTTGTCGCTGATCTTGCTCTCCGGCCCGTGCACGATCCAGTAGCCGACCTCGAGGCGGCGGCCCGACAGGTGTTCCGGCGCCGGCACGGCCCGGCCGTCGAGCCGGAAGGGCCGGCGAATCTCATGGATGCGCGAGCGGCCGGCCGGCAGCTCCTTTTCCTTGGCCAGCTCGCAGACCGAGGCGATGTCGAGGGCCGTCACGGTGTTGTCGGCGGACTTCACGTTGACCGAGGCCTCGTTCAGGAAAGCGTCGAGATGGCCGCCGGTCTGGGCGAGCCACACCTCCTCGATGCGGATGCCGGCGCGTTTCTCGGCCATCTCGAGGGCGTGGTGGGTCGCCTCGCAGGCCGCCTTGTAGTCCACCACCTCGCCCTTCATCACCCCGCGCGACGGGGCCAGGCCGACGCCGATGATGTTGAGGGCGCGCCCGCGGGTGATTTCACCCGCGAGCACGGCGACCTTGTCCGTGCCGATTTCGACTGCTGCGACGATTCTAGAGCTCACGTGGCTTTTTCCGTTGGGAAAGTTGAAGGGAGAATGAACGGGAAGCGGCGGGCGGCCCGGCCGGGTCGGCCAGCAGCCGCACGGGCACCTGGCCCTCGAAGGACAGGTTCACCGACTGGAGCGGCGGGGCGGCCGCGAGTCCGCGCGCGGCATCCACGATGTAGTCGAGCTGGGCGAGTTGCTTGAAGTAGTCGCGCTTCCGGCTGAACACGATCTCGGGCACCTCCTGCGACTTGACGATGATCTCGTCCCGCTCGGCGAGCCGGGCCAGCGACACGACGAGCCACTCGCGATAGAGGTGCGGGGCCTGCAGTTGCGCCGTGGAGAGCAGCGCGGACACCTCGGCCATGCCGGTGATGGGCGCGAAGCCCCGGCCGGACTTCACCAGCCGGACGCCGTCGAGCCAGGGCAGCCCGGCCAGCATCGCCTTGTCGTAATTCAGTCCCTCGTAAACCACGCCGTCGTTCGCCACCAAGAGCTGCCTGGGCTGGCCCTGGCCGTCGTCCGCCTGCACCCGCGCCACCGGCGCGCGCTCCTGCAGGGTAATGGCCAGCGTGCCGGGAAACTCGCGGGCCAGCACGGCGGCCTGCACCTGCCCGTGGGCGAGCAGCCGGTCCCGCAGCGCCGGCAGGTCCAGCGCCAGCAGGCTGGCCGTCCGCGGCAAGGCCAGCACCTGCGCGGCCCACTCCCGGGTCAGCACGCCGTGGGGGTTGCTGAGCCGGATCTCGCGCACCAATTCGCTGTGCATGGCGGTGGCCAGCTCCGACCGATTGGTGGACCAGGAGTGCGCCACCGTGTAGAGGCCCCAGCCGGCCCCGGCAATGGTCACGGTCAGGGCGGCCGCCCGCGCCCAGCCGGCCAGTCGCCGCCGGCGGCCCAGGCGCGACATGGCCACGGGCTTCACCTCCTGGCGGATCTGGCGCCAGGAACGGCCGGGAGCTTCGGGGATATGGTCAGTGGCTGGGTTCATGCGCGGGCAACGCGGGCCTGGGCGAATCGTTCCACGGCGGGGGCCACCATCTCGCGGCACAGCGCGACAAAATCCAGCCCCACGCAACGCGCACTCATCGGCAGCAGGCTCGTCTCCTTCATGCCGGGCAGCGTGTTGATTTCCAGCAAATACAATTCGCCATCCGGCGAGAGCATGAAGTCGATGCGCGCGTAATCCCGGCAGCCGCACGCGGCGAAGGCCGTTTCCGCCGCCGCGCCCATCCGCGCCGCGATTTCCTCGGAGATTTTGGCCGGCGCGACATACTCCGTCAGGCCCTTGGTGTATTTGCTGGTGTAGTCGAAGACGCCGGACTTCGGCACCACCTCGACGATGCCCATCGCCCGGCCGCGCAGCAGGCCGACGGTGAATTCGCGGCCGAGGATGCGCTCCTCCGCGATCCATTCGCCCTGCCGGATGCCATTCAGCGCGATCTCGAGCCCCACCCGGGTGGACACGATCTGCAGGCCCACGCTGCTGCCCTGCCGGTTGGGCTTGAGCACCACCTGCTCGCCCAGCTCGGCGGCCAGCGCCGCCGCCGCCGGCTTGGCCGTCGCCTGGAACACCCGGCCCGGCGCCACTTGCACGCCCCGGGCCGACACGCTCAGGCGCGTGCGCCACTTGTCGAAGGTGAGGTCACTCGCCTTGATATCGCACCCGGCGTAAGCCACCCCGGCCGCCTCCAGCAGGCGCTGCATGCCGCCGTCCTCGCCGAACACGCCGTGCAGCGTCGAGCAGACCACATGCCGGGCCGGGTCGAGCCCCGCCGGCAGTGCGTCCGCTTCCACCGTGAAGAACTGTGTCGGGTGCGAATAGGCCATGCCCAGCGCCACGGCCCGGCCGGAGCCGAGGGACACGTCGCGCTCGGGGGAGGTGCCGCCGGCCAGGACCGCTATGATCGGGATGCTCATTTTTTGAAATTTGGTTTTGGATTTTTGACTTCACGCCGGTCTTTGCCCTGTTACCGCCCAACAGGCAGGCTGACCGGCAGCCCGGAAATCAAAAATCGGAACGCGAAAAGCTAAAATCACAGCACGTCCCTCCACTCCTGCCCGAAGAGCAGCACCTCGGGCTCGAGGTCCACGCCCCGGGCGCTCTTCACCCGGGCGCGGATCTGGCGGACGAGCCCGATGATGTCGGCGCTGGTGGCGCGGCCCCGGTTGATGATGAAATTGGCGTGCACGGCCGAGACCTCGGCGTCCCCCACCCGTGCGCCCTTGAGGCCGCTCTCGTCGATGAGCCGGCCGGCGGAGTTGCCCGGCGGGTTCTTGAAGATGCAACCCGCGCTCGGCTCGCGCGGCTGCGACTCGACGCGCTTCTTCTGGTAAACATCAATCTGGCGTCGGATGTCGGCGGACTCGGCGCTGGCCGCCGGGCGCAGGAGCGCGCCGAGCGCGATCGCCTCGTGCAGTTCGGCGCAGTGCCGGTAGGCCACGTGCATCGCCGCCTTCGGCAGGTCGCGCACCTCGCCGGCGAGACTCATCACCCGGACCTCCTCGACGACATCGAACATCCAGCCGCCCATGGCCCCGGCGTTCATGCGCAGGGCCCCGCCCACCGAGCCGGGGATGCCCTCGAGAAATTCAAAGCCCTTGAAGCCCGCCTTGGTGGCGAGGCCGCAGAGATTCTTGAGCCGCAGCCCGGCCCCGGCCCACACCCGGCCATCGGGCCGCGCCTCGAACTGCTGCCAGTGGGCGTGGTTGAGACTGAGGACGAGTCCATCTACGCCGGCGTCGGGGATGATCAGGTTCGACCCGCGCCCGAGCAGCCGCACGGGCAGTTGGAGCTGGCCGGCCGCCACCAGCAGGCGGCGCAAATCCTCCGGCGTCGCGGGCTCCGCGTAAACCCGGGCCGGGCCGCCGACGCGCATCGTCGTCCGGGGTCCGAGCATTTCCCGCTCCTGGAGCTTCGCCTCCGGCGTGAGCTGCGCGCGCACGCTCCCGAGGAACTCGGTCCACCGGGCTTCCCTCGCCTCCAGAGCAGGAATCTTGGCCGCGGCACTCATGGCGCGGAGGTGGCCGGGGTGGGCCGCACATGGCCGGAGGGCGGCGCACCGGCGGCGAGCTCCTCGAGATCATGCACGATGTGCTCGATGCTGTTTTCCTGGGACATGCGGCGCAGGTTCGTCCGGAATTTGTTCAATAGCCAGTCATTGAACACGACATCGAGCACCTCCTGGCGCAACCCGGCCAGGGCGTGCTCCGCGACGACCACCCCGCCGCCCTGCTGCTCAAAGTAGGCGGCGTTGGCCTGCTGGTGATTGTCGGCCGCGTGCGGATAGGGGATCAGGATGGCGGGCGTCTCGCAGCGCACCAACTCGGCCAGCGTGCCGGCCCCCGCCCGGCTGAGCACGAGGTCGGCGGCGGAGAGCAACTCGCCCACGCGATCGGAAAAGGCCACGAACGAGCTGCGAACGAGCCGCCCGCTCTTGTCATGCAGCTCGCGCACCTCCTCGCGGCCCTTGCCCAGGCCGGTGACGCAATACACCTGGATGCCCTCGTGGGCGAGCGCGGCGAGATTCGCCTCGGCCCACTGGTTGAGATTGCCCGAGCCCTGGCTGCCGCCGAGGAGCACGAGCAGCTTTTGCGCCGGGTCGAGGCCGAGCCGGGCGCGGGCCTCGTCGCGCGGCAGGCGGGCGATCTCGGCGCGCACGGGCAGGCCGGAGTGCCGGATCAGGACGCCGCGGATGCCCGGCAACCGGACCCCGGGGGGCAGGTAAAGCCGCGCGGCGAAGCGCGCGAGCACGCGGATGGCGCGGCCGGGCACGCGGTTGGCCTCGTGCAGGGCCACCGGGATGCCCTGCAGGCGGCCCGCCAGCACCACGCCGGCATTGGTGAAGCCGCCAAAGCCGATGATGGCGTCGGGCCGGAACTGGCGCACGAAGCGCCGGCTGAAGAGCAGACCCTGCGCCTGCTTCCACTGGAAGCGCAGATGCACGTCCGGCCGCCAGCCGAACGGCGCGCTCGGCACGCGCACCGTGGCCAGGTGCGGGTATTTTTCCACCAGGCGGGTGTCCACCCGCTTGTGGCTGATAAACAGCGTGACCTCGTGCCCGCGCGCGCGGAGCGCCTCGGCCAGCGCGATGCCCGGCGAGAGGTGGCCGCCCGTGCCACCGCAGGCGATGATGAACCTGCTCACGCCACCACCTCCGTCAGCGCGCGTTTCCGCACGAGCGGCTTGGGCCGCTCCCAGGTGCGCTGGGAGTTGATGATGATGCCGACCAGCAGCCCCATGAGCAGCAGGTTGGAGCCGCCGGCGCTGATGAACGGCAGCGACATGCCCTTCGAGGGCAGCAGGCTGGTGACGACCCCGAGGTTGATGATGGCCTGGAGCGTGATGAGGAGCACGCAGCCCGTCACCAGCAGGAACTGGAAGAGGTTTGGCGCGCGCCGCACATGCAACAGTCCGGCGACGAAGATGGTGACGAAGAGGCCGACCGTGAGCAGCGTGAAGATGAGGCCCATCTCCTCGCCCATGATGGCGAAGATGTAGTCGGTGTGCGCGAAGGGCAGGAAGGAATTCTGCTGGCGGCCGTTGCCGAGGCCGACGCCGTCCACCCCGCCCGCGGCGAAGGCCAGCAGTGCCTGCCAGGGCTGGTAGCCGCTGCCCTGCCGGTTGGCCTCGGGATCAAGGAAGGAGAGCACCCGCTGGAGGCGCACGGGGTTGTTGGCCACCAGCACGACGAAGGCCAGCACCGCCGCCCCGATGCAGGGCAGCAGGAATTTCAGGCGCGCGCCGGCGAGGAAGAGCAGGACGACGCCGATGCCGCCGAGCAGCGCCGCGGCGCCGAAGTCCGGCTCGACAATCGCCAGCAGCACGAAGAGCCCGATGCCCGCCAGCGGCAGCGCAAAGCCCCGCCAGAAGTCGTGCAACCGGCTCTGGTTGATCGCGAGGTAGTGCGCGAGCGTGAAGACCAGCGCCAGCTTGGCGAATTCCGTCATCTGCAGGCCGAAGCCGCCGAGGCCCAGCCAGCGTCGGCTGCCGTTGACCGGATGGGTGAACAGCACGAGCACGAGTGACAGCAGCGAGGCGCCGGCGACCAGCCAGGCGAACCGGCGCAGGTGCTCGAGGTCAACAATGGCAACCAGCCAGCCTGCGCCAATGGAGAGGGCCAGGAAAATGAGCTGCTTGTAGAGGTAGGCGTAGGGCCCGCCCTTGATGGGCGAGCTCGCGCTGAAGAGCACCACGAGGCCCAGCGAGACCAACGCCGCCACACAGACGACGATGACGCTCGCGGGGGTGATCGTGAGCGGTCGGCGAAGAACGGCGCTCGGCGAACTCACGGGGGCGGCTCGTTCAGTTCTTCGGCGTGGGGGCGGCTTCCTCCACCTTGATCGTCGGCACCTCGGTGCCCGTCCCCTTCAGGCCGGCATCGAGATCCTGACCGGGAGGCGGCGGGGCGATTTCAAAACGCGGTGCGGCCGGCGGCGGCGTCTCCGCCGCAGGGGCGGCCGGCGTGGCGGCCGGAGTGGCCGCAGCCTTGGCGGGTGCGGCGCCGGACTTCGGCGCGACGGCCTTGAAGCCGGGGATCACGAGTTGCTGGCCGGCGCGGACCTTCGAGGGGTCGGTGATGTTGTTGGCGGCGGCGAGTTCGCCGACGCTGACCTGGTATTTGCGGGCGATGACGCCGAGGCTTTCGCCGACGGCGACGGTGTGCTTCACGGCCTCGCCGTTCGCCGGTTTGGCGGGGGCGGCCTGGGTGAGCGTGCCGAGATCGCGCGGCTTGTCGGCGGCGGGAGCCGGCGCGGCGCCGGGCTTGCCGGGGATGATGAGTTTCCGGCCGGGCTGCAGGGCGGTCCCCACCCCGATGCTGTTGGCCTTGGCGAGCTCGGCCACGGTCAGGTGGTGCTTCTTCGCGATGCTCCACAGGCTGTCACCGCGACCGACCGTGTAGGTGGAGACCGGCGCGACCTCGGCCGTCGCCTTGGGCGGGGTGATCGCGACGGCGGCGGCGGAGCCGGGGCGCGTCGGCGCGGCATGAACGGAGGACGACGAGTAGCCGGGCGCGGGCGTGCCGAGATCCACGGGCTGCGGCACCGTGGGGCTGAAGGTGACCGGGGCGACCGTGCCGCCCGCCGGCAGGGTCGCGTCGGGCGTCGGGATGTTGCGCGGGCCGGATTGGCAGCCGGGACTGGCAAAAATGAAGATAAACGCGAGCAGGTGCACGGCGACGACTGCTCCGAAGATCTGGAGGATTTTCATGGCGGTATATGAGGACGGAGGTTGGAGATTTGCTATCTAAAAATGGGACTTATTCACAGCTTTTCCACAAAGGATTTGGCGGAATCCGCTGCGGCGGCGCGCGGGTGTTTTTGTCGGGATGGAAGGCAGCAGGTGTCCGCTGACAGCGGGTGGTAAGGTTCCGATTGGTGATATAAAGAACCTGTCAGCGGACTCCTGCGAAAAGCTTGGCGGTGCGCACCAGCGGGCCCTCGGGGATCGCCTGCCCCTTGCGGAGGCGGCGCAGCTTGGCGAGGGAGCGGACGACCGGCTGCCGCAGCAGGAGGAGGCTGCTGCGGGTGGCGTCGCGAAAACTGGGCGTGATCTCGAAATTGTAGTCGATGGGCATGGGGCGGAGGCTCAGGACAGCAGTCCGAGCACGATGAAGAGGGTGAAGAGGCAGGCCCAGACGCCGACGGCGATGAGGGTGCCGGGGGTGGCGAAGGCTGCGGGGGCGGTGGTGGTCGGGGATTCGGACGGGGACTCGGTCATGGTGGGGGGTTATGGAAGATTGCGGAAAGGGTCAGCGCAGCTTGAGCGTCGCCAGGCCGGCCAGGGCGAAACCGAGCGAGAGGATCCAAAAGCGCAGGACGACCTTCGTCTCGGGCCAGCCGCGCTTCTGGAAATGGTGGTGGATCGGCGCCATGAGGAAGAGCCGTGCGCCCGTGCCCGTGCGCCGCTTCGTCCACTTGAACCAGCCGACCTGCAGGATGACCGAGAGCGCCTCCATGACGAAGACGCCGCCCACGATCACCAGCGTGAAGGGCTGGTGGATCATGAAGGCCATGACGCCGATCAGCCCGCCGAGGGCCAGCGAGCCGGTGTCACCCATGAACACCTCGGCCGGATGCGAGTTGAACCACAGGAAGGCCATGCACGCGCCGATGAGCGCCGCACAGATGACCGTGAGCTCGCCCGTGCCGGACACGTAGCTGATGAGCAGGTATTGCGCGACGATGCTGTTGCCCGCCGCGTAGGCCATGATGCCCAGCACCAGCGCGACCGTGATCGTGCAGCCCGTGGCGAGGCCGTCGAGCCCGTCGGTCAGGTTGATGGCGTTGCTAAAGCCGACGATCCACAGGTAGAGCAGCACGAGCAGCAGCCACCAGGGCATGTGGGCGATCACCGCCTCCTTGAAGAAAGGCACCCAGAGCTCGAGGATCTTCGCCTTGCTCTGCGGATGCCAGAGCAGGATGCCCAGCGCCACGACCGTGGCCAGCGACTGCCAGGCGATTTTTTCCCATGACCGGATGCCGTCCTTGTTCTTGTGGACGACCTTCAGGTAGTCGTCGCGCCAGCCCGGCACCGTCAGGGCGGTGTAAACGAACAGGGCGACAACCGTCCAGACGTTCGGCGCGGCCCAGAGGACGACGCTGCCGAACAGCGAGATGAAGATGATGAGGCCGCCCATGGTCGGCGTGTGCTTCTTGTCAAAGTAGGTCGCCCCCAGCGCGCCGGTGCGCTCGTCAATGTAGCCGTGGCCGAATTTCAACGCGCGGAACCGCGCGATCAGCCAGGGCCCGGCCAGAAAGCCAATGAACAGGGCCGTGACCGCCGCACCGACCGACCGCACGGTGATGTAGTGGAACAGCCGGAGCGGGCTCCACAGGTGGGCGTAATCGGCGAGATAACTAAGCATGACGGGCTTGGATTTGCTGCAAGGCCTGCCAGAGGCCGGTGCGCGCCGGACGCGCCGGGGTGCGGCGCGGCCACTCGCACCAACGCGGTTCCAGCGGCGGCGTGCTGCCGGGGCCGGGCCGCGCCGGGGCGGTCGCGGCGCCCAGGCGGCGGGCGGCTTCCGCCATCGGACTGAAGTTAGCGCGCATGGGTGGCGGGTTGCGGGGCGGCGACGGAGGCAGCCGTCAGGTGGGAGCGCAAGGCGGTGCGCCCGCGGGACAGCACCGCATGCCAGCGGCTGTTCCGGAGGTGCACGGCGGTGAGGTGCTGGGTGTAGCGCCGCAGCGCCTCATCACGCGCGGCGGTGAGCCGCGCGGTCGGGTCGAGAGTCACGGATTCAGTGGGCATGGGCATGGGGGGCGAGGACGGTTTCGAGTTGGTAACGACGGCTGCCTTTCAAAAAGACGGCACCGGGGAATCCCGCGAGGCGCTCGCGCACGGGCGCCACCTCGGCGATGACGGCGATCTGCGCGGGAGGATTGCCGTTCTCGAGCAGTCCATCCCGTAACGCCGCGGCCTGGCTGCCGAGGGCAAAGAGGAAATCGCCCGGGCGCAGTCGGATCATGTGCCCGAGCTGGCGATGATACCCCGCCGCCCCCGTGCCGAGCTCTTCCATCGAGCCAAGCACATAGAGCCGCGGCAGTGCGGCATCCACGGCCCCATTGAAGGCGTCGATGGCATCGGCCATCGAGGCGGGATTGGCGTTGTAGAAATCGCAATACACCGTCGCCACCCCATGCCGGCGCAATTCGCCGCGCCACGCGGACGGGTGCCAGTCCGCCAGGCGCGCCACCAGCGTGTCGTCGGCCACGCCCAGCTCCGAGGCCAGCGCCAGCGCCAGCGCGGCGTTCCGGGCCATGCCGGCTGACACGCGCCGGAGCGGGAACCGGCGCTGGCCGGCGAGAATCAACTCGGTGCGGTCTGACCGTTGGGTGACGGAAAATCTCAGGCTGCGCGCGGCACCCGCGGGCGAACTGGCATCCGCCGGCACCAGCACCAGCGGGTTGGGCAAGGCGCGGAACGGCGCATGGGCCCAGCAGGAGTCGGGGAACACGGCGAGTCCGCCGGGCCGGTTGGCGGCGGGCAATTGCGCCTTCTCCGCCGCGACGCCTTCGACGGAAATGAGTTTCTCCAGGTGCGCCGGCGCCACGAGGGTCACGACACTGTGATCCGGCTCGATCATCTCCGCCAGCCCGGCCATCTCGCCGGGGGCGTTGACCCCGGCCTCGATGATCGCGGCCCGGTGCGCCGGCGTGAGCCGCGTGAGGGTCAGCGGCACCCCCAAGTGATTGTTCAGGTTCCCCTCGGTCGCGAGGACATCCGGGCTCCCGCCGAGCAGCCGCGCCAGCAGATCCTTGGTCGAGGTCTTGCCCGCGCTGCCGGTCACGCCGATGACGGTTCCGCAGAACTCGCGGCGATGCTCGCGCGCGATGCGCTGGAAGGCGGCGAGCGCATCGGCGGTCACCAACTGGGCCAAGGGCGCGCCCGGCACCGCCCGGCCCACGAGCGCGGCCACCGCGCCGCCCATTTGCGCCTCGCGCAGGTAATCGTGCCCGTCGCGCCGCTCCGTCTTCAGCGCGACAAACACCTGCCCGGCGCGCAGCGCCCGCGTGTCCTGGTTGAAGCCCGTGACGGGTCCTTCCGGAATACGGGTCCAAGTCCCGCCGGTCCAGGTGGCGAGTTTTTCAGGGGCGAAGGAGGACATGGTCGGAAACTCAGGCGGGCTGGTGGCACAGGCTCCCGAGCAGGGCGCGCACGATCTGGCGGTCGTCGAAGGGTATGATCGTGTCGGCCAATTCCTGCGTGGTCTCGTGGCCCTTGCCGGCGATGAGCACGCAATCACCCTCGCGGGCCGCCGCCAGTGCCAGGCCGATGGCGCGGCGCCGGTCCTCGACGAAGGTCAGCGCGCCGGCGCGCGGCCCGCCGGGCTGCATGTCGGTGAAAATCTGCCCGAGCTGCTCGGCGCGCGGGTTGTCGGCCGTGGCCCAGGCGATGTCGGCGAATTCCTGCACCACCCCGCTCATCAGCGGGCGCTGCGTGCGGTCGCGCTTGCCCCCGCAGCCGAACACCACGAGCAACCGGCCCGGCGTGAGCGCGCGGAGTTCCCGGAGCGTGTGTCGCAGGGTGTCGGCGTTGTGCGCGTAGTCCACGAACACCCGGCCCGGCTGGCCGCACATGACCGGCTCCAGGCGACCCGCCACGCCGCCAAAACTCTTCAGGCGGGCGGCGATGACCGACAGGTCGCGGCCCAGCGCATGACAGGTGGCGAAGGCCGCCAGCAGATTGCTCACGTTGTAGCGGCCGAGCAGCGGCGTCTCCAGTTCCAGCGTGCCGCCGGGCCAGCTCAGGCGCAGGGCGGTGGAATTGGCATTCAACCGGACTTGTTCGGCCCGAATGGTCGCCCCCGCCGCCTCGCCGTAGGTGACCACCTTGAACGACGACGGCATCCGCCGCCCGAGCCAGGCCGCGAACGCGCCGCCGTGCGCGTCGTCCAGATTGATGACCGCCGCGCGGGCGGACTGGCCGGCGCTGCCGTAGAGCAAGCCGGCCTGCGCCGCGAAGCCAGCCTCCATGGCCTCCGGGTTTCCGGGGGCGAACCCCGTGAAGGTGGCGACGCCGAAATTCACCCCGGACACGCGCTGCTGCTCCAGACCGGGCGCGCTGACCTCCAGCACGGCCTGCCGGCAGCCGGCATCACGCATCTGGGCGAGCAGACCGTGAAGATCCAGCGATTCGGGCGTGGTGCGATAGGCCGGCACGGTGCGGGCGCCGAGATCATAATGGACGCTGCCGATGAGGCCCACGCGTTGCGCCGAACTCGCCAGCAGGTGCTGCACGAGACTGGCGACGGTGGTCTTGCCGTGGCACCCGCTCACGGCGACCAAATCGAGGGACTTGTCCGGAAATCCGAAGTAGCGCTGCGCGACCTGCGCCAGCGCGCGGCGCACATCGGCCACCTGAAGGTAGGTGACGCGCAGGGCGGTGCCGGCGGACATTTTCCCGCCGACGATGGCGACCGCGCCGCGCTGGATGGCCTCGGCGATGAAGGCCTGCCCGTCCGTCCGCCGACCCGGCACCGCGAAGAAGACATTGCCCGGCTGCACCCGCCGGCTGTCCAAGGCCAGGCCGGAGATGGGGCGGTCCAAATCACCCTTGTGCGCGAGGATATCCCCCTCGCCGAAATAGTCGCTGAGCTTCGGAGCCGTCTTGAAGATACGCTGCGCCAGACGGGCACCGGGCCGGGTCCGGGTCTTAGGCAGGGAGCGGAATGCCGCCACCAGCGGATGGTTCTGGGCGAGGTAGCCGATCATCGCGCACCTCCGGTCATGGCGAGCAGATTGCGGGTGGCCGGCTGGACCGGCTTGATGTCGAGGTATTGCACCAACTGCTGCGCGATGCGGTGGAACACCGGTGCGGCGACCGCGCGGCCGTAGTTCGATCCGCCGGGCACGCGGGCGTCGTCCACGATGACGGTGAGGACGACCTCGGGGCGGCTGGCGGGAAAGAAGCCCACGAAGGACCCGACGTGGTGTGTCGTCACATAGCGGCCGTCGATGATTTTCTGCGTCGTGCCGGTCTTGGCGGCGATCTCAAAGCCCGGCACGTCGAAGCCGGCGCCGGTGCCCTCCGGGCCGACGACACCGTGCAGCAGCTGCGCGAGCAGCGCGCTGGTGCTGGGCTTGAGCACCTGCCCCACACGCTCCGGCGCGAAGGCCTGGGTAATCTTCCCGTCGGCATCCCGGATTTCCTGAACGATCTGGGGCCTCAGCAACACCCCGCCGTTGGCGACGGCGCTCATCGCCATGTGCATCTGCAGGGGCGTGGCGGCGACGGCGTGGCCCATCGGCATGCGAGTGATCGTCAGACCGTCCCAGTTCTTCGGCGACGCCAGCATGCCGCGCTCTTCGCCGCCGAGTTGGAAACCGGTGCGCTGGCCGAAGCCGAACTTCTGCGCGTAGTCGTAGAAACGCTGTTCGCCCATCAGCATCGCGAGCTGGGCGGCCCCGCGGTTGCTGGAGTGGCTGACGATCTCGGCCACGGTCAGGCGGCCGAAGTCGTGGTCCTCCTTGGGCAGCTTGAGTTCGCGGCCCTTGTAATTGACCAATGGGTTGCTGCAATCGAAGCCCGTGAGCGGCGTGACCAGCCCCTGGTCGAGCGCGGCGCCGGCGGCGACAATCTTGAAGACCGAGCCGGGCTCGATCTGGTCGGTGATGGCGCGGTTGCGCTGCACGTCGAGCGGGGCCTTGTTGTATTCGTTGAGGTTGAACGACGGGTAGTTCGCCATCCCGAGGATGCGGCCGGACATCGGGTCGCTGACGATGATGGTGGCGAATTTCGGCTGATATTTGGCTCCGATGCCGCGCAGCTCGTTCTCGATCATGTGCTGCACCACCGAGTCGATGGTCAGCACGACGTCATGCCCGTCCTGCACCGGCACCTCCCGGCTGCGGAACTGCGCCATCTCGCGGCGGGCGCCGTCCTTCTCGGACTCGATCCAGCCGTCCTCGCCCTTCAGGTAAAGGTCGAACTTGCTCTCGACGCCGGCGGCGGCGGCACCCTCCTTGTTCACGAAGCCGAGGAGATGCGCCGCCAGCTCGTTGCCCGGATAGACCCGCCGGTAAACGCGTTCGGCGGTGAGGCCGCGGACGTTGAGCGCCTCGATGCGGTCGTAGGTGGCTTCGCTGATGCCTTCGCGCAGCTTGACCCAACGATCCTTGGTCAGTCCGTCCACCTTCCCGTCCCGCTTGTCGGCTTCGGGCTTGATCGGGCGCATGCCCGGGATGAAAGCCTTTTCCACCTCAGCCAGCGGCAGTCCGAGCAAGGTCGCGAGCGTGATGCGCTTGGTCTGCTCCTCCGCCGTTTTCCGGGCGCGTCGGGCGGGGTTTTTCTCCGCCGCCAGATAATCGGCCAGCGCCCAGGCGTCCACCGCCACCGTCAGCTCCGAGCGGCTGGTCGCGAGCAGGTTGCCCCGGGCATCGAGGATGGCGCCCCGCCGGGCATGCTCGATGACGATCTGCCGGCGGGCCTTGTCCACAAAGCGGAGCAGCTCGTCGCGATCGACCACCTGCAGGTAGACCAACCGCACGCCCACGGCCATGAAACAGGCGACGACGCCGAGTGACAGGAGCGTGAGACGATGGCTGGCGAAACCCTTGGACATCGGCATTAGCGGAGCGAGGCGGTGACGATGCGGAATTCCGGGGCGTGGTCGCCGACGGCCGCCGTGGCGAGGTTGAAGATCTCGCGATTGCGCTTGGTCGCGAGGCGCAGCTCGGGCGAGCCGTCCACCCGCCTGACCTGGGCCTCCTGCGGCGACACGAGCCCGAGCCGCATGGCCTCGTTTTGCCGGAGCAGGGCGTCGGGATTGACCGCTTCGGCCACGAGGACGTTGATCTCGTCGAGTCCGCGCTCGACGTCGGCGATCTGCGCCTCGAGGGCGCGGCTGCGGTTGGCGATCGCGGAAATTTCCTGGCGCACCCACACGGCGCCGAGGCCCAGGGTGCCGGAGAAGACGAGGAGCAGCAGGCTCAGGACGATGAGCCGGTTGATGTTGGCGTTGGCCGGGGGTGGTTTCATGGCGGGCGCGGAATCAGAGTTTGCGGAGCACGCGCAGCTTGGCGGAGCGGCTGCGGGGGTTGGCGGAAATCTCGGCGTCGGACGGCGTGAGCGGCTTGCGTGTCAGAGGGTCGGCCAGCTTGGTGCGGAGCTGCTGCGGGGTGGCGTCGCTGGCGTCCACCGGCTGGCCGCACATGGCGCGGAAGAACTGTTTCACCGGCCGGTCCTCGAGGGAGTGGAAGCTGATGACCGCCAGCACGCCGCCGGGGGTGAGCTTGGCGAAGGCGGCGGGCAACGCGCGCTCGATGGCGCCGAGCTCGTCGTTGACGGCGATGCGGATGCCCTGGAAGGCGCGGGTGGCGGGATGGATGCGGCTCTCGCGCTTGGCGGCGGCGGGGATGGCGTTGGCGATGAGTTCGGCGAGCGAACCCGTGCGGGCCAGCGCGCCGGTGCCCCGGGCGGACTCGATGGCCGCCACCACGCGGCGCCAATTCTGCTCCTCCCCGAGATCGCGGATGGCGCGGACGAGGGAATCATGGCTGGCGAGTTCGAGCCACCGGGCGGCCGGCTGGCCGGAGCGCGGGTCCATGCGCATGTCGGCCGGGGCGTCGTGGCGGAAGGCAAAGCCGCGCTCGACCTCATCAAGTTGGAAGGAGGAGACTCCGAGATCGAAGAGGATGCCGTGGAAGCCCGTGTCGGGCAGCATGGCCAGATCGCCGAAGTTCAGGTCAACGAGACGGAAGGTGGCGGGATACTCCCCGCGCAGAGCCTCCGCACGCGGCTGCGCGGCCGGATCCCGGTCGAGGGCGACGACGCTGGCGCCGGTCGCCAGGATGGCGCGGGTATGGCCGCCGCCGCCAAAGGTGCAATCGAGGTGGCACGTGCCCGGGAGAGGAGCGAGGTGCTCAAGCACCTCGTGCAACATCACGGGTTGGTGCCCCGGGTTCATGGCGCGGGTGGGAAGTTCAAGCGCGGGCGCGGACATGGAGTTTCTTCCACGGGAGGGCAATCACGGCCGGCTCGCGGAGGAGCAGGCGGCGGTTCGCGCAGAAAACGGGCGACAGCTTGGGCAGCGGTTGCGGCCGGATGAGCGTGACGAGCGTTTTCATGGGTCAGAGTCCGATGCGGCGCATCATGTCGCCGAAGTTCTCGCCCGCGGTGCTGCGCGTCATCTCGGTCCAGCGGGCCGGGCTGAGGATGTTGAACGTGTCGCCCATGCCGCTGAGGACGGCGTCCTTCGCGATGCCGGCGTGGCGCAACAGGTCGGCGCTGACGCCGAAGCGGCCCTGCTTGTCGAAGGTGAACGAGAGGGCTTCCGAAAAAATCTTGGCCTTCACCGCCTGCGCGTCGCGATCCGACAGTTTCATCTCGCCAATCTGGGCGAGGAGTTTGTCCACGCGCGCCGGCGGCAGCACGGCGATGTAACCATCCGGATGCGGAATCGCCAGGAACGTCTCCTCGTCCGTGTGCACCCAACGCCACAGCGACGGAATCGTGAGACGATTCTTGTCGTCGAGCGTGTGCTCAAAACGGCCGGAATAAACGGTTGTGCGTGATTGCGCCATGGAAGGTGTCTGGAGGCCCCTTCCCCCAAGACGCCCCATTTGTCCCCATTTTCCTCCCCACAAGCAAGTAAAAATCCGCCCGAAATCGTCAAAACTTGTTCACAAATTACGCACTTACGCGGTTTGTCGCCCCCTGCCCTGCCAGGTTGAAAGGAATCGGAACTCGTGCCGGCGGAAGCCAAGTCATGCCGACGGCGACTTTGCCGCGGCGCAGGGAAGCGACGAGTGCCACGGCGGCAAGAGGTCGGAACTCATGCCGACGGAGGCCAAGCCAAGCCGACTTACCCGCTCGTGGTTACCTGAATCAGTGGACGACGAAAACGTAATTGCCCGAGCCGACCTCGAAAACCGGGCGCCCCCCAACCGACGGCAACGTCACTATGCCTTTGATCGCATCCAAGCCCCTCCCTCCCTCGGTGATGATGTCGGAAGACGCAACCGGCAGGGTGACGGTGGCCACGCAATTTGCCGGAATGCCGATGCGGAGTTCAAACACGCCGTTTTCCAACTTCCATTCACTGGAGATGCGGCCCCGCACCGAGTCGTAATGCGCCTTCGCCGAGGTGAGGTCACCCACGGGATTGGGAGCGATGATGACCCGACTGAAGCCAGGCGCGCTTGGATCCACCTGGATGCCGGCGAGCGATTTCATCATCCAGGCATTCACGTCGCCGAAGAAGGTGTGATTGCGCGATTCGGTCCCATCCCACTGTTCCCAGAGGGTCGTGGCCCCCTGCTCCATCCACCAACCCCAGCCTGGTTGGGTCTTCTGGCTCACCATGGCATAGGCCACGTCGGCGCGCCCGCCGGCACTGAGCGAGTTCAACACGTATTTTGATCCGAGAAGACCGAAATCAAGGTGATGATTGCTATGCGCCACGGCGGCCACCAGTGACTGCAGCACGCGCGGCCTGTTCGTCGGATCAACCAGATCCTGATACAGCGCGCAACCCAGAGCCGTCTGGCTGCCGATGCTGTAGCTTGCCCCCGAGGCGTCATAGAACTTCCGGTTGAAGGCCTCCCGAATGGAATCGGCGAGCGCCGTATATTCCGCCTCATCTTCCTTTTGACCCAGCCAGCCGGCAATCATGGCCACGAGCCGGGCGTCGCGGTAGTAGTAGCCGGTGTCCGTCACCGCTTCAGGTGTCTTGGTCTTCCATGGCGCCCAGTCCCCCAAACCGATGGCGAGTATGCCATCATGCGCCCGCGTGGTGAGGTAATCGACATACCGCTTGTAGCCCTCGTAATTCGCCCGCAACAGCGTGTTGTCCCCATAGTATTCGTAGAGATGCCACGGCACGATCAGGAAGGCGCTGTCCCACGCCGGTCCGCTGCCGAAGTCGTAGCCCCACTGTCCACCGGTGGGCACGATCCCCGGCAATGCCCCGGTGATGAACTGCTCGTCGGCTATGTCGTTGATCCATTTCTGATAGACCGTGATGCCGTCGGCGTAGAAAAGGCCCTGCTCGCAGGCGATGTGCGCGTCGGCCGTCCACCCGTTTTTCTCGCGGTGCGGACAGTCGGTGGGAATGCCGAAGAGATTGGACAGATACGACCATCGCCCGCTCTGCCATATCTTGTTCAAGAGGGGGTTCGAACACTCGAATTCCCCCGCCAGAGGAACCGCGGAATGGAAGAAACGAATGACAATATCATCCGCCGTAAGCTGGTGCGGAGCCCCGGTGATCTCGATATAACGGAAACCATGGTAGGTGAAACGCGAGTGCCAGCGTTCCAGTCCCTGCCCCTTGAATGTATAATCCTCCGTTTGGACGCGCTGGGTCGGATCTCGGCGCTGCACAAAGCGCTCCATGTCCGACTGGTCAAGCCGGCCCCCCGGTCCCAAGCTTTCGCCATAACGCAAGGTCACTTTGGTGCCCGTCGGCGCGGAGAATGCCAGTTCGGCGTTGCCGGTGAGATTCTGCCCGGCATCCACCACATACACCCCGGGCACCGGCTCCGTCACGGCAACCGGCCGCATGGTCCGGTCCAGCCGGATCGGATGCATGGCCTGCGCCGCCAGCCGGCCCTTGGGAGCATCGACGACCAGCGCCGGCGACCAGCCGCGGTCATCAAACCCGACGGCATCCCAGCCCGGCTGTTCCAAACGGGCATCATAGCTCTCGCCGCTATAAATGCTGGAAAACGTGATCGGGCCCTCGCTGGTTTTCCAAGTCTCGTCGGAGGCGATCGTGACGGTCCGCCCATCCTCGTATTCCACGCGCAACTCGAGCAGCAGGCGTGGCGTCGCTCGCCAGGGGGCCTGGTCGAAAAGCCACACCGCCAAGGTCTCCACATTGAACCAGCCGTTCCCGAGCATGACCCCGAGGACGTTCTCGCCGGCCTGCAACGCCCCGGTGACATCGTGCGTGACATAGAGCATCCGACGGTCGTATCGGGTATAGCCGGGATCCAGCAGGTGATCGCCCACGCGCTGGCCATTGACCATCAGTTCAAAGTAACCAAGGCCAACAACGTAGGCGCGGGCGCTTCTGACCGGCCCATCTAGCTTGAAGGATCGGCGCAGCAGCGGAGGCGGCGTATTCACCCTGTGCGGCGCTCCCGCCAGCACGGAACGCGCGATCCATTTGCCATGCCAGTCCGAGCCCGCCAACAAACCCGTTTCCCAGAACGCGACCGCGCTCCACGCCGAGGGACGGTCATTCTCGTCCCATACCCGCACGCTCCAGTAGGCCCGCTTGGCCGAGCCGAGCTCCGTCCCGGCGTAGAGTATCGGATTGGTGGCGTCCGAGACAACCTTGCCGGTGTCCCACAACGTGCCACGCCCGGCCCGCAGTTCGGACTCCGAGGTGTTCACTATGATCTGGTAAGCAGTCTGGCGGCGGGCCCTGCCCTCCCCGGTCACAATCCAGCTCAAGCGGGGATGCGCCGCATCAAGGCCGATCGGATTGTCCAGATATTCGCAGCGCAAGCGCGTGGGCACCAGCGGTTCGGTGGAATGGAGCGGCAAAGTCGTGACGGTTAGCATGGTGAAGCCGGCAAACAACTCAACGATGTGACGCAACATAGGGATGGGAATGCGGCCTGAGCCGGACCGGATCGCTCCCGTGCCCAGTTGGGGAAGGTGGCCGCGTCCTCATTTTGGGGATGGTAGAGCGAAGGCGACATAAGCGTCACCAACCGGTCCGCCAACTTTCCCGCCACCGGTGGCGGTGACAACCACGAACTGGCGGCCACCGACCTCATATACCGCCGGCGCGGCATAACCGCCGAAGGGCAGCTTGGCCTTCCACAATTCCTCCCCGGTGTCGGCGTCGAATGCCCGGACCATTTCATCGTGCGTGCCGGCGCAAAAAACCAAACCCCCTGCCGTGACCGTGGCGCCGCCCAGATTCTGCGTGCCGGTTTTCGGAATGCCCTGCTTGGTGAGCTCCGGATACTCACCCAGCGGCACCCGCCAGAGGATCTTGCCCGTGTTCAGGTCGTAGCAATTGAGCAAGCCCCACGGCGGATTGATGCCCGGGTAGCCCTCCTGGTCCGTCAGAAAATTAAAGCCGTCAAACGTGTAAGGGAGCGACTTGCCCGCGCGGAGGGCGGGCGGCTGGTTGCGCCGGAACAGGAAATCGAGCAAGTCCTGGTGCTGCCGCTCGCTGAGCGGCGGGGCGGGCGGCATCGCCCCCTTCCCCGTGCGCAAGAGCTCGGTCACCTGCCGGTCGGTCATCCGGTGCCGCAGGCCGACGAGCGGCGGCACCATCCCGGTTCCCAATCGCTCGGGTCCGTGGCAGGCGAAACAAGTCTGCCGATAGATCTCCTCCCCCGCCGAGGGGGGATGCGCGGGATCGCGCCGGCCCTCGTCGGCGGCAAACACCGTGATGCGGGAGACGTTCCGATTCGAACTCACATAGAGCCGGCCGGAGCGGACATCGACGGCGGCGCCGGACCACTCGCCGCCGCCACGCGTGCCGACGAACAGATTCGGCTTCCCCTCGACGAAGGGCTGGAACCACCCGTAGGTGGATTGCTCCACCTGCTTCAGGACATAGGCGTGGGCCTCGGGGGTGCGGGTCGTGACATCCGCCAGCTCGAAATCCGGCCGGGAGAAGCGTTCCGGCAGTTCGGGGTCCGGCTGATACGGGGCGGTGATCTCCCCCGGCAGGGTGGAGACCGGAGCCCGGCGCAAGCGGAACGGGAAGACCGGTTTTCCGCTCACCCGATCCAACAGGAGCAGAACGCCGGGTTTCGTCACGCAGGCCACGGCGTCGATCTGGCGCCCGTCGTGGTTGATGGTGACGAGCGTGGGCGGGGCCGGAACATCCAGATCCCAGATGTCGTGCCGGACGGTTTGGAAATGCCACAGGCGCCGGCCCGTGAGCACGTCGAGCGCGAGCACACAGTTGCTGAACAGGTTGTCCCCGATGCGATCGACGCCGATGAAGTTCGGCTGGGCGGCGCCGATCGCGGCAAAGGCGATCCCGCGATCCTCGTCGATCGAGAGCCCTCCCCAGCAGTTGGCATAGTAGGGTTCCAAGCCCTCGCCCTGCCAGGTATCGGCGCCAAACTCATTCCCACGCGGCACCGTGTGGAAGCGCCAGAGTTGCGCGCCGGTGCGCACATCAAAGCCGAAAATATCGCCGTAAAGCCCCGCAGTCACCAGCACCCCGCGATAAATCGCCCCGGTTGGGGTTGCTCCGGTGGGCAAAGCCGCGCGCCCATTCTTGCCAAAGCCGGCGATCGGCGTGCCTGTCTTCGGATCAAGGGCGTAGATCCAGTTGCCGCTGCCGAAAATGAGTCGCGCCTGGTGGGCGCCTTCGCCCGGCCAGTAGACCATGCCGCGCCGCGCCGGCTCATCCTCGACCCTCGCGCGCGCGGGTTGCTCCGGTTTGAAATTCCAGAGTTCGCGGCCGGTGGCCGCGTCCAGCGCGACGATGCGCCGGCCAGCCGTCGGACCAAACAAAACCCCGTCGACGATGGTGGGCGTGGCTTGAAGATGACGCGCGCCATCCCCCGAGCGATAGGTCCAGGCGACGGCTAGGCTCGCCACGTTGCCCCGGTTGATCTGGTCGAGAGCCGAGTAGCGCCGCGAGCCCGCATCGCCATGAGAGCGGGTCCAAGTCGTGAACGCCTTCGGGTCAAGTGGGATCGCCGGCGTGAGTTCCTCCGGCCGGGCCGCCGGGATCAGCCTGTATTCGGGCAGGGCCAAGCGCGCCCCGGCATCCTCCGGCAGAGCCGGGGATGCCGAGGCGAACGAGGAGCCCAGGGCCCCCAAGCCCCAGGCTGCGTATCTACTGACCCAAAGTCTGAAGATCCCGAAGGGTCCGCCTTGTGGTATCGCACGCATGGCCGTGGCTAGGGCGTGCGGTTGCGGGTGATCCGGGCTTCCCCCTCCGGTTCCTCATTGATCACGGCGCCGCCCCCGGTGCGGGTCTCCTCGATCAAACGCCGGTCGGTCGCATCCCGGTCCCACGGCCGCGCGCCGGCATTGGCGACGACCCAAGCCACGGTCTCGGCCGCCGGGCGGGCTTTCAGGCGGGGCGGCCAGACGGGCGGAGCCTCGACCTGTCGCATCTCCGCCGATGGTTCGTAGGGAACCAACGGGTATTCATAACCTGACCCACCGGGCAGCGGGCGGGTAAAACCATCGCGGAAACGCGTGCGGTCCCGGGCTCCGAGCCCCGCGGCGCGAGGCCGGCCGGCCGGATCGAAGAAGAGGTTGTCCGCGAGATAGAAATCGCAGGAGCCGGACTCGGGCCAGATCTCGAAGAAGGCCATCTCCGGCGCGGAACTCGGCCCTTGGCGGACCACATTGCCGGCCATGCTCAGGGCCGCGCGCTGCAGTTCATGCCCTGCCCACTGGCTCGACACATAGCCGAACTGCACCACCCGCTGGCCGGGATTATGGATGACATTGTTGACCAGGGCCGCCCGCACGCCGGCCTTGAAGAGCGGGTTGCGGTCGGCGTTACTGATGTAGAGATTGCCGATGATCGCGATCTCGCTCGCATTGTCATGG
The DNA here is from genome assembly GCA_016795565.1 of Opitutaceae bacterium. Taxonomy (GTDB): domain Bacteria; phylum Verrucomicrobiota; class Verrucomicrobiia; order Opitutales; family Opitutaceae; genus Lacunisphaera. The sequence goes on along the minus strand of JAEUGW010000039.1, from coordinate 108,850 downwards.
ACCAAAGTGCCCTTCGAATGCGGCCCCTTCGCGTGCGTTGAATCATCGAGCCCCTCGCCGATGATGCAATTGCTGAAGGTCACCCGATGGGAGGCATTGCGACGCCATTCATCCGGGGTCCTTCCCTTGAACGGCACCCCGGATGCGCTGAGATTCTCGTCCGTGGCCCAGGTCAGCGAACAGTGATCCACAATGACATCGTGGGCGCCGTCCCCGGTCGCGAGGCCATCCACTTCCCAGCCGCTTCCCTTGGCGCGATTGCCGGCGCCCGGTCGCACCCGGATGTGACGGACAATCAGGTCATGGGTCGTGATCTGGATGCCACCGTTGGTGATCGTGATGCCCGGATGCGGCGCCGTCTCGCCGGCGATAGTGAGGAACGGGCTGGTCAGCCGCACGCTTCGTCCGCCCAGGTCAATGGTCCCCGCCACGGCAAATTCGACCACGCGCGGACCTTGGGCGGCCAAAGCCTCCTGCAAGGAGCCCGGCCCGGCGGCGGCGAGCGTCGTCACGCGGATGACCCGACCGCCGGCTCCGCCGCGGGTCTCGGTCCAACCGGGTGGAGTTTCCCAAGCCGGAGCGGCCTCCGCCGCGGTTCCCACGCCGGCGAGCGACCCGAGCAATCCGAGGGCCAGTATTGCCAGGCGCCGGAGGGAATGGACGGCGGCAGAAAAGGGAGAAGCGTGTCCTTGTGGCATGGAAAGAATCAGGTCATGTTCCGGCATCCCGCCCGGCATCAGGGCAGGCGCGGGATAGTAGAAAGCAATATCCGAGCATGTCACACCACTCTCTGAGCGATCGGGGTTCCCCGACAGGACGCACCGCTGGGGATCGACGAATCGATACGCACACGGGGTGCGTCCGAAGGAGGGATGCGAATATTTCACGGGTTGAATAAATATCCGGGTGCCCGGAAAATCCACCCTCGTCTCGACGCTGCGCGCGATGAAAGGAGTAGGCGCCGACACGCGGAGAACGACTGGGGAGCGGGGCAGACACTGCTGACGAAACAGGGGGGATTGGTTCCGACAACGAAAGTCCCGGGAAAGACGTATGGCGACTGAGACATGACTTTACCGTTAGGTTACCCCAGCGCCGGACAGTTCGGGCGATAGGGCCAACAAAGCCATCGCGGCTTCCGCGCCGATCGACGCAGCGACCAGACCTGGAGTGGCCCACGACCACCTCCTGCCCCGGCGCAAAGCCGCGGAATGAGATGATGGGGTTGCACGATGAATTCGCCCAAAAAATATCCGGTCGCTCCGTTCATCCAGCCGTGTGCGGTTCCTGCCTCGCTCCCACCCCGCCCTTGCACCACGGACCATTGCGTGCCACCATGCCGCACCGTGATTCCTGAACCGATGCTGCTCCCGCGCTTGAGCATCAAAAAATTCCTGCCCGCCCTTTCTCTCATTCTCACGGCCCATCCGGTCGCCGGCCAGTCCCTCCCCGGCAACCCCGGACGCGGCGAGGTTCTTTTTCAGCAGAGTTGCGCCCTGTGCCACGGCACTGGCCGGCAAGCGCAACCGGCGGCCGGACCAGGACCGTTGCTGGCGGGTGTGTTGGGACGCCCCGCTGCGGCGCTCCCCGGATTCGAATACACCAAGGCGCTCAAAGGCTCCGGCCTCACGTGGGACGCAGCCACCTTGGATCGCTTTCTGGAAGCTCCCTCGGCCCTGGTGCCCGGAACAAACATGGTGATGAATCTGCCCGAGCCGGCGGAACGGCGCGACCTCATCGCTTTCCTGGCCACCCTGCTCCCGACGACCGTTCCGGCCGGAACGAACGGGGGCACCGCACCCGCCCCGGGCCCAGGAGATTGGCGGAACGACGCGCCCGGGGTGCGCCACCGGATAAGCTTGGGCGAATTGCCCCTCCCCTATGCTTCTTCCTCCGCCAGTAATCATCCCCGGACCCTTGAGCGGCCCGAGGAGGCGAAGCTGGCTGTCCCGCCCGGTTTTCAAGTCACGCTGCTCATCTCCGGTCTTTCAGGTCCACGTCTATTGCGCACCGCGCCCAATGGCGACATCTTCATCGCCGAGACACGTCAAAACCGGATCAGGGTGATTCGACTGGCCGATGGGGCTGACAGCCCCTTGGAAAACAGGATTTTCGCCGAGCGTCTCCACGGCCCGTTCGGCATCGCCTTCCACCCCAGCCGCGGGGAGCCAAAATGGGTCTACGTGGCCAACCTGAATTCCGTCGTCCGATTTCCCTACCGGTCCGGGGACCTTGTGGCGCGTGGACCGGCGGAGGTGGTGCTGGGGAAACTGGCCGACAGCGCCACGGGGCACAACACGCGGGACGTGGTCTTCTCCAACGACGGCCGGCAGATGTTCATCTCGGTCGGTTCCGCCTCGAATATCGCCAACGGCATGCCGGTGAAATCTCCCGCGGAGATTCGCGCCTGGGAAGCCGCGCGCCTCCGCGGTTCCGCATGGGGCAAGGAGGCCAACCGGGCCAACATCCTGGTGGCCGACCCCGAGGGGAAGGGCCTGCGCATCTTCGCTTCCGGCATCCGCAACGCCGTGGGCCTCGCCGTGGAGCCGTCCTCCGGAAAATTGTGGGCCTCGGTCAATGAGAGAGACGGTCTGGGCGATGACCTCGTCCCCGACTATGTCACCAGCGTCCAGGAAGGCGGCTTTTATGGCTGGCCCTGGTATTACATGGGCGGGCACGAGGATCCCCGCCTGGCTGGTGCCCGGCCGGACCTGGCCGGAGAGGTCATTGTCCCCGATGTGCCGCTACAGGCTCATTCCGCAGCCTTGCAAATGACGTTCTACCCGTCCGACCCCGTCGGTCCGGCCGCCTTCCCCCAGAAATACCGCGGCGATACATTTGTCGCGCTCCATGGTTCCTGGAATCGCTCCGGGCGCACCGGCGGCAAGGTGATCCGCATCAAAACAAGGAAGGGCCAGGCCGACGCCACCTATGAGGATTTCCTGACCGGGTTTGTGCTTGATGACACCCGCATGTGGGGGCGGCCCGTTGGGGTGACGGTGGCGCGCGACGGCTCCCTGCTCGTGACCGATGATGCCAACGGCACGATCTGGCGGGTATCATACACCGGCCCCAAGGAGCGAAAACCTGCCCCGGACGGCTAGACACCGGATGGGGGCAATAGCCCGCGCGAACCGAACGGCTAGCCGCGCGCGATTGAGTGCCCCCGGGAGCGCCACGCCAGTCCGACATTTGCCCCGCGCGACCGTGTCGACGCCGATCGGGCTACGGCCACCAGCGGTTCTTTTCGGCCGCTGTCAGCGCATCGTCGAGCGGCTGCAGGTAAGGATGCCAGACTTTCTCCCACTCGAGACTGACCGGACCCTGATATTCGGAGCGAAGCACCGCCCGGAGCGGGGCCATGGGGAACTCCCCCGTGCCAGGCAACACATAGGTAAACGGGTATTTCTCACTCGGCCGGCTGATGCTGTCCTTGACGTGAATATGGACGACGTGCGTCTTGATGATGCGCCACACCGCGAGCGGATCCTCGCCGCCCCTTTTCCAAGTGTTATGAGTGTCCCAGAGCATGGCGGCGTCCGGCACCGCCGCGAGGAACCGGCGAATGGCCGGCGCGGTGACGAGCATGTCATGGGTCTCGATCATGATGTCCGTCCGCCACCCGTTCTTGCCGCGCAGCTCACGCCACCATCGCATCGTGGCCACCGCCGACGCGATCTCGTCGGCACCGGCTGCCCTGCCGCCATCTATGACCCGGAGCCATTTCACGCCCAGCGCCTCGGCCCACGGAACGAACCGCAGGAAAGCTTCCCGATCCGCCGGCGTGTTGCCGACAAGCCGGAGTGAAGTATCGAGAGCGACGATCCTGACCGGGGCGTCCGCCATTCTCGCCGCAAGCTGGGCGGGGGTGCCGTAGGTCTGCGCGAGATAAGCCGGCACATCCAGGGTGCCCCCGAGCGCGCGGAGCTCAATGGCCGCTAGCTGGTGCTTCTCGGCGAGCGCCATGGATTGCTCGAGCGTGAAATCAGGACAGCCGAGCGTGGAGAAGGTCAGGAGGAGGGGGAGGAGCATATGGAAGAATCAAGCAGAGTGTCGTCTGATCGAACCTGGCCTCGCGCCGTCTGGCCGTTCCTTCACCTCACCCACGCCGCGAGCGGGAGCTGCAACCGCAGCATCTCCTGCACGGCCAGCGCCGCGACGCGGGCCGCGCCATATTCCGAGTAGTGCGTGTTATCCTTCACCGCCTCCGGCCAGCGCCGATACACGCCACCGGCATAGAAGAGGTGCAGCCGCTTGGAGCCTTCGAAGCCGTGGGCACGTTCCAGTTCCATGGTCAGGATGGTCAGTTCCAGCAACGGCACCTTCTCCTCCGTCGCGACGGCGCGCATGGCCGCAGGGTAATCGCCATGCGAGTCCACGACTTCCTCGCCGGTCGCGCTCCACCGGCGTCGAGCCACGGGCGTGGCAAGGATCGGCTCCGCCCCTTGTGCGCGCGTCTCGCGCACAAAGCGACGGAGGTTGTCCTGATAGGCGCCCCGCGCCGGCGTCCCGACGGCCGGGTTGCCGACTTTCTCGTCGTTGTGTCCGAACTGGATGATCACGAAATCACCCGGCTGGAGTGCATCCATCACCTTGGTCCAGCGACCTTCGTCAATGAAGCTCTTCGTGCTCCGCCCGTTCATGGCATGGTTCTCCACGCGCACCGCATCCGTCAGGAGCGCCGGCAGCACCTGTCCCCAACCGGTCTCGGGATTGGGCGGTGTCTTGCTCTTGTTGGCCATCGTCGAATCCCCGACAAGGTGTAGAGTCGGGGTCGCCGAGGCGGCAGAGCTGATCAGCAGAGCAAGGAAAACAATGGACCATCCACTCATGGCACAGAAAGGGGGAAGGACTGCGGGGAAAGCAAAAGCAGGAAGCCGGAAAACAAGAGGCTGCGAAAGCCCCCCGCCAGCCCGGATTCGCTTTAACGTTAACGACCCATCCGGCTTCTCAAGGGGAGCTCGCTACCGCAGCCCCGCCGCTTTAGTCTTGCCATGCCCGGTTTGCTTTATCGTTAAGTCTCTCATGGCCACCCCCAAGCCCAGCATGCGAGAGATTGCGGCCCAAGCCGGCGTCAGTGTCGTCGCGGTCTCCTGCGCCCTCCGGGGCAGCCCGGGCGTTTCGGAAGCGACCCGGGCCAAGATCCGGGCGATTGCCGATTCACTGGGCTACCGACCGGATCCCCTGTTGTCGCACCTGATGTATCACCTGCGATCGAAACGCACGCCCAAGGGCCGCCACAACATCGCCTTTCTCCACTGGCCCAAGGATCGCTACCGTGAACTCGTTCTCGAGGGCGCTCGGGCCCGGGCCGAACAGCACGGCTATCATATCGACGTGATCAAGCTGACAGACAACCAGCCGGGACCGCGCGCGCTCCAGCGGATGCTCCTTGCCCGCGGCGTCTCCGGCCTGCTCCTCGGCCCTTCGCCCGTGAAGGATTATAGCGACCTGCTGGACTGGCAAAATTTCGCCGTCATCCTGACGAGCTATTCGGTGATCAGCCCCCGGTTTCACCGGGTCGTGCCCAACCAGTATACCGCGACGCAACTGGCCCTGCATGAACTGGGCCGGCGCGGCTACTCGCGCATCGGCCTGATCGTGCCGCCGTGGGTGGAGGAAAGGGTCAATCATTTCCATAGCGTCGCCTTCACCTGGGCTGCCGCCCAAAACAAGGCGAAGCCCCTGCTCTGCTATCACGATCCCTACACCTCCTCCCTCGCTGATTTGCGCAAATGGTGCCACACGCACCGGCCCGATGCCCTTGTGCTCTGCTTCCCCTTGGATTACGAGGAGGTGCTGTGCAAGGCGTTGGGACGCGCGGCCGTGTCGCGCCTGGGCATTGTCTCACTTGGGTATGATACGCAATGCGCCAACACCATGACCGTGGACTACCGCCCCTCCATGTTGGGCGCGGTGGCGGTTGACCAGCTGATCACCCAACTGCACCGCGGCGAGCGCGGCATACCCCAGGTGCAGCAGACGCTCTCCCTCGAAGGCCACTTGCTGGATGCCTCCAGTCCGTAGTCCGGCCGGATCTCACCGCGGCGGGACCGCCGCTTCCCCCACCGGACGGCCCGCCGCCACCGCCGCGACAAAGCCACGGGCGACCAGCCATCCTCCCTCATTGGTGCCCCCATGGTCCAATCCGCCCATTTCATGATACACCACCTGCTTGTGGCCCAGGTTCCTCAGCGTCACGGCCATGAAGGCGTTCTCCTCCACCCGTGACGGGTAGTCCAGCGCCCGATCACCCACTACCAGACAAATCGGCGGCAGCTCCGCTGACGCGTGATGCAGCGGGGCATAGTCGTCGATCACCGGGCGCAGCCCGGGGGTGGTGTCGCCGCGCAGCTTCCGCACGTGGAAATGCGAGCTCATCTGCGCGCTCAAGGCAACGATCCCCGCCAGCTGGCGGGCCGAGGCCCCCTGGGCGTCAAGCCAGCGCGCATCCAGGCCCAGCATCATCGCAAGGTAGCCGCCGGCGGAATGTCCACTGACAAAGACTTTTCCCGGGTCGCCGCCATGCGACGCAATCGTGCGCAGGACCCAGGCCGTGGCCGCCGCGCCATCCTCAAGGAAGCAGGGAAATTTTCCCGGCGGGGCCAGGCGATAACTGACGGCGGCCACCGCCACGCCCCTCTGCATCAGGGCCGCCGGCAGGTTTCTTTTCCCCTGGGTGAACCCACCCCCATGAAACCAGACCACCGTCGCAAAGCCCGGACGATTGGTCGGCAGATAGAGATCAAGCCGGCATTGGCTGCGCTGGTAGTCGTCCGCCTGCGCCAGAACCGCCTCGGAATGATAAGGCAAATCAGCGAGGGTGACATAGGCCGCCGCACCGGGCTGCGGCTGTGCCTGGAGCTTCACCGTAAGCAGCAGGAGCCAGCCAGCGGCAGCCAGGGTTCGGCGGGGAAATCTGAGGACGTGCATGTTGAATGTCGGGGCTGAGTTTGGGTGGAAATTCTTCCGGGGCGACTCCGAGATTTTTCAGGCATCAGCTCCGTCGCCCCGGGACACGGCGCGCGGCCAGACCCAGGGCATCCGGGTCGGACTGAAGCCTCGCTGCCTGTGAATTTTCAATCGCTCTCCGCTGGTCCCGGCAAGCGTCCGTTAGCTTAACGCTAAAGTGGAGCTTCGATGGCGGGATGATGCACCGATCGGCTTGATTCGCCGCCTCACCCCGCCAATTGCGCCGCCGGTCCGGCGCATGACTTTCCCTTCTGCCCCCTCATCTTCGTGTCGTGTCTCTCCGATACCGCCCCTCAGCTCCGCGCGCCACGCGCCATGCATAAAGCCTTGGGGCAAGCCGGGCCACGGCCTCCCACCCAAAGCGCCGTCAGGTGCTGACCGCCTTTATGCGCTGGTCATTTGCCACCATTGTGCTCGTGCCCCGTGACCGCCCGTTCATCCGTCCGGATGCGGCCGAACGGCGCCGCACCTTTGCCTGGGCCCATGCGACCGGGTTCACCGGCATCGAGTTGGCTGACGAATGGTTGGATTTTACCCGCTTGGACCACCAGGCGCTGGGCGAAACGCGCAAGGAGATTGCGGATGCCGGCCTGCAAGTCTCCAGCCTGAACATTCCCCGCTGCCACTTCACCCGGGAGTCGCCGGCGCAGCACGAGATGGCCCGGATCGATCGCGCCTTGGGTGCCGGGCCCGTCCTCGGAGCCGAGGTGATCAACCTTTCTCTCGCGGCAAACCCCCTCTCGCCGGACGCCCGGCCATCTGCCTCGCGGGGGATGCAAGCAACGCCGGAGGAATTTGAACGCGCTGTGGAAACGATCACGCGCTTGGCCAGATTGGCTGCGGCGAGCGGGGTCCGACTGGTCCTTGAGCTCCACGACGATGGCTTGCTGGATACGCCGGAACTTTGCCTGCAATTGCTCAGACAGGTGGATTCACCCGCGGTGCGACTGAATCCTGATGTGGCCAACATCTGCCGGGGCCCGGGGCCCCTGCCGGACTGGCGCCAAGCGCTCCAACTCCTGGCACCCCACGCGGGCAACTGGCATGTGAAAAATTATCGTGCCGGCCAGCCCGTCGCCCTGCCGGACGGGGACATTGATTACGCAACCGCATGGGGTCTCATGCGCTCCGCCGGCTATGCGGGTTGGGTGAGCATCGAAAGCCGCTTGGGGGATGTGCGGACGGAACAGCGGGCGGGGCTGGCCTACCTGCAATCACTGGCCGCCCGCGTCGTGGCCTGATTTGCCCAATGAGCTTCACCATTTTCTATTTCAATCCGAAAGCCACCGCCGAAACGCGGGCCGCCGTCCAAGCCGCGTTGCCCGGCGGCTGGAACCTCCTCACCCCGAGCAGCCCCGGGGATCAGTCCCGGGAACTCGCCGCCTGTGATTTTATCCTGGTGGCGGATCACCCGATCACCGCAGCCAATCTCGACGCCGCGCCCCGTTTGCGGATGATCCAGCACCAGGGGGTGGGCCATGACAATATCGACCTCGCGGCGTGTCAGGCTCGCGGCATTCCGGTGGCCATCACGCCCGAGGGCACATCCACCGGGGTGGCGGAACACACGTTGCTCCTTATCCTGGCACTCTACAAAAAGCTCCTGGTGGCGGCCGGCGCCGCGCGGCAGGGCCGCTGGCTGCAGTGGGAGCTGCGCGCGGCGTCCCACGAACTGTCCGGCAAGGTGCTGGGGCTTGTCGGTTTCGGCCGGATCGGCCAAGAAGTCGCGCGCCGCGCCGCCGCTTTCAATGCCCGCATCCTCTATACGGACCCGCTGGCGACCGCTCCCTCGGATCTGCTGGCGGAGCGCGTGGCCACCCTGGGCCAGCTGCTGGAACGGGCCGATATCGTGAGCCTGCATCTGCCTCTGACCACCCAGACGCGGCACCTCATCAATGCCCGGTCGCTGGCGCAGATGCGGCGGAGCGCCCTTCTGATCAATACCTCCCGTGGCGGCTTGGTCGACGAAGCCGCCCTCCTGGAGGCGCTTGATTCGGGCCGGCTCGCCGGTGCCGGGCTTGACGTCCTGGCGCAGGAACCACCCCCCGGGAATCATCCCCTGCTCCAGCGCGACGACGTGCTGATCACGCCCCACATCTCCGCCGGCACGCGCGAGGCCTTCGCCACCAAGATGCGCCACGCCTTCGCCAACATGCTGCGCCATACCCGCGGCGAACCCCTCCACCATTGCGTGACCGCGCTGGCCGAAGCGAAGACCCTGACATGATCCCCCACCTCACCCGGGAAGACCTCATCCGGCGTTACCCCATGGTGTCGACGCCAACGCTCTACGACGTGCTCGCCAAGCTGGGACATCCCGGCCAAGCGGTGGACAGTGCCATCCGTCCGCTCAGTCCCGGCCCGCGCCTCGCCGGACCCGCGCTGACGGTTCGCGGCCGGGAACTGGCGCAGACCGGCACCAAGTGGGGCAGCGCGGTCAGCTATGACCTGTTCCGGGCCATCCAACCGGGCGATGTCATCGTCTTCGATTGCGCCGGCCATACCGCCAGCGGACCGTGGGGCGGCAATACGGGCGCGAACGCCAAAGTCCGCGGCGCGGCGGGCATTGTGCTCGATGGTTTCACCCGTGATCAAAGCGACCTCCTGCAGATGGGTTTCCCGACCTTCTGCCGCGGTGTCACCCCGGTGCTGGCCCACGGCCGTTTTCAAATCGAGGCGTTGAACGGCCCCATCCGGCTGAGCAGCCAGACCGGCGGCTCGGTAGCCGTGAATCCCGGTGACTTCATCGTCGCCGATGTCGATGGCATTGTCGTCGTCCCCCAGGCTCTGCTCACGGAGGTTCTCGTTTACGCCGAGTTCGCCGAGCAAGCCGAGGGGGAAATCCGCCGGGCCATCGAAGCCGGCGAAGACCGCGAAGCCGTAGACCGGCGCATCGATCGCTGGGCCCCACTCAAGACACGCCCGCAGCCATGAACCACCCCGATCCATTGCCTCCGGGAGCGATCGATACCCACGTCCACAGTGCTCCGGACGTGATCGAGCGCAAAATCGACGACTTGGAACTGGTGGCCCAAGCGCGGGCTGCGGGCATGCGCGCGGTCGTGCTCAAAAACCACCACAATTGCACCTGCGGCCGGGCCGGGATCCTGAATCGCCTGTTTCCCGATTTCCGCGCGTTTGGCGGGCTGGTGCTCAACCACGCCGCCGGCGGTTTCAACTGCCACGCAGTCGATGCCGCCATCCGCATGGGGGCCAGCCATGTCTGGATGCCGACCAAGTCGGCCGCCAACCACCAGACCCAGTTCGGCGGCCGGGGCGGGCTCACCATCATGAACGGCGCCAAACTGCGGGACGACGTGCGCGACATTCTCCGCCAGATCGCCGACGCCGATGTCATCCTCGCCACCGGCCACCTTGCCCCGGAGGAATCACGCATCCTGATCGAGGAGGCGCTCGCCGTAGGCGTCAAACGCATCAGCGTGACCCACCCCGAATGGGGCGTCACCGCCATGCCGGTGGAAACCCAGCGCACCCTCGCCGCCACCGGTGCCGTGTATTTCGAGCGCTGTCTGGTCAGCGCCCACCCCGGGGCCGAGCGGGGCATCCTGTTCGACACGATCGTGCAGCAAATCAGGGCGGTCGGCGTCGGCTCCACCATCGCCGCCACCGACTATGGCATGCCCCAATTCGATACCCCGGCGAACGGAATGCGGACCTATGCCGCGCGCCTCCGTGACGCAGGGTTTGCATCCGAGGACATCCGCCTCATGTTCTGTGAGAACGCAGCCCGCCTGCTGCGCCTCCCCAGCCCCCCGCATGACCTCGCGCCTCAAATGGTCCATCTGCCTTCTCCTCTTCGCCGCCACACTTCTCAACTACCTTGATCGGCAGGTGCTTTCGGTCTCCGCCCCGGCCATCGCAGAGGAAATCCACCTGTCCGACCGTGATCTGGGCCGGCTGTTCTTCGCCTTCCTCTTTGCGTATGGGTTGGCGCAGTTGTTCGTAGGCCCGCTGCTGGAGCGATTTCGCGCGGTGCCGGCTTACGCCACGGCTGTCGTCGCTTGGTCCCTCATGGGCGCGGGATCGGCGCTGGCCACCGGTTTCATGGGGCTCTTCGCCGCCCGCTTGCTGCTCGGCATCTTCGAGGCCCCTAATTGGCCGCTGGCCTTGCGTGTCACCGCCCGGATTTTCCCTCCCCCGCAACGTTCGCTGGCCATCGGCATCTTCCAAAGCGGATCGAGCATCGGCGCGCTGGTGGCCCCGCCCATCATCATTTGGCTGACACAGCATTGGGGCTGGCGGACTGCTTTTGTCGCCTGTGGGGGCGCTGGCATTGTCTGGGCGATCCTCTGGGTGGGGGTGGTGCGCGGTCCCGGCGTCAAAGCCATGGACCATCCCACCCCACCCGACCTGCCGCCCCTTCCGCATCCGCCTGAGCGCCCTGACACCTTTCGCACGATCCTCGGATCGCGGGCTTTCTGGGGTCTGGTGATCGCCACCAGCCTGATGAACCCGCTGCAATATATGTATACCAGCTGGCTGCCGCGCTACCTCACCAGCTATGCCGGGGTGGAGTTCGGCCGCGATCTCGCCACCCGACTGATGCTCGCCTACCTCGCCCTCGATATGGGGCTGTGGCTGGGCGGGGGCGCGACGACCTGGCTCGCCCGCCTCGTGGGCGTGGCGCGCGCCCGCCTGTTGGTGGCGGGGAGCGGCACGGTGGGCATGGGTGTCATTCCTCTCGTCGCCAGTTCCGGAAACATCGACACCATCACCACTCTGATCTGTGTCTCCATGTTCGGGCTGGGTTGCTTCATCGTGAACTACCTGTCCTTTGTCACGGAGGTTTCGGCAACCCGCGTCGCCCTGGTCGCAGGCCTGCTCGGCGGCATTGGCTCTTTGCTGGGCGCCGGCTTCATGCTGGTGGTGGGCAGCAATGTCCAAAGCACCCGGAGCTTTGATTTCACCTTTCTCATCGCGGGAGTCATGCCTGTGCTCGCCTTTGCCGGCCTGTATTTGAGCGCCAGCGCCAACGGTCGCTTGCGCGGGGACCACCGGATCGCGGAAGGACGGGCCCCATGACACCATTGCGTGGCGCCGTCGTCGGGTGCGGCATGATCGCGGAATTCCACCTGCGCGGCTGGATGCGCATCCCCGGCGTGCGGATTGTGGCGCTCGTCGACCCCAACCGGGCCGCCGCCGAGAACTACCGCGATCGCTTTGTTCCGGCCGCCCGCCTCTACGCGGATATTGACGCCCTGCTCGCTTCTGAACCGATCGACTTCGTCGACATCGTCACGCCGCCTTCCCGGCATCAGGAACATTGTTTGCGCGCGAAGGCGGCCCACCTGCACGTAATCTGCCAGAAACCGCTGTGCCCCGAACTCGCCATGGCGCAGGAACTGGTCCGCGCGTTTGCCGGCTCGGAAAAACTGTTCTGTGTGCACGAGAATCACATTTACCGGCCTTGGTTCCAGCAGGTCAGAACGCTCCATCGGCTCGGCACCTTGGGGTCGCTCCGCCGCGTGTCCCTCGAGCAACACGACCCCCAGGGTCCACCCCAGGTATTCAGCCGGGAGTCCCGGCGTGGCGTCCTGCTGGAATACGGCGTGCATTTGGTGGACATGATCCGCACCCTTCTCGGCGTGCCCACACGGGTGAGCGCGCGGCTCGGTCATATCCATCCCGCCGTCCGCGGGGAAAGCCTCGCCGAGGTGACATTCGACTACCCGGAGACCACGGCCACGATCGACATCGCGTGGCGCAACGACGGTCTCGCCCGGGGCCGGGCGCTATTCCTCGGCGACCGCGGCCAGGCTTTATACGAAGGCACCATGATTCGCGGCGGCGCCTCCCGCTTCCGCGTCAGGACCGGCCAGCCCCCCGACGTGGACGAAACCCGGGAGACAGTCGCCGACTATGTGGAGTCATTCCACCTGTTCCAATTCGACTTCGCCAATGCGATCCGAAATGGAACGCCCGGCCCCCAGCCAGCCGCCGAGAACCTTCAGACCCTGGCCATGGTTTTCGCCGCTTATGCGGCCGCCGAGCGGCAGGAGGCGGTTGATTTTTCCACTTTTGGCGGCGGCCCGACCTGACTCGCGCGTCTGGCGCGGGCCCCGGAGGACGGCATCCCCAGGGCAACCGGTCTGCCCGCCACCGCCCGGCGGCCGCACGATCACCCCGCCGGTTCCACCACCATGGCCACGGGTTGCTTAACGATTAACCCCCGAAACAGTTCACTTTGCCCGGAAGCGGCGTGACAAGACTTCTTGGCCTTACCCCCATGCCTTTCTATGTGCCTTGCCCGCCTTACCGCAGCCTCTCCGCCCCCACAACAGTTTGCCCGGGCATGAGGTCGCCCGTCCCATCGCCGGGCCCCGGCGCGGGCTTCCGCCTGAGCCTGATCAAGTCTCGCCTACGCGGCGCGACGGCGGCTTCGATCCGCAATCTCCCAACGTCCTCCACCCGGCAAGAGTTTCACCCCAAACCAAAAGGTATCATTATGTCACGATTCAGCGCCGTTGTCTCAACGGTTTGCCTTGGCGCCGCCCTGCTGTGCAGCCCCATGGTCCAAGCCGAAGAACTTCAGCAAGTGTCACAATATGGCATCACCTGGACGTTCGACCGTCCCGTGCGCGCCGGACAGTTCATCAACGGTGACTGGTGGGTGATCGGCCCGGTGACGATCAGCCGCGTGACCCCCGCCCCGGGGCCGGAGTCACCGGATGTGATCCTCCAGGCAAAGACCAACGTGTATGGCGACACCAGCCTGCGCAGCGACCTGCGCATGCGCAACGGCTCGATGGTCTTGCTCCGGGCGGGCACAAAACAGGGCTACGACTCGCGCAACCAAAGCTATGTTCCAAGCCTGAGTCTGAATTTTCCGGCAGTGATCGAGCCCAACCGGTCCGTAATCTCCACCATCAGCAACCCGACAATCCCGGTGGCACGCTTCCCCCATGAGATCATGTGGCCCTCCGAGAAGACATGCCAGAATACGTTGCGGGTAGCCGCCGTGCTGACCGTCCTGGCCGAGGCGCCGCCTCCGGACGCCTTCCGGCCGTCCTATGCCGGCACCACCAAGCCGATCTACCGTGCCGCACAGCTGAAGTGGGAACTGCTCAAGCAACTCCCCGCACCCGCCATCGATCCGGCGGCCTACCCGGCTTGGTATGAACTGCGCGTGCCGGATGACTGGACCAAGATGGAGCGGTATTTCCAGCGCGCCTGGATCGATCACCTGACCAGTTGGGAACAGCAGGAGCTGAACCCGAGCGAAAACCAGCCGAACTATGGCCGTGAATACAGCCGTCTGGTGTCAATCGCCAGCCTGATGCTGCACTTGGACGTGCCCCAGGAACGCAAGCGGAAGCTGCTGATCGGACTGGTGCAATACGGGATCGATCTGTCGGGCGTCGCCCAAGTCGGCGGCTATTGGAACTGGGGTGGCGGTCTGGGCAGCGGACGCAAGTGGCCGATCTACTTCGCCAGCCTGATGCTGGATGCGCCGGCCCTGCGGACCTTGCCCGAAAAAGCCGTCTTCCATGAGGATGCCCAGTGCTATTACGGCACGGGATGGGCGGGGCAAACCGCGCTGAACTGGATGGTGGAGCATCATGGCCGGCGCCTGCACTACGAGGAGCGGGATCCCGGCACTTGGGATAGCTGGGACAAACTCTCGGAGATGTATCGCACCAACACCAACGCCGTCTCCTGGGTCGGCACCGCCCTGGCGGTGCGCCTGATGCAGGGCATCGTCATCTGGAACCACGATTCGTATTTCGACTATTGTGATCGCTGGATGGAACAGGAGGATTCGTATGCCGCCAATCGAGGCCCTTATCCGCGGCCCATCCGGAACGGCGAGATACTGCAAGAGAGCCAGACACGGGATCCGTTCGTAACCGAGATGTGGCGCGCTTACCGCGCCAGCGCTCCGGCCCAGCCGATGGCGGGCAATCCCCGCAGGATGGTGTGGACCGACGAGGGCCTGAAGTGGGTGCCCAACCCCAAGCCCGACGCGAAAGCGGTCGCCGATCACGTCGCCGCCATAAAGGCCGCCCGGCCCTAGCCGGACGGCACGATGCTCGCTGGGGCCGGAGCGGGTGCAGCTCCCTCCCCCTGCCGGCGCCTCGGCCATTCATCGTCCCACCGGCACGCACTGTTGCATAAGATGTCTTTACCCGTCATGAAATTCGAACACCTCGCCCTCAATGTCCCTGATGCGCGCGCGATGAGCCGCTGGTATGTGGAACAGCTTGATTTCCAAATCGTGCGGGCGCGCCCCGATGCGCCCTACACGCACTTCCTGGCCGACCAGACCGGCCGCGTCATCGTTGAACTCTACACCAACCATACCGCCGTGATTCCCGATTACGCCGCGGGCCACCCGCTCGTCCTGCACATCGCGATGTTCACCCCCGACGCCGGCGCCGCGGCAAAAAAACTTTGCGCGGCCGGCGCCACGCCGTTTTCCGATGACTCGATGCCCGACGGGACGCGACTGATGATGCTGCGTGACCCGTGGGGCCTGCCCCTGCAGCTTTGCCAGCGCGCGCAACCCTTCCCAGGATTCTAAGTCTCCACCCCGCCCCCAATGAGTCTGACCCACCGCCTGGCCTCGCTCCGCCAATGGTCCCTCGCCGCCGGTTTTTCCGCCGCCCTCGCCGCTGCGGCCGAGCCCGGCCTGCTCTTCCATGTCTCCGGCGATCATGGCACGACCGCGGACGTCGCGGCCAGCGGCATGTCCCAGCCGACCTTTGATGCCCAAATCACCCCGGTGGCCGACGGCGCGCGCGGCGGCGCGCTGAGCTGTGGCGACACCCAGCTCCTCGCCTGGCGCGCCCCCGGCAACATCTACGCACAACGCGGAACCCTGTCGTTCTTCTGGCGGTCCCGCTACCCGGTCGGGCCGACGGAATTCCCCGTCTTCCGGGTCGGCTACGCCGACCATTCCAGCTGGGACATGGTGTGGCTGCGCATCGACTACAACGGCCACGGCTTCGACGCCTTCGTGACCGATGCCAGTCTTGCGCGGACGCGGGTGTCGGTCACCCTGCCGGAATTCCCCCAGCCCGACCAATGGACGCATCTGGCGCTCGCATGGGACGAGACACGCGGCATCCGGTTCTATGTCAACGGCCGGCTCGCCGCGACCCGTGAGACCACCGCCGTCTACGACGCCGCTCTCGACCAGTTTGGCCCGCACTCGCGCATCATCAGCCCCTATCAGGTGCAAAGCGCCTATAATTTTGTCCGCGGCGGCGACGTGGACGAGATCAAGATTCATGACCGCATGCTCGACGAGGCCGCCGTCGCCGTGCTGGCGAAAGGCGCCGAGCCCACGCTTCCGCCGCCGCCCGCCCGCCGCCTGTCCGACCCGGCCGTGCGCGCCGAATGGCTGCACCGCTATGGCTGGGACCACACCGCGCCGACCGAGCTTCCCGCCCCGCACACCCGGGTGCGCAAGGTCGAGATCCACGACGCCTACGACTTGAAGCGCTGGTGGTGGAAGGGCACCGATGGCATCCGCGAAACGACCTGGCCGGGCGTCTACAACCGCTCGCGTCTGCCCGGTCGTCTCGATTATTTCACGCTGCCCGACTGGGACTGCTATTCGCTTTCGGGCAAGGCCATCACCTTCGCGCTGCCCGACGAGCCCGTGAATCACATTGAGATTTCCGGCGCGGCCTGGGGCCGGATGGAACTGTTGCCGACGGGAACGGAGAACGAGACCGCGAGTGAGGCGAAGGCCGAGGCCGTGCTCTTCGAACGACCGAAGGGACGGGAGAAGACCGGGCATGCGCTGACGACACCGCTCGCCGGCCGGAAAATCCGCTTCACCAATGTCGAGCAGGAGGAACCCATTGGCGAGCTCGCCGCTTACAACGTCACGACGGGGACCGAACCCGCCGGCAGCGCGACACTATCCTATAACCTCGGCTTTGTCCGCCCGGTGGAAGACGGCGTAAAGTCCCTGGGCGATTTCATCACGGGCAGATTTGCCCCGGATGAGCGCGCCATGCTGATCGCCCGTCCCGAGGGGACTTCGCCCGCTGCGGCGTCAAGCCAAGCGATGCAGGCAGCCCATCTGCCGCTGGTGCATGTGCTGATCCCGGACACCTGGGACGGCCGCCCCGACGGGCTCGACGGCATCGCGCTCGATCTGCCGGCGTGCAAGTCCCAACCCACGCATGGCGACCTGATCGCGTTCAACATCCGGGTGAAAGATCCGCTCTGGCCGCTCCGCGACATGCTGGACTTCTCCTTCAGCGTGAAGCCCGGCACGGCGCACACCCTCTGGCTCGACCTGCGCGACCGGATGCTGCCGCCGGGCCGGCCGCTCTACCTGACGATCGCGTCAGCGGCGCCGGAATTTGCCGGCCTGAACCTGACGGAGGCGAAGCTCCGGCTGGTCTTCAAGCCGCGCGCGGCGGCGCGTGCCGAGCACGAGCTCGACCGGTTCACGCAAGCGCGCGACAGCTACGCGATGCTCGTCGAGGAGTTTCCCCGCAGCGACAAGTTCGCGCTCTGGGTGCGCTTCGAATCCGACCTGAAGGATCTGTTGCGGATCAACCCCGACCATGTCCTCGGCCGGCAGTATGCCGCGGTGGGGATGGATGCACCCCGCCCCGGGTTCACCCAGCCACCGGCCCCGGCCGGCGTGCCGCTCTGGGCCTTCCGGCAGGTTGAGGCTCTGCGCCGCGCGCGAAAATTCACCGAGTGGTGGATCGACCACCGGCAGATCGCCAACGGCGAATTCGGGGGCGGGCTCTCGGACGACACCGACCTGACCAATCTCTGGCCCGGAGTCGCGCTGATGGGGGCCGCACCGGAGAAGCACGCCGATTCCATCCGGCGCCAACTCGACGCCTGCTACGCGCAGGGCATGTTCATGCACGGCCTGCCCAGTATCCAGACCGACGAGCTCCATTGCTACGAGGAAGGGATCAACAGCCTCGCGCAAAACCTCATGCTGGATCACGGCAGTCCGCGGCAGCTCGAGCGTGCGATGGAGACAGCCCGCGGCACGGAGGGCATCACGGGGGTGAACGCCGCCGGTCACCGGCACATCCGCACCTCCTATTTCAGCGGCACCCGGATCGCCGGGGAAGATCCGTGGGGCGACGTGAAGCGCCATTCCTACCTGATGCTGCAGCCAACCCAGATGCTGGTTGATTACAACGGCAACCCCGCGGCGAAAAAACTCCTGCTCGATCTCGCCGACAGCCTGCTGGCCCACCGCCGGCCGGACGGGAAGGGCGGCCAGACGACCCCGGTTTCGATCCGCTTCCGGGATGATCGCGAGCTGCCCTCGGAGCGGGGCTATTTCCCGTGGCCGTTGTTCTGGAGCAGCTGGCGCTGGACCGGCGACAAGCGCTACCTCGATCCAATCTTCGACGGGGGCACGGACTTGCTGATGGCGGTCAACGCGAACGCGATTGACACGCTCGGCGTCCGGGCCGAGTGGGGTCCGCGCATCCTCGCCGAAGGGCCCGACGCCCCGCGCCCCTACCCCGCCCGCGTCATGACGAACTGGCACTTCGGCTGGATGTTGACCGGCGACAAAAGCGCGCTGGAAAAACTCTACGGCCGCCTGATCGAGGACATGGCGCTCGGCGAATTCATCTACACCGAGGGCAGCCTGTGGATCGACCGCGTCGGCGTGCCCACCAGCGAGCTGCAGCGCGCGCGCCTCGGCGGGGTCGCCCTCGTGCGCAATGCCACGCTGCCCGGGCATGCCGTGAGCTGGACCTTCGCCGCCCCCGCCGGCCCCGAAAGTGTTGCCCTGCTCATCCCGGACGCGTCCCCGACCAGCTTCAAGGTCATCGCACATAATCTCTCCACCGCGCCCGTGCACGCCACGATGACCGGCGGAAACATCGATCCCGGCCAATGGGAGATCACCCAGGGCATCGATACCGATGGCGATGACCGCGCCGATGGTTCGCTCGCCACGCGCACGCAAAAGTTCGAGCGATCGCAATCCGTCGAATTAACCCTCGCCCCTGGCGCCACGACCGTCCTGACCTGCCGCTTGAAGACCCCCGGCACGCCCTATTGGGCGCGGCCGGACCTCGGGATCGACCCGGCAGATGTGGTCGTGCAGGGCGGGATGCTCCATGTGACGGTCCACGGACTCGGTTCGGTGCCGTCGCCCGCGACACCGTTGGTGCTGCGTGACGCGACGGGACGGACTCTGGCCCGGGGTGAAATCCCGGCCCTCGCCGCGCCCGTTGACCTGTGGCCGAAGACCGAGGTCGTAACCCTGCCATTACCAGCCGGTGCCGACCTCGACGGGGCCCGCGTGGAAATCGACCCCGAGCGTCACCTCGAGGAAATCACGGTGCGCAACAACACGGTGAAATTGCAGGTGCCGTAAAACGGTTCTCTTCTCTATCGCGACGCCCGGGAATACTCGTGGCGGGAAAGTTCATCAAGCCACCGCGCGGCGGCTGGCGTCGCCTCCTGCGCAGGCTTCGCCACGGGACGGTTCGCGGGGGAAATCCTCTGATGCCAACGCTCCTTTGGATTTGGACCCTGCAGTGTCGGCGCAAGGGCACCGACCCTGCAGTCCATAAGCTACGGGCACTTGGATGGGTTTCGGCACAGCCAAGGTGCGCGCCGGTTTAATCCGCCGGTGTGACCATTCCCGGACGAGGGTCAAACAAGCCAGGTTGGACCGAAGTGTCAGCGCAGAAACGCCGAGGCCGTCCACAGCAGCGGGGCCTGACCGTGCAGATCCCCGGTGCGGCGCGGGCGCGCGAGGTAGAACTCATATTGTTTTTGCAAATCCTCCCCGACGACCATCTTGGCCTTGTTGGTGCCGACACATATTTCCTGGAGGTTGGCGTCGGCATCGATCCGGCTTACCAAGGCGAGCCACGCCTTCCGTGCCGCCGGTGCATAGCGTTTCGCGTCCAGCCAGCCCTCCCGGACCCCGGTCACGATCGCAAAGGTGAACATGCCCGTGCCGGAGGTTTCGCCCCAGCTTTCCGGTTTGTCCACCAGTTGCTTCCAGAGTCCATCGCTGCCCTGATCGGCCAGCAGGGCCGCCATCATCAGGCGGTAACCGGCGAGAATGCGGGCCTGCTGGGGATGGGTGGCCGGCAGTTCGCGGAGCAACTCGGTCATGCCGGCGGCCACCCAACCGTTGCCGCGCCCCCAATAGAATGGCGAATCCGGCGCGTGCAGGAACAGTCCGGTGGGCTGCTGCAGCTTGTCCAGATAGGCCACCATCATCCGTGCCGCCCGGTCGAGATAGACCGGCTCGCCGGTCGCCCGGTAGGCCTGCACCTGCAGAATCGGGCTCATATACATGTCGTCGATCCAGTAGCGGGCCTCCACCGTGATGCCGTCGGGGGTCGTCTTCTCCCACTGCGCATCGGCAAAGCTGCGGCCCAGCGACAGCCAGCGATCACCCAGGCGCTGCTGGTGGAATTCCAACGGCACCACCCCGAAGATCCGGAAATCGACATGCGCGTCCGGCTTGATCTTGTTGGCATTCTCCGGCAGCAGCAGCGGATCATATTTCGCCAGCAACCTTTGCCGCAAGTCGGTGGCGCCGGCGAGCTGGGCCACCGTGAGCGAACCATACCACGCACAGATCTCGGGATAGATCACATACGGGTGGGGCCCGCTGCCCTGCCACTCGAACGGATGGGTGGAGAAATTCTCCGCCACCCGCAGACCGATCTCCTGCGGCGAGGCGCCGGCCGGCCAGTCTTGAAACTCAGGCGGCGAAACCAAGGGTGCGGCGAACGACCGCAAGACGGAAGCAAGCAAACAGAGGCAAAGGGCGAGACAGGGATGGGATTTCATGGGAATGGGCTAAGGGAAAACTGCGGGCGTGAATTTCGCGGGCGCTAGGCAGCCTGGGCGCGCTCCTGTTCGATCTGCTCGAGCGATTTCCCCGAGGTGTCCGGCATGAAGCAGTAGCCCACGACGCCACTGATGGCCAGAAACAGGGTGAGCAGGCCGGCGACCTGCCCGATGCCGGCACTCGCCAGCATCGGGACGAAGAGGCTCCAAACCCCCAGAATGATTCGCGCGATGCCGAAAGTGAAGCCCTGGGCGGTGCTGCGCAACATGGTGGGGAACAGCTCCTGGCTGAACACCTTGTAGAAAGCCTCACCCGCCAACGCGCAGCCCGCCGAGAACAGCAGGATGTTTGCGATGATCACCGGGATGGTGAACGGCAGCACCAGGAACAGCCCGTAGGCGACGATCTGCATGACGGCACCGACACCCCACAGCAGCTTGCGGGTCCGGTGATCGCGATCGGAAAACCGCATGAACACTGTCGCGGTGACGATAATGCCAACGATAAATCCGGCACTCGAAAGTCCGACACTCGCCGCCTGGCTGCCGGCGTTGAGCTTGTTGATGATATAGGGGGTGAAGATACCCGCCGTGCCCGCAGCGAGGTTCCAGAACAGGTAGATGGTCATGGTCCACACCAGCGCCCGAAGGTTGGGTCCGGAGAAGAGCGCCCGCACCTTGTGCCGTGCCAGCGGGGACGCCTGGGATGCCGCCTTCCACCGGGCCGATTCGGCCAAACCCCGCCGCATCGCCCAGGTGATTACGGCGACGACAAAAAGGTGCAGAAAGATGATGCGGATGCCCAGCATGCCCAGCGGCGCCAGCAGCACGGCGAGGCAAAGCACGATCACCGGACCGAGGCCCCAAGCGACCTGGGTGAAACCGAGCAACTTGCCGCGCGCCTTGGCCGGCGCCAGCTCGCCGACCAGCGCAAGTGAGGTAGGCACGTCAATTCCGACCGCAACCCCGACCACAAAGGTGCCGATGAACAGCATGCCCTGGTTCACGGCGAGCGCGATGCAGAGGATGCCGGCCGCGTAGACCATCAGGTCATATTGATAGATGAATTTTCTCCCCAGCTTGTCGCCAAGCCAGCCGCCGCCGATCGCGCCGATGGCACAGCCAAAGGCATTGGGCCCGATCGCGGCCAGGATGCCAATCGCGCCGTTGCTGAGATTGAGATAAGATTGGAACACAGCCAGGCCCGCGCCCAGTGCGACGATCGACCCGGCATCCAAATAGGATGCCATGCCGGCCAGAGCGGACCACTTCCATTGCTGGCGGGTGATGACGCCATCTCCGGCAGACGGGTTGGAATCAAGGGAAGGGGTGGCTTGGCTCATAGAGGGGAAAGGGGAAGAAAGAGGGACCGCAGGCTCGTCGGTTCGAGCCGGACCAAGGGTAAGGAGCCGACGAAAGGCGGGCTGTCGCACAGCCTTCCACGGCAAAGCAAGCATCAGACTCGTGCCGGGACAGCCAAGGGATAGCCCGCACCAAGGATGCGGCAGGCAAAGAAATTCCGCCCGCCTGCCGCGGGCCATCCTCGTGTTGCTTTAGCGTTAAGCGCGGCTGCCCAAGCGCCCGACGGCCAAAATCAGCTGCGATCCCACACGACCTTCGTCCCCTGCCGGACAACCGGACCCGCAGGATCCAGACTGAACGATTCCAACCAAGCCCGGCCCGGAACAGCCTGGGCGGTCCCTGGCAGCCCCACCACGGCGGTCGCCAGCCAGTATTCTCCGGCCGGATGTCCGCCAGAAAGCCCGGGCAGCGAGGTCAGCGGCCACAGCACGTTCAGGTTCGGATCCATGCGGGTGACCACCCCCAGCCGGGCGCCGGCGAGATCGCGGACTGCGGAAAAGGCGGTGTCATAGTCGGCCTCGGCCCGGCCCGGCCTGCCGGTGTGCCGGGGCGTCTGGCGGACCCGGTCCACGGAAAAACCGCCCTCGTAGCTCCTCAATGGCCGCGCCGAGCGCACCCGGTGCATCCGCAGGTGGCCGGGCAAAGCCGGAACCAGCCAAGTCGACACCTCGACATCCGGCCAAGGCCGCCAACAGGTGAACAGCGTGTGGCCGGAATATTTCTCCTCCGCGAAATCCTCGCGGCCGCGCCAATCACGACCGTCATCGGTCAGCAGCAACATGCTTTCCCCGCCGCCATATTCCGGCGCCACCCCGCCGATCTGCACGCTGAAACCGAAGACCGTCGAATACGCGAACTTGGCGTATTTTTGCGCCGCATGCCGCGGTTTCCACGTCGGCGGCTGGTTGCTGGAGAGGGCGAAGACGTGGCCGCGCCCCTCGTCGCGACAAACCACGAGTCCGGCGTGCGGTTGCACGCTGATTACCGGTGCCGGGTGCGCCTGCTCCTCCGCCTGCCAGAACGGATGCGACGCAGGCAGCGCCAGGGGCAGGAAGGCCTTGCAGGCCCAGTAGGGGCCGCCGGGGCCGTTATAAGCCTCGGCCAAACCCAGATTGGGATACCTGTAACCGATGGTCAGGAGACCGGACTCCGTGAAGCAAGGTTGCTTCAGCCACCAGCGCAGGTGCCGCAGATAGATCCCCTTCATCACGCCCCAAGGCAACGCCTCAATCCCGGCGTAGGCGAGCGCCCCCCAGAAGGCCCCCTGGGCAAAGCGGTAGGTCAGGCTCCGCCCGATCGGCAGTGCGGCGCCGTCCGGGGCAAACCACGCGGCAAACTGCGGCGCGAACAGCTTGGCCCGTTCGGCAAAACGCGTTGCCGTCGTTTGATCACCGCCACCGCTCAACCGGGCATAGAGCAGTCCGTAATAATGCATCGCCATCGGGATGTAGTAATCCCGCTGCGAGGTCGGTCCGTCGGTAAACCAGCCCGCGCCTTTGTAGAAACCCTCCAGCCGGGCGAGATTGGCCGCCAGCTGCGCCTCGTCCCAAGGCGCCCCAATCCGCCGCAGGCCAAGGTTCACGAGCACGCGGAAAAACAGCCAGTTGTTGTCCACGCACCTGAACCGGTTGATCTGTGACAGCCACTCCACGAGATTCCGCCGCGCCGGCGCAGGCAGCGGTTCCCAGAGTTTCTCCGGCAACAGCGCGAGCCCGAAGCCAATGACCGCCATCTCGACCAAGCGTTGGTCATTGTCGGCGGCCGCGCCCCAATATCGCGGGCTCCGCGGATCCACGCCCTCCGCCAAGCCCTGCGCATAAAGCGGCCAGTCAGGGAACGCCCCTCCGCCCAGTTCGAGCGGAATCAGGCCCCACAGCGGCCGCACGAACGCCTCGAGCAGGCGGCTCGGTTCCCCATAGGAGGCTTCGGTCGCCTCCAACGCCACGGCCGCCCCATCGCGCACCAAGTGTGAACGGAGCGGCCGCCAGAGATCGAGCATCGCGCGCTGCACGTCGGCGCGGGTGCGGAGCGGATTCTCCGCCAGTTGGGTGTGATGCATGATGGCGTGCGGATTGGAATGACTCCAAAAGCCAGACCGGGGGCGATGTGATTACGTTGTCCTGCGGCCGGGCCATTCCCGCAAGCGTGTTGTTCGCGCCCACCGTGAGTGGAAAAGCGCGACGGGGAGAAGACGGGATTCAGGCACGGGCGTCCACGAACCATCAGGGGGCGGAGACCGGCCGGCGTCCACGGCACGGGTTCAGGATTTGTTCACCGGGGATGCTCGATCCACCGGGCCTCGATTTCCTCCAGCGTGCGGCCCTTGGTCTCGGGGATGCACCACGCCACGAAGCCGAACGCGAACAGGCTGACCAGCGCGTAAATCCAGAACGTGATGGCCGGGCCGATCACGGGGTTGTCATTGAGCATGGGAAAGGTCTGCGCCACGATGAAGCAGCAGACCCAGACCGTGAATGCCGCGACCGACATGGCGCGGCCGCGGAACTTGTTCGGGAATATCTCGGAGCATAGCAGCCAGCCGATCGGCCCCAGCGCCATGGCAAAGGCCGCGATGAAGATCACCACGCAGAACAACAGCACCGGCCCCTGCTGCTGCGTATGAAAGGCCCAGCCGACCAGCGCGAGCGCCACGACCTGGACCAGCGTGCCGATCAGCAGCAGCGGCTTGCGCCCAAGGCGGTCCACAAAGGCGATGGCCACGAACGTGAAGAGCAGGTTGATCAGGCCCACCCACACGGAGGACGAGAAGGCCACATCCTGCCCACCGCCCGCCGCCGCGAATATCTTTGTCGAGTAGAACATGATGGCGTTGATGCCGCAGAACTGGGAGCACGCCATGATGACAACCGCGATGAGAAGCGGGCGCCGGAACGGCCCGGCCAGGAACTCGCCCCACCGTCCCTGCTCGCCGCCGAGCGCGCGCCGGATCGCGGACATTTCCTGATCGGCGTGCCCCTCCCCCGCCACCCGAAGCAACACCTTGCGCGCTTCCGCGTCCCGCCCCTGCTGGACCAGCCAGCGCGGGCTCTCCGGGACGGCAAAGAGCATCCCCAGGAAAATCGCCGCCGGCACGAACTCCAAGCCGAGCATCCAGCGCCATCCCACCGCCGTGTTCCAGGCCTCGCCCCCAAATCCCTGGACGAGTTGGTTGACAAACAGGGTCAGGAAAATCCCCGTGACAATGCCCAGTTGGAAGAGCGTCCCCAGCCGGCCGCGCCATTTTTCCGGGGCGATCTCCGCGATGTAGACGGGACAGAGGATGGAGGAGGCCCCGATGCCGACCCCGCCGACGAAACGGGCGACCACAAACTCGACAAAGGTCCTCGGGATGGCGGAAAACACCGCGGACAGCGCGTAAAGCACGGCGCAGACAAAGAGCAACCGGCGCCGGCCATAGCGGTCGCTCAGGGAGCCGGCGAACATCGCGCCCGGGATGCAGCCGAGGATGGCGCTCGCCCCCGCCAGTCCCTCTTGCGCTGAGGTCAGCTGGAAGGCGGCCTTCAGGTAGGTGTTCGCTCCGTTAATCACGGCGGTATCATAGCCGAATAGAAAACCACCGATCGCGGCCACGCCGGTGACAAACAACACGTAACGGATCCGCCCGGGAGAAGAGGACCTGGCCGGCGGGGGATTGGCTGGAATTCGGGAGCTCATGATAATCGGGATAAGGAGGGAGGGGAATCAGGGTTCAAAGTCTTGCCACAAGCCGGCCTTGAGCTGCGGGTCCGGCACCCAAGCGAAGCGCGCGGGCTGGCGCTCGTATTGACGGTAAATGGGCACGCCGGGCTCGAGGCCGAATTCACGGTAATCGCGCGGTCCGCGCGCCACCAACGGCTGCGGGCGATATCGCGGATTGGGGACCCAGACAAGTTGATCGCCATCCGTAAGCAGGGGGAAATGGGCGAGCCCACCGTGGGCGCGCACCCCGTCGTAGACAAAACCATAGGCGCGGTCGCACCACGCGCCGAAGACCAGCGGCACGCGAGGGTCTGCGCTGATCGTCGCATGAGCCCAGCCAGGCGGCACCAACACCACTTCGCCGGGACCCGCCGTGATCGCGAAGCAGCGGCCGGGATCGTCGGTGGCGGTCTCCTGCATGAGGATGCAGGCCCGGCCCTGCCAGATCTCGTAGAGCTCCGGCGTGCTCCAACCGTTGCGCGGGCTGGCGGCGTGGACATGCCCCTGCGAACGCACGGGCTCGTCGCCCAGCCGGCCGGCGGCATAGGCCACCGCGCCAAAAAGCAGGTGCCGCTGCCGCAGATCGGCGCGGTGCTCCTCCCGCCCCACGTCCATCACGATCGCGTAGACCGGATCGGGGCCGGTGCATTGCGGATTGCGCAGGCTGGGCCGGATCGCATCGAGCCGCCGCAGTTCCGGCGTGGGGCCGAATGCGCCCGGACCATAGGTCCAGCCGAGCACGTCGGTGGTGGCGGTGATGGGCAGGCCGGGATCGGATGACATCGGGGCTGGATCAGGCGCGGGTGCGGACGAACGCCTTCAAAGTGGCGCATTGCTGCCCGGCAACTGCGGGACGGATCGTGTAAGCGCCGACGGCTGCGGGCACGATGAAGGTCTCGGCGTAGTGAACCGGGAATGGGGCGAAGGCTCCCGTCGGACTTTCCACCACCACCTCGCTGCCCTGAACAAGGTTTAGGACGTTGACCCCGTCTCGCGTGTCGTGCGCGACCGGTCCGGTGAACCAATGGCGGCGTGTCTCGATGAATTCAGCGTCGTGCAGGCCCGTGCGTTCCTCGGACCAACCCTCGCCCCGCGCGATCTCGGTGACCTGGTTGACGAGGCGGGCCCTGGCATAATCTTCGTCGCGGGCCCAGTCGATCACCTCCCGACCCCGCGCGACATTCACCGGGCGCGGCAGGCCGTCGAGCCCGAGTCGGTTCCAATCCCAGAGCTTGAAGGTGAACAAGTAGGGGGTGGCGCTGATTTCCAGAACCATCGAACCCGCCCCCGAGCAATGCAGCGTCCCGGCGGGAATGAGAAAATGATCGTGTTTCCGCGCGGGAAACCGGGCGGCGAAGCGCGCCTCGTCGAAGGCCTTCTCCCCGCGCTGCGCAGCCTCGAGGTCGGCGATCATCGCGTCGCCCTCCACGCCGTTGCGGCAACCGAGGTAAACCTCCGCCCCGGGAGCCGCATCGAGTATGTAGTAGCTCTCGTCCTGGGTGTAGCCGAGACCGAAGTGCTCGCGGGCGTATTCCGTCGTCGGATGCACCTGGAAGGAAAGGTTCCCGCCCTGCATCGTGTCGAGGAAGTCGAAGCGGATGGGGAACTCCGCGCCGAAGCGCCCATGCACGGCCTCGCCCAGCAGCCGGACCGGCTGCTGGAAGACCAGGTTGATTGCGGGAATTTCGACGCGCACCCCGTCGGCGAATTCGAGCAGCAGGGAATTCTCCTCCGGCACGCAGTCGAAGCACCAGGCGTAATTGGGCGGCCCTTCCGGCAGGGCACAGACCTCCCTCATCCATTGCCCGCCCCAGGGGCCCGGATCGAAGAACGGCACGACGCGGAAGGGCCGCTGCACGGCCGCCGCGAGGCCGGCCAGGTGGGCGGCACCGGTGATGAGCTTCGGGGCCGCCGGCACCGTGGTATCGAGCAAGAAATCCCAATGCACCATCGTCGCCCGCTTGAGCCGGTCAGCCACGCGCCAATCAACGAAGAAGGCGCGCTTGTATTGGAGCGAGGCCTTGAGCCCGCGGTTCCGCACCCCGAGATTGTCGGCCTCGCCGCGCCGCTGCCGGAGCTGGCCTTCCCAGCGCGGCATGTCGGCATAGACGAGCAAGGCCCCGGCAGGGGCGATCTGGGAGGCCGCCGGTCCGACCACGAGCATCGGGGCGGCGGATTTTTCCCGGACCACGGCGAGCCGGGACCGGGCGGCCGCGAGTTTCGCCGGATCCAGAAACGACTCCATCCGGAGCGTGCTGAGCCGCCCAAAAACCGGATCGTTCCCGCCCAGATCGGGCGCGATGAGCGCCTCGATCGCCGCAGGCGCCTTGAAGACGTCCTTCGCATCGAGCGTAAGGGCCGGAGCCAGGGCTTCAGTGAGCCGCGCCCGCAGGTCGTCATCGTGCACACCGGGATAACATTCGACCGCGACGACCGTCGCGCCCGAGGCGGCGATGCGCGCGCGCAAGGCGAAGATGACCGCATCCCAGCCGACGGAACACTCCGCGGCGTGCGTCGCGGGCACGGCGACCACGGGCGACTTGTCATAGTTCGGCGTGCGCAGGCCAAGGCCGGGAAGGTAGGATGCCGCGCTCATTTCCGGTGGGCTTGGGAACGGGCGATCAGACGAGGGCCGGATGGCGTGGCCATGACGCAGTGGCTGAAGTTCTTCGCCGCGATGGAGCCATAGTCATGCCCGGCATTGCTGGGATAGATGCCAAGGTAAACCAGCGGCTCGTTCCCCGTGTTGACCGTGCGATGGGCGGTATGGCCGGGCACATAAACCACGGATTGGGCCGTCAGCGGCACCAAGCGGGTCTCGCCAGTGGACTCGTCCTCAAGAATCATGGCCCCCTCGCCGCGCAAGCCGACATAAACCTCCGCCGCGGGGCGGTGGGCGTGGTAATGACCCTTGGTCAGAAAATATTCGGCGCCGATGCGACCCGGTTGGAGAATGCCAAGACCATAGTGCAACTGGCCGTCGCCGGTGGCCGGTTCCACCGCGCTGACCTGATAGAGGAGAGGATTGTCCTGCGTGAGGGCGGCTTCGTAGGCGGCCGTGTCGGCAAAGCAGCCGCGCAAATCGGCCAGACGTCGCTCCACCAGTGGACGGTCTCCCAGACAGGCGGAATCCAGCGAATAGCGGACCAGCAGGTCGGCCGGGGCGAGGGCGAGGAGCGGTGATGGCATGGTCAGGGCGGGGAGAAGTGAAGCTGCTCCGGGAGTTTCCGCCCGGCGAGACGGAGGACATTCAACGCCGCGCCGTGATGCGGCGCATAGACCGGCTCGGTGATGACGGCCCGGGGCACAGCCGCGCGGATCGCCGCCTCGATCCGCCGCCGGTAAGCCACATCGGAGCGGCCGCAGCCGCCGAGCAGGACCACCGCCGGGCCTTCCGGAAAGGCCAGTTTAGCCGTGGCGCCGGCCACGAGCCCCGCCAACGCGGCGGCACCACGGTCCAGGACCGTCGCAGCGGCGGCGTCACCTTCGGCGGCAAGCCGGGTGACAACCTCCGCAAAGGGCGCCAGTTGCTCCAGCGGAATGGGCGGCGCATAAAGCCGGGCGAGAAGTTCATTCGCTTCACTCAGCCCGAAATAGGCGAGTGTCGCCGGCAGCAGGGCCGTGGCGGGAGCGCGACCATCGGCGGAACGGGCGGCGATGCGCAGTGCCGCCAGAGCCAGACCGACGGCACCGCCCTCGTCGTCAATGACCCAGCCCCAGCCACCGCACATGAAAGTCGCGCCCGAGGCATCCCGACCGAGGCAGTTCGTGCCGGTGCCGGCAATGAGGGCAATGCCCGGCTGGCCGGCGAGACCTCCGGCAAGGGCATTGTGCAGGTCGTTGGCCACGGTGATCAGCCCGGCGGGGGCCAGTCCGGCCGTTTCGGCCAACGCCGTGAGACGCACGATGTCCACCGTCGCCTTGATCCCGGCGCAGCCAAGGAAAGCCGCACTGGCCGCTGCAAAAGGCCGCCCGGCGCCAGCCCACGCAGCCTCGGCGGCGGCGCGCAACGCCCGACTCGCGGCCTGCGCCCCTACATTGTGGTAGTTCGACGGTCCCGCCTCCCCTTCCCCGAGCACGCGGCCCCGCGCATCGACCAGCACAGCGCGAGTGCGCGTGCCACCGCCATCGATGCCCAAGTAATAATCCATGCGCCATGCTTGGCAGTCCGCACCGGCAACGACCATCGAATTAACACTTCATAACAGGACCCTCCCTGTTGTAACATCCGATCACTTCGCTCGCATGACCACAGATCGCCACCAGCAGATACTCGCCTTGCTCCGGGACCAGCCCGTGATCTCAGCCCGCGATTTGCGGGTGACACTGGGCGTGACCGCGATGACCGTGTGGCGCGACCTGCGGGAGTTGGAGGAACTGGGCTTGTTGCGCCGGGTGCGGGGCGGAGCACGGGCGCTGCCCGGGAGGCCAGGTGAACCGGAGTTCGAGACCAAGGCGACCGCCGCCGGCGAAGCCAAGCGAAGGATCGCCGCGTGCGCGGCGGCCCGGTTCATCCGCGCCGGCGAGACCGTGGCGCTGGAAGGCGGCACCACCGTGGCGGCCTTGGTCGACCATTTGCCCCTGACGCGGGTCTCGGTGCTGACCAACAGCCTGCCGGTGGCGCTGCGAGTGCGGGACCGGCGGCCAAACCTTCCCGTGAAACTGCCCGGCGGCTGGCTCAGCCAGGTGTCAGGCAACATGGTGGGGCCTGAAGCCCTGCAATTCATCGCGCAACAACGGGCCTCGTCCTGTTTTTTGAGCGCCACGGGGTTCGATGCCACCCATGGTCCCACCGACCCAAACCCGCTGGAAATCGAGATCAAGCGGGCATGGGCCGCTGTGTCAGGCCGGGTGGTGCTGCTGCTCGACGCCAGCAAGTTCGGCTCCCGCAGCGCGGCCGTGATGATCCATCCCCGGCGATTGCACGCGATCGTGACTGATGCGCCGCCCCCGCCGCCGATCGCAGAGTGTCTCACCCGTCATGGCGTCGAAGTGGTGGTGGCGTCCCCGCCCCCGCCGCTGCATTAGTGACTGGCTGGCCCTCCGGGCACCTGCAAAGCCAGGAGCAGGCCTTGCCGGCCAGACTCCGCCCACTCCCCCAAACCGTCAGACCGCATGTGAAACTCCGACTGGAAGTGTTCCCAGTGGGATGTGAATCGCGCTCTCCTGACGATCCTTCCGGACAAAGGGCTTGGGGGGCTGCAGGGTGGGCGTCGGGTTGACAGGCGCTTGCACGCACGCACCGATCTCAAGCCGGGATCAGCGGCTGGTGGACGCGGGGGCTCCCGCATCCACCGTTGGCTTCGCTGGCTTAGAGGTCGAAGGTCACCGACAGGATGAACTGGCGGGGATCGACGATACGGTAAGCATAGATGCTGCCGTCCGGCAATGCGCTCAGGGGCTGCAGGCGGCCGCCCTCCATGACATTGTTGATGTTCAACTGGAACGTCGTGCCGACCTTGTTGTTCCAGAATCTGGTGCGGTAGCTGGCGTTCAGGTCCACATAGGTGTGCGACTTGTCGTAAATCGGCCGCGCCGCATCCAGGCTCCGGTAAATCCCCCCGGCGTCAGGGACGCCGTGGTAGCCGATGGCCCCCTTGGCCTCCCAACGGATCGCGCCGCCCACCGTGGTGTTCCGCAGCCACTTGTTCTCACTGATGCCGGCGAGGTTATAGCGCGTGACAAAGTTCGCCTTGTATTTGCGGACTTGCGGCTTGCTCTTGCCTTCGTTGGCCGCGGCCACGGCAAGCGGGGCCTGCACGCTGGCGAGGAAGAATTGCTCGGCGGACTGCGAGGCACCGCCATAGCGCTGGGTCCAGAACGGCAGCCCGTTCTCCGGGTCGATGATGCTGGTCCAGACCGCATGGCGCTCCTCGATCCACTTGAAGAGATCGCTGGAGATGTTCTTGTCGATCGCCACGGTCTGAGTCGCGTTGAACTTGACGGTCCAGTAACGCGTCGGGTTGTAGTTCAGCTCGAGCTCATACCCTTTGGAGATCACATCGCTGGGCTCGTAAGTGAGGGAGTTCGACTGCGGACTGGTCCAGTTGATCGGGTCCAGTTTGACGATGGCCGAGATCTGCTGGTTGATCTGGTCCTCGGTCAGGACGATGTTGGCGGCCTCTGCCGCCCGCGTCACCCAGCCACGCGCGATTGTGGACAGGCCACCGCCGAGGCCGTAGGTCGTGTTGAAGTCGATGCCTGCAACCCGCTGCGCCATGTTGCCGGCGACTCCCGAGCGCGACCGCAGTTGCTCCGTCGTGAAACGGTTGAGGCGGATGACCAGCTTGTCCTTCAACAAGGAGAAGCGCAGGCCATAATCCTCACCTTTGCCAAAGGGATTGGGCAGGAGGTTGCGATACAGGCCGATTTGGGCGAGGTTGGAGGGCAGGAAGCTGTCCGACTTGTTGGCGGTCAGGCTGAGCCACGGCGTCACCTTGAGCACCGCGCCGGCGGTCTTGGTGGTGCCTTCGCGTTGCACCGCCGCTGCGGTGGCCAGCTCATCGAGCGTGGACTCGATCATCTTATAACCATCCGGGCCATAGGTATATTGTTCCGTGATCGCGTTACGATCCCAGGTTTCATCCAGGCGATATCCAAAGGTCGTGACCAACCGGTCTTTCAGGAGGAAACTCTGCAACGCCGCACCGCGGGTCTTCAGGATGCCCTTGGTCCAGCCATACGTGAGATTGGGCACATAATTATAGTCCAGCATCGCCCTGTCACGGTTGAACACCCCCGTGAGTCCGTTACCCCAGGTGAAATCATAGAGCCCATTCACGGCCCGATGCGGGCCATAATCGACATTCTGGCCGTCGGCATCACCGACGTAGTAGCGGTAAAAGGGCTGATTGGCCAGCGGCGTGTTGGTCCAACCTGTGACCGTCGACGTGGCGGTCGGGAAGGGCCGCCAAGCCTGGCTGTTGGCAAGTTCCTGCTGCCAATAAGTCAGCCGCCGGCCGGTTTCCCGGTATTCAGCATAACCGGACAGGGTATGCATCCCCACCCATTTCAGGAAATTCTTCTCCTGGCGCAGATCCAGCCGGTAGGCGAGTTGCGCCCGGCCAATGTTACGCCGGTTGTAAGTATCCACCCGCTCGCGGATGGTGAAGATTCCGATGTAAGGCCGGAGGAAATTGGGATTCTTGGTGCCGTCCACCATCCGTTCATTGACGTCCACGTAAAGGTATCCGGTGCGGCCGCCACTGCCGCCCGTGCCCCAAAAATCGCTGGTTTCCCGCAAGCCATTTTCCCGGAAATATCCCACCTGCATGGCCAGCAGTTGCCGCGGAGTATTAAGGAAGGTCTGCTCCAGCTGAAACATGGCCGTGGACTGGCGGACGTTCGTGCGATTAAACCCTGCCAGATTCACCGAGGTATAGTCATAGATGCTCTGGTCGGTGGTGGCGCGATCGCTGCCAAACAACGGCTGCGCGGGAGAGGTGGGCGTATAAAGCGTGCTGACGAGGAAGACGTTCTGGGTGGGCCCCACCGGGGTCGTCGTGCTGGCCGTGGTGCGGCTCGGCCCCCACCAGCTCACGGTGCCGTCCTGCTGCACGAAGACCGTGGAAAGACCCAAGGACTGGGAAGCCTGGAAATAGGGCGGCAGATTGGTGGCGGTCCAGGTGCCCGGCACGACCGCGCCGTTGACGCGAACCGTCTGGGTGACCGGATCCCAAGTGGGGGAGCCGGCGGCCTTCCACGAACTGATCGTCTCCCTCGGCATCGTCTTGTTGTCCATCGTGCCGTAGGAGCGGTAGGTCGAGACCGACCCCGTGATACTTGTGTTCTTGAACGGCTGGTAACGCACCATGCCGTTGAGGCGGACACTGTCCACGCCTGACGGCTCGCGCTCGAAGCCATCGTGCTGCCAGACGCCACTGCCACGAATAGCCAGCTTGTTCTTCAGCAGAACCCGGTTCAGGTCGATGCTGGAGCGGTAGCCGCCGTAGCTGTCGGCACGAAACACAACGGTGGACCGGTCGCGCATGAGATTGGCCATAGCCGGTTGCAGATTGACCGTGCCGGAAACCTCGCCCAGGCCGAAGATGCTGGAGTTGGGCCCGCGGCTGATCTCGATGCCGTCGATATTGATCGGGTCGACTGGCACGAAGCCGTTGGTCGCATAGTTGCCGATCGCGAGATTGGTCGAGCCGACGCCGCGCACGCGATTCGCGACGTTCGGATTGGTGGAGGTCACGTCCACCGGGCTGCCATTGCGGTCGATTTCCGCATTGGTGAAGGTGGCGGTGCCCTCGGTGCCGGCCTCATACTTGAACACGTCGTTGATATCCAGCATCGCCATGTCCGTCATCATCTCCTTCGTCACGATCGTGGTCGAGGTGGCGAGGTCGTTCAGGCTGGAGTTGAGCCGCGTGCTGGCGGTCGTGTTCGAGGCGTAGTAGCCCGTGCTCTCGGACTTCACCTGAAAGGGCGAAAGCTCCACGACGGAAGCGTCGGCCTCGCTGGTGCTGGCGGCCGCCTCGGCCTCCTGCTTCTTGATCGCGGCGCGCGTCGCCGCCTGCTTCTCTTCGGTTTGGGCATCCTTGCTCTTCTCGTAGTTGCCCGATGGTTCGGCTTTCGGAGCCGCCACCTGGGCAGGCAGCAGGGAGGCTAGGAACAGCGGGGCCAGCAGCACGGACAGACGGGCGGAAACCCGGAGGGGGGGAGACTTGGTGAATCTCATGGGGTGGTTTGAGGTTATGGTGTTAGGAGCGAGCGTTACTTCGACTGAAAATCGTCCGCCCACGTTGCCGGGCAAAATCCGAGAGGGATGGGGATAGCACCAAGGCAGCTGCGGGGTATCGACATGGCTCACAAAGCGGCGAATGGGGAATATTGCCATCCACGGATGACTTTAACGTTAAGTTTCGCGGCGCGAGACGGGACTCCCCTCCCCTTGACCGCGTCGGCCGCACGGACGGCATGGTGATCGAGTGCGATCACGTCATCCCCAGCCCGACGGAGAGGATGAGGATTGCTTGCCCGATTTTGTGAGCGGTGCCCCCGCAGGCGAGGCACCGGACGGATCGGCCGTCACCGGCGACGGCCTGTGGTGGGGAAGCGACGTCGCCAGCGGCAAGCCCTGGCGCGTTGCCTCTCTTCGCGATTAACGCTTAAGCCGGCAGGAGGTTGTGCCCGCCTGCGTCGCGCGAGCTATATGCCATCGCATCTCCGCACGGAATCCCCTGTCCCGCTTCGCGCGGTCCTGTCCCCACCCCGGTTGTCCAGCCCTGCCGAACACCCGGGATCCAATGAAGAAACTCTCGGCGCTCGTTGTCGGCATCCCGTCCCCAAGCCCGCAGCATTCCGACGGACTTCCCAATGCCATTCACGACGCCCAGTCTCTGCCCCGGCCTCTCTTGGGCCACTTATGACGGGAACGACCCGATGAATCTTCCTGCGCATATCTCCAGCACCACAACGCACATCAGGACCAAATGCCAATCCATCTCCCACCAGGCCAGGCGCGTTTCTCCCGCGAAAGCGGACGGGACTCGTCTTGTCCGTCAACCACATAACCACCAGCTGTGAATCGCCAATGAATCGCTCGCACCTCTTCGCCCGCTCCGCCTCGTGTTTAGTGATGATGCTTGCCGCCGCCTTGCCTTCGGTCGGCTCGATCCATCAGCCCACGCTTGCGCTGCCGCTGGCCCACGACCTGAACGCCAGTCCGGTCGGCGGACACGGCGTGGCCCAAGGTCCTTACCGGCATATTCAGCTCAATGGCAAATGGGGCTGGCAGCCGCTCAGCCTGAAGTCCTCGTTGCAGATTCCCAGCGACCAGCACACCCGCGACCGAGGCTCCATCACCGTGTGGGTCAGTCCCCTCGAGACGCTGGCGACATCCTTCTTCCTGACCCGCATCGCGGAGAAGTATCCCCATTGGAACGTATACAGCCTGCTGTCCGACACGTTGCCGCTCAATGCCATCGAGGGCAGCACGTTCGCCTGGTTTTGGCAAAGCCTCTGGCACCCGCAAATGATCGCCAAGTTCAAGTCCGGCCGCGCCGGCGGGGCGGCTTCGGATTACTCCGTCATTCCCTACGTGCCGGTCGAGCACCTGTCCCTCCACAAGCACGAGTGGTATCAGCTCACCCTCACCTGGGACAAGCCTGCCAGCCGGCTGAAAGTCTACGTCAACGGCAT
Organism: Opitutaceae bacterium; assembly: GCA_016795565.1. Taxonomy (GTDB): domain Bacteria; phylum Verrucomicrobiota; class Verrucomicrobiia; order Opitutales; family Opitutaceae; genus Lacunisphaera. Next base: position 72,883 of record JAEUGW010000039.1, on the reverse strand, counting down.
CCTCGCCGCCACCACGCTCTATCCCTTCAAGGCCGAGACCCCGCGCCCCGAACTCTACCTTGGCAACACCGCCATGGCCTTCGCCGATCTCGCCATCTTTGACACCGAACTGCCGGCCGACGAGATTGCCGCCGGCTATGCGCGCTCGACCGCGCCGAAGAATGCGGCGATCCAGCGCGAACTCGAGGGGCTCTTCACGGTCACGCCGAAGCCTTCCGTCGACTGGACCGCGGGTGCCGATTGGCACCTGCGCTACGAGCGCTCGCTGACCCAGCCGGGCGACTTTGACAGCTGGCGTCAACAGGGTTGCCTCGTCGCGCCCTATGAGCTGCGGGAAAAGCAGATCACCCCGGAAGGCCTGCTCATCCAGACCCCCGACCAGATTCACACCGAAACCCGGGTCTATTTTTGGAGTCCCGACAGCTTTGAAGGCGACGTGGCCGTCGAATTCGAGTTCCGCCCCGAACAGAACACCGGCCTCGCCCTCCTGGTCGTTCAGGCGACAGGACTGCAGCGTGAGGATTTCCTCACCGACCATCCACCGCGCACCACTGGCTCCATGTCCACGATCATCGGCGATCGCATCAAGAATTACCACTGGGAGTTCTTCCGCCGCGCCGTGGACGTGCGGGGCGATCTGGGCACCCAGGTGCTCGTCAAAAATCCCTGGAACCGGCCGCTCGGACTGGCCAACCTGCCGCCCCTCCAAGTGGGCTCATGGCATAAGCTGCTTTTCGTGCAGGAAGGCGGTCGCCTGCGCGCCGCAATCGACGGTCAATGGGCGCTCGACGTGCAAGACGATGCCTTCAACATGAGCGGGCCGGTCCTAAACTCCGGCCGCATCGGGTTGCGCCTCATGTATGCCAGCCGCATGCGCTTCAAAAATCTGAAGATCTGGAACCGTCATGCCCCGGTCGAGGAAATGCCAGCCTCAAGGTGACGTAATATCGCGACGGAGATATCCCCCGCCGCTCTTCCCGCGGACGCCGAGCGTCACGCGGCTGGGGCGGAGGGCACCGTGCGATGCGACAGCAGCTGCCAGCGGCCGTCGCGGCGCACATACACGCGCACGTAATCAATGAGGTAGCTCTGCTCCTTGCGCATCACGCGCAGCTTGCCGCGGGTAATGCCAATGTCGCCATGCAGGTCGACCTCCACGTCCAAATGTGTGCGCGAGAGGAATCCCCCCTGGCTCTTCTTCACGTTGGCGAGCCAGCTCGCCTTGCTGTCGACATGGCCGGTGCCATGTTTGAAGTAGAAGTCGTCGGTGTAGGCACCTTGAAGCCAGACCACATCGGCACTGACGACAGCGTCGTCGATCTTTTGTTGGAAAACAACGAGTTCCTGCTCGGCCGGGGAGACATCCCGGCCCATGGCGGAGGCAAGGCAAAGACTCGCGACTGCGAGCAACAGACCAAAGCGTTTCATGGCGAATTCATTTCATTCCATCTCTCGTCGACAACCACTTGGAAAAGCCAGCACGGGAATGGTTAATAGGTTTATTTGCTGGAGGATAATGTGCACCCTTACGGTGCTTGATGATACATGGCTGTCCGCTGACAATTCCGGGAGCTTTCAATTATGCTGCGCTCCTGCGGTGCATGCCACCCAAAGCAGGCTTGACCGTTAACCCCAGTATTGCAGCCGCGAAGTGCCATGATCTCGAAATCGGTCGGTAGCCTCACGTCGTCCTGGCTGCGTCTCGGAGGAATGACTACGGCGCCGAGATCGGGATGGGCACGGCGGTGCGCAGCATCACCGGGCCAAGCAGGCCTGATTCAAGGAGCGGCATGTAGGCGTTATAGTGCTTCCAAGTCGTGAAGGTGATGCGCTCCCCAGGCTTGGGCTCTCCCCGCTTATACCACTCCGGCATTTCCGCGATGGCCCCTCCGCGACCGTCGCCTAAATCGGCATATTTGTTCTCCACCGGCCGCCGCTCATCGCCGATGAGGCGGTTGGGCCAAAGATTGGTGACATGCACCTCAAGTTCATTCTCGCCGGGCTGCACGACATCGGTGATGTCCACGCGGAACGGCGGCGCCCAAAGAATGCCGAGGTTGCGGCCATTGACGAGCACTTCGGCCAGCACCTGCACGCGGCCGAGATCGAGGTGCAGGCGCCGGCCCTGCTCGGTGGCATCAGCCGCGACGGCAAAGCGCGTCGTGTAGGCGGCGCTGCCCGAGAAATACTTCACTCCTTCATCCTGATGATAGTCTGACCAGGAGATCAGCTTGTGCATGGTGATCTCCGGCGGTGCGCCCAACTTCGGGGGAAAGGTCACGCGCCACGGCCCGGGGATTCCGACCGGCGCGGGGATCGCTCTGACCCGCACATCGGTCGCGGTGCCGTTGGTCGCCTTCAGCGTGTAGGTGCCGTTCTGCCAAGCGAGCACGCCGCCGGCCCGATCCGTCGCGAGTTCGATCGCGGGCGGCGGTTCCTCGGGGGGCAATGGGATGATCTGCGTCAAGGCGCGCGGCTGAAACGGGTAAATCAGCGGGCCGGCAGGGACGGACTTCGCGGGGAAGGGCTTGGTGTCCGCCACAGTGACGCCTTCTTTGAGCACCGCCGTGAGGTGTTGGCCTGGCGGCGGACGGCGGAACACGACAAAGACCGAACCGGACGGCCCCAACTGCAAAGGCAAGCGGGTGCGTCCATCTGCGCTCTCGAATAGGGGCGCGGGTGCGATCCGGCCGGTCACTGCGTCCCATAGCTCAGGTTGACGGCCCGCGACATTGAAGGTGCAAACCATGTCGTCGCCTCGGTGCTCGCGATTCGCCACGAAATAGATGTCCGCGTCAGGCAGCCGGCGGTGAATGGCGTTGATCTCGGCCGGACCGAAACGGGAGGTTGCCTCGAAGTCCGGGCGAAGGCCCAGCCTGGCCAGCGCGTCCGCTATTTTCATGTTCCGAAATACGCGGCCCGTGCCGAGGGCCTGCTCGACGCCGGCCGCATTGGCGGATTGCCCCCAGAGTTCATGGCCGAGGGAGCGCACCTCCTCGTCCGCCGCTGGGTATCCGGCGAGGCTCGGCGAGACCTCGGGCGCGGGGCCATCGACAATCAGGGTCATGCCTTGCCGCACGAGTTCGATGAGCCGGCGCAGCAGCACGGGTGTCATCGCGCGCCGCCCGGAAAGCACGAAGGCGCGGTAGGTCATGCCGTCCGGCAGGACGATGCGGCCATCGGCGATTTTCAGCCGCTGCGTCACCGCCTCGAGACCGATCGTGTCGTAGTGAAAGCCTGATGGCGGCGCCAGGTCCGGCGCGGAGTGCAGCATCGCGTCCACCGGCGAGTCCTCTCCGGTAAAATAGAGCAGGTCGGCGGCAAACCGGCCTTGCTGCAGCAGGTATTGGGCGCGAGCGACATAGTCCAACCACGCCCGGCCCTGCTCGAACCAAGTATTGGTGCGGACAAAATTTCCGCCCCACGGCCCCATCGTCATCCCGGGCACGGCGGTCGGGTGCGATTGGGTGGCGGAGGTGTGAAAGACGTAGCGGTTCAGCCCGTGCGTGAACAGGTAGTCGCCGATGCTTTTGAACGAGTAGGGATATTCAGTCCATCGCGACTCACTGGTGAAAGATTCCCCGGCCACAATGGGCTTCCCGTTGACGTGCGCGATCGAGGCGACGGTTTTGACCGTAGTCACAAAAGGCCGATCCTGCCAGAATTCACCCATGGGCACATCGAGGCGGGCACCGGCTGCCATCTGATCGAAATTCCCTTTGCCGTAGGGCTCGGCGTAGGCCTTCAGTCCGTATTCGTGGCACAGTTCCGCAAAACGGCCGTAGTAGTTCTCCGCCATGAGCGCAGCCTGCGTTTTGCGCACATCCCACAGGAACCGCTCGGTCCGGTCGAGGCTGCCGACGACCCGGCCGGTCATCGCCGGCAGCCAGACCTTCAGATCGTAGCCGGCGCGGCGCTGGAACTCCTCCGGGAAGGCCTCGGTCCAGTTTTGCCGGCCCCGTTCGTAGCTGTCGATGTGCGCTCCCGCCAGGCCTCGCGCGGCCAGCGGTCGCAAGTCTTCCAGCAGGCCGCCAAAGTATTGCTTGAAGTGAAACTCAATCGCCGCGCGGCTGAACTTGTCGCACTCCAAGCCACTGCCACCATCCGGGGCGGGAAAGTTTTCGACCCCGGTGGTCGTATAGCCAAGGCGCAGCACGGTCCACTCGCCGGCGGGCGCGTTCCAAGTGAGCCGGCCCTGGCCATCCATGGCCGAGGTCAGGTCGATGATCCGGGCCGGATCGATGGCCGGGATGATCGGCCCGTTCGCGGACTCGGCCGGCGGCCGGCCCTTCTCGGCAGGATAGCCCGCCTTCGTCTTCCAATTGGCCAGCCGCGTGTCGCTGCCGGGCGTCGGATAAGCCAGCACGCAAATGTCCCGGTAGAAATCAAGTTTGGCCTCAGGTTGCGGGAGCACCCGCGTAACGTTTTTACCGCCGATCACGGGGGTCTCGGTGAACGTCAGCACCTTCATGGAAAGCTCCGGCGTGATCCACGGGCCACCGCTCGAGCTGTAGCCGGGAGCGTTGTGCATGGTGAACTCCATACCCAACCGCGCCGCCTCACTGGCGGTGAATTGCAAGAGCCGGCGATGCTCCGGACTAGTAAAATCCAGCCGGCCCTTCGGGATGCCGGTGCCGACCTCAAACAATTGCACCCCCGCGATGCCGACGCGCCGCATGGCCTCCAGATCCAGCCGGATGCCGGCTTCGCTCACGTTGCCATTCGGCCATTTCCAATATGTGAGGGGGCGGGCGCTGTCGGGCGGCGCGGCGAACCCGGCCTCCAGCGGATCGGTCGCTCGACCCGCGATCGACGCGGCGAAAAAAAGCATGAGCCCCAAGCGGCGCATGTAGAACAGTATCATGGGAGAACTTGCAGCTCCCGCACCGCTAACTCTGGCGAGCTGCCACGGCGCCCGTCGTCGGAATCCGTCCTTGTCGTCGGCGGTATCTTCGGCCCTGTGAGGCGCACGAATCCTGTTTTCTCGCCGCCGTCGGGAGGAAGCACTTGCCGCGCGTTTTCCTGCGGCCGACTGAGTTTCAAGACCTCGCTGCCGGCCAGAAGCAACGCGCCGACGCCGAAAGGCTCCGTCCACTCAGGATCGAACATCACCGGCGTCCCACCGATCGGCTGCACATGAGTGAGCCGGCCATCGGCCTGCACGGCGTTCGCAAGCGCCGTCCACGCACGTCGCACGACCGGCTCGAAGCGAGCCCGCTCAAGCATGCTGTGATTAATCCCCCAGGCCAGCGCATAGCAGTAAAAACCCGTGCCGCTCGTCTCGTGCATCGGATAGCCGTCGGGGTTGAGCAGGCTCGATCGCCAGTAACCGTCAGGTCGCTGCAGCGCAGCGATTGTGGCCGCCATTTCGCGAAACTGGCCCTCGAAGCGTGGCCGGGTTGGATGATTCGATGGCAGGATTTCCAAGACACGCGCGAGGCCGGCCAGCACCCAGCCGTTGCCCCGGCTCCAGAATATCTTTCGGCCGTTTTTCTCGCGTTTCGGGAACATCGTGCTGTCGCGAAAGAAGAGGTGCTCTTCCCGGTCGTAGAGATAATCGGAAGTCCGCCACCAATGATCGACGGCAAAATCGAGATAGCGTCGATCGCCCGTCGCCTGCCACAGACGTAGCCAGGCCGGCGGCGCCATGAACAGCGCGTCGCACCACGACCACTGCTCAAGGCGGTGCGGGTTTTTCGCCGCGTCGAAGTCGAGGCCGCCTTTCGCCGGATGCGCGAGAATCCAGTCGAAGCGTTCCTTCGTCGGCGCGAGCATGCGGGGATCACGGTGCTGCAGGTAGAGTTCGAGGTAGGTCTGCGTGACGACATGATCGTCGGCGTGATAGGGACGGGCGGCCGGCTGCCAGCGGTTGGCCTCGGCGATCCGCAGCATGGCGTCGTGGAAACGCGGGCTCGCCGTAGAACGGACCAATGCCATCACGCCTGTGTAAAACGTGCCGTTGGCCCACCCGTCAGGTTTGCCTTCGACGGGATCCTGCTTGGGGTGGGCGAACTGCCAGTCGACCGCGCGCTCCATCAATGCCAGCACATCCACATCGTCCGCCACCAGAGGCTGGACGGCGCAAAGCATGCTCAAGAGAGAGATGATAGATTTCATCGTAGAAAATTTGCAGGAGGCACCCGTTGGTAGCCGGCCGGGATGGTCGCGGCTTCCGGCCGATTGGACACATATCCATCCCGGCGTTCCACGCTCAGGCTCATTGTCTGAATAGGATATCTGCGTGATCGAAATACATCTTCCAATCGTAAGCGGTAAGATCGTGCAGGCCCTCGTGCATGTGATAGGCGATCGGGCCGTTGAGGAAGAGTTCGTGCACCAAGGGCATCTCCCGCGCCAACTGGCGGGGCGCCAGCCCGTAGAGCTGCCACACACGGCTCGCCTCCCGGAGGGCCAGCCACGAGCCGCGCGGATCGGCATGGACATCGATGGTGGCTTCGCCGTCGTGACAGCCGCGCGGGGCGATGAGCGCGAGCAATTCGTGCGTATCGACTGGCAACGCCTCCACATTGCCGCCGTAGGTGGCATATTTCGTTGTGAACCAGTGGGGATAGTTCTTGTTGATCGCCGCCAGGGTCTCGCCGAAATTGCGCCGGGCCAGCGAGGACCCTCCCTCGCCCGCGCCGTTGTAGCAAACGAGGGCAAAGCGCGTGTCCTGTGCTGCCGCCCAAAGCGCGGTCTTCCCACCACGCGAATGTCCGATCACCGCGATGCGCGCGGGATCGATGGCGGGATCGGTTTCGAAATAATCCACCGCCCGCGAAGCCGACCAGGCCCAGGCGGCCAGTGTGGCCCAGGTGAGCGTCTCAGACCGGGGATGGTGCGCCCGATAAAACTGCCGGAGCCCGGTCGTGGCGTTGCGCTGATCGGGATCGACCTCCGCCGCGACATTGATGGCCGCGATGGCATAGCCGCGGGCGATGGCGTATTCCGCCGGCCAGAAGTCGGATTTATAGGCGCGCGTGGGATCCGTGTTGCGGGGCGGGCGGTGATTGAGCAGGAGAAAGACCGGCACCCGTCCCGTCCGCTGGTTGGGCACGAAAAGGTTCAGATGAAACCCGAAGGTCTCCCCGCCCAGCCCAAAGCTGATCTTCACCTGCCGAAGCGTGGCCCGTCCATCCATCGCCCGGGGATCTTCCGCGACGACATGGAACTGCAGAGTGTCGGGCCGGGGCGGTGACACGCCGTAGACCTCGCTGGCAAACAACGCCAGCAGTTCGGGGCGGCGGCGGGCCGCCCAGACCTCCGCCGTGGTCACCTTGGTGCCGTCGGCCAGGGTAAACATATCGGGCAGGACGGGATTGCCAGCCTTGGCCTCATAGAGATTGCTCGAGGACTGCATGATCGAAGTCTCGGCCAGGAAGGCGTCGGAGGGCGCCCAAGGATAGGTTTTTTCGTAGGCGGAAAAATCCGGCACGGCCGGATCGACACCCGGCAAGGCCTGGCAACAGGCCGCCAGCCCGACAAAAACGATCAAGGCACGACGATGAAATAGGGTGGTGATTGTGCGCATGACAGACGAGAGTTGATCGAGGTGGAGTTCGCTAGGGTTCGGTGCGCGACGGCTTGCCGGGCCCGACCGGAAAATGGCGGATCTGACCGCCGCCGGTTTCCGCCTCCTGCACGAACCGCTGGTCGATCGCGTCGCGATCCCATGGGCGGGCCCCGACGTTGGCGAGCACCCAGGCGGGCACCTCGTTCGCCGGCCGGGCCCGCAACCCCGGCGGCCAGAGCGGAGGCTCTGACACCTGCCGGGTCTCACCTGTCGGCTCGAAGGGGACAAGCCGCATGGCCGAATCACGGAACATCGGGGCCGCCGAAAGCGTCGCGCCTTTGGCGTCGAGCAGGAGGTTGTCCCGCAGGTAGAAATCGCAGGGACCCTGTTCCGGCCAGATCTCGAAAATTGCCAGTTCGGCCACGCTGCTCGGGCCCTTGCGCCCGACGTTCCCGACCATGGTGATGGCCGCCCGTTGCGGGGCATGGCCCGCCCACTGCCCGGACACAAACCCGAACTGGACCAGGCGCATGCCGGGATTGTAGAAAAAATTATTCACCACCGCGCCGCGCGCGCCGCCCTTGAACAGGGGATGGCGGTCATCGTTGCTGACATAGAGATTCCCATACATCGACACTCCGGTCACGTTGTCATGGACGAGGACAGCCTTTGAATCCAGGCCGACCGGATGCACATTCTCGGCGATCAGGCACTGGCTGATCGTTATCCGATGGGTGGTGTTTTTCCGCCAGTCCTCGGACGTGGCTCCCTCGAGGCGCGGGCCCGACAAACTCAGGTTTTTGTTGGTGCCCCAGGCAAAGGAGCAATGGTCAATGATGATGTCGTGCGCGCCCTGCCCGGTGCGGAGACAGTCAAGCAAGATACTGACGGTCTCGTCTGTCCGCCCGTCCGTTGGTCTCACCCGAAGGTGCCGGACAATGATGTCGTGCGTGCGGATATCCAGGCCGCCGTTCACGAGGGTGATGCCGGGACTCGGCGCCGTTTCCCCCGCCAACGTGAGATGGGGTTCGACCACCTTTATGACGCTCCCACCGAGGTCGATCGAACCCGCCACCGAGAATTCGATCACCCGCGCTCCGGCCGTCGCCACCGCCTCCGCCAGCGAGCCGGGGCCATTTGCCGCAAGGGTTGTAACGTAGACCGTCTTGCCCCCGTCCCCGCCGCGGGTCTGGGTGAAGCCCGGCGGCAGTGGCCAGTCGACCCCGGCCCCGCGGATCTCCGCCGCCAATGCCCGCCCCACCGCCCGATGCACCGCGGTGGAAGGGTGTCCTGCGTGATAGAAATAATAGGCATCAGGATCTCCTTTCGGAGTGGCATCCTCATCGAACAATGCCCGGCCGGCGCAGGCATCCTTGGTGTTGGTGATGCCGTAGCGCCCCGGCTCCTGCATGACTTCGTCGAAGTATTCCCCCCAGTGGCTCAGTTGGATCGTCGCTCCTTCCAACTGCAAGGTGGCGGGAATCGTCGCGAGTGCCGGGTTCAGGCGGATGCCCACCTCGGCAAACGAGCGGATTTTTGTCGGCAGCAGCGCGACGCGAAAATGCCGGGCGCCCGCCGCATGGAGCCGGCGGATATGGTCCTTGAGGTTGGCGATCGTCTCATCGGTCGGGATCCGCCGATCGTTCAACCCGCCCGCAAGAAAAAACAGGGTCCGCTCACCATCGAACTGTATCTCCCCCCGCCCGGCACGAGCCACGAAATCAGCTATTTGATTTTTCATGCCGCGCCCGAGCAGAGCATCCTTCACCCGGCTCCCCTCGCTTTCCCCGGTCTTGGCCCCGCTGACGGAAAAATTCAGCCCCTGGCCCTTTCCCGCCGGATCATTGGCCGTGGTGAACGGCAGATTGAGTTCCCGCGCCAGATAGACGACGGCGGTCGGTCCATTGCCATCCACATACCCCGCCCCGCTGTCCGAGTAACTATCGCCGAATACGTAGAGCCGTTGCCAGGTGTCGGCCCGGATCCCTCCACCCAGCCCCCACGCCAGGAAGAACAACAGCCATCGTTGCACACGCTTCCAACCGAGGTTCAAGCCGGGCTGAATCGAAGTCTGGACATACATGGAATTAATCAGGTTGCTGGTCTTTGGGGGTTTCATTCGAAAACCTGCAGGTCGCGGATTGAGACGCCGCTGCGGCGCTCGCCGGACTCCGCCGACGGTTTCTTTGGAATGTAGAACCGCACATAGCGCGCATCCCGCGCTGGGAAACTAAGCTCCGTCGGGATGGCGCCGTCCACCGTGGCCGTGCCCGCTTCCACCCAAGTTTGTCCATCTGCCGATACGTTAATGGCGAATTCTCTGGCGATCTCTCGCCCCCAGACGACGCGGACCCGGCTGACCGGATGGGTCCGGCCGAGATCGACCACCAGCCACACGGGCTCCACGGCACCCGAGGTCCAAAGCGTGCTCACGTCCCCGTCGAGCACGTTCGCCGGGATTTCGCCCGGAGTGCGACTGGACGAGGCAAAGGCCCGGCCGCCATAGGCTAGACCGAGAGCCTTCTCGTCCACAACCGCGACATCCCGTTTGCTGCTGACTTTCTCCCCGTCGCTCCCGGTCAGGGTCGCTTCCACCACGTAGTCGCCGGCAGCCTCCGGCCAGGTCAGGTTAAAAACCACCGTCGCGTTACCGTAAGGATCCATCCGGCCCTTCTGCTTGTGCTCGCGGACCAGCGATCCGTTTCCGGAGTGCCGCACCCGGAGCGTCACATTACCAGCCCAAGGTTGGCTGAGGTCATTGATGAGACGGACCGGGATGCGAACCGACCGGCCCCGGATGCCCTGCCCGGACCAGAAGTCCACCATCAACCCGACGGGCGCGAACGCATCCCGCAGATACGCCTGAAACTCGGGCTCCCATGTGAGTGTCTTCACGTCGAGCCAGTTGTCGCTCGTCTGCCCATCGGCCCGCGAGTAGCCCAGAGCCGTGAACTGCATGACCGCGGCGACCTGACGGCTGGTGCGCCAGTATTCCGTATCCGCCGCCATGTAGCTCGCATAGAGGTGGCGACGCTGGGCGGTGGTCGAGTCCCCCCGGAGGAGATTTCGGTAGATCTTACTGGTCAGGGTCGACGACGACCCATCGCGGTTCAGCCAAAGATAGCCATATTCATTCAGGATGACGGGATAGATCCCGTTGTAGGGCGCCGAGGGCCCCCCGCCCCGCGGCACCGGCTTTATCCGGGAAACATCGGCCAAGGTGCCGCCGCCGGCAAAATTATAGGTGTGCGCCTCATAGGTGTCGGTCAGGGCCATCGTCTCACCCCAGCCGTTGTCCCACGGCCGGTTGGACAAGTCGAGGCCGCGCACTGCGGCGATGGCTGCTCCGGTCTCGGAAGTGATGGTCTCGTTCTGGGCATCCCAGATGACGACACTCGGATGATTCCAGCGTTCGCGCATCCACGCGGCATATTCGCGCGCGAGTTCAGCCCGGTCCAGGCCTTCCCGGCCCCAGACCGGGAATTCATCCTGGATCAGGATGCCAAGCTCGTCCGCGACGTCATACCAGGCCTCGGGCGGCAGCCCGATGGAGTAGCGCAGGCAGTTCCATCTCATGTCCTTCACCCGCTGATGGAGCAGCCGCACCCAGTCCACGCGCCAGGGCAGGTCGCCGCAATCGGCATCCTCGAAGAAACGGTAGAGCGTGAGATTGCTGCCGCGCATGAAATACGGCTGGCCGTTGAGCAACGCGCGTCGCGTGGCCGGATCAAAACGGAACTCGCGCATCCCGAACCGCGTCGTGAAGGTATCGGCGCCACTGTCGACCTCCAGCCGGTAGAGGAACGGATCCTCCGGCGACCACAGCCGGCAACCGTCGAGTGGTATCCGCACGTCGACGGTCGTTTCCTGCCCGCTGGAGAAGGCCACCCCGGGCTGCGTGACGCGGCCGGCAACCCGGCCGGATTTCGCCTCCCGCACGACAAAGGATACCGCGGCGGTCGCGGCGGCGCCATCATTGCGCAACACGGCTTGCACCCGCACGGTCTTCGCCGTGATGTCGGGCACCGTCTGGACATGCAGAAAATGCGGCGTGCCGGAAAAGATCAGTTCGACGGAGTCAAAGATGCCCGGGATATAACGCTGCTTCTCAAGATCGTGGAGCGACGGCACGTTGGCCGGCACTGCCGTGCGGTCGGCCCCGACGCGGACCAGCAACTCGTTCTCCCCGGCCTGCAACGCGCCTCGCGCATCAAAATAGCCTGGAACCACATTGGGCGCATGATCACCCAGCACTTGGCCGTTGAGGATCACGCGCGTGCCAAACATCGCCTTCGCCACCTTCAGCTGCGCCACCGCCGGCATGGGTCCCGTCATGTGGAATGTCCGCCGATACCAGAAAGCCTCGCGCGCCGGATCCTTGACCGGGGCGGGCTTTTGCCGGTCTGGCACCGGTGGTCCGGGCGGCGGATCGAACGCCGGCACCGCCAATGACACAAGCCCGGGCACCGGCACCGAATGCGGAAACCTTGATGGCGGCTCGTTCATCGGTCCCTCGGCGATCTGCCATGTGCCATCAAGCGCCATAACCACGCGATGCTCTTCCGCTCCCAACGCATCACCCGCCCAGGCCCCCAGAATCAGCAGCATCATCCAGCTGGCCAGCCGACAGAGGCGTGAAAAACGCGCCGCCTGATGGGTGGGTGAAATACGGGGGAAGCAGTCGCACATAGGGAAATATATGAGGGGCTCGCTCCTGAGCGCGAGCAATTGGGGTTTCCGCAGGAAGGCATAGGCATATTTTTCTCGCCACGCCTGATTCACTTAATCGTTAAGCCTCCTGTGCCACCCACCCGCCCAGCGCTGCGCCTGATCCACGGCAGAACGGAGCCCGCGTCAGGCAGTAAAAGTGTAGTCGTGAAGCGGGGAGTATTGGCGCAAGGATAATTCGTGACGCCGTGGCCTACGTGGCAGCGAGAAGATGATCGCCACGCAAGTGATCCATCCAGCTATTCATAAATCCGCAGTCCCAACTTCTTTTCCGGGCTTGGAAGAACACCGGCTTGGGTTCTCAAGTTCGAGAACATGAGTAAATCCTCCATAGGCTCCAAACCTGCAATTTGGGCGACATGGGTTTCCATTTGTTGCAGCTAACCCACGGCTGGGCCGCGGGATCAAATCTCACTGAGAAAATTGATATGTGGAGAAGCCGCTTAGGCCTGCTCGTCTTCCGTCACGAAATGGCAGCCTTTGCTGATCGGATTCAACGTGGCAGCGTGCACGACCAGCAGCGCGGTTTGCACGGCATTGCGCAGCTCGATCAGCTCCGCGGTCGGACGGCAGTCGCGGTAGAACGCTTGGATGTCCTCCCGCAGCTCGAGGAGAATGCGTCGCGCCCGCGCCAGCCGGCGCGGCGAGCGAATGATGCCGGCGTAGTTCCACATCGTCGTGCGGATCTGGTGCAGGTCCTGGCGAATGAGCATCAGGTCGGCCGCGCGCGCGGGACTCTTCCACTCCCTCGGCACGGGACATATTTGCGTATTAAGCAAGGATTGCCGCAGCTCGGCGAGGTCAGCGCCGGCCGCAGCGCGCGCGCCGACGAGGCACTCGAGCAGCGACGTGCTCGCGAGACGGTTGGCTCCGTGCAGCCCCGTGCACGCCGTCTCGCCGATGGCGTTCAGGTGGCGGACATTGGTGCGCCCTTGCAGATCCGCGTGCACGCCGCCGCAGGAGAAATGCGCCGCCGGCACGACCGGGATGCGCTCACGCGTGATGTCGAGCCCGCCCGCGAGACAGCGCTGGTGGATACCCGGGAAACGCTCGCGAATGAACTCCGGTTTCAGCGCGGACAAATCGAGATAGACGCAGGCTTCACCGGCCGTGGCGAGGTGCTGCTTGATGGCGCGGGACACGACATCGCGCGGCGCGAGCGAGCCGAGCGGATGCACGCCGTCCATGAAGCGCCGCCCGGCGGCGTCCACGAGCACGGCCCCCTCCCCGCGCAGTGCCTCCGTGACGAGGAACGGCGCCACGCCCGGCAGGGTCGCGACCGTCGGGTGGAACTGCACGTATTCGAGATCCATCAGGCGCGCGCCAACGCGGTAAGCCATCGCGACGCCGTGCCCGACGCTGCCGGGTTGGTTTGTCGTGTGCAGGTAAATCCCGCCGAGGCCGCCGGTAGCAAGAATGGTCTTCTTCGCAACGAAGGCCACCACCTCGCCCACCGCGGTATCGAGCGCGTAGCAACCGAAGCAGGTCAGCGGCTCGTAACGGTCGCGGGCATCGCTCGAGCTGTGCGAGAGCGTGGCGAGGTCGATCGCAGCGAAGCCGCTGCGGCGCGTGATGCCGGGTGTCTGGTCCACTCGCGGGGCCAGCGCCGCGAGGATCGCGTGGCCCGTGGCATCCTTCGCGTGAATGATGCGCCGCTCGGTGTGGCCGCCCTCGCGCGCGAGATCAAGCCGGCCGGCGGTGTCCCGATCGAAATCCACCTGCAGATTGTCGAGCAGGAGATCCTTCACCGCGGCCGGACCTTCGCGCACAAGTTGGTCGATCGCGGCGGGATTAGCCGTGCCGTCGCTGGCTTCGAGGATGTCCCGGACGAGCGCCGCTGGGTCCGGCGTGGTGTCGTAGATGATGCCACCCTGCGCCCAGTCGCTGTTGGCGCGCAACGGTTCGCCGAGCGAAAGCAGCTCCACCTTGAAACCGGCACGCGCGGCGTGCCATGCGTAGGCCGAGCCGGCGAGGCCCGCGCCCAGGACAAGGCAGTCGGTGTGAATGGTCTTCATATCATAAAAAGCGTCATCCTGAGCGTAGCGAAGGATCCATCGGCATGAACGCCAGCGAACACCGTGCTGGATTCTTTGCTGCGCTCAGAATGACAGGCTGTGAATGCCGCATAGGAATTAACGTTTGCCCACCGGAGAAACCTCCAAACTCAGGTCAACCGCGACGGCCGAGTGCGTGAGCGCGCCGATGCTGATGACGTCCACGCCGGGCATCGCGTAGTCGCGCAGCGTGCCGAACTTCACGCCGCCCGACACCTCGACAACCGCCCGGCCGGCGATGGCCTGCACGGCGGCGCGGACCCCGGCGGGCGTCATGTTGTCGAGCAGGATGATGCCCGCGCCGGCGCGGACCGCCTCGCGCACCTCCGCGAGCGAGCCGGCCTCGACCTCGATCTTTGAGCCATGGGGAGCGGCCGCCTGGCAGAGCCGCACGGCCTTCCTCAGCGAGCCGGCGGCGGCGATGTGGTTGTCCTTGATGAGCACGTGCTCGCCCAGCGACGAGCGGTGGTTGAAGCATCCACCGCAGCGCACGGCGTATTTCTCGAGAGCGCGGTAAGCGGGCGTGGTCTTGCGGGTGTCCACGATGCGCACACCCGTGCCGCGCACGGCATCGGCATAACGGCGCGCCTGGGTGGCAATGCCACTGAGGCGTTGCAGGAAATTGAGCGCGGTGCGCTCGGCGGTGAGCAACGCGATGGTCGGACCCTCGACGCGCAGGACGGCGGCGTCCTTTTTCACGCGGTCGCCGTCGGCGGCGAGCAACTTCACCTTCAATGTCGGCTCAACCCGCGCAAACACGGCGGCGGCGACTTCAAGGCCACAAAGGACGATATCCTGCTTGGCGCCGATGACGGCGCGGCTGTGGTGCTTCGCCGGGAAAATGGCGCGGCTGGTGACGTCGCCGAGGCCGGCGTCCTCTTCAAGGGCAAGGTCGATGAGATGGGCGGTGCGGACGTCGATGGGCATGGGATATTGGTAGTCTATTAGACTACTAACGATCTGAGGGTGTCAGGGTTTGGGCGTGAGCTCGAACATGCGCTCAATGGCATGGGCGGCGCGGCGGCGGAGATCATCGTCGAGCGTGACAATCTGGTCGGGTCGCGGGGTGGCAAGCGCCTGACGCACCTTTTCCAGGGAGTTGAGCTTCATGTAGGGGCAGAGGCGGCAGCCGCCGATGAAGCGCTTCTCAGGGTCCTCGACCTGCAGGCGGCCGACGAGGCCGCACTCGGTGAGCATGAGGAAATACGGCGCGGGCGTGTTCTTCACGTATTTCATCATCCCGCCGGTGCTGCCGACATAATCGGCGACGGCGGCGACCTCGGCGGTGCACTCGGGATGCGCCACGACCCTGAGGCCGGGAAACTTGGCGCGCGCCGCGGCCACGTCGGCGGCGGTGAAACGGTCGTGCACGATGCAGGTGCCGTCGGAGGCGATGATCTCCTTCCCCACCCCGCGGCGCTTCAGTTCGGCGCGGACGTTGTCGGCCATCAGCCGGTCCGGCACGAACAGGATGCGCGACTGCGGCAACTGCGCGATAATGTCGTAAACATTGCCCGAAGTGACGCAGACATCGGACTCGGCCTTCACCTCCGCGGTGCTGTTGATGTAGCAGACGACCGCGGCGTCCGGATACAGGCCCTTCAGCCGGCGCACATCGGCCCCGGTAATCGAATCGGCCAGCGAGCAACCGGAGCCGCGGTCCGGCACGACGACCGTCGCGTGCGGCGAAAGTATCTTTGCGGTCTCGGCCATGAAGACAACGCCGGCGAAGACGATCTTGTCGGCCTTGGACTCGCGGGCCTTCAGGCTGAGAAAGTAGGAATCGCCCTTGAAGTCGCCGACGCCATAGATGATCTCGGGCTCGACGTAGGAGTGCGCGAGGATGACGGCGTTCTGCTCGCGCTTGAGGCGGTTGATCTCGAGCGTGAGCGGCGCGATGCGGCGGCAGGCCGCGTAATCCCAGCGGCGTCCCGGTTCGCAGTCCACGGACATAAGCGCGCGGAACAGCCGGTCGGTTTCGCCCTCGAGTTCGGCGGGAGTGAAGGTGCCTGGTTCCAAAGTAGTCACGGGAAAGGACATTGATTGGCGACGTTCGTCGTTTGCGCAAATGCTATCAGCGTCATCACTTGATAGTCAGTCAGTTCACGGAATGTGGCCACAATCGGCCGACAAGCGCTTGCCCCCGGCGGCAACCCGGCAACGTTGGCGGGGTGCCCCTGCGTTACCTCACGATCGACTTCAACTCCTTCTTCGCCTCGGTGGAGCAGCAGGAGCGGCCCGAGTTGCGCGGCAAGCCGGTCGGCATCGTGCCGGTGATGGCGGAGACGACCGGCTGCGTCGCCGTCAGCATCGAGGCCAAGGCCGCCGGCCTCAAACGCAACGCCCGCGTGGCGGAGGCGCGGCTCATGTGCCCCGGCCTCATCATCGTCGAGGCGCGCCCCGAGGTTTACATCAATTATCACCGCCGGCTCGCCGCCGTGATCACCCCGCACGTGGCGGAGAACAAGATGCAGTCGATCGACGAGATGACCGCCAAGCTGCACGGCTTCCTCAACCGCGCCCAAGCTGAGAAGCTCGCCAAGCAGATCAAGGCCGACATCACCCGTGAAGTCGGGCCCCTGCTCCGCAGCTCGATCGGCATCGCGCCCACCTGGCTGCTGGCGAAGGTGGCCTCCGACATGCAGAAGCCCGACGGGCTCGTGATTCTCGAGGACGCCGACATCCCCGGCAAACTCCTGCACCTTGCGCCGGGCGACATCGCCGGCATCGGCCCCAACATCCAGCGCCGCCTCGAGGAGCACGGCATCAGGACCATGGCGCAGCTCTATGCCGCCAACGCCCATGAATTCCGCGGCGTCTGGGGTGGCGTGCGAGGCGAGCAGATCTGGCGCCTGCTGCATGGCGAGGACCTCCCCTACTTCGAGCAGCAGGAAGGCCAGACCATCGGCCACGGCGCCGTGCTGCCGCCGGCGAAGCGCAACCACGCCGTCGCCCTTGCCTCACTCCACCGGCTGCTGCAAAAGGCGGCGATGCGATTGCGCCACGCCGGACTCTACGCCGGTGCGCTGAGCGCCGCGGTGGACTACGCCGACGACACGCACTGGGCCGACGAGATACAGCTGACCGAGACCCAGGACACGCTGCGGCTCACGCACGCCCTGAACGACCTGTGGCAGCGGCGGCCGGCAAAATTCTCCCGCCGCAAGCCGCTGCGCATCGGCGTGCACCTGACCGGCCTGATCGCCACGAAGCTGCACACGCCCGACCTGTTCGAGGAGAAGACCGAGAAAACCCGCGGCAAGCTCTTCCAGGCGGTGGACCACCTGAACAAGGTGCTGGGCAAAAACAGCGTCTATCTCGGTGGCGCGCACGGAGCCACGAAGGATGCGCCGATGCGCATCGCCTTCACCCGGATCCCCGAACCGGAGATCGAGGAGATCGACCGCAGCTACGAGGGCCGGCTCAAGAAGCCGGTGCCGAAGCCCCCGGCGGTGGAACCGGAGGCGTGGTAGTTAATCGCCGACCCGTCCCGCCGGCGCAGGAAAAGACTCCTGCGCCGCGTCATCACTTTCGCGAAATAGTCTCCGCGTTCATGATGATCCGCGCGCCGCGCTTGTAGGTGAAATAGGAGTGGATCCAGTTCACGAACACGGAGACGCGGTTGCGCAATCCCACGAGGAAGACGATGTGCAACGCGAGCCACATCACCCACGCCGCCAAGCCGCTGAAGTGCAACCGGCCGATCTGCGCGATGGCCTTGGAGCGGCCGATCGTGGCCATGTTGCCCTTGTCCCAATAGGCGAAGGCCGGGCGATCCTCCGGTCGGCGCGCCCCGACCCGCAGATCGTGCGCAATGAGCTTCGCGACAAACGCGCCGCCCTGCATCGCCCCTTGCGCGACGCCCGGCACCACCTGCCCCTTTGCATCGGTCAGTATCGCCAGGTCGCCGACCGCGAAAACCTTCGGGTGGCCCGGCACACTGAGATCCGGACGCACCTTGATGCGGCCGGCGCGATCGGTGTCGACGCCGAGCGAACGCGTCACGGAGCTCGCGCCGACGCCGGCGGCCCAGACGATGTTGCCCGCGCGCAGCGGCACGCCGTCGAGTTCCACCTCGTGCTCGCGGATGGCGGTGACCTTGGTGTTCAGGCGCACCTCGACGCCGAGCTTCCGCAACTGCCTCAGCGCGCTCTCGGACAAGTCCGCCGGAAAGGTGCCGAGCACACGCGGGGCGCCCTCGACGAGGAGAATGCGCGCCTGCCGCGGATCAATATGGTCGAAGTCCCGGTAGAGCACCGTGCGGGCCAGTTCCGCAAACGAGCCGGCCAGTTCCACGCCGGTCGGCCCGCCCCCCACCACGACGCTGGTCATCAGTTCCTCGCGCTTCTTCGGGTCGGTTTCCATCTCGGCACGCTCGTAGGCCAGCAGCATGTTGCGACGCAGCCGCACGGCGTCGTCGAGGGTCTTGAGCCCCGGCGCAAACCACTCCCATTCGTCATGGCCGAAATAACTCGTCTGACCGCCGAGCGCGATGACGAGGTAGTCGAAGTCGAGCGAACCGTGGTCCAGCTCGATGCGTCGGGCCGCGAGGTCGATGCGGCGCACGCCGGCCATGAGGACAGTCAGGTTGGGCTTATCCCGCAGGATGGAGCGGATCGGCTGCGCGATGTCGGGCGCGGCGAGGCCGGCGGTCGCCACCTGGTAAAGCAGTGGCTGGAAGACGTGGTGGTTCTGCCGGTCCACCACGGTTACCTTCGCGAGGTGCGAGGGAAAATCCTTGGCAAACATGAGCCCGCCGAAGCCGGCGCCCAGGACGACAATGTGCGGCAGACCCTGCGGAGGCTGGTTCATGACACAACCAGGCTATCCACCTCCCCCCGTGAGTAAACCCGCGCGTGCAGCTATTTTCGGGGCTTCACTTCAGCGGCAACTTGCTAATAGCTCATACCCATGGTCGCACCCACCGACATCCAGTTGATCGGCACGGAGGTCGCCCTCCGCTGGGCGGATGGCACGGAGAGCTTCATTTCCTTCGCCACATTGCGTGCGGCCTCGCCGAGCGCGGAAGTGCGTGGCGAGCGCGACATCTTCGGCCACCAATACGGTGGCGAGGCGCCGAGGAATTACGTGGGCGTCGAGGTGACGGGCTGGGAGCGCATCGGCAACTACGCGACCCGGTTTGAATTCAGCGACGGCCACCGCACCGGGCTCTACAGCCACGAGCTGCTGCGCCAGCTGGGCGAGGCGCCGAAGGAATAGTGGGCGTTGATCGCTGGAGGGCCGGTCTCCTGACCGGCTGCGGTCGGTCGGGAGACCGACCCTCCAAAAATGCAGGCGCAGAGCGCGCGCCTTTCTACCTTCCCGCCACGACGCCTCGCTCGCTGCGCTCGACGAAGGCCAGGAAATGCTGGAAGTCAGGCGTCGCGCCGAGGGCATGGGCGCGCATCTGCGCGAAGGCCTGCGTGCGGTTGTGTCCCGCGCGATAAAAGACGCGGAAGGCCTGCTTGACCGCCTCCAGCCGCTCCGGGGAGAAGCCGTTGCGCTCGAGCCCGACCTTGTTGATCGAGCGCGCGATGGCGGGATTGCCGTCGGCGATGACAAAGGGGGGCACGTCCTGCACGATCTTCGACATGGCGCCGACCATGGCATAGGCGCCGACGCGGCAGAACTGGTGCACGCCGCACTTGGCCCCGAGCCCGACATGGTCCTCGACGACCACGTGCCCGGCCAGGCCCACCGAATTGCTCGCGATGATGTGGCTGCCCAACTGGCAGTCGTGCGCGATATGGCTGTAGGCGAGGATCGTGTTGTCGTGCCCGAGGACCGTGAACTCGCCGTCGTTGGTGGCGGCATGGATGCTGACGTATTCGCGCAGGACGTTCCGGTCGCCAATCCGCACCCCGGGCGAGCCGCCCCGGTATTTCAGATCCTGGGTCTTCGTGCCGATGCAGGTGAAGGGAAATATCTCGCACGCCGCGCCCACGGTGGTCCGGCCTTCGACGCTGGCATGGTGGTGCAGCACGGTGCCGGCCCCGATGACCACGGAGGCCCCGACGTAGGCGTAGGCGCCGATGACGACATCGTAGCCCAGTTCCGCACCGGATTCAACGATGGCGGTGGAGTGGATCTGCTTGGCCATGGCGTCAGTCCAACGCGCTGCTTTCCACCGTCATGAACATGAGGTCACCCGAGCAGACGACCTGGCCGCCGACGCTGCACTCGCCCTCGGCGCAGGCGATGGGGCCGCGCACCTTGGTGAGCTTGACCTTGATGAGCAACTGGTCGCCGGGGCGGACGGGCTTGCGCCACTTCACCTTGTCGCAGCTCATGAAGAGGGCGGTCTTCCCCTCCATGGTGGTCTTGCGGATCATGAGGACGCCGGCCGCCTGGGCCATGGCCTCCACCTGCAGCACGCCGGGCATGACGGGGTTGCCGGGATAGTGGCCTTGGAAAAAGGGCTCGTTGAACGTGATGTTCTTGATCGCCGTGAGGGTGTCCTCGGTCAGCTCAACCACGCGGTCCAGCATGACGAAGGGATACCGGTGCGGCAGCGTGTCGAGCACGCGGCGGATATCGAGCGTGGTCTCGGTGGCGATGTCGGCCTTGGGCGTGGCGGGCTTGACGGCCTTCTTGCCGCCCTGCTGCCAGGCCGTGTATTTCTCCCGGAGAATCTTGGTCAGCTCGGCGTTGAGCGCGTGGCCGGGCCGCGTGGCGACGATATGCGCCTTGAGGGGCAGGCCGAGCAGCGTGATGTCGCCGACGATGTCGAGGATCTTGTGCCGCACGAACTCGTCGTTGAAGCGCAGGGGCTCCTTCGAGATGATCTTGTCGCCCTTGATGACGATGGCGCTGTCGAGCGAGCCGCCCTTGATCTTGCCGAGTTTCAGCAGTTCCTCGATGTCCTCGTAGATGGTGAAGGTGCGCGCGGCCGCGATCTGGGTGACATAGACCTCGGGGTCCACGACCAGCGAGAGGTGCTGGGTGTGGATGCCGCGGTCGTCGGCGCTGGTGCAGGTGATCTTCAGGCCGTCATACGGCAGCGCGATGATGGAGGAGTTGCCGCGGGAAACGGAGACCGTCTCGGTCAGGGTGAAATACTCGCGCTCGGCGTCCTGTTCCACCGGCTCGCCCTGCTGGATGAGTTTCACGAACTCGCGGGCCGAGCCGTCGAGGATGGGCGGCTCGCTGGCGTCCATCTCGATGACGAGATTGTCCACGCCGCAGCCGCTGAGGGCGCTGAGCACGTGCTCGATCGTGTGGATCTTGGCGTGACCCGACTGGATGGTGGTGGCGCGCACGAGGTCGGTGACGAGATCCACGCGCGGTTTCAGTTCCGGGTGGCCGTGCAGGTCCACGCGCCGGAACACGATGCCGTGGTTCGCGGGCGCGGGCTTGAAAGTCATGTGCACGGAGTCTCCGGTGTGCAGGGCGTTGCCCTTGATGGAGACCTCGCGCA
This sequence comes from Opitutaceae bacterium, assembly GCA_016795565.1. GTDB lineage: Bacteria > Verrucomicrobiota > Verrucomicrobiia > Opitutales > Opitutaceae > Lacunisphaera. Next base: position 51,171 of record JAEUGW010000039.1, on the reverse strand, counting down.
GGAGGGTGCGCTGCTTCATTGGTATGTCGCGGCAGTGTCGGAAACCTCTTGGAAATGACAAGCTTGGAGATGCGGCGGCGACCGCCCGGACCGCCCCAGAAGAAATCCGAGGGCGGTGTTGACACCGCCGAAAACCGCTGGGTATTCCTATCCCCTTACGTAACCAATAACTCCGACCCGACCCTGTCATGCCCGCAGCCAACGATCTGAAAAAAGGCCAAGTCATCACCTTCAACGGCGAGCCGCACCTCATCATGGAGACCCAGCATCGCACGCCGGGCAACCTCCGCGCCTTCGTGCAGGTGAAGATGCGCAACCTGCGCTACGGCAAGTCGCTGGAGCAGCGCTTCAACTCACCCGACCACGTCGACGTCCTCCAGACGGATCGCCGCACCCTCGAGTTCAGCTACGCCGACCGCGAGACCTACTCGTTCATGGATCCGGAGAGCTTCGAGACCTTCGAGATCAGCGCCGCCATGATCGGCGACGCCAAGAACTATCTCGTGCCGAACGGCAAGGCCGACGTCCTCTTCATCAACGAGGTGCCGGTCACGATCGACATCCCCTCGTCCGTGACCCTCAAGGTCGCCGAGAGCTCCGAGGGCATCAAGGGCGACACCGCCAGCAACGTCCAGAAGCCCGCCACCATGGAGACCGGCCTGGTCGTCCAGGTGCCGCTCTTCATCAAGGCCGGCGAACTCATCAAGGTCAGCACGGCGGACGGTTCCTATCTCGGCCGCGCCTGAGCGGGTCGCCCGCTCGCCTTTCGCCCGCGGTTCACGCCGCGGGCTTTTTTTATGCCCGGCTCCGGGACACCGCGCCCTACCACGGCACGGTCGTCGCGCCGCGGGTGTTGACCGCCTCGACCGCCGCCTTGTAGGCCGCGGCGGCCTCCTCGGCATTGCGAGCCGCCGTGCCGAGGTCGCGGATCAGGCCGTCGCGCAACCCGTAGACCCAGCCGTGCACCGTGAGCGACTGGCCGCGGGCCCAGGCATCCTGGACGATCGTGGTCGCACAGACATTGGCAACCTGCTCGATGACGTTGAGCTCGCACAACCGCGCGCTGCGCGCCGTGTCATCAGACAACCGGCAGAGGCAGTCGTCATGCTTCACCTTCACGTCCTGCACGTGCCGCAGCCAGTTGTCCGCCAGGCCGACGCGCTGGCAGCGCATGACCGCGTTGACGCCGCCGCAGCCGTAATGCCCCACCACCATGATGTGCTTCACCTTCAGCATATCGACGGCGAATTGGATGACGGACAAGGCGTTCAGGTCGGCGTGCACGACGACGTTGGCCACGTTGCGGTGCACGAAGACCTCGCCGGGCAGCAGGCCGATGATCTCGTTGGCCGGCACGCGCGAGTCCGAGCAGCCGATCCAGAGGTATTCGGGGTTCTGCTGGCGCGAGAGCTTTTGGAAGAACTCCGGGTCCCGGCGCTTGATCTCCTCTGCCCAGGCCTGGTTCTGCTCGAACAAATGCTTCAAGGTGTGCATGCGTCGGCGATACTTTGCGTGTCGCGCCGGATGTCCACTGCGGAATCGGACTACGGCAAACGGGTGGACGGCCTGCTCTCTTCCACTGCCTTGGCCGGCGGAGTCGTTTCCAGAATCTCCAGCGGCCCGAGGGTGACCCGGCCGGTCTTGGCGGGGTCTATCCTGACCTCCTCCTCCTTCATGGGCCGGTCGAAAAACTGCACGCCGGCTGCCAGCATCTTGGGATAGAGCTCGTTCAGATCCTGCCGGTCAGGTTCGTCCACGACCATGGTTGTCTTCCAGAGATCGGCGGGTTTCTCCTTCCGGTCGCCCGGGAATTTCCACGCCGTGATCCGGATGAACAGCTTCTCCTTCTGCGCCGCCAGCAACTTGTGCTCGTAATAACCCCATTGGCGCTTGTCGTAGAGACGCGGATTGATGGTCGCTGCCAGCTGGCTTTCGGCCGGCGTGGGCGCGAGGCTGTCGGAGGAGATGTCCCCGTCGATATTGGCCAGATACGGATTCCGCAGGTGGCCGCGGCCGTAGAGCACGGTCAGGACTATGTCCGGTGTCTCCGCCGCCACGCTCTCGCGGAACCCATGGCTGTTGAGGGTCTGCCGCAACTGCGCCAGCAGCCCGGCCTCGTCCACCGGCTGCACCAGCTTGCCGGCCGAGGGTGCCTGCCCCAGCGAGGCGATGAGGTAAACCTTGCCGTGCTCAATCGGCCCGCCCTTGTGCACGCCCTGCCAGCGCTCATCGACGTGGGAGCGCACGCCGATCTCCACGGCGGCCGGCGTCGGCTCCGCGGATTCCGCCGCCAAGCCGGAACCGGTTACCACCCCCAGCAAGAGGGCCAGGCCGGTGAGGTTGCGAAGCCGAAGGGATGACAGCGGGGTGAGTTGCATCGCGGATATTGGACTAATCGGGTCGGACGCGAGCTTGCCATGCATGGCTCGAAAGTCACGGTGGGAAATCGAACCGCCGCGCCTCCCACTGAATATTCAGACCATGCACCAACCGGCGCATTTGACGTGTCCGCTCTGCCGCGCAGCACTGGTTCCGGTCGAAAAATCCTACCGTTGCGCGCAAGGCCACGCCTTCGACGTGGCAAAGGAAGGTTATCTCTCGCTCTTGCACGGCCGGCAAAAGGGCGAAGGCCGGGGCGACAGCAAGGCCATGATCCTCGCCCGCGACCGCGTGCATCACGCGGAAGTTTTTGAGCCGCTGGTGAAGACGCTCGCCACTTTGCCCTTCGAGACCAAGCCACGCAGCGTGCTGGAACTGGGTTGCGGCGAGGGGTTCTTTCTCAGCCACATGATCCGGGCCCATGGCATCGCGGCCAGCTACGGCCTGGATCTGTCTGTCGATGCCGTGAAGTTGGCCGCCAAGACGCTGAAGCAATCCCTCATCCTCCGCGCCGACCTGCTCAATCCCCTGCCCTTCGCCGACGGCAGCCTCGATCTGGTGCAATCGATCTTCGCCCCGCGACCGCTGGCCGAAATCAAGCGCGTGCTGCGCCCGGGCGGCTATGCCCTTTTTGTCTATCCCGAGGCCGATCACTGGGCGGAACTTCGCGCCTTTCTCCCGCTGGCCAAAATCGGCGACGAAAAGCTGCCGGCGGAGCTGACCGGCTTCACCGCCGTCGCCTCCTCGCACGTAACCGGAAAACTCGATCTGTCGCGCGATGTGCTGTCCGACCTGGTGGAGATGTCGCCTTCGATCCATCGCCTCACGCGGGAGGGAACGGCTTGGCGCGACCGCCTGCCCGCCAGCTTGGTCGCGACCCTATCGGTGCGAGCGACTCTTTTCCGCAAACGATAAGGCACCCGAATTATTTTGCGCCAAGCTTTTGCGCCCCAGAAGGGGTAATATCGTCTGCTACCGGCGCCGCCCCCCAAGTTCCCATGGCTTCGCGCTCAACCGGATTATCGCGCAAGAATTCCTCGTAGGCCTGTGCCGCCCTCCTGAATCGCTCTTCGCGTTGAGCCATTTGTTGGCTCGGGTTCATTCGCGGTTGAGCCATAAACCGAAGTTTGCTCAGGAGGGGAGAGCGTCTGGGATAAACCGCCTCAACTGGCGGCAAGTTCGACCGGCCGGATACGTTCACGTATCTCATCCCCGTATTCACGGTTCGCCTCCTCAAGGTCATAAGCGGACTGCAGGTTCAGCCAGAAATCCGGCGTCGTGCCAAAATAGCGCGCTAGCCGCAGCGCCGTGTCGGCCGAGACACCGCGCCGACCGGCCAGCAGATCGGATACGCGCGAGTGTGGCAAGCCGGTCTCCTTGGCCAGCCGGTAGGCGGAAATTCCCATCGGCGTAAGGAACTCCTCGCGCAGCACTTCGCCGGGATGGATGTTGGGCAGTTTTGATTTCATAAGAAGGGTGCGGGTGCGGGTTGGATTTTAGTGATAATCGACGATTTCGACATCAACCGGTCCGCTGGGCGTCCAAGTAAAACAAAGTCGCCATTGATCGTTGATGCGGATGCTGTGCTGCCCTTTGCGGCTGCCCTTGAGGGCTTCCAATCGGTTGGCGGGGGGAATGCGAAGTTCTTCCAGCTTCACCACGGCGTGAAGGATACGGAGTTTGCGGCGGGCGGCGGCCTGGATTTGCGTAGGCAGCCGTCTTGAATAATCGCCCTTGAATATCCGCTCCGTCTCGGTGCAGCCGAAGCTTTGGATCATGGTGACAACCTGTGGCTTCAATCCTTTCCGTCAAGCGGATATATCCGAATAACGGATATAGTGTCGCGGTAGTCAAACCACCCGTGCCCAGAGGAGCTTGAGGTAGCGGCTTTCGAGGCAGTTCGAATAGACCGGGTGGTCCACGCCTGGACCGGTGCGGTCGAATATCTGCAGGCGGCGGTTGAGGCGGTGCACGCCCTTGATGACGCACTCCTCGAAGGTCTCGAGCGGCACGAGGCCGGAGCACGAGCAGGTGACGAACAGGCCGCCGGGCTTCACGAGGCTGGCGGCGATGGTGTTCAGGTCCGCGTATTTCCGCATGCCCTCGGCGGCGCCGGCGGGCTCTCGGGTCATGACGAACTTCGGCGGGTCGCACAGCACGGCGTCGAACTGCTCGCCGTTCTTCATCATCTGCCGCGCGTAGGCAAAGGCGTCGGCGTGGACCCACTTGAGCTTGTTGGGCGAAACCTGGTTGAGGTTCGCGTTGCGCCGTCCCTGCGCGATGACCTTCTCGTCGAGGTCCACCGCCGTGATCTCGCTCGCGCCGCCGAGCGCGGCGTTGATGGAGAAGCCGCCGGTGTAGCTGCATAGGTCGAGCACGCGCGCCCCCTTCACGAGGGAGCCGAAGCGTTTCCGATTGTCGCGCTGGTCGCAGAAGAAGCCGGTCTTGTGGCCCTCGGCAAAATCCACCTCGTATTTCACCCCGCCCTCGCGGATGCGCACCTTGTCCGGGGCCGACGCGGTCAGCTCCTTCATCTGCGAAGGTTTGATACCCTCAAGGCTGCCGAGGTCGTGATCGACGTGCACACGGACGTGCTTCGTGCCGCAGAGCTCATGCAGCAACGGCAGCCACTTCGGCAGGCGCTGGAAGATGCCGAGCGAATAAACGTCGCAGTAAAGCGTGTCGGCGTAGCGGTCGATCGTCAGGCCGCTGACGCCGTCGCCGTCGGAGTTGATCACGCGCCAGGCGTCGGTCGACTCGTCGAGCTTGAACATGTCCCGTCGCAGCGCGACGGCGCGGCGAATGGCGGTCTCGAAATATTCCTCGCCGACCGGCTCGTGCGAATGGACGACGACGCGCAGCGGCATCTTGGCGCGCGGATTGAAGAGCCCCGTGCCGACGCGGTGGCCGAACTTGTCGTAAACGGCCACGAGGTCGCCCGGTTTGGCGTCGCGCGAGACGTCGCCGAGCATACGCGGGAAAATGGCCGGCTGGAACGAGACGAACTTCAGCTGCGCCCACGGCTTCGCCCACCGCGACTGCGGCAGCGGCTCGCCCGGGTCCGGGCGGAAAGGGCTGTTGATGGGGGCCTTTTCGGCGGGCGATTCCTCTTCCATGTCCGCCCACGCAATGCGGCCCGGGCCGGGAGGGCAAAGAAAAAGCCGGCATCCACATTCTTGAATCCAAACCCCCGGCCCGCGACACTCACCTGTAGCCATGAATATCCTCCATTCCCTCTCACTCGCCCTCGCCGACTTCTCCGTCGGCCACCTCTACGGCCTGATCGGCCTGGTCGGCGGCCTGCTGGTGGCCCTGACGCTGCCGGCCATCGCCATGTATTACCACCACCGCCGCCAGCAACTGTGGCATGAGACCGCCCGCATCGCCCTCGAGAAAGGCCAGCCGATGCCGCCCCAGCCGCGCGATGATGATGAGGCGGAGCACACCCCGCCTCCCGGGGTCGCCTACGGCGAGTGGATCGCCGCCAAGCGCGCCACGGAGCGCCGCCATGACACCAAGGGCGGACTCGTGCTCATCGCCGTGGGCGCGGGGCTGTATCTGATGATGGGCTCCGGTTCCGTCGGTCGTTTCATCGGTGCGATCCCCGGCCTCATCGGTGTGGCCCTGTTGCTCTACAGCTTCCTCAACAAACCTTCCGACGGTTCCCGCCCGCCGCAGTCGTGACCCCGTCCGACGCCACGCTGGTCACCCGCGCCCTCGAGGGCGACCGGGATGCCTTCGGCGAACTGGTGCTCCGCCACCAGTCCGCCGTCCGGCGCTTCCTGCGTCACCTCGCCCGCGGGGACGAGGCGCTGGCCGACGACCTGGCCCAGGACACCTTCGTGCAGGCCTGGCACCGGCTCGGGCAGTTCCGCGGCGACGCCGCCTTCGCCACGTGGTTGCTCGGCATCGCGCACAACCACTGGCGCAACGCCCGCCGCAAGCAACGGGAGGTCGCCCTCGAAGCTGCCCACCTCGACGCCCTCGAAACCGTGCCCCCGGCCGCGACCGCCAGCGATCTTCGCCAGGATCTCGCCCAGGCGATGCAACGGCTGGACCCGGATGAGCAAACCGCCTTGCATCTGACCTACCAGCAGGGCCTCTCGCACAGCGACATTGCCACGGTGCTCGGCTGGCCTCTCGGCACCGTCAAAACCCATCTCGCCCGCAGCAAAGAAAAACTCCGAACCCTCCTCGCCGCATGGAACCCGTCGACCTGAAATCACCCACGCCCGGAGACGACCAGCTGGAGACCTGGCTGCGCGCCAATGCCACCGCCAAGCCCCTGCCCGATGACGGCTTCACCCAGCGCGTGCTCACGAGCCTGCCGCCCCCGGCCAAGGCCGGGATGTCGCGCCGCGCGGCGTTCTGCCTGGCCGGCGCCCTTGCCGGTGTCGTCCTGCCGTGGCTCACCGGCACCCGCCTGCCCGACGTGGTGGCGAACGCGGTCGAATTGCGCCGCCTCGCGCTCCCGGCGTTGCAGCAGCTCGCCGATCCCAACCTCATCCTGGCGCTGGTCGTGACCGTGGCGTGCCTGATTTATGTGTTCGGACTGCGCGGTCGCACGCTAATCCGTTAGCTGGAGGGCTCGCGTCCCCTGCGAGCCGCCACGGCCCACCGGGACGTGGGCCCTCCACCAGGCATCCCTCAGCGCCCGGCCGACTTGCCGATGAGAAAGTAGAGGATCGAGCCGAGGAACGGCAGCAGGATGATCACAATGACCCAGTCGATCCGGTTGGGGTTGCTGCCCCGCAGGCAGTCAACCAGCGCGACAATCCACAGCACCAGGCAGAGCAGATAGATGAGATGGTTGAGGTTCATGGCGGCGCGGGCAACGACCCGCTCCCATGCGGACCGGCCCAGTGGCGGGCAGGTTCGGAAAATGAAAAGGCCGGTCCCGCGAAAACGGGACCGGCCTTGAAAGCAATCGCCTGCAAGCAGGCTCCTACACTTACGCGACGCGCTCGACGACGAGCGGCGGCGGGATCGGGCGCTTCGGCGCGAGGCGGTAGGCGTCCTTGAAGAAGTTGAGCGCCTGCTCGAGCTTCGCCTCGTCGTTGTAGTGGATCATCATCAGCGGCTCACCCTGCTTGACCTGCGTGCCGACCTTCTTGATCTCCGAGACGCCGACGGCGTAGTCGATCTTGTTGTGGTGGGCGGCATCCTTGCCGGCGCCGAGGAGCGAGACGCCCTTGGCGATCATGGCGGCGTTGATGGTGTGCACATAGCCGCGCTTCGGGGCGGGCAGCTTGCGGATGTGCTTCGCCGTCGGGAATTTTTCCGGGTGGTCGATGAACGACGTGTCGCCGCCCTGCGCCTTGATCATGTCCTTGAACTTCTCGAGGGCCGAGCCGTCGGTGAGGTGGCGCTGCACGGTCTGCTTGGCCGAGAGGGTCGAGCCGGCGACGCCGGCGAGGCGGACGATCTCCATGCCGAGCTTGAGCACGAGTTCCTTCATGTCCTCGGGGCCCTCGCCCTTGAGGAGAGCGATGGCCTCCTTGATCTCGAGTGCGGTGCCGACGGAGTCGCCGAGCGGCTGGTTCATGTCGGTCACGAGCGCGACGCAGCGGCGCTTCATGGAGCGGCCGACGCGGGTCATGGAGCGGGCGAGCTGCTTGGCCTGCTCGAGGTCCTTGATGAAGGAGCCGTTGCCCCACTTCACATCGATGACGAGGCCCTCGGCGCCCTCGGCGAGCTTCTTGGAGAGCACGCTGCCCGTGATGAGCGGGAGGCTCGGGATGGTGCCGGTCTCGAGGCGGAGGTCGTAGAAGATCTTGTCCGCCGGGGCGAGTTCCGCGCTCTGCTCGGCGATGGCGCCGCCGACGCGGGCGAGCTGGTCCACGAAATGCTGGATGGACATGTGGCTCTTGAAGCCGGGGACGGCCGAGAGCTTCTCCAGGGTCGTGATGACGAACTCCTGCTCGACGCCGCACATCATCGGCACGACGACGCCGCTGGCCATGGCGAGCGGGGCGAGGACGAGGGCGGTCTTGTCGCCGACGCCGCCGGTGGAATACTTGTCGATCTTCGGCTTCGAGATGTGGGACAGGTCGATGACTTCGCCGGAAAGCATCATTTCCTCGGTCAACACCGCCGTCTCCTGGGCGGACATGTTGGCGAAGTAAATCGCCATCAGGAGCGCCGCCTGCTGGTGCTGCGGCATCTCACCGTCCAAGGCGGAATCGATAATGTAACGGATCTCCTCCTGCGTAAATTCCTGGCCGTCGCGTTTCTTCTCAATCAATGAAGTAAACGACGGCTTGATGAACCGGCGGGTGGGAATGGGACGTTTTCTCATGGAAGGCACAATGGATGTCGGAGGGAGCGCGCCGTGCGGCGCAAAGCTCGCAGAGGCAATGGGTTTTGCCAGTTTTGTCGAGACCAAAATGTCCGGCTTCAGGACCGGATTTGCGGCGCTTTGCATGCGATATAATACGCCAATTTACATTTCCTGCAACCCGCCAAAATCCTTCTTGCTCAAAGCCAAGCGCAATTCCTCAATGCCCCGATGTCCCTGCCCTTCAACGTCGCCAGCCACCTCGATACCGCCTTGCGGGCCGCTGCCGCCGAGCTCGGTTTGACCGACCGGGGCTTCCAGCCCGAGGTGCGGGTGGCCGATCCGGCCAACGGGGATTTTCAGGCCAACGGCGCCCTCGCCTTCGCCAAGCGCGAAAAGCTAAACCCGCGCGCCGTCGGCCAACAACTGGTCGAAAAACTGGGCGCGCTGCAGGAGCAATATGACATCTCCCTCGCCGGTCCGGGATTCCTTAATTTCCGCCTGAAACCCGCCGCCCTGCTCGGCTGGCTCCAGACCTACGATTCCGAGGAGCACCTGCAGACCGGCGCCGCCAGCGCCCGCTGCGGCCAGACCTGGATCGTGGACTACTCCTCGCCCAACACGGCCAAGCAGATGCACGTCGGCCACCTGCGCTCGGCCGTCATCGGCGAGGCCATCTGCCGCCTGCTCGCCTTCAGCGGTGCGACTGTGATCCGCGACAACCATATCGGCGACTGGGGCACGCAATTCGGCAAGCTCATCTGGGCCTACCGGCGCCACCTCGATCCCGCCGCGCTCGCCGCCGATCCGCTCGAGGAGTTCGAGCGCCTCTACAAGGTCGGCAACACCGCCGCCGAGGCCGATCCCGCCGTGCTCGCCGAAGCCCAGCAGGAACTCGTCAAGCTCCAGGCCGGCGATGCCGGCAGCCTCGCGATTTGGAAGAGGATCAACGACGTCTCCCTCGCCGCCTTTCAGGAAATCTACGACCGCCTCGGCATCCGGTTCGACGCCATGCTCGGCGAGAGCTTCTACAACGACAAGGTCGGGCACATCTACCGCGAACTCGCCGAGACCGGCCTCGCCCAACCGAGCGAGGGCGCGCTGGTGGTCTTCCACCCGGAGCACCCGCGCTTCGCCAAGCAGCCCTTCATCATCCGCAAGAAGGACGGCGCCGCCAACTACGCCTCCAGCGACCTCGCGACCGCGCTCTACCGCGCCGAACATTTCAAGGTGGACGGCATCATCGTCGTCACCGATTTCCGCCAGGCCGACCACTTCGAGCAGCTCTACCTCACCGTCCGGAAATGGTTCGCGGCAAAAAATTACCGCCTGCCCGAGCTGCACCACGTCACCTTCGGCTCCGTCAATGGCGAGGATGGCAAGGCCCTCAAGACCCGCGACGGTGGCATCATCCGCCTGAAGGCCCTGCTCGACGAGGCGAAGGAGCGCTCCTACCAGCTCGTCAGCGTAAAGAACCCGGATTTCCCCGAGGCCGAGCGCCGCGCCATCGCCGACGTCGTCGGCGTCGCCTCCGTGCAATACGCCGACCTCTCGCAGAACCGCTCCAGCGACTATGTGTTCTCCTGGGACAAGATGATCTCCCTCGAGGGCAACACCGCCGCCTACCTGCTCTACGCCGTCTCGCGCATCCGCTCCATCTTCCGCAAGGCCGGGCTCGACGCCAACAATCCCATGGTCGCCGGCGACGGCGGCGCCACCATGCCGGTGGCCGACGCCGCCACCGCGCCCGAGTCGCCGCAGGAGCTCGCCCTCGCCCGCAAGCTGGTGAAATTCTCCGACGCCACCCAGCTCGCCACCACCACGCTGCGCCCGCATTTTCTCAGCCTCTACCTCTACGAGCTCGCCGGCGAGTTCAGCGCCTTCTACGCCGCCGACAAGGTCATCGTGGACGATCCGGCCGTGCGCGCCCGCCGCCTGCTCCTCTGCCACCGCACGCTCATCGAGCTCGAGACCGGCCTGCACCTGCTCGGCCTCCGCACCGATTTGGCGCGCATGTGAGGCCCCGGTGGCGGCACTTCGCTCTTGCCGCGCCCCGTCCGAGCCGCAACATGACCGCACTATGTCCGGCGGCTCCTCAGACCCCACCGGCCCGGAATACTACATCCGCGGCCTCAACGACACCGAAGCGCGCGGCCCCTTCTCGATGGAGCAGCTCCGTTCGCTGACCGAGAGCCAGGACCCCGCCAAGGGCCTCACCCCTGAAACCTACTTCTACGACGCCGCCTCCGAGCAGTGGCTGCAGATCGGCTCCCACCCGCCGCTCAAATCCGCCCTCTGGCCCGAGAAGAAGAAGATGGGCTTCAAGCAGAAGGAATTCGTCTCCGTCAACGAGGAGAAGACCGACAGCGCCCCAGCCATCACCGTGCAGGAATTCCTCGCCGCCGCCGAGGGCAAGACCGACGAGACCAAGGGCAAGAAGGACAAGGGCGAGCAGATGATGAAGGCCGCGCAATGGGGCACGCGCTCCGCCGCCATCATCTCCCTGCTCAGCGCCATCGCGCTGATCCTGCCCAGCATCGATCTGGTGATCGCCCTGGATTTCGCCAAGCTGGCGGACAAGCCCTTCGTCTATCTCGGCATTGCCGATGCGTTCATCGGGATTCTGCTCCTGCTCGGAGTCATCACGATCTACCCCTTCGTCCGTTTCCGCGCCGTGTTCGGCCTGGGTTTCCTCGGCTTCCTGTTCATGACCCAAGGGCAGCTCACGCCCATGATCGCGGTGGCCGCCGGTTCGACCGGGCTGTATTTCTGCACGATTTTCCTGAGCTATATCCCGCTCGCCGTGGCGGCCCTCCTGGGCCTCGGCGGCATGGCGATGCTCGCCACCGTGGCTTACTCCTGAGCGCACCCGGCGCGCTCCCGGTCCGCTCATGCCGCTGCCCACCCTTCTGGCCCGGCTCCGCCGCCTCTGGACCCACGACATCTGGGCGGCGGGCCTGACCCGCGACCGCTCCCTGCAGAGCCGGGGCTACGCGTTTCTGCGCGTCGTCTCCATCACGCTGTCCGGCCTGCACGAGATGCATGTGGCCATCCGCGCCGCCGCCCTGAGCTTCAACTCGCTGCTCGCGCTCGGCCCGCTCGTGGCCATCGCCGTCCTCATCTCGGGGTTTGCCCTGGGCAACCAGGATCCCTCCTTCGCCGCCCAGGGGCTCAACCGCATCATCAGCTTCATCGCCCCGCAGGTGGCCCAATACGACCAGGCCGCGGACCCCGCCGCCGGCACGGCGGCGGCGGCCACCCCCGAGATGGTGCAGCTCCTCAACAACTTCATCAGCAACTCCCGCTCCGGCGCCGCCGGCCTGATCGGCATCCTCACCCTGTTCCTCATCGTCATCGGGCTGTTCACCACGATCGAGAACACCTTCAATGACATCTGGGGCGTGCGCCGCGGCCGCAGCCTGCTCGCCCGCATCGTCTATTACTGGAGCGTCATCACGCTCGGCGCCCTGCTCTTCTTCACCTCGCTCACGCTGCTCTCCGCCGGCGCCTTCCTCAATGTCTTCTTCGAGAAGATACCCCTCGGCGCGCAACTGAAGAGCCTGTTCGTCTGGATGCTGCCCTCCGGCTCCGTCCTCCTGCTCGTGTCCATCCTGACGCTGTTCTACCGCATCGTCCCGCACACCCGCGTGCGCTGGCGCGCCGCGCTCCTCGGCGCGGTCATCGTCACCGGCCTGCTCTTCCTCAACAACTACCTCGCCTTTCTCTACTTCAAGCGCGTCGTCCTCTCCAAGAGCCTCTACGGCTCGGTCAGCATCATGCCCATCCTGATGATCGGCCTGTATGTTTTCTGGTTCTTCGTGCTCGTCGGCGGGCAAATCACCTACGCCGTGCAGAACGTCCGCTACCGCAGCAGCCAGACCGCCTGGCACAGCCTCAACCACGCCACCCGGGAGAGCATGTCGCTGGTCGTGCTCCTGCTCATCGCCCGCCGCTTCAAGGTCGCCGCCCCCGCCTATTCCGTCACCGAGCTCGCCGCGCTCATCCGCGTGCCGTCGCAGATCCTCAACGAGAGCCTCAACCGCCTCAGCGACATCCGGCTCATCGCCGAGCTGCCCCCCGCCGAGGGCGCCGACCCCAACGATTTCCGCTATCAGCCGGCGCGCCCGCTCGACCAGATCACGCTGGAGGAGTTCCGGCGTGAGTTTGAGAACTACGGCGAGGCCCCCACCGCCGGCCTCCTCGACAACGTGGACCCCGTCCTCGCCCTCTACCACCGCCGCCTCGCCGAGGCCCTGCCCTCCGCGCTGGGCGGCCGCAGCCTCGACGAACTCATCGAGGACCTGCAACCCAGCCAGACCTACGCCCCCTTCCCCGTGAAAGGCCAGGCCTAGGAGCCTGGCCGAACAACCTATTCCCGGCAGACTGGTTTTTTCTGTAGCGGCGGTCTATGACCGCCGTCGAGTGTGGAGTGGTGATCGTTCGGCGGTCATAGACCGCCGCTACAGGACAGGCCGTTATTCGGATCGGCTCTAAGGCTGGCGCGCAATCCGGCTTCGACCGTTGGCTCCACCGTATTGAACGGGTGCCTGGCGTCTTTGGGTTAAATCGCCAGCGCCCGCCCGGCCGCCGCCGCGCGCTGGCGCCAGAGCAGCATCAGCAGAAAGCCGATGGCCGCGCCGCCGAGGTGGGCGAAATGGGCGATGCCGGCCCCGAAGAGGGAGAAACCCGTGACGCCGGAAAGCAGATCGAGCGCGAGCAGAGCCGGGATGAAATACTTCGCCGCGACCGGCACCGGGACGAATACCAGGGCGAGCTTGGCGTTGGGATGGAGGCAGCCGAACGCCACCATCAGGCCGTAGATCGCCCCCGAGGCTCCGACCATCGGCGCGGCGTGGATCCGATAGAGTTCGACCAGCGTGGCCCTGATGGCGGGATCGACCGGCACCGCTCCGCTCCCCGTCGCCATCAGGTCGCGGATGGTCGCGGGGGACATACCGGCCGCAACCAGCTGCGCGTGGAGCGTGCCCGCCTCGTGCCAGTTGACGGCCAGCTGGATCAGCGCGGCGCCGATGCCGCAGAGAAAGTAGAAAAGCAGGAACCGCGTCGCGCCCCATTCCCGCTCCAGGATCGAGCCAAAGGAGACGAGCGCGAACATGTTGAAGACGATATGGCTCAGGCCCCCGTGCAGGAACATGTAGGTCACCGCCTGCCAGACGCCGAAGTTGCCGTTGCCCGGAAACCAGAAAGCGCCCGCGGCGAGGATCCGGTCGTGCCACCCCGGCACCAGCAGGCCCGCGGCAAAGACCGCGAGGTTCACGCTCAAAAGGGCGAGCACCGCCCGGGACATGCGATTCATGCGGTCAGGGTTGCGAACACACCGCCGTTCGCAACCCCGGAGGCGAGGTCACCGGGACAATGAGATGGCACGGGCTTCCAGCCCGTGGGGGTCGGCTCATGGGCAAAGTTGCCCATGCCACTTAGAGTTCATTTCAAAACCAGTCATTGCGAGGAGCGCAGCGACGAAGCAATCCATCTGAACTTCGGCTGGATCGCCACGCCCGGCTCTGCCGGGCTCGCGATGACAAGACTGGTTTTGAAATGAACTCTAATTGCGACCACAACTCTGCTCGAAACGCGTAGAGCCTATCCGAATAATGGCCTGCCCTGTAGCGGCGGTCTATGACCGCCGAACGATCACCACCCCACGCTCGACGGCGGTCACAGACCGCCGCTACAGAAAACCAAGCGGTCGGGAATAGGTTATTCGGATGGCTTCTTACCCCGCCCGAATCAGCACTGCGGCGGCGGGGCGCTCAGGTGGAGGACGCCCCAGCCATGGCCGTCGGGGTCCACGAAGCTGTGCGAATACATGAAGCCCAGGTCCTCCGGCTTGTCGTAGGTCGTGCCACCGGCGGCGAGGGCCTTGGCCACGAGGTCGTCCACCTCCTGGCGGTTCGCGCAGCTGAGGCTGATCAGGACTTCGACCGCCTTGGCCGTGTCGCAGACGGCCTTGGGGGTGAACTGGCGGAACTTGGGATGCGTCAGCAGCATCACATGGATCGTGTCGCTGATGACGATGCAGGCGGCGTCCTCGCCGGTGAACTGCGGGTTGTGGGCGAAGCCAAGGGCCTTGAAAAAGGCCATCGACCTGGGCAGGTCGGCGACCGGGAGGTTGAGGAATATCTGTCGGTTCATGGGAAGGGATGTTGTATCCACACCTTCAACGAATGGCGAGACCGATGGCGGACACAATGAATCGATGAATTTCACGCAAAGCCGCAGAGCCGCGAAGCAAGCTCCAGAGAAGCAGTTCTCACGCAAAGCCGCAAAGACCTGAGTCCCGCGGTTTGGACCAATCTTCGCGGCGTTGCGCCTTCGCGTGAGAAAATCAGTCTTTGACCGCGTTGATGCCACCGACTTTCCCGGCGTGCTCCACAAGCTTGTGCCTGGTGTCGTCCAAGGATACGCGCTATCAGTCAATGCCCCATGGACAAGGTGTGTCTCTTGCCAAGTCGCGAAGTTATGGATCAGGCTCCCGCTTGGGATAATGGAATTTCGCAGTTGGCAAAGGGCGGCGTGTAGGCAAGTTAGGCGACGTTAGACGAGACGGCATAAGCCGACTTCCAGAGTAATGGGATTCTCGCGACGGAGTTCCCCGAGCCGGGACCTCTACTGGGTTATATAGCCCGCCACACGGTGGCCCAACCCAACTCAATCCCATGATCCATGTCCGCCCAACTCGTCGCATCCGTCCGGGGCCAAGCCTGCCCCGCCCCTAAGAGCCAAATCCTTTCGGAGGTGCTGGCAAAACTCCAGCGAAGCTCCCTGCCGCTTTGGTTCAGGCTGAACTCTTCGCCACAACCCAACTGTCCCCGCGACGACATCCTCCGGAAGAGTCAGCACAGGTGCGTCTATTGCGGGACACCTCTCATCGACGGTGAGAACGCCACGATCGATCACCTGATCCCGCAGTGTATGTTCCCGAGTGACGCACTCGCCAATCAGGCCGGCAACCGCGTTGCCGCTTGCCGTGACTGCAACTTGAGGAAAGGCGACTGGCATCTCCCTCCGAATCACCCCTCCTGGAGGAATCGCCTGGCCTACCTCCGAACCACCAAGCGAGTAGTCATTGGACGAAGGATGACTTGGAAACCGGCGCCCTCCACCCCAAGCCCTAAAACCTTTGACCCGTTTTCGCCCCCATTTCCGCCCCCCTGCGGGTATGCTGGCGGTAGAAATCGCGAATGCCGTCGCCCGGCGATGTATCTGCGCGTCCTCTTCGTCACCCTCCAGCATGTCAGCCGGGGATGTCAGGGCCAAGCCGAACACTGAAAGCTGAACGCTGATTGCTCAGATCAACTTCAGGTGCTTGCGTGCTTCTGTCGCCAACGCGTTGAAACGAGCTGCATTCTCCGGCTTGCGATAGTCAGTGCCGTAGGTCGGAACAATCTCGGCCATGCGGGGGCTGGTCATCAAATGCGGGAAACTCTTGTTGATCACCTCCAGCACAATGTTCACGCACACTGAGGCACCGGGGCTCGCGCCAAGGAGAGCTGACATCGACTTGTCGGCGGAGGTGAGCACCTCGGTGCCGAAGTGGACGATGCCGGCCTCGCCGTCGGTTTTCTTGATGGCCTGCACGCGGATGCCGCCATCCACCAGCTTCCAGTCCTCGGCCTTGGCGCTGGGATAGAAGATGTGCATCACCCGCATGCGGTCGGCCATGCTCTGCGTGCCTTGCTGCATGAGGTAGCGCACGAGCGGGAAATTGGTCGCGGCAATTTTCAACAGCGTCATCAGGTTGTGGGGCTTCACCGAACGCGGCAGGTCGGTCCAGCTGCCGGTGCGGTGCAGGAAGCGCGTCGTCCACGCGGCGAAGGGCCCGAACAGGAGCGTCTTCTTGCCGTCGAGGATGCGGGTGTCGAGGTGCGGCACCGCCATCGTGGGCGCCTCGGGCAGGTTCTGTCCGTAAACCTTGGCCTGATGCTGGGCGACAATCTCGGGCTTGTCACACACGAGCCAGTGGCCGCCGATGGGGAAACCGCCGAGTCCCCTCGCCTCGGGCAAGCCGGCCTTTTGCAGGAGCGGCAGGCTGCCGCCGCCGGCACCGACGAAGACGAATTTGGCGGTCACGGTGTGTTCGACGCCGGTCTTGAGGTTGCGGGTGGTGACGTTCCAGCCGGAAGACGGCTGGTTAGAGACAACCAGCCCTACCTTTTTCAAGCCCACGACCTTGGTGCTGGAGAGCACGGAGCAGTCGGGTTGCTTCGCCAGCCACGCGAGGAGCTTGCGGGACACGTTGCCGAAGTTGATGTCGGTGCCGCCGTCCATCTTGGTCGCGGCGATGGACTGCTTGGGGTCGCGGCCCACGGTGAGCAGCGGCGCCCACGAACCGATCTTCGCATGGTCGGTGGACCACTCCATCGCGGCGAAGAAGTGGTGCGCCTTCATGCCGTCGTAGCGGGAGCGGAGGAACTTCACCTGCTCCTCGCCGTCCACGAAGGCGATGTGCGGCAGCGGGTTGATGAACTCCTTGGGGTTGTCGATCATGCCGCTGGCGACGGCGTGGCTCCAGAACTGGAGCGTCTGCTCAAACTCCTGGAAGATATCGATGACCTTCTGCACCTTCACCGGGCTGCCATCCCTGGTGATCGGCGTGTAGCTGATCTCGCAGATGCCGGCGTGGCCGGTGCCGGCGTTGTTCCAGCCGTTGGAGCTTTCGTAGGCCAGCTCGTCCGCCGCCTCGTAAACCTGGATGCGGAGGGCGGGGTCGAGGCGCTTGAGGAGGGCGCCGAGGTTGGCGGACATGACGCCGCTGCCGATTAGAACAACATCTGGATTGGCAATGTGAGAACTCATACGGCAGATTTTTTAACCACGGAATACACAGAATACACGGAAAAGGCTTATTTCTGTCATCCTGAACGGAGTGAAGGATCCAGTGGCACGACCGCCACCGGACATCCTGCTGGATTCTTCGCTGCGCTCAGAATGACAAACATGATGATTGGTCAAAATTTCTGTGTATTCCGTGTGTTCCGTGGTTTCTAATCACGCACGCTTCGACTGCACGGATTTCTCATACCGCGCCACATCGGCGAGCCACTTGGCCGCGGGCGGCACGCCGTCGCGTTCGCAGAGCTCGTCCCACACGGCACCCCAGGGCAGGGCGCGGGCGTTTTCCATCAGGGCCAGGCGCTCATGGCCGCGGCCGGCGGCCTCGGCGGCCTTCATGCCGGCGGAGGGGTCGAGCAGACCGCAGAGGATGGCCTGGCGCGTGGCGCGGGCACCGATGACGTAGGCCGCGACGCGGTTGATCGAGGCGTCGAAGAAATCGAGGGCCACGAACATGCGGTCCCAGGCGTCGCCGCGGGCGATCTCGAGGAAGAGGTTGCGCACGGCGTCGTCGAGGATGACGACGTGGTCGCTGTCCCAGCGGATTGGGCGGCTGGTGTGCAGGAGCAGCTTTTTATGGAACGCGAGGTGCGCGGAGACCTTGTCGGCGACCGACTCGGTCGGGTGGTAGTGGCCGAGGTCGAGGCAGAGCACGAGGTCGCGGCTGAGCGCGTAGTTGGAATAAAACTCCTGCGAGCCGACGACGTATTCCTCGGAGCCGATGCCGAAGAGCTTCCCCTCGACGGCGTCCACGCAGAGCTTCCGGTTGACGGACTTGTCGGCGAAAATGGCGTCGTAGGACGCGGCGAGGCGCTCGCGCGGGGCCCAGCGGTCGGCCGGGGCGTCCTTGGCGCCGTCTGGCACCCAGTGGTTGTTCACGCAAGGGGTGCCGAGCGTCTTCGCGAAGCTCTCCGCGATGTGGCGGCAGGCCTTGGCGTGGCGGATCCAGAACCTGCGGACGGCCGGGTCGGCATCGGACAGGGTGAAGCCCGAGTTGGCCATCTCGTGGGCGAAGTAGGTCGGGTTGAAATCGAGGCCGACGCGGCGGGATTTGGCCCAGCCCAGCCAGCGGGCGAAGTGCTCGGGCTCAAGCTCGTCGCGATCCACGACCTTGCTGCCGGTCTCGGCATAGAAGGCGTGGAGGTTGAGACGCTGCTTGCCGGGGAGGAGCTTGAGCGCGAGGTCGAGGTCGGCGCGCATCTCGTCGCCGTTGCGGGCGCGGCCGGGATAGCCGCCGGTGGCGAGGGTGCCGCTACCGGTGAGGCCGGCCTTGGGTGTCTCAAGGCCGCGAACGTCATCGGCCTGCCAGCAATGCAGGGAGATGGGGATGCGCAGCGCGTGGCGGATGGCGGCTTCGGTGTCCACGCCGTGCGCGGCGTAGGCTTGTTTGGCGAGACGGTAAGCTGGAGAAGACATATGTTTAATCGTTCTCGTTCTCGTAATCCTACTCTTTCTCGATCGGTTAAGAGGAGAGAACGAGAACGAGTAAGAGAACGAGAACGATTGTTAGAGTCAGGGGTTATAGATAGTGGCTTTGATCTGTTTCGAGAAGTGTTCGCGGAAGGTGGCGAGATTCTTCACCGCTTTCAACCCGATGAGCTGGCTGGCGATGTTGCCGACGGCGGTGCCTTCGAGGGTGAAGGCGTGCACCGGCAACCCGCTGGCCGTGGCCGTGGCCTGGCAAAGGAGGCGGTTCTTGGAGCCGCCGCCGACAATGAGGATGCGCTGGAACTTGCGGCCGGCGAGCTTCTCGAAGTTGCGGAGGGCATCGGCATGCCCCTGCCCCAGCGAGTCGCAGATCAGGCGGACGTAGCCCGCGGGATTCTTCGGCGCCGGGAGCTTGCGCTTCTTCAGCTGGGCGTCGATGGCGCCGCGCATGGACGTGGGGTTAACGAAGGCGGCATCGGTGCAGTCGAGTGTAGGGGCGTCGCTTGACGACGCCCGCGGGCGTTCGCGAGGGACGTCCCTACCCAAGGCCTCGGCCGCCTTGATCAGCTTCCCCCACTCCTTGTCGCTCTGCGGGCGCGCGGCGAGGTCCTTGAGCGTCTGCTCGAGCAGCCAGAGGCCGATGACGTTGGTCAGCGGACGGTAGCGGCCGTCGCCGATGCGCTCGTTGGAGATGCGGGCCGCGAGCGCCTCGCCGCCGAGGACGGGCGTGTCGCTCTCGAAGCCGACGAGAGACCAGGTGCCGGAGCTGATGTAGAGGTCGCCACCGGCGGGATAGGCTGGCATGGCGTCGTAGGCCGCGGCGGTGTCGTGGCCGGGAACGGCGACGACCTTCACGCCCTTCAGCTCAGGCAGGCCGGTGACCGGGCCGAGCACGGTGTTGGCGAGGATGGGCGGGCTGAACCAGTTCGCCGGGATGTGGAAATGGTCGAGCGTGGCGCGCGACCAGTCGCGGCCGTGCACATCCAGCAGCTGCGTGGTGCTGGCGAAGGAGAGTTCGTTCTCCATGCGGCCCGAGAGCAGGAAGTTGAAGTAGTCCGGCAGGAAGAGGCAGCGCGTGGCGATGTCGGTCACGGCCGGGCAGCTCGCGACCGTCTCGGCCAGCTGGAGGCTGGAGTTGTAGAAGACGTTGGGAATGCCGGTGGCGGCGTAGATGCGCTCCAGCGCGGCGCGGGTGTTGGCGAGTCGCTGCAGGCCCGGCTGCGTGCGGCTGTCGCGGTAGGCATGGGTCGGGAAGACGATGCGGCCCGCGTCGTTGACCAGCACATGGTCCACGCCCCAGGTGTCCACGCCGACGGAGGCGAGCGCCGGGAAGCGGCGTTTCGCCTCGCGCAGGCCCGCGACGATCTCGGTCCAGAGTCCGGGAATGTCCCAGTAGTCGTGTCCGCCGGCGGATTTGAAGGCGTTGGGGAAGCGGTGGACCTCCGTCAGCACGAGGCGATTCCCCGCCCACGTGCCGACGATGACGCGACCCGAAGTGGCGCCTAAATCTACGGCGGCACAGTGGATCGTTTTGGAGTTTTTCTGGCTCACGGAATGGGAGGGAAGCTCCAAGCTCCAACATCCAAGCTCCAGAGAATATTTAAACCCTGAAAACCGGAAAAGAGGGAGTTCATGATTGGGTGTTGGTGAGTGGAGTTTCTTTGGAGGTTGGAGCTTGGTCCTTGGAGCTTCCTTCCTGCGCTCTAGCGCAGGAAGGCCTCGTGCAAGCCGCCATCCACGGTGACGATCTGGCCGGTGGTCTTGCTGAGGCGCGAGCTCACGAGGAGGAAGTAGGCCTCGGCCTGGTCGGCCGGGGTGATCGGGGACTTGGTCAGCGTGCGGTCGGCGTAGAACTGCGCCAGCTTGCCGACCAGCGACTCCGTCGCCTCGTCGTCCTTGAAGGGGATGTTGTATTTGGCGAGCGAGCCGATGACGCGCTCGCGGGGGAACATCGCGCTCCCCTGCACCACCGTGGCCGGGGCCACGCCGTTGACGCGGACCAGCGGGGCCAGTTCCATGGCCATTTCGCGGACGAGGTGGTTGGCGGCGGCCTTGGAGGTGTCGTAGGCGACGGAACCCTTCTTCGCGACGGCGGCGTTGGCCGAGGTCGTGAGCACGAGGCTGCCCTTGAGGCCCTGCTCCTTCCACGTCCGGAACGCCTCGTCGCCGACGATGTAGCTGCCGGTGACGTTGACGCCGAAGGTGAAGGCCCATTTGTCGTCGGGGATGTGGCCGGTGGTGTCGCTCGGCCAGAAGACGCCGGCGGTGACGCAGATGGAGTCGAAGCCACCGTAAGCCAGCGCGACCTGGTCGAGCATGGCGCGGACGCTGGCGCGGTCGGTGATGTTGCAGGCAAGGCCGATGGCCGGGCCGCAGTTGGAGATGCCGGACCCGGCGACGCCGATGCCGAGACCGAGCTTGGCCGTGAGCTCGCTGGCGGTGGCCTGGGCGGTCTCGAGTTTCATGTCCACGCAGACGAGGTGCGCCCCGTCCTTGACGAGACGGTGGGCGGTCTCCTTGCCGATGCCGGAGCCGGCGCCGACGACGATAATGACCTGGCGGGCGAGTTCCTTCTCGGCGGGCATGCGCTTGAGCTTGGCCTCTTCGAGGAGCCAATACTCGATGTCGAAGGCCTCCTGCTGCGACAGGGCGATGTATTCATCGATCGCCTCGGCGCCGCGCATGACCTCGACGGCGCAGTTGTAGAACTCGGCGGTGACGCGGCTCTCGGACTTGTCCTTGCCCCACGCGACCATGCCGACGCCCGGGATGAGCACGACGGTCGGGTTCGGGTCGCGCATGGCCGGCGAGTTGGCGTGTTTGCACTTCGCGTAGTAGGCGGCGTAGTCCTTGCGGTAGGCCTCGAGGCCGGCGGCGAGCTTCTTCCTCAGCGCGGCGACGTCCTCGGCCTGCGGGTTCCAGTCCACGTAGAGCGGCTTGATCTTGGTGCGCAGGAAGTGGTCGGGGCAGCTCGTGCCGAGCTCGGCGAGGCGGGCGGCGTCCTTGGAGTTGACGAAGCGCAGGATTTTCTCGTCGTCCTGCACGGTGCCGATGAAGCGCTTCTGCTGGGAAACCTGACCGCGGAGCCAGGGCAGGATGGCGGCGAAGACCTCGGCGCGCTTGGCGGCGTCGAGGGACTGATACTTGGCACCGCCGAAGGCCGTGGCGTCGCCGCCCTTGGCCTGGTATTTCGCCTCGATGTAGGCCGCGGCCTTCTCGATGCAGTCGAGGGTCCAGGTGTAGCACTTCTTCTCGTCGTCGTCCCACGAGATGAAGCCGTGCTGCCCCATCATGATGGCCTGGGTCTTCGGATTTTTCCGGGCGATCTCCTGCATGGCGAGACCGAGTTCGAAGCCCGGGCGCATCCACGGCACGTAGGCCATCTCGCCGCCAAAAATCTCACGGGTGAGCTTCTCGCAGTTCCGCGAGGCCGCGATGGAGATGATCGCGTTCGGGTGCATGTGGTCCACATGCTTGCCCGGGAGGAAGGAGTGCAGCGGGGTGTCGATCGAGGACGGGCGCGGGTTCAGGTTGAAGGTCGCGTGGGCCTGCATGCCGACCATGTCATCCTCGGCGGGAGCCTTGAGGCCCTTGTCGGGGCGCGCGCCGTAGAGCGACTGCATCGCGAGGAGCTTCTGCTGGTAGAGGGAGGAGAAATTCTCGCGCGTGCTCGTGCGCAGGTCGCCGCCGGAGCCCTTGACCCAGAGCACCTCGGTCGGCTGCCCGGTGAGCGGGTCCTTCTCGGTGAGCTTGGAGGAGGTGTTGCCGCCGCCGGTGTTGGTGATGCGCTGGTCGCTGCCGAGCAGGTTCGAGCGGTAAATGAGGCGGGCGACCGGGTCGAGCGAGGCGGCCTTGGCGTCGTCCCAGGCGAAGTTGACGTGTTTGTAGGAACTCATGATGAAAAGCGGTAGGCGATAGGCTTTAGGCGATAGGCCGGAAGCGGAAGCCGGTTGATTGAGGTGGTTGGAGGTTGGGTGGTTGGAAATTCTTGCCTGAAGCCTACGGCCTACAGCCCTAATGCTTTCTGCCTGTAGTGCTCGTCCGGGCGGCCGGCGATGCGGGCGGCGGTGGCGGCGGAGAGGAAGCGCGGGGTGCCGAGCGCCACGGCACCGGCGAAGATCTCGGCAGCCTTGTTCGCCATGAGCGTCGCCGCCAGGACAGCCTCGGGCGTGGCCCCGAGAGCGATGAGGCCGTGGTTTTCGAGGAGGATGATGCGCGGCGGGCGGGCGAGGCGCCTGATGTAGGCCCGCACGGCGGCGCGGATGCCCTGGGCGAGCTTCAGGCCCGGGTCGATGTAGGGCACGAGCACGAACTCGGCGCCGCAGCAGACAACCTCGTCGGGGCAGAGACGCTTCGTGGCGAAGGCGCGGGCGTGCTTGGTGGCGAGGATCTTGTTCACCGCCACGGGATGGGTGTGGCCGACGAAATTCACGCCCGGCAGCGTGAGCAGCCACGCATGGAACATGGCCTCGACGGACGGCTTGCGGGAGTTCGCGTCAGTGCGCGCGGCGAACAACGCCTCGTCAATGGCGGCATCGGCCATCGCCTTGCGGTCGAGCAGCGGGAGGAGTTTGTCGAAGCGGCAGGCGGCGGTGCCGGCCCCGGTGAGCGAGCCGAGGTTCGACCCGCTGGCCTTGACGACAAAGGTGTCGGCCGAGAGCCGCGCGGAGGTGTTCCCCTCCCCTAGGATGGCCAGGTGGCGATCCTCGCGGCCGAGCTGGTGCGAAAGCTCAAGCAGGCGGGCGAGGATATCGGGTTGGGAGGGCGGTGTCATCAGGCGCGAAGGAGTTGAGATGGCGGCAGCTTGATGCCGGAGGCCGCGAGGCGCGCGGGGGTGGCGTCGGTAATGAGGACGGTGGGGCGGGACCAGCCGGCGACGCGGTGCGGGGTGGCCCGGCCCAGCTTGGAGGCATCGAGGCAGAAGAACACGCGCTGGGCGTGGCGCAGGACGGATTGCTGGAAGGCGGCGACACTCGCGTGCGAGTTGCTGATGCCGGCGGCATCCATGCCCTCGCCGCCCAGGAAGGCGGCGGTGAACGACCATTCGCCCAGCGCCTTGATGGCGCGCGGCCCCATGAGGGCGGCCTGCCGGTTGAGAAACTCGCCGCCCACCACGTGCAGCTCGACGCCTTTCGCCGCCCCGAGGACGGAGGCGGCCGCGAGACTGTTGGTCACCACGACGAGGCCGGTCAGGTCGCCGCGCTGGGTCAGGGCCCGGGCCGTGGCCTGGAGGGTCGTGCCCGCGTCGAGGAAGATGGTGCCGGTGCGCGGCATCCGGGCCACGGCCTGTTCCGCGATGCGCGCCTTGGCGGGCCGGGCGCGGCCGGAGCGTTCGTCGTGCGAGGCGAAGGCGCTGTTGTAGTCGGCCAGCGCGCCGCCGTAGGTGCGGGTGATGTGGCCGTTGGCCTCGACCGCGGCCAGATCGCGGCGCGCGGTGGCCTCGGACACGTCCAGCCGCCGGCAAATCTCGGCCACCGGCAGGAATCCGTCGCGCCGGATGAGGCTGCGAAGTTCCTCGCGGCGGCGGTCAACGAGATGCTGGGGCACGCGCATGGACGGACAGGAGGTGAAATTATATGATTGGGGTCAATCATATAATTTTCCCAGCCGTCCCGGGCGGAAACGGGGGCCACGCCGGCGGCTACGGCCCGGCCGGGACGAGCAGGCCGCGCTGCCGCAGCCATTCCTCGGCCCGCCGGGGCCAGTCGGAGGCGGTGCCGAAGTCCGGCTTCATGCCCATGCCGTGCGCGCCGTGCTCGAAGAGATACATCTCGGCCGGCACCATCGCCCGCGTGAGTGCCTGATAAAAGAGGAGGCTGTTCTCGACCGGCACCGACTGGTCCTCCTGCGTGTGGATGAGCAGCGTGGGCGGCGTGGCGGACGTCACCTGCCGCTCGACGGACAACAGATTCACCAGATCGGGCGCGGGGGTTTCGCCGAGCAGGTTCCGGCGCGATCCGGCGTGCACCGACGGCCCCTCCATTGTGATGACCGGATACATCAGGACGAGGAAGTCCGGCCGCGCGTCGGTGGTGTCGAGCGCCGCGCCGGTCCGGCCGGCGGCGTGGTTGAACAGCGTGCCGGCGCAGGCCGCGAGGTGCCCGCCCGCCGAGCTGCCCATGACGCCGATGCGCCCGGGATTGATTTTGAACTCGGCCGCACGCGACCGAACCAGCCGCACGGCGCGCAGCACATCCTGCAGCGGCGCGGGATGGCCGAAATCGGCCAGACGATATTTGAGGACGAAGGAGGTGACCCCGAGCGTGCTGAGCCAGTTGGCATACTGCACGCCCTCGCGTTCGGCGGAGAGCAGGCCGTAGCCGCCGCCGGGAGCGATAATGACTGCGGTGCCGTTGGGGCGGTCAATCGCCGGAGCATGGACGGTCAGCGTGGGTTCGGAGACCCGGGTGATGCGCCCGCCGGCTTCGTGGAGCTCCTCGCCGAGGGCCTTGGCCCCGGGCACACCCTCCGGCCAGAGCGGGATAACGACGGGGGGAACGGCGAAGGCGGTGAGTGCAGTCATAAGCAATGGCGGAATAAGAAATTTCATCGCGGTATGGTGTTGGCGGCCGGGTATGACGAGTTCGCCGGGGGCAATTGCACAAAACAATGTTTCGCTCCCCGGACGCAAGCCTCGCCCGGGAAATTCTCACCGCCAGATTGTCTGGCCGATTGACGGACAAGCCGGAGCCGTTTGTATTTCGCGCGAACTCGCCGCCAATCTTGCGCGTGCGCGTTCCCCTCGTGATCCCCAACGCCTTCGTCATGACATTCCGTCTGTCGAGATCTGCCCCCGCAGGCGGCAACATCGGCGCGACATCATATCCGTCAACCCCGGTGGCAGCGCGGCTCGCGCGGCCTGAACGCAGCCCCATCTCCCTGGTTTGAACCCTTCTGCACCCGCCCCTCTGCTGACCCTGCGGCGCATTGCCAAGAGCTTTGGCGGGGTGCGGGCCTTGCGCGGGGTGGACTTTGACCTGGCGGCCGGCGAGGTGCATGCGCTGCTCGGCGAGAACGGCGCCGGCAAGAGCACGCTGATCAAGGTCGTCACCGGCGCCCACGCGCCGGATGCCGGCGAGATCACTGTCGCCGGGCGGACGGTGCACGGGCTCACCCCCACCCTCGCCCAGCAGCTCGGCATCGCCTGCATCTACCAGCAGCCCGCCCTCTTCCCCGACCTCACGGTCGCCGAAAATATCGGCCTGCGCCTCGAACACGGCGGCGCCACCCGACGAATCGACTGGCCGGCCCGCCGCGCCCGCACCGCGGACCTGCTGGCGCGCGTCGGGGCCACCATCGACCCCGAGGCCGAGGTCAACGAACTCTCCATGCCCGAGCAGCAGCTTGTGGAAATCGCCTGCTCCGTCGGCGCCGGCGCACGGATCGTCATCATGGACGAGCCGACCGCGTCGCTCACGCAGCGCGAACAAGGCCGGCTCTTCACCGTCGTGCGCGAGCTGCGCACGGCCGGGGTGGGCGTCGTCTACATCTCGCACCGGCTCGAGGAGATTTTTGCGCTCGCGGACCGAGTGACCGTGTTGCGCGACGGCGCGAGTGTCGGCACCCATCCCGTAGCCGCGATGAAGGAGGCCGACCTCATCAAGCTCATGGTCGGCCGCGAGGTCGCGCAGCTTTACCCTCCGGCGGAGGCCCCGCCCGGCGATGTGGTGCTGGACCTGAAGGCGATCGGTTGCACCGCCTCCGGCGTGCGGGGCGTCACCCTCGAGCTTCGCACCGGCGAGATTTTCGGCCTGGCGGGCCTGGTCGGCGCGGGCCGCACGGAACTGGCGCGGGTGCTGTTCGGCCTGACGCCCGCGGACAGCGGCGAAATCCGGCTCAACGGGCGGCGCGTTGTGATTCCCTCACCCCGGCAAGCCATCGAGCTGGGCATCGCCTACGTGCCCGAGGACCGCCGGCGGCATGGCGTGATCCTGGAGATGCCCATTGCGCAAAACATGACGATGGCGGTGCACCGCACGATTTTCCCGCGCGGCTGGCTGCGCGACGGCGCGGAGGAGGCGCTGGCGCTGGATTTCATCCGCACCCTCGCCGTGAAATGCGCCGGCCCCGACGCGCCCGGCGGCACCCTGTCGGGCGGGAACCAGCAAAAGGTCTCGCTCGCCCGCTGGCTGGCGACCAAGCCGCGCGTGCTGATCCTCGACGAGCCGACGCAGGGCGTGGACGTCGGGGCCAAGAGCGAGATTCACCGGATCATCCGCCGGCTGGCGAAGGACGGCCTGGCCGTGCTCATGATTTCGAGCGACCTGCCCGAGGTGCTGGGCATGAGCGACCGCATCGGGGTGATGCGCGGCGGTGCGCTCGCCACCGTGCTGCCGGGCGGCAGTGACGCCCACACCGTGATGGCGGCCGCCCTGGGCCAGGAGACCAACAAGGGAGCCGCATGAAACGCCATTTCCGCGAACTCTCCGTGACCGCCACGCTGCTCCTCGTGCTGCTCGGGATGGCGGTGTTCGCGCCGGCTTTTTTCCAGCCGCAGCCCCTGCTCTCGCTCGTCACCCGCGAGGCGCCGACGCTCATCGTGGCCTGCGGCATGGCGCTCGTGATCATCTGCCGGCAGATTGACATCTCCGTCGGCTCGCAATTCTCCGTGTGCGGCATAGGCGCGGGCCTGCTGGCCGCACGCGGCTGGCCCCTGCCGCTCGTGATCGGCGCCGCGGTCGGCCTCGGTGCCGTGCTGGGCGCGATCAACGGCTGGCTCGTGGCGGGCCTGCGGCTGCCGTCCATTGTCGTGACGCTCGCGACCATGGTCACGCTGCGGCAGGGGTTGAACCTCGGGCAGCAGGGCGCCTTCGTGAACCTGCCGGACAAGGTGCAGTGGTTCGGCCTGAACCAGAGCGCGGGCCAGTGGGTGCTGGTGCTCTGCTCGCTTGCCGTGCTGGCCACGCTCGGGCTGGCCCTGCGGCACTGGCCGGCCGGTCGGCAGGTCTATGCCGTGGGCAGCAACGCCGAGGCGGCGCGGCTCGCGGGCATCCGGCCGCAATGGGTCACGTTCCTCGTGTTCGTCCTCCTCGGCGCCCTGACCGGACTCGCGGCCATCATGAATGTGGTGCAGTCACCGCAGGTGCAGCCGCTGGCCGGCGCCGGGCTGGAGCTGAAGGTCATCGCTGCGGTCGTCGTGGGCGGGGTGGCCATCGCCGGCGGTCGCGGCAACCTCTGGGGCGCGTTTGCGGGTCTGCTGTTGCTCGCCTGCGTCTCCCCCGCCCTCACCCACCTGCACATCGAGGCGTATTGGGAAAAGGCCATCCAGGGCGCCATCATCCTGCTCGCGGTCGTGGCCGACGGGGTGCGGCAAAGGAGGAGCGGCCCATGAGCGCGCCGGACGCCCCGGCAGGCTGGAAGCGCCTGTTCCTCCGCTACGAGATGCTGCTGTTCGCCGCGCTGGTGGCGGAATGGCTGCTGTTCCATTATTTCGGCACGACAACCAACCGCCGCGGCGTGGTCGTGGGATTTGGCACCATGGACCGGCAGTTCGACATCCTGCGCCATTCCTGCGAGATTGGCCTGCTGGCCCTGGCGCTGACCCCGATCATCATCACGGCCGGCATCGACCTGTCCGTGGGCTCGCTGCTCGGGTTGTGCGCCATCCTGTTTGGCAAGCTGTGGTTCGACGGCGGTCTGCCGATCCCGGTCGCCGCCGGCCTGACCCTCCTGATCGGCGCGCTGGCCGGCGGCTTGAACGCCGGGCTCATCACCGGGCTGCGGCTGCCGCCCTTGATCGTGACGCTCGGCACCTACTCGCTCTTCCGGGGGCTGGCCGAAGCCATCACCCATGGGGCCGTGACCTACACGGATTTCCCGACGAGCTTCCTCTTTGTCGGCCAGGAACGCTGGCTCGGGCTGCCGGTGCAGGCGTGGCTGTTCGCGCTGGTGGCCGTGGCCGTCTGGCTGCTGGTGCACCGCACGGTGTTCGGGCGCTCGTTCCGGGCCATCGGCTTTTCCCCCGAGGGCGCCCGCTATGCCGGCCTGCCCGTCGGTCGGCGTGTCGCTCTGGCCTACGTGCTGGCGGGACTCATCGCGGCGCTGGCGGCCATCATCTACACAGCCCGCCTCGGCCAGGCCAAGGCCGATGCCGGCACCGGCTACGAGCTGTTCGCGATCACGGCGGTCGTGCTGGGTGGCACGAGCATCTTTGGCGGCAAGGGCAGCGTGACCGGCACCCTGCTGGGCGTGGCGCTCATCGCCGTCCTCAAGAGCGGCCTGGCCACGCTGCCCATCGTCATCCGCCTGAACGCCGCCGAGGAAATCTCCGGGCTCCTGACCGGAGCCTTGCTGCTCGCCGCGCTGACCGGGAGCGTGCTGCCAAAAATCTTGTCTAGTCTCCGCAGCCACCGCCAAGCTGGCTGAGCCAACCAACCACCCTCGCATGAAACACCTCCGTCTCGGCGTTCTCGCCGCCCTGTTCACCGCCGTCGCCGCTGTCCTGACCGCCGCCGACGCCAAGCTCATGATCGCGCTGATGCCCAAGGCCAAGGGCAACGCCTACTTCATCACGGTCAAGGCCGGCGCCGAGAAGGCCGCCAAGGAATTGAACGTCGAGCTGTTGTTCGACGGGCCGACCGACTCCAACGCGGCCAAGCAGAACGAAATCGTCGAGAACTGGATCACGCTCGGCGTGGATGTCATCGCCGTGGCCGCCGAGAACAAGGAAGGCCTCTCCACGGCGCTGCGCAAGGCGCAGAAGGCCGGCACCAAGGTCATCACCTATGACGCCGACGCCCTCCCCGACGCCCGCACCTACTTCGTGAACCAGGCGACGCCCGAGGGGATCGCCTACGGGCTCACCGATGAGGCCGCCCGCCTGATGAATGGCGAAGGCGAATTCGCCGTCATCACCGCCACCCTCACGGCCGGCAACCAGCGCGAGTGGGTGAAGCTCATCGAGGCGCGTCTCAAGTCAACCTACCCGAAGCTGAAGCTCATCGCCGTCCGCCCGAGCGACGACCTGAAGGACAAGGCCCAATCCGAGGCCACGGCCCTCATGAGTGCCAACCCCAACCTGAAGCTCCTCATGGCCATCTGCACGCCCGGCACGCCCGGCGCGGCCGAGGCGGTCAAGCAGGCCGGCAAGGCCGGCCAGGTGAAGGTCATCGGCCTGGGCCTGCCCAGCGAGAACCGGCGCTATGTCCACGACGGCGTGACGGAGAGCGTCATGCTCTGGAACACGGCGGACCTGGGCTATCTGACCATCTACGCGGCCGACGCCCTGGCCAAGGACCAGCTCAAGGCCGGGGCCACGAGCTTCAAGGCCGGCGCGCTCGGCACCTTCGAGATCAAGGGCGACAACATCCTCCTCGGAAAGCCCGTCATCTTCAACAAGGCCAACATCGACCAGTTCGAGTTCTGAGGTGGGCGGCGGTTTCCACACCGCCGCCAGTCGCCGATGTGGAAATCGGCGACCACCCCAACAAAAGCCGGCCCGTGAGGACCGGCTTTCCTTTTTGAGATTGGCGAACGGGGTTAGTCGTCGCGGCGGCCGCCCATGATGATCATCAGGATGTGCAGCAAGCTGCCGAGGGAGGCCACGAACGCGGCCACGTAGGTCAGGGCGGCGGCATCCAGGGTCTGGTTTACGCCGGGCATCTCGTCGCGGCCGACGATGCCGAGGTTGACCAGCTGGGCCTTGGCCCGGGCGGTGGCATCAAATTCGACCGGCAGCGTGACGAGTTGGAACAGGCAGATGGTCGCCAGCGCCGCGGCGCCGAGCATCAGGAAGATGCCGCCGGCGGCCTGCGCGCCGAGCACGATGCCGATGATGATGAGGAACTGCGAGGCGCCCGAGGCGATCTGCGTGACCGGCACCAGCGTCTGGCGCAGCGTCATCATGGAATAGCCGACCTTGTGCTGGATGGCGTGGCCGGCCTCGTGTGCGGCGACGCCGAGGGCCGCGAGGCTGGTGCCGTCGTAATTGTGCTCCGAAAGCGCCAGGCGCTTCTTGCTCGGATCGTAGTGATCGGTCAGCTGGCCCGGCACGCGGATGATTTCGACGTCGCGGATGCCGGCGCTCTCCATGACGGCGGCGGCCGCCTCCCGGCCGCTGATGTGACCGCGGGAGGGAATGCGGACGTTCCTGTTGTAGGCGCTCGTGACACGCATCTGCGCGTAGAAGCCGAACAGGAGGGGAACGATGATGAGGATGGCCCAGATTAGCATGATTGGTGCGGATTAAAGTTGGCTGCCTGAAAGGTCATCAGGGACGGAAACTTTTCCAGCGGAAAATGCCCGGCTGGAAACGGGCGGCGGCGTTATAAAAGGCTCAGGCCAGGCCGGCCCGGAGCAGCAGGGCGGACAGGTCGGGCGGACGGCCCATGAAGTCGGTGAATAGCTGCATCGGATCGGCCGCGTTGCCGCGGCTGAGTATCTTGGCCACGTAGTCGCGGCCGACCTGCGCGTTGAAGATGCCCTCGCGCTTGAAGCGCGTGAACGCGTCGGCATCGAGCACCTCCGCCCACTTGTAGGAATAGTAGCCGGCGGCGTAGCCCGTGGGATCGGCAAAGATGTGCGTGAAGCGATTCTCGATGGTTGGCGCCGGAGGCTCGGTCGGGACGACATAGTCGCGCAACAGCGCCTGCAGCTTGGGTGACACCTCCCCGGCCGAGTATTCGGGGGCCCGCAGGTGGAGATCGAGGTCCATCCGCGCCAGAGCCAGCTGGCGCATCGTGGCGGAGGCGCTGCGGAAGTTCCGCGCGGCCACCATGCGCTGAAACAGCGCATCCGGGATGACCCCGCCCGTCTCGTGGTGTCGGGCAAAGAGATCGAGGGCGGCGCGTTCCCAGCACCAGTTCTCCAGTATCTGCGAAGGCAGCTCGACGAAGTCCCAGGCGACATTCACGCCATTGAGCGACTTGATCGACACCTCCCCGAGCAGGTGATGCAACAGGTGGCCGAATTCGTGGAAAACGGTCTCAACCTCGCGATGGGTGAGCAGCGCGGGCCGGTCGCCCTGGGCTGGCGTCAGGTTCCCGCACATCAGGCCGAGGTGCGGGCTGCGCGGGCCGCCGGTGACGGGACTGCCAGTGATCAGGTAGTTCATCCAGGCACCGCCGCGCTTGGACTCGCGCGGATGCCAGTCGGTGTAGAACGAACCCAGATGGCGGCCGGAGCGGTCATGCACGTCGTAGAACTTCACCTCGTCATGCCAGGCCTCCACGGCCCCGGCCGGACGCTCCGTCACGCGGATGCCGAACACGCGGCCGGTGATCTCAAACAGGCCCGCCAGCACACCCGGCAGCGGAAAATACGGACGGAGCTGCTCCTCGTCGAAATCGTAGCGCGCCCGGCGCAGTCGCTCGGCCCAGAAGGCGGTTTCCCAAGGCGCCAGCGGTGCCGGGGCGGCGTTGGCCTGCTGCGCCTTGAACGCCTCAAGCTCGCCGCATTCGCGGGCGAAAGCGGCCTTCACCCGGCCGTGCATATCCTCGATGAAGGCCAGCGCCGCCGCGCCACTCCTCGCCATGCGGCGCTGCAGCACGAGGTCCGCAAAGTGCGGCTGCCCGAGCAGCGCAGCCTTCTCCTGGCGCAACGAGAGAATGCGCTTGATGAGATCGCGGTTGTCCTGGGTGCCCTCGCGGCCGACGGCCGCAGCGGCGGACCACACCTGCCGGCGCAGGTCCGCATCCTCGGCGTAGAGCATGACCGGTTCCAGCGACGGCCCTTGCAATGTGAACCGCCAGACGGGGGCGGCCTCCGTCCCCTGCCCTTGCTGGAGCGCGCTCTGCCGGGCGGAC
Organism: Opitutaceae bacterium; assembly: GCA_016795565.1. Taxonomy (GTDB): domain Bacteria; phylum Verrucomicrobiota; class Verrucomicrobiia; order Opitutales; family Opitutaceae; genus Lacunisphaera. Next base: position 18,489 of record JAEUGW010000039.1, on the reverse strand, counting down.
TCGCGGGCATGCGGCGGCAAGCCCGCCAGCCGGGCCGGGTCGGAGACGAGCAACTCCCAGGCGTTCGTCGCATCAAGGACATTCTCGGAGTATTTCTGCGTGAGCAGGGCGAGTTCGCTCTGCACCGCTTCGATCCGGGCCTTCTGATCGGCCGGCAGGTCGGCGCCCTGCTGGCGGAAATCCGCCATGGTTTCATCCGCGAAGCGCCGGTGCTCGCCCTGCAGGGCCGCCACCGAAGGCAGCGCGGCCGCAGCCTTGAGGCGCAGCCAGATCCCGGCGTCCAGGGGGATTTTGGCAAGAAAGGCCGAGACCTTTGGCAACATGGCGTTGTGCGCGTCGCGCAGCGGCGCCGCATCCGCCACCGTGGTGAGGTGCGTGACCTTGGCCCAGGATTCGTTCAGCAGATCGGTTGCCTCTTCCAGGGCGAGGAAGGTGTTCTGGTAATTGACCGACTCCACGGGAAGAGCGGCGATGCGGGCCAGCGCGGCCTCGGCGTCGGCGAGGGCCGCCTCGATTGCCGGGCCCACGCGCTCCGGGGTGAGTTGCGACCAGGCAATCTGAAAGGAACGGTCGAGAAAGGGATTGTCCATCTGGCGCGTAAAAACCGCGCGGAGCGCAGGGCTGTCAAACGAATTGGCCGCGCTCACCACCGATACGCCGCACCGAAGGCAATCTGCCGCCCGGCGGCCGGCACCGCCGGCACTTCCTGAAAATCATCATCCCACAAATTCTCGACGAGCGCGGAAAACTCCAGGCTGCGCACCCCGGGGGGCAGGTAGTAGATGCCCAGGGAGGTCAACACGGCCTTGTCCCCGCCCACGACCCGGAGGAAGTTTGCCTCCTGGAGGCGGAATTCATTGTCCACGCGCACTTCAAAGCCCCGGCCCAGGCGCGCGGTCACCGCGGCGGTCAGCCGGTGCCGCGCGAAGTTGAGCGTGTAGAAGCTGGCGTCAATCGTGGCGGCACCGTAATCGGCATCCTTGTCGAGCATGGTGTAGCCCAGCACGAGATCATAGCGCGGGGTCCGGCGTGTCGCGACAACCTCCACGCCCAGGGTGGCAATGTCCACGGGGTTGGCGGTGCGTGCGGTTACGCCACGCGTGAACGTCCAGTCGGTCAGCTCATCGTCCCGCCGGTGAAACACGGCGGCCTCGACCGCCCACCCGGCCGGGGAGAACGAGAAGCCCGCCTCAAGATTGCGGCTGGTCGCGCGCCCGAGGTTGGGATTGCCGCGGAAAAGTCCGGCGGCGGCATTGGAGTTCAGCGCCGTGTAGGTCGCCACCTGGGTTGCTTCGGAGTATTGCGCGTAGAGACGCCGGCCGTTGGGCCGGGTCAACCTCACCTCGGCAAGGGGCGAGAGCGCGGCGGCCTCGCGGTTGGTGTCATCGTAGGTGGCACCCGCGCGCAGCCTCACCCGGCCCGCGGTCGTCACGAACTCGCGCTCGGGCACGAGGGTCGCCTTGTAGTAATCGCGCGTCCGAAAGCGGCCAGAGGTCAGCGCCGTGGACTGGAGGCTGTCGCGCATTGCCTGGAATCCGTAGGTGACGGCGTAGTCACCGAACCCCTGATGCCCGTCGAGAGCCAGCGCGCGGACGTGCGTGGCGTGGACAAAGGGGTTCGAGGCCCCCGGCACGGCGCGGTTGAACTCATAGTCGTCATCATTGCGCCGGTAGTAGGCGCCAAGCTGCCAATGGCTGTCCGGCGAGGTCCAGGCCCGGTGGTTGAAGGCGTAGAGGATCGTGCGCAGGTCCTCGGTCTCATTGAACCCGAAGGGCGTGTAGAGATTGGGCCAGCCGAAAAACTTTTGCTGCACCCCGGCAAAAAAATCCGTCTGGCTTTGCGCGCCTTGCAATTGCAGCCGGCCGGAAGCGCGCCGGAAGTCGTGGTCGCCAAACGGCACCGATCCGTCGGACTCGGACCGCGACAGCTCAAAATCGGCCGCCAAAGTCGGCCCGCCGCGTGCGCCGGGCAGCACCAACCCTTGGTAGAGACTCTGGCGATTGGTGGCGTAGTTGCCGAATGCGACCGCCGCCTCGCCGCGTGGCGCGATGGGACGCCAGCCGTAGGCCACGGCGCCGACGCCGGCGTTGAAGCCGCTCGCGGCGTTGTCCGCACCCGTGAGCACCTGGGGTGAAAGCAACATGGCCGGGGCCACGGGAATCTCCGCGAAATAGTGTCCCGTCTGCGGATCATAGAGCGCCGCGGCACCGAGCTTGAAGCCCGTGTTCTCAAACACTCCGCCGCGAATCGCGATGTCCGCCTGTCCCTCGGCCAGATTGCGGGCCTGCACATCCACGCGCGGCTCGAACCGCAGGCCCGAGACCGGCATGGCGAAGGTCGCCACGGGTGTCTGGTTGGCCACCTGCGTCGAGTAGGTCACCAGCTTGGGCAATTCATACGTGATGTCGTCCCCCGCCGGGAGCCGAGCTGTAGCTGCCAGGGCCAATACCATCGCCGCAGATCGGACGGCTGGGCGGATCCGGAAAAGAGGTGGACGCAACATCAGGTTAGTGGGGATTTTTATCGTGCTTAACCAAGCGGGCCAAATAAAGCCGCTCCGGGAGCGGCTGGTGGAAATGGCGGGAGACTACTTCTCGCCGTCGTTGCCGATTTCCTCGCCATCATTGCCGATGGCCTCGACCGGGCAGCCTTCCAAGGCCTCCATGCAAAGCTGCACATCCTCCTCCGTCGTGGGCTGGGTGTGCACAAAGGAATACCCGCCCTCCTCATGGCGCTTGAAAAATGCGGGCGCGGTCTCGCGGCAAAGATCGCAGTCGATGCATTGCTGATCGACATAGAATTTACCGCCGACGTTGTCCTTCCATTTTTCAGCTTTGTTGGCCATTTCGCTGGTGACTGAACGGGAATTGCCACTGCTGTCAAGAAGTCGCCGGGGCATACGTCGCCTGAAATTTCCCCGTGCGGACGCCGGGACTTGTCTTTGCGGACTAGGGACATAAGTTTTGCGCGAGATGCTCTCGGACCGGCCTTATATGCGTGGTGACTATCCCCGGCGGAATACTTCCGCCGTCGTGTGGCTGATCTCTGCCCTGATCGCGGCGTTTGTGCTGGAGCTGGTTCTGCTGTCCCCGTGGCTCGGCCTGTCCGGTTCGGCACTGGTCAATCAAATGTCCCTGACGATTGGGAGCCTGCAGCGCTGGCACGTTTGGACCCTGCTCACGCACAGCTTCCTGCACAGCACCGCCCAGCCGTTGGACATACTCTTCACCGTCCTCATGCTCTATTTTATCGGCCGTGACTTGGAGCCGCAGTTGGGAGCGCGCCGGTTCATCGCCGTGTATTTTGGGGCGATTTTCGTCGGGGCGCTGGCCTGGAGCCTCGTCCATTGGACGCAAGGCGGCGCGCATATCGGCCCGGGAGCAGGATTGTTGGGTCTGTTTGTCGTGCTGGCGGGATTGTCACCCCGCATGGAAATGGGGTTCCTCTTTCTGCCGGTCTCGTTCCGGCTGATTCATCTCGTGTATGCGGTGCTGGCCCTGGACGTCTTCGGCCTGGGGTTCTATGAAATGCTCGGGGCGCAGCCTCCCTTGGGCCTGACGCCCTCGGCTCATCTTGGCGGCATGCTGGCCGGCTGGGTGTATCTTCGATTCATCCATGCCGGCCATGGCTGGGACCGCGCCGGGGGAATGTCCTTGCCGAGCTGGCTGCGGCGCCGTCCGAAACTGCCCGTCGCCAAAAAAAACGCCCCGCTGGCATCAAGCGGCAAGTCCGGCTCCCAACTCCGCGCCGAGGTGGACCGAATCCTCGACAAGATCAACAGCCAGGGCTTCGGCGCCTTGACCCCGCAGGAAAAACGCCTGCTCGACGAGGCAAAGGATCTGTTGAGCCGCAAGTAGGCCCCGCCCGCCCCGTCAACACGGCGGCAGCCAGCGCCCACCCGGGACGCGAAAGAGCCTGAAATGCGGTTTGCCGTTTTCAGGAAACAATTCTCCTTTGCAGGCCTCTAAGCACCACCCATTGGTCATCCCCCCTCCCGTGAAACTCCGCCTCCCCTTCTCCGCCCGGCTGCTCGTCTTCGCCCTCCTTGTCCCCGTGGTTTACGCGGGGCCGGACCGCGAGTTCAAGACCACGTCGCTCATGAAGCAGGAGGCCAGCACCCTGGTCCAGTTGCTGGAGGCCTACCATTACAACAAGGACGCCGTAAAACCCTCCGATTTTCCCCAGCTGATCTCCGACTACATGAAGGACGGTCTCGACCCCTATCGGCTCTTTTTCACCGCCGAGGATGAGAACGCCTTCCGCAGCAAGTATGGTCCGCAAATCGAGACCGATCTCGCCTACCTGGGCAACATTGACGCCGCCTTCACGATCTACCGGTCCTACGAGGAGCGCGTGCAGGCGCGCACCACCTGGATCTTCGAGGAGCTGAAGCGCGACTACGACTTCACCGTCCAGGAGTCTTACGCTCCGGACCGGAGCAAGAGCGAGTTCCCGGCCAATGCGCGCGCCGCCGACGAACTGTGGCGCCGCCGCCTCAAGTTTGAGCTCCTGCAGGAGCTGCTGGCGGACAAAACCCCGGAGGCCGCCAAGGCCACCGTGCGCAAGCGTTACGAGCGCATGCTGAAGAACGTCGGCGACATCGAGCCGTTCGACGTGCAGGAGATGTTCCTCTCCACGTTCACCCGGATGTATGACCCCCACTCCGCCTATTTTTCCGCCGACACGCTGAAGGACTTCAGCATCCAGATGAAGCTCTCCCTCATCGGCATCGGCGCCGTGCTGAGCCTGGAGGATGACGGCTACTGCGTGGTGAAGGAGGTCAAGCCCGGCAGCCCGGCCGATCTCAGCGGCCAGATCCACATGAACGACAAGATTGTCGCCGTGCAGCAGGCGGGCGGCGAGAACATCGAGGTCATTGGCATGAAACTGCGCCGGATCGTTGACCTGATCCGCGGGGCCAAGGGCACCAAGGTCACCCTCACCATCCTCCCGCACGACGCCGTGGATGCCGGCAAGACCAAGGTGGTGCACATCGTGCGCGACGTGATCAAACTGGACGAGGCCCGGGCCTTCGCCTCCATCTATGATCTCCCCGGCGATTTCGGCACGACCGTGCCGGTCGGCGTCATCACCCTCAATTCCTTTTACGGCCCCTCCGAGGATTCGACGGCCACGGAGACCAAGAACACCGCCACCCAGGATGTGGCCGAGCTCATCGGCAAACTGAAGTCCCAGGGCGTCAAGGCCCTCGTCGTGGACCTGCGCCGCAACGGCGGCGGCCTCCTCTCCGAGGCCGTGGACCTCACCGGCCTTTTCATCGCGAAGGGACCGGTCGTGCAGGTGCGTGATTCCCTCGGCCGTCTCCAAGTGGACAGCGACAACGACTCAGCAGTCAGCTACGACGGCCCGCTGGCGGTGCTGACCTCCCGTTTCAGCGCCTCGGCTTCCGAGATCTTTGCCGGGGCGCTCCAGAATTATGGCCGCGCCGTCATCATCGGCGACAGCACCACCCACGGCAAAGGCACCGTGCAAGCCGTGCTGGAGATGAAGAATTTTCTCCCCCGCCCCAGCCAGACCGCCGCCGACATCGGCGCCGCCAAGCTCACCGTCCAGAAATTCTACCTGCCCAACGGCGCCTCCACCCAAAAGCACGGCGTCACCCCCGACATCACCCTGCCCTCGATCGACGATTACCTGCCCATCGGGGAATCCGACCTGCCCCACGCGCTCATGTGGGACGAGATCCGCTCCGTGCCCTTCGAAGGCCGCGCCCTCGCCAAGGCCTTTGTGCAACCGCTCCTCTCGGCCAGCCGGGAACGCCAGCACACGCTCGAGGAATTTTCCTACCTGAACAAGAACATCGACTGGTTCAAGGAGCGCCAGGAACAGAAGAACCTCTCCCTGAACCTGAGCGCGCGCCAGCTCCTCAAGCAAGCAGACGGTGATTTCAAGAAGACCATGGACGCCGAGCGCGACCGGCTCGCCAAAAACAACTACCCCAGCCGCGAGGTCAAACTCGACTCCGTGCTCAAGTCCGCCAGCACCACGCCCAAGACGCCGGCGGCATCGGCCGACGAAGGCGATACCGACGCGCTTGATGCCGAAACCCAGGCCAAGCTCGATGTCCACCTGCGCGAGGCCCTGCGGGTTGTCACCGATGCCCTGCGGCTGAATCAGGACCAAAGCTACTGGGCCGACGGCCGGGCCCCGCTCTCCGCCAGCCTACACAAAGGCTAGCAGATAGCGCTCGCGGCCGGTGAGATCGCGGTGTGACTCGGCCCGCGCGTAGCCCTGCCGGGTCGCCAGCGCGAGCAACGCCTGATGCTGCGCGATGCCTGTCTCGCACGCCAGCAACCCGCCCGGGGCCAGATACGGCCGCGCCGCGCCGATGATGCGATCCAGATCCGCTGCACCATCGGGGCCGGCCGAAAGCGCCATGCGCGGCTCGAAATCCTTCACCTCCGGCTGCGCGGCGTCGGTCTCCGCGTCAGACAAATAAGGCGGGTTCGCCACAATCAGGGCGAACTTCTCCCCGGCGGACACGCCGGCAAACCAGTCGGAGGACACAAACTTCACCCGTCCCGCCAAGGCGCAGGCCTCGGCGTTTTCCCGGGCCAGGGCGAGGGCTTCCTCGCTCTTGTCCACGGCGGTCACCGCAGCCTCGGGCCAGGCTTTCGCCAGCGCCAGGGCGATGGCCCCGCTGCCCGTGCCCAGATCCAGAACCGTGGCCGGCGGGGACACAAATTGCCGCGTCACCAATTCGATCAGGTGTTCCGTCTCCGGCCGGGGGATGAGCGCCCGGCGGTCCACCTTCAGTTTCAGGCCGGAAAATTCCGTCTCCCCCATGATGTATTGCAGCGGCTCGCGCCCGCCGCGGCGCTTCACCAGCGGGCGGATCTTCTCGAGTTCCGCCTCGGTCAGCGGCCGCTCGAACTGCAGGTAAAGCTGCATGCGCTTCAGACCGAGAGCATGGCCGATGAGCAACTCGGCGTTCAGGCGGGGCGACTCCACCCCGCGCTGCTCCAGGAAGCCGGTCGTTCGCTTGATGATTTCGAGCACGCTGAGCATGTCAGTCGTCGTCCGAGGACCGGGCGCGCACCGGCACCGGCCCGCCGGTCAGCGCCGCCAGCTTCTCCTCAAAGTCCGCCCGCTGCAGGGCCTCGATGATGGGGTCGAAGCCGCCCTCCATGATGGCGGGCAGGCTGTAAAGTGTCAGGCCGATGCGATGATCGGTCATGCGGTTCTGCGGGAAATTGTAGGTGCGGATGCGCTCGCTGCGCCCGCCGGTGCCGATCTGGCCGCGGCGTTGGGCGGCGTATTTCGCCTGCTCCTCGTCCTCCTTGAGCTTGAGCAGACGCGAGCGCAGCACCGCCATCGCCCGGGCCCGGTTTTTGATCTGCGAGCGGTCATCGGCGCAATACACGGTGAGGCCGCTCGGCTTGTGCACCATACGCACGGCCGAATCGGTGGTGTTGACCCCTTGGCCACCCGGCCCGCTGGCCCGCATCACCGTGATGTCGAGTTCTTGCGGGTCGATCTGCACATCCACCTCCTCGGCCTCCGGCAATACGGCAACGGTGACGGTCGAGGTGTGGATGCGGCCGTTGGCTTCGGTCACCGGGATGCGCTGCACGCGATGCACGCCGCTCTCGTATTTCAGCTGCTTGTAGACGTCCGACCCGGTGATGAGGAAGATGACTTCCTTCAGGCCGCCGCGCTCGGAAGCGCTCGAGCTCATGGGTTGGATTTTCCAGCCGCGGCCCTCGGCGTAGCGCACATACGCGCGGTAGAGTTCGGCGGCAAACAGGCTGGCCTCGTCGCCGCCGGTGCCGGCGCGAATCTCGAACACGGTGTTGCGGGAATCAGCCGCCTCGGGCGGGATCATGGCCTGCAGCACCGCCTGCTTGAGCCGGTCGCGCCTGGCCTCCAGTTCCGGCAGTTCCTGCCGGGCCAGTTCACGGAGCTCGGTGTCTGCCGCCGGGTCTCCCAACAGCACGGCATGCTCGCCGATTTCTCGCCCCACCCGCGCGTAGACGGCGTGCGTCTCGACCAGTCGGCGGAGCGACTGCTGCTCGCGCGAAACCTCGGTCGCCTTCCGCGGGTTGGCGTAGAACGACGGCGCCGCCATCTGCGCGTCGAGTTCGTCGAGGCGGCGTTGAAAGAGGGTGATGTCGGGCAACTGATCCATGCGGGCGAGCGGGCGGGAAATTGTGAATTGCTTCAGCCGCGGCGCGCGGCTTTATCCAAGGCCAAACCAACGGCAGCACCTGCCGTCTAGTAGAATTTCTCCGCGATGGCCTCCACACTCTTCACGCAGAACATCATCGCCTGTGTCTGGGATTTTGACAAGACATTGATTCCGGCCTACATGCAGGCCCCGTTGTTCCGGCGCTACGGCATCGATGAGCCCACCTTCTGGGCCGAGACCAACGCCCTGGCGGAGAACTACCGGAAGCGCGGCTACAACATCGCGCCGGAGATCAGCTACCTGAACCACCTGCTGACCTACGTGCTCGCCGGCAAGATGCCCGGCCTCAGCAACAAGGTGCTCCGCGAGTGCGGCCGGGAAATCGGCTTCTACCCCGGCCTGCCCAAATTCTTCGAGACCTCCCGCGCCTGGGCCCGCGCCAAGCCGGAATACGTGAAGCACGAGATCCAGCTCGAGCACTACGTCGTCAGCACCGGCCTCGCCGAGATGATCCGCGGCAGCGCCCTCGCCCCCTGCATCGACGCGATTTGGGCCTGCGAGTTCATCGAGAATCCATTGCAGCCCGGCTTCCTCAAGCAAAAGGAATTTCCCCTCGAGGCCGCCAATGAGATCGCCCAGATCGGCGTCATGATCGACAACACGACCAAGACGCGCGCCATCTTCGAGATCAACAAGGGCACGAACAAGAATGCCGCCATCGATGTGAACGCCAAGGTCACGCCCGAGGACCGCCGCATCCCGCTGCAGAACATGCTCTACATCGCCGACGGCCCGAGCGATGTGCCGAGCTTCTCCGTCGTCAAGAAGGGCGGCGGCAAGACCTACGCCGTCTATAATCCCGCCGTGCGCGCCGAGTTCGAGCAAAACGACCGGCTGCGCCACACCGGCCGCATCGACCACTACGGCCCGGCGGACTACACGGAAAACAGCGCCACGACCCACTGGCTGCACCTGCAGGTCGAGAAGATGTGCGACCGCATCGTCACGGATCGCGAGGCGGCGGTCGCCGCACGCGTCACCCGCCCACCCCGGCACCTCAATGCCTCGCCGGAGGAGGAGGCTGCCCGCCGGGCCGCCAAGCAGCCCAAGCAGTCCACCTTTCTGGAATAATCCGGAGGGAGCCGGCGAACCGTCAGTCCGCCGCGAGGACGAAGCGCGGGGTGTCCTGCAGGATGCGGAAACGGACCAGGTCCTCGCCGGTGTATTCGTCGCCAGGCCCGGCCGGGTGCGATTCTGCGGCCAACTCGGACCGGGTGCGCTCCTTCAGGGTCTCCACCAGGTTGCGCACGCGCTCCGCGTAGTTGTAGCTCACGCTGGGGGCGCGGCCCGCCAACACCGCCGCCGCGCCGCAATTCCAAGCCATGGCGATGTTGAACACGCTCGCTTCCGCACCCGCCCGCTCGAGCGTGCGCTTGATCCACTCGTAATGCTTCACCGCCACCTCATCGGCCGCTTCGCGCTGGATGGCCTGCCGGAAAGGCCGGTCAGAATGCATCCGCCAGGTGCCCGGGCGGAATTGATACGGCCCAAGCTCGCCGAACCGGCCGACGCCGGTCTGATTGGTAGGGTTCTCCACCCAGTTGATGGCGCGCAAGGTCGCCCAACGGTCTGAAGCCCCCGCCAGGGTTGTAAAACCGAAGGTGCTGACCAACAGGAGGAACTTGAGGATGTGTTTGTTCATGGCCTAAGTGGCCGGGAAAAAGGCCATTCAGAGGACACCCTCAAGCAGGATTTTATCCCAAAAATTTTACGTGGGACGGCCTGTCTCGACTTTTACCACCTCACAACTTAACTCGTTGATGATTCAGATTTTTACGCGACGTTTTAGCGCAAAAATCTTTGCCCCATTTATCGCGTTTTTGAGCCAATATCCTCGATCAGCCGCGCGACCAATGCCGTCCAGCCGGTCTGGTGGCTGGCCCCCAGCCCCTGCCCGGTCTCGCCGTGGAAATACTCGTGGAAAAGGACCATGTCCTTCAAGCGCTCGCCCTCGGCCCCGGGCCCAGTCTGACCATGGCAAACCCTGCCTCCGTCCAGCCCCGGCAGGAAGAGTTTTACAAGCCGCCGGGACAACTCCTGGGCCGCCCCTTGCAAGGTTACCCGCCGACCGCTGCCGGTGGGGAATTCCACCGTAAAACTGTCGCCGTAGAAGTGATGGTAGCGCTCGAGCGCCTCAATCAGCAGGAAATTGGTGGGGAACCACACCGGCCCGCGCCAGTTGGAATTGCCGCCGAACAGGCCCGAATCCGATTCCCCCGGCACGTAGTCCACCCGGTATTCCTGCCCCCCCGCCTGCAGCACGAACGGCTGCTCCTGATAGATCCGCGACAAGGACCTCACGCCATGGGGCGAGAGAAATTCCCGCTCATCGAACACATAGCGGAGCACGCGCTGGAGCCGCTCGCGCGACGGGATCGCGAGCAAGCGCCGCCCGGCGGACGATTTGCCGCGGGTCATGTAGGAAATGTGCGCCGCCAGATCCTTGCGATTCTCCAGGAACCAGCGGGTGCGCTTGGCGAAGCCCGGCAGCTTGTCCAACTGCTCATCCTCGATGAACTGCACCGCGAACAGCGGAATGATGCCCACCATCGAGCGCAGCCGCAACGGGAACGACTGTCCCTCCGTCTTCAACTGGTCGTAGTAGAAACCATCCTCCTCGTGCCACAGCCCGGTGCCCCCGAGGTGGTTCATGGCGTCGGCGATCGCCACGAAATGCTCGAAGAACTTCGACGCGATGTCCTCATAAGCCGGATCGCCGTCCGCCAGCTCGAGCGCCATCGCCAGCATGGTGCTGCAATAAAACGCCATCCACGCCGTGCCATCCGCCTGCTCCAGGTGGCCGCCCGTGGGCAGCGGCTTCGAACGGTCGAACACCCCGATGTTGTCGAGCCCGAGGAAGCCGCCCGAGAACAGGTGCTGGCCGCCCGGATCCTTGCGGTTTACCCACCACGTGAAGTTGACGACCAGCTTCTGGAACACCCGCGCCAGGAACAGCCGGTCGCGCCCGCCCCGCGGCCCGGTCATCTTGTAAACCCGCCAGCACGCCCACGCATGCACCGGCGGGTTCACGTCGGAAAAGTTCCACTCGTAGGCCGGGATCTGGCCGTTCGGGTGCATATACCATTCCCGCAGGAACAGGTTCAGCTGCTCCTTCGCGAAATGAGGGTCGATCCGCGCGAACGGAATCATGTGGAAGGCCAGGTCCCACGCCGCGAACCACGGATACTCCCACTTGTCGGGCATCGAGATGATGTCCCGGTTATACAGGTGCGGCCAGTCGCTGTTGCGGCCCCGGCGCCGTGCCGCCGGGGGCGGCGGTTGTTTCGCGTCACCCTCCAGCCAGTCCGCCACGACGAAATGATAAAACTGCTTCGACCAGAGCAGGCCGGCAAAGGCCTGCCGCGCCACGTTGCGCTCCGCCTCGTCCACGCTCGCCGGCAACACCACGGCGTAGAACTCCTCCGCCTCCGCCCGGCGCGCCGCGAAGACCTCCGCAAACCCCTCGCCGAACGGCCGGCCGGGTGCCTCCACCTCGGCGCTGAGCCGCAGGCGCATCACCGCCGTCTCACCGGGCGCGAGGTCGAGCACGCGGTGCGCCGCGACCTTGGTGCCGGTCCGCTTGGGGTTCACCGCGCCGGTTTGCCCGCGCACCACGTAGTCGTGAAAGGCGTCCTTCACATGCGGCCCGGTGTTCTCCGCCGCAAAAAGCCTCGCCGCATTGGTCTCGTTTTCGGTGAAGAGCAGCGGATCGGGCCGGCCGGGCGCCGACTCAATCTCCCAGAAGTAACGGCCGAGCGACCCGTGGTGGGTCTGCACGTGCCCCGGTGCCAGTTGCTGCATCCTGGGCTTGGGCTCGCCCGCCTCGTGCTTGCCGCCCCAGGTCCACGTGTTGCGGAACCACAGGGTCGGCAACAGGTGCAGCGGGGCCCGCTCCGGGCCGCAGTTCCTCGCGGAAATCTCGATCAGCAGGTCGTTCGGCCCGCCCTTGGCGTATTCGACCGCCACCTCGAAATAACGGTTCTCCGCAAACGCCCCCGTGTCCTCCAGCTCGAATTCCGGCTCGCGCCGGCTGCGCCGTGCATTCTCCTCCCGCAGCCGCGCATAGGGGAACTCCGCCTGCGGGTAGTGATACACCGCGCGCATGTGGCTGTGCGTCGGCGTGCTGGCCGTGTAGAAATAAGCCTCCTTCACGTCCTCCCCGTGGTTGCCCTCCGGCCCGGTGAGCCCGAACAGCCGCTCCTTGAGCCGCGGGTCGCGCCCGTTCCACAGGGCCAGGGCAAAGCACAGCCGGCATTCGCGGTCCGTGATGCCCAGCAGCCCATCCTCGCCCCACCGGTAGGCCCGGCTCTCGGCCTGCTCAAAGGAGAAATACGTCCACGCCTCGCCGTCCGCCGAATAATCCTCGCGCACGGTGCCCCACTGCCGCTCGGCCAGATACGGGCCCCAGCGTTTCCAGTTTTTCCCGCGAGCGGCATCCTCGGCCAATCGCGTGTGTTCCGCCGTGGTCGGAGCCGGCTTCATTGGCCTCGCATGCTACCGGCGGCCGGGCGCATGGCACGGCAAAAACGCCGCCCTCACAATAACTTTTCCAGCGGCGCGCGGCCCGCCTTGCTGACCACCACGAAATAATGGGCGGCATCACCCCAGGCGGCCAGGCTCGCCCCGCCGCGCTCGGACAGCACCGGTGCGGCGCTGGCCGCCAGCGCGGAGAAGTCCGCGCGCTGCGCGATGTAGCAATGAAACCACACCCCCTCGCGTTGGAAGCATACTTCCAGCAACGCGCGCTCCTGGAAGGTCACGGTGCGGCAGCCCGCCTTGCGCAGGGCGGCGAAGTTCACCGGCAGATCCCTGCCCAGTCGCACCTGCGGATTGCTCAACATGGCCTGCAGCGCGTCGGTGTCCGCCCCCTCGCCACCATGGGTTCCGCTGTGCTTGGCATCGGCCACGGCGAAATCCTGCAGCGCTTCGCGCGCCGCCGCCGTCTTCGGCCAGAAACCCACGCTGAGGGCCAGCAGCACGGCCACCCCGGCGGCGGCAGCCAGCCATGCACGCGAATGCCACCAGCTTGATGCCGTGGACGATGGCTCCGTCAGGCGGCCGCCGGCGAGGATGGCCTCGCGCAGGCTGGTGGGCGGCTGCACTTCAGCAAATTTCGCGCTGATCGCCGCGTCAAAGGCGCGGGCTCCGGCAAACCACTGCCCCAGGCCTGCGTCGAGTCTGGCTTGGTCCAGGGCGGCGCAAAACGTGGCGTCCGTCGTGTCGCGGCCATTGGGCCGGTAGCCCTGGAGTATGAATTTTGCCTCCTCGTTGTTCATGAAAGTTTCCTCGCGGAAGTTTGGTTGAACGGCACGACTTTGCCGCGCCCGCCGGTCTCCTTGCGCGCCAGGGACGCGCGCAGTTGGGCCTTCCCGCGCGAGAGGCGGGACATGACGGTGCCGATCGGCACCTCCAGCAGCTCCGCGATTTCCCGGTAGGAGAACTCCTGCAGGTAGAAGAGCGTCAGCGGCGCGCGATAGATTTCGTCTACCTCCAGGAGCGCCGCCAGCACCAGACTGGCGTCCATCCCGGCGACCACATCAACTGCGGGTGCCGGCGGATCGGCCTCGACGGGGCTCAGGTCTTCCAGCGCTGTGACCCGCCCCGCCCGACGGCGCGCACGGAGAAACTCGCGATACAGGGTGGTGAAGAGCCAGGACTTGGCCTTGCCCGCGTCCCGCAGCGAGTGCCCCTGTTTCGCCCAGATGAAAAATGTCTGCTGCGTCAAATCACCCGCGTCCGACGCGCTTTTCGTCAGGCTGAGGGCGAAGCGGTAAAGCGGCGCGTAGTGCGCGTCCACCAACTGGCTGAATATCTCACTGGCCATGTGGGGATAGGAGGCGTCCGCGCGGTCTTTATTCCCGATACTCCGCGGCAGTCACGCTCCCGCCATCCACCCGGGTGGGCGCTTCTCCCGATACGCGGCGATTCCCTCCTGGATTTCGGCCGATTGGCGAACCTCCAGGTGCATCGCCCTTGCCCGGTCGAGGTCCGCGGACAGCGGCGTGGGCCACAGCTGGGCGAGCAGTTGTTTGGTGCGAACCACGGCTTCGGGTCCGCCTTGCAACACCTCGGCGGCGGTGTGCAGCGCCGTCGGCATGAGTTGGTCCGCCTGGAGCGCCTCGTTGACCAAGCCGATCACCTCGGCATGCCGGCCGGAAACCAACTCTCCGGTCAACAGGAGGCGTCGGGCGTCGCGCTCGCGCAGCTGGCGCCGCAGAAAGGTCATCACCAGCGCCGCCACCAGGCCGCGGCGCGTCTCGGGGTAGCCAATCCGGGCCGTCTCCTCGGCAAAGGCAAAGTCGCAAGCCGACATCAGCCCCGCGCCACCCGCGATCGCCGCGCCCCGCACCACGGCGATGGTCACGAGCCGGCTCTCGCTGAGCCGGCGCAGCACCTGGCCAATCAACTCGGCGGACTGGTGCGCCCGGGCCGGCTCGGCCGCCTCGGCCAGGTCGAGCCCGGCGCAAAACACCGGGCCGGCGCCGGTCAGGATGAGCACGCGCTGCGCAGCATCCGCTTCGGCGGCCGTCAGGGCCGCCAGCAGCGCCTGCACCAGCTCCACCGAAAGCGCGTTGCGTTTCTCGGCGCGGTTGAGCGTGAGCAGCGTGATGCCGGTGCCGGCACTGACGGAAAGCACGAGGGAGGTGGACATGGAATGGCCGGTTGGGGACGGAGGCTCAAACTTGCAGCACGCCGGTGTGGAACGCGGCCTTGGCGGCGGGTCGCGCGCTCAGGGCAAACGCCCGGAGCAGCGTCGCGCGCGTGTTGTGCGGCTGGATGACCGCGTCCACCCAGCCGCGTGCCGCGGCGTAGCGGATGTCGGCCTGTTCGATGTAGTTTTCCTTCACCTGCTGGCGCAGCCGGTCGAGTTCCTCCTTGGGCCGGTCCTTGGCGGCCTTGGCGAGGATGTTATAGACGACGTCGCTGGCCTGCGCCGCGCCCATCACGGCGTAGCGCGCATTCGGCCAGGCAAAGATGAAGCGGGGATCAAAGGCCTTGCCGCACATTGCGTAGTTGCCGGCGCCGTAGGAGCCGCCGGTGATGACCGTGACCTTCGGCACGGTGGAGTTGCTGAGCGCGCTGACCATCTTGGCGCCGGAACGGATGATGCCGCTCTGCTCGGCATCCTTGCCGACCATGAAACCGGATACGTCCTGCAGAAACAGCAGCGGCAGGCGCGTCTGGTTGCAGTCCATGATGAAGCGCGCGGCCTTGTCGGCCGAGTCCGCGTAGATCACGCCCGGCATTTGCAGGCCGCTGGCCTTGGACTGCACGCGCATGCGCTGGTTGGCGACGATGCCGATGGGGCGGCCGCCGAGCCGCGCGAAGGTGGTGACGAGCGTCTTGCCGTAGTCGGCCTTGTATTCGTCCATCGACCCGGCATCCACGAGGCAGCGCAGCAGGTCGCGCACGTCGTATTCCTTGCGGCCGTCGAGCGACACGATGTCGAGCATCCTGGTCGCGGGGAACTCCGGCTCCGCCGACGGCGGGAAGGCCTCCGCCGAGGCGGCCGGGAGCAAAGCCACGAGGCTGCGCAGACGCTTCAGGCAGGCCTCGTCGTTCTTCTCCTTGAAATCCACCGTGCCGGAGAATTCCGCGTGCATCGCGGCGCCGCCGAGCGTTTCCTGGTCGGTCTCTTGGCCGATCGCCGCCTTCACGAGTTGCGGCCCCGCGAGATACAGGCCGCTGCCCTCGGTCATGAGAACCTTGTCACACAGCACCGGCAGGTAGGCCCCGCCCGCGACGCAGTTGCCCATGATCGCGGCGAATTGCGGGATGCCGGCCGCCGAGATCACGGCGTTGTTGCGAAAAATCCGGCCAAAGTCGTCCTCGTCGGGAAATATCTCATCCTGCATCGGCAGGAACACCCCGGCGGAATCCACCAGATAGACGAGCGGCAGGTTGCACTCGAAGGCGATGCGCTGCGCGCGCAGCACCTTCTTGCACGTCATCGGCACGAACGCGCCGGCCTTCACCGTGGCGTCGTTGGCCACGATCATGCAGGAGCGCCCGCTGATGTCGGCGATGCCCGTGACCACGCCCGCGCCGGGAAAGTTGCCCCACTCCTGATACATGCCATGGGCGGCCCAGAGCCCCAGTTCGAGGAAGGACCCGCCCTGCTCATCCGCCAGCGCCGCGATGCGCTCGCGCACGACGAGCCGCCCGAGCTTGTGCTGGCGGGCCACGCCGTCAGGTCCGCCGCCTTCGCGCAGCCCGGCTTCCTGCCGGGCGAATTCGTGGTAGTAGTCGAGCAGGCTTTTCGGGGGCGACACGGTTCGGGGTGGGTTGTCCGCAGGCACTTCACCACAAACTTCCCGCCGGGCAAATCGCAATCCGTCCGAGCGGCCTACGCCATAGGGGTGATTGTGCCCGGCGCGCGCCGGGAACCCTCGTCCCCGGGACCGGAATGGCTTTGTGATGCAGTCGGCGCTCCGCCGCGCAATTCCGCCGGCCGCCGCCCCTCCCCCATGAGCTCTCCCTCCATTCCTTCCCCCTGGCTCGCGCAACTCTCCGCCGCCGAAGTGGCCTTCCTCGGTCGGGTCGCCGTTTTCGCCGAGCGCGAGATCGCGCCGCACGCCGCCGCCTGGGAAGAGCAGGAGGAGCTGCCGCGCGCCGCCTTCATGAAGGCCGGCAAGCTCGGCCTGCTCGGCATGACGGCGCCGCGCGCGCACGGCGGCCAGGGCTTCGGGTATGCCGCCTACGCGCTCGCGATCCGCGAGCTCGCCAAATACCAGGCGGCGTTCGCCATCGACATTGCCGCGCACAATGCCCTCGGCTCCGGGCACCTGCTCGCCGCCGGCAGCCCGGCGCAGCACAAGCGCGTCCTGACCCGGTTGCTCAAGGGCACCTGGCTCGCGGCGTGGGCCCTCACCGAGCCCGAGGCCGGCAGCGACAGCGGCGGCGTGCAGACCACGGGCACGGAAACCCGCCCCGGTCGCTGGGAACTCAATGGCTTCAAGCGCTACATCACGCTCGGGCGCACGGCGGACGTCGTCATCGTGATGGCCGTCACCGGCCAGACCGCCGAGGGGCGCAAGGAGATCAGCGCCTTCCTCGTGAATCGCTCCGAGATCATTCCGGTTCGCAAGGTGCCGACGAGCGGCCTGCGCGCCAGCGACACCGCCGAGTTCAAGCTCGTCAACGCCAAGGCCGAGCTGCTCGGCGCGCGCGGCACCGGCCAGGCGACCGCCCTCGCCTGCCTCGACAAGGGCCGCATCGGCGTGGCCGCCGTCTCCCTCGGGCTCGCCCGCGCGGCCCTGGACGCCGCGCTGCACCACGCAGTCAACCGCCGCCAGTTCGGCAAGCGCCTGGCCGATTTCCAAGCCCTGCAGTTCATGCTCGCCGACTGCGAGGTCGAGCTGCGCGCCGCCGAGGCTCTCGTGTTGCAGGCCACTCTCCTCGCCTCGAAAGGCGAGCGCCACACGATGGAGTCCTCCGTGGCGAAGCTCTACGCCTCCGAGGCCGCCTCGCGCATCTGCAACCGCTCCCTCCAGGTCCACGGCGGCTACGGCTACACCCGCGACATCCCGGTCGAGCGCTACTGGCGCGACGCCCGCCTCAGCGAGATCGGCGAAGGTTCCTCCGAGGTGCAACGCATCGTCATCAGCCGGGCCCTGCTCAAGAGCACCGAAGCCACCCTCGCCAGCGCGCGTTGAAGCCTCGGGCGACCGGGCCGGAAAAAGCCGCTGGGGACTGGCCCACAGCGGCTTAAAGTGGTGGCAAGTCTCGGAATCGAACCGAGGACACAAGGATTTTCAGTCCTCTGCTCTACCAACTGAGCTAACTTGCCAAAGGAAAAGAGGGGCGAGTTAAAAGGCCGCCCAAAGGACGCGTCAACGGGGAATTTGAGTTTTCGGCGGCGGCACCGGCGTGAGGTTGCCGCGCCGCAATTCCCGGTAAATCGGGCTGTCGGGCGGGTCGAGGCGCCGCAGGTTGAAGTCCCGCGCCTCCACGTAATCGATCCCGTAGTGAAACGACGCCAGCAGCAGCGGGTAGGAGAATTTTTGCTTCCGGTGCAGATAGCTCCGGCACCACGCCAGATAGTCCACGCCGGCGGTGAGATTCTTCCGCCAAGCCCAGACGTTGGGCTCGTAGGACTCGCGGCTCACCGTGCGCCACGCCCCGGGCTTGACCTGCATGAGCCCGCGGGCCTCACCATTGCGCGCCTGCGGATCAAAATTCGATTCCGCCGCCACCAGCGCATAGATGAAGGCCGGATCCATGCGGTAACGTTCGGCCAGCGGCTGGATCGCCGACCACACCGATTCGCGCGTCGCCGG
>JAEUGW010000010.1 GCA_016795565.1 Opitutaceae bacterium | reverse complement strand
GGTTATGCCAAGGTCTTCAATTGCGATGCTGGCGGCGTGGCCGAGTTGATGTTGCAGAAACGCGATGCCCCGGAGCTGTTCAAGGCGCTCAAGCAGGGCGAAGCCACGAGCCTGCAGCATTGGACCCACTCCAACGGGCGCATCCAGCCGCTGCCGGATGCAACTTCCCCGCAAGAATAGTGTTCAGTAGTAACCATTCCTGATTTAAAAGCCTTCCCATTACTCCCCTATGATCACCCTCCGTTCCGTCGAAAAAGTCTACCCGCTCAAGGGCGGCCCTTTCTACGCCCTCCGCAACATCAGCCTCACGATCAACGAGGGCGAGTTTGTGTCCATCATGGGCAACTCGGGCTCGGGCAAGTCCACCCTGCTCCACATCCTCGGCCTGCACGACAGCGCCTGGGGCGGCGAATACACGCTCAAGGGCGAGGCGGTCCACAAACTGGACAAGAAGAAGCGCTTCGACCTTCAGAAAAAACACATCGGCTTCGTCTTCCAAAGCTACCACCTGCTCGACGACCTGACCGTCTACGAGAACCTCGAGATTCCGCTCTCCTACCGCGACATCCCGAAGAAGGAGCGCGAGTCCGTCGTTTGCGACGTCCTGGACAAGTTCGGCATCGTCGGGAAGAAGGACCTCTACCCCTCGCAGCTCTCCGGCGGCCAGCAGCAGCTCGTCGGTGTCGCCCGGGCGCTCATCGCCAAGCCCTCGCTCATCCTCGCCGACGAGCCCACCGGCAACCTGCATTCCGACCAGGGCCGCGAGATCATGAAGCTCTTCAAGCAGCTCAATGCGGAAGGCACGACCATCGTGCAGGTCACCCACTCCGCCGAAAACGCGACCTATGGCTCCCGGGTCATTCGCCTCGCGGACGGCGTCACCATCTAGGTGCCCCCTACCTTTCTCGTTCTCTTTCTCGTTCTCTCGTCTGCCGCGTTGCACATTTCCGAACGAGGAGAAAGTTTACGATTATGAGAAAGAGAAAGAACTCCCCATGAAAGCCACGCTCAGCCTCTTGCTCGGGATAGCCGCGCACGCTTTTGCCCAACCAAGCTCACCGCCGGCCGCCACCCCACCGACTCCGCCGCCCCCAAAACTCTTCGCCGTCCGCCTCACCACCGGCCCGGCGTGGGACGCCGCGAAAGGGCCCAACGAGCAGGCCGGCATGCGCGAGCACTCCGCCAACATCGCCCGCATGCGCCGTGACGGCGTGCTTGTGACCGGTGCCCGCTTCGGCGAACTCGGCCTCATGGTGCTGCGCGTGCCCGATGAGGCCGCCGCCCGGGCGCAATTCACGGCCGACCCGACCATCGCCGCCGGCACCTTCAAGCTGCAGGTCGACGAATACCGCGCCTTCGCCCACGGCAACACCGCGTATCCCACGAGCCCCGAGGCCACGCTGCTCCGCGCCTACCTCGCCGCCTTCAACCGCCACGAGTCCGACGCCGTGGCCGCGCTCTGCGCCGAAAATTTCAAGTGGCATACCATCGACGGCGACAAGTCCTCGCTCGATGCCGACGGCCGCATTCCCCTGCGCGATTGGCTGGTTGGTTACTTCAAGTCCCTGCCCACGGTCCGCTCGGAACTCCTCTCCATCGAGCAAACCGGCCCTTATTTGGCCGTGCGCGAACGCGCCTCCTGGGACAACAAGCAGGGCAAGCGCGTCTCGCAGCAGGCCCTCGGCATCTACGAGATCCGCGACGGCCTCATCCAGCGCGTCTGGTATTTTCCTTCAGTGAAGGACGCCCCGCCGCCGCACACGACCAAGTAACGGAAGCGAAGACTGTGCTTGCCGTGCCATACCGTGCACAACTCCCACGCTCGCCCATTTTCAGATTCGCCTTCCCATTTCCGGGATTACGCAATCCCGATGCTGAAGCGGCTGAGCTGCAGGCCTGATTAAGGAAGCAGCGTTAATCGCTGGCTTCCCGTTGGTTAGATTTAGTTTTTCCGCTGGCACGAGGGTTGCAAAGTGGGCCGGCAACCCAACCACCATGCTCCCCACCCGGCGCCTCATCGCCCTGTTTTTGTCCCCGGTTCTCACCTTGGCCACGTTCGCGCAAACTGCGCCCGCGGCTGGCGCCGACGGGGAAAAAATCACCCTGGAGACCGCCATCCAGCGCGCCCTGGCCAAAAATTTTGCCATCAAGGTCGAGGGTTTCGAGGCAGCTATCGCCAACGCCCGCGTGACCGAGGCGCTGGGCAAGTTCGACCCGGTGTTCAACGGCAGCTACACCTACTCCGAAAGCTTCAACCCCGCGCTCGCCGATGCCACCACCGGCATCCGTCCGGCCGCCAGCTTCAGCAAGACCGACACGGCCGATCTCAGCCTCGGCGGCCTGCTGCCCTGGGGCATGACCTACAAGCTCGGTGCCAGCAGCACCAACCCGCGCGGCACCTTCAACGCCTACGCCGACAACTACGACACCTTTGCCGGCATCTCCGGCACCCAGCCGCTCCTCCGGAATTTCGGCCCCGGCCCCACCCTCGCCTCCATCCGCATCGCCCAGGCCAACCGCGGCATCAGCCAGTGGCAATTCCGGCAAGCCGTGATCGACACCGTCACGCGCGTCATCTTCGCCTATCACGACCTCAACTTCTTCCACGCCAACCTCCGCAGCGCGGTGCGATCGAAAGAACTCGCCCAACAGCTGCTCGAGGAGAACCGCAAGCGTTTCAAGGTCGGCAGCATGTCCGAATACGATGTCACCTCCGCGGAATCCCGCGCCGCCACCCGCGAGGAAGGCATCCTCATCGCCCAGCGCCTGGTGAGCGAAGCCGAGAACGCACTCAAGCAGCTCATCACCGACGAAAAGTCACCCGGCTTGCTCACCCAGCGCCTTAGCATCGAGCCACCACCGCCGTCTCCCATTGTGGTGGTGGATGCCGCCGCGGATTTTCCGCGCGCCCTGGAACAGCGCCCCGACTACCAGCAGGCCCGGCTCGCGCTCAAGCGCGACGGCATCAGCGCCCGCCTCCAGCGCAACCAACTGCTGCCGCGCGTCGATCTCGTCGGCAGCTACGGCTACAACGGCTACGACACCGATCTCGGCACCAGCCGCCGCCAGGTGAGGGACGAGGACTATCACGCCTACAGCTGGGGTGTTGTCGTCTCCGTCCCCCTCACCTTCACCACCGAGCGCGGCCGCTACCGCGCCGCCCGGCTCCAGCAGCGACAGTCCGAAACCCAGCTGGAGCGCGTCGAGCAGGACATCGTCGTGCGCGTCGGCAACGCCGCCGGCCAGATCGAAACCGCCCAGCAACGCGTGCAGGCCACCCGCCATGCCCGCGAACTGGCCCAGTCCACGCTCGACTCCGAGGTGAAGCGCCTCCGCGCCGGCGCCAGCACGACCTTCTTCGTCTCCCAGCAGCAGGAGATTCTCTCCAGCGCCGAGGTGCGCGAGGCCGATGCCCAGTCCGACTACGCCAAGTCCCTCGCCGAATACGACCGCCAGCTCGGCGTCACCCTGGCGAAGCTCAACATCACCGTCGAGCCCCCGAAATAATCCCTTTGTCAGTGGTTACATCCCCGAGGGGGCGGCGTCGCAAGGCGCCGCCCCCGCTTTCTTGCCGCCTCACCGCCTGTAGCGGCGGTCTGTGACCGCCGGCCATACTCAAGCTATAGGCCCCAGAGCATACACCAGTTGCGATCTGAATTGGGACCGTAGGGGCGCACCTCGCGTGCGCCCGCGAGCGCCGGCAAGCGCCGCTCCTGCGAAAGGATCCAAGCCGACGGATGATCGACATGGCCCGGCCTCGCAATTCCGCGACCGCTAAAATGCAGGATTTAACGCGGAGACCGCGGAGGTCGCGGAGAAACCAATCGATCCGGTCCTCACCTCCGCGTCCTTCGTGCCCTCCGCGTTTAACTGTTCAGGATAGCGGCCTGAAATTTCAGCTGCACAAAGCTGGCTTGCGGTGGGCGGATTTTCTCCGGAGCCTGAGCATCCATGCCGCGCATTCCACTCGAAGACAATTTCACCGACATCATCGGCAAGACCCAGCGGGGGCTCCGGCTGACGGACGACGCCCTCGCCACCGCCGCCCGCATCCCCGTCGCGGACCTCCAGGCCGTGAAGGCGGGTGAAATCCGCGAACACACCTTCCTCGCCCTCGCCCCCGCGCTCGGCTTGGAGCGCAACGCCCTGCTGGCCATCGCCCGCCGCGAGTGGTATCCGGAGCAGCCGCTCTTCAAGCGCGGCTTCGCCATGTTCAACACGACCTTCGAGGACATGACCGTGAACAGCTACCTCGTGTGGGACGCGAAGACGAAACTCGCCGCCGCCTTTGACACCGGGGCCGACGCCACCGCCATGCTCGACACGATCGCCGCCGAGGGTCTGACCCTGCGAAACATCTTCATCACCCACACCCACGACGACCACATCGCCGACCTCGACCGCCTCGCCGCCACCGGCGCCGAGATCTGGGCCAGCGAACTCGAGCCCGTGGACCGGCCGGGGGCCAAGACCTTCCAGGAAAACGCCCACTTCCACCTCGGCGAGCTCTCCATCAAGACGCTCTTCACCTGGGGCCACTCGCCGGGCATGACCACCTTCTTCATCACCGGCCTCTCCTGGCCGCTGGCCATCGTCGGCGACTCCATCTTCGCCGGCTCGATGGGCGGCAGCCCGACACACTTCGCCGTGCAGCTGCGCAACAACCAGCAGAAGATCCTGCCGCTCCCCGCCGACACCGTCCTCGCCTGCGGCCACGGCCCGCTGACCACCTTGAAGCAGGAGAAACAACACAATCCCTTCTACGCGAACAAACGCTGATGCCACGCAACATGTCCTGTAGCGGCGGTCTATGACCGCCGACCCTGCGAAACGGCGGTCATAGACCGCCGCTACAGAATTTTCTTCACCCTCACCTTCACTCTTTTTATGTCCACTCCCACCATCGCCTTCGTTGGCACCGGCCGCATGGGCGGCAACATGGCCCGCCGTCTCAAGGACTGCGGCTACAACGTCACCGCCGTCTATGACGCCCACGCTCCCATCGCCGCCGACCTGGCGAAGGAACTCGGTGCCGCGCATTGCACGACCCTTGCCGCCGTCACGGCAGCGGCCGAGCTCATCATCACCGTCGTCACCGACGATGCCGCCCAGCTCAAGGTGTTTGCCGAGACCGGCGACTCGCTGCTGACCGGCGCGAAGGGCAAGACCTTCATCAACTGCGCCACCCTCACGCCGAAGGTCCACGCCGAGGTTGAGCGCCGCGCGCGCGCCGCCGGTGCCGCCAGCCTCGAAGGCTGCATGGCCTCCAGCATTCCGCAGGCCCGCAACGGCACGCTCTACCTCATGTGCGGTGGCGAACAGGCCACCTTTGAGCGCGTGAAGCCCGTGCTCGAGAAACTCAGCACCGCCCTCCGCTACATCGGGCCCGCCGGCACCGCCGCGCAGGTGAAGGCGCTCGTCAACATGGTCATGAATATCAACACCGCCGGCCTCGCGGAAGGCCTCGGCCTCGGCCAGGCGCTCGGCCTCGATCTGGACATGCTCCGCGAGGTATTCCTCCAGACCGGTGCCAACTCCCAGGTGCTCAAGACCGACGGCGAGGACATGCAGAACCGCGCGCACGACTGCTACTTCTCCGGCGCCCATGCGGCCAAGGATTCCGGCATCGCCTACCAGCTTGGCCTGGATGTCGGCCTGAAGCTGCCGCTGGCACAGGCCACGAAGGAGCAGTTCGACCGCATGGTCGCACAGGGCCTGGGCGGCCTCGACAAGTCCGGCGTGGCCGAGCTGACCTTCAAGGGCCGGCACGGGTAACCGGCCAGAGCCGCTCCCCGGTTTTTCGGCGCAGCCTCCAGTCACAGACTGGAGGCGCGGGGCGGAATCGAACCGCCGATAGAGCTTTTGCAGAGCTCGGCCTTACCACTTGGCTACCGCGCCGACAGAAACGAGCGCGCAACTTGTGTCAAAATTTCCGGTTCGGCAAGAACTGAAATTGCCCCCAATTCGCGCTAGACTCCCCCCGGCGATTTCCGGTTAATCGCGCATGGCCTGCACTGTTTTCACCATCGCCAACCAGAAGGGCGGCGTCGGCAAAACCACCACGGCGGTCAACCTCGCGGCCGCCCTCGCCGAGCGCAAGATCCACACCCTCGTGGTGGACCTCGACCCGCAGGCCAACGCCACCAGCGCCCTCGGCGTGGAGAAGTTCGAGGGCAAGAGCCTCTACGGGCCGCTCCGCGGCGAGGGCAGCGCCTTTGAGATGCTCACCCCGACCGCCTGGCCGCACCTCGCGCTCATCCCCTCGGAGGTGGACCTCGCCGCCATCGAGATCGAGCTGGCCCAGCAGCCGAACTACCTGATGCGCCTCCGCTCCGTGCTCGAGCCCCTGCGCAACTCCGGCGGCTACCGCGCCATCATCATCGATTGCCCGCCCGCCCTCGGCATGCTCTCGATGAACTCCCTCGCCGCCGCCGATCACCTGCTCATCGCCCTCCAGTGCGAATACATGGCCCTCGAGGGGCTCGGCCAGATCCTCAAGGTTGTGGACCGCCTGAAAAACGCCGGCGTCAACCCCACCCTCGACGTGGGCGGCATCATCATGACGATGTTCGACAGCCGCATCAACCTGGCCAAACAGGTCGTCGAGGAAGTGCGCCAGCACCTGCCGGACAAGGTCTTCGCCACCCTGATCCCGCGCACCGTCCGGCTCAGCGAGGCGCCGAGCTTCGGCAAACCCATCCTCGCCTACGACCCGCACGGCCCGGGCGCCACTGCCTACCGGGCCCTCGGCAAGGAGGTCGCCGAGCGGTTCGGACTCGCCGCCAAGGAGTGAGGAGCCTGCCAGTGGCGGGCATCGAGCCGAGAGCAGCCGCATAAGTGAATTTGCCATCGGCCGCTCGCTGACTACCCACTACTCGCTACCCGCTACTCACTACTGACTGATGCTCGCCATCCTGAACAAATACCGCGCCGCCTTCTCGGTCGGGCTGCAGAGCAATCTGGTTTACCGGGTGAACTTCGCCATCCGCGGCTTCTTCTCCTTCTTCCACCTGATCGTGGTGTTCATCCTCTGGGGTGCCGCCTATGCGGGCAACCCGGCCATCGGCGGCTTCGGCTTCGCGCAGACCTTCACCTACTTCGTCGCCCTCATCGTGGTGCAATTCATGATCGGCGCCTTCAACGAGGACTACCAGATCAGCGAGGAGATCCGCAACGGCCTCATCAACCAGTTCCTGCTCAAGCCGGTCAACTACTTCGCCTACCGCTTCAGCATCTACCTGTCCGCCCGCCTCGTCACCGGCCTGCTTATCCTGCTGCCCGTGCTCGTCACCTATCCCCTGCTCAAGGATTACCTCGTGCTGCCCGCCGACCTCTGGCGCCTGGCCCTTGGCGTGCCCGCCCTGCTCATGTCGGCGCTCATCCAGTTCGGCATCGCGTATTGTTTCGGCCTGGTGAGTTTCTGGCTCCTGGAAATCCAGGGCCTCGTCATCCTTTCCATGGCCCTGGAGTCGGTCCTCGGCGGGCAGATCTTCCCCCTCGACCTGATGCCCGACTGGCTCTTCCGGCTGTCGCAATACCTGCCCTATTACTACCAGATGTATTTCCCGGTCGCGATTTTCACCGGCCGGATCAACGACCCGGCCGCCGCGCTCAACGGCCTCGTCCTGCAGGCCGGTTGGGTCGTCATCATCCTCGCCCTCGGCCAGCTGCTCTGGCGGCGCGGCCTGCGCCTCCACACCGCCGTCGGCGGCTGATGGGATTTTCGATCTTTGATTCTCGATTTTCGATTTATGCCAAACGCCTTTCAAACTGCTGCCGCCCACGTCCGGACGATCGCGGCGGGCTGACGTCAGCCCAGCCAATCGAGAATCGAAAATCCAAAATCGAAAATGAACCTCGCCCACTACGCCCGCATCTGGCTCACGGCCGCCCGCTACTCGGTCGTGCGCACGCTGATGTTCCGCGGCGACTTCATCATCTGGGCCCTGGTCGAGCTGTTCTGGATGACGGTCAACCTGCTGATGATCTCCGTCATCTACCAGCACACCGATTCGGTCGCCGGGTGGAGCAAATACGAGATGATGCTGCTCGTCGGCACCTCGTTGCTGATCCAGCGCTTTCTCATGGGGTTTTTCTGGAGCAGCATCTTCGAGATGGGACGCAACATCCGCACCGGCAACTTCGACTTCTTCCTCGCGCAACCGGGCAATGTCATGTTCATGGCCACGACCCGGAAGATTGATCCCGACAGCCTGATCAACTCGCTCATCGCCGCCGGGGTGGTCGTGTATTCCGCCCGGCAGCTGGGCCTGCATCCCGGGGCGGCGGACCTCGCGCTCTATGGCCTGCTCATCGGCTGCGGCGTGATCATCCACTACAGCATGCTCGTCCTGTGCATCACGCCGGCCTTCTGGATCACCAGCGCGCAGGGCATCGAGGGCAGCTACTTCACGCTGAGCGAGTTTTCCCGGCTGCCGCGCGAGGCCTTCCGCGGCGTGGCCAACATCGCCTTTGTCTGGATACTGCCCGTGGTGCTCGTCAGCAACGCCCCCGCCAGCACCCTGCTCCGCGGATTCGACCTGCGCCTCGTCGGCTGGGTCCTGGCCGTCACGGTGATCTGGTTCAGCCTCGCCGTCTTCCTCTTCCACCGCGGCCTGCGCCGCTATACCAGTGCCAGCTCCTGAGCCAATGCCCGCAACCCTCGACGCCCTCCAGCAACGCCTTGGCTACAGGTTTCGCTCCGCCGCCTTGTTGACGGAGGCCCTGACGCACCCTTCCTACCTGCAGGATCACCCCGCGGCCGCCCCGCACAACCAGCGGTTGGAATTTTTGGGCGACACGGTTCTCCAGTTCATCCTGACCGAGGCCCTGTATCGCGAATACACCGCCGAACGGGAAGGCGTGCTCAGTCGCCGTCGCGCGGTGCTGTCAAAGGGCGGCTTCCTGACCCAAATGGCCCGCGATCTCGGCATCGATGCAGCGCTGCTCCTCAGCCAGAGCGAGGAGGACACCGGTGGCCGCACCCGGGCTTCCATCCTGGAGGACGCCTTTGAGGCCATGGTGGGCGCACTCTATCTCGACAGCGACCTCGCCACGACCCGCGAGCGGGTGCTAGCCTGGTATGGGCCGCTCGCCATCCGCCTGGCCGCCTCCGAGGAGGGCGAGAATCCCAAGGGGCGGTTGCAGGAACTCATCCAGCCGGTTCACGGCAACGACGCCCTGCGCTATGAAGTGCTGGCCACGACCGGCCCGCGCCACGCCAACGAATTTGAGGTCGCTGTCTATCTCCACGACCGGCAGCTCGGCACCGGCCGCGGCCCCTCCAAAAAGGCCGCCGAGGAACTGGCGGCACGCGCGGCGCTCGCCACGCTGCGCACGGACAATTCCTCCGCCGGCACCCCGTAGCCGGCAGGCTGGCCGCATCCGGGAGTTGCACCCGTGCGGGTCAACTGCACCTTGTTTCCTCCCGTGCCTGAATCAGCGGCTGTCCTGCGCACCAAACTCACCGGAATATGCCCGGCAGCGCGGCCTCATGCCCTGACGGAACTGTTCCGCCTCCACCCTGCCCCCGTCTGGCTTGTGATCCATGAGGAAGCGCAAAAATCCGACGCGCTGGCCGAGGACATCGCACTCTTTCGCGCAGCCGGCCCCGCGCCCGGCCAACTCGACATCCTGACGTTCCCGGAAGCGCCGGCTGGCGAGATGCGCGAGGCATTCAACGCCGCCAGCGACCGTCTCGCCGTGCTGAGTCGGCTGCGCGGGGGGCGGGACGCCGCGCTCAGAGCCCGCACGCTGCTCGTGCTCGCGACACCCGCCGCGTTGCTCCAGCCCGTGCCGCCCCCGGCCGATTTCGCCACGCGGGAGACCGAGTTGGTGCGAGGCGAGAACCGGGCGTTCCAAGGCTTGCTCACGCTGCTCCGCTCCTACGACTACGATTGCGAAGCCGTGTGCGAGGTCCCGGGCCAATACGCGGTGCGCGGCGGCATCGTGGATCTCTACCCGATCACCGCGCACCAGCCTTACCGGTTGGATTTTTTCGGCGACAATCTCGAGGAAATCCGGATCCTCGACCCGGTCACCCAGCGCTCGGGTGAGCCGGTCGGGCGGATCACCCTTACCGCCGCCCCCGGGCTCCATCGCTCCGGCTTGTCGGCAACGCTGCTGGACTACCTGCCGCCGACCGCGCACGCGGCCATCGTTGAACCCAAGGCGATCGAGGAGTTGTTCGACACGCTGGCACCTGACGATGGTAGGGCGAGTCCTCCGGACGAGCCGTTTGCGCGCGGCTCGTCCGGAGGACTCGCCCTACCTTTTGAGGAAAAACTCGCGCAGTCCACGGCGCATCTCTTCGGTGTCAGCGATCTCGACCTCGCCAGCGAGCTGTTTGACACCGTCGCGACCGAGGAGACATGGGACACCGAATCCCTCTCGCACCACCGCAGCTACCCAGCGGAACGCCTGCTCGCCCACGAGCGACTCACGGCCGAGGAGGATGCCCGCCGGCAGTTTCTCGAAAAAGTCGCCGAGTGGAAGCGGAGTGGCTATGCGGTCGATTTTGTCATCGCGAAGGAAGGCGAAGAGCAGCGCATCCGCGAGCTGCTCGACGAACATGCCGCGCTCAAGCAAATCAAGCCCCGCTATCTGCGCGGCGCGCTAAGCGAAGGCTTCCGACTGACGGCTCGCGACGGCGCCACCAAGGGTCGCGTGGTTGTCTCCGAGACGGAAATTTTCGGCCGCCAGCGCGCCCGGCGTCCCGTCGCCAAGCGCGCGCTCGCCACGCCCTCCGCCGTGGACCAGTTGCTGGACTTCTCGGAACTGGTGGAGGGCGACTTCGTGGTGCACCTCCAGCACGGCATCGCGCAGTATCGCGGGCTGACCCGGCTGGAGACCGCCGACGGCGTCCGCGATGTCATCTCGTTGGAGTTCGACAACAAGGTGACGCTGCACGTGCCGCTGCAGGAATCCCACCTGATCAGCCGTTACGTCGGCCTGACGAAGAGCAAGCCCCCGCTCGGCCGGGTCGGCTCCGGCCGCTGGGAAAAGGCCCGCCTGGCGGCCGAGCGCTCCACCCTCGACCTGGCGGCCGAGCTGTTGCGCATCCAAGCGCAGCGCGAGGCCCAGCCGGGCCATGCCTTCGCCCCGGACAACGTCTGGATGCGGGAGTTCGAGGCGGCCTTCCCCTTCACCGAGACCCGCGATCAGGCGAAAGCCATCGCCGACCTCAAGGCCGACATGGAGCGGACCCGGCCGATGGACCGGCTGCTGTGCGGCGACGTGGGTTTTGGGAAAACCGAGGTCGCCATCCGCGCGGCGTTCAAGGCGGTCATGGGCGGCAAGCAGGTCGCGGTGCTTGTGCCGACGACCGTGCTGGCCCAGCAGCACCTGAACACCTTTCGGGAGCGCATGGCCGGCTACCCGGTGGCCGTCGAGATGCTCAGTCGCTTCCGCTCCCCCAGGGAGCAAGCCGGCATCCTCGCCGCACTCACCGAGGGCAAAATCGACATCCTCATCGGCACCCACCGCCTCATCCAGGAGGACGTGAAATTCAAGGAACTCGGCCTCGTCGTCATCGACGAGGAGCAGCGTTTCGGCGTGAAGCACAAGGAGGTCTTCAAGCGCTGGCGGGCGCACGTGGACATGCTCTCCATGAGCGCCACCCCCATCCCGCGCACGCTCTACCTCGCCCTCACCGGCGCCCGCGACCTCAGCACCATCGAGACCGCCCCGGCCAACCGCCTGCCGATCCAGACGATCGTGAAGAGCTACGACGAAAAACTCGTCGTCGAGGCGATCCAGCACGAGTTGCGCCGCGGCGGGCAGGTCTTCTATCTGCACAACCGAGTCATGAGCATCGACCTGGTCGCCGCGCGCCTGCGCGAACTCCTGCCCGGCACCACCGTCGGCGTCGGCCACGGCCAGATGGGCGCGGAAGGCCTGGAGCGGATCATGACGGATTTCGTCGCCGGCCGGTATCAGGTGCTCGTCTGCACCACGATCATCGAAAGCGGCCTCGACATACCGAATTGCAACACGCTGATCATCGAGGGCGCGGACCGGTTCGGCCTGTCGCAGCTCTACCAGCTCCGCGGACGCGTGGGCCGGTTCAAGCACCAAGCCTACGCCTACCTGCTGCTGCACCGCCACACCCGCCTGCTCGACATCGCCCGCCAGCGGCTGAGTGCCATGCGCCAGCACAATCAGCTCGGCGCCGGCTTCCGCATCGCCATGCGCGACCTCGAGCTGCGCGGGGCGGGCAACCTGCTCGGGGCCGAGCAGAGCGGCCACATCGTCGGGGTCGGGTTCGAGCTGTATTGTCAGCTGTTGCGGCAGAGCGTGGCCCGGCTGAAGGGCGAAAAACACGCCGCCATCGTCCGCGCCAGCGTGAAGCTGGATTTCGTCTTTGTCGGCGAAGGCGCCGGGGTCGAGGCGCGCAGCGAGGCGACCGATACGTTCAGCGCCCTGAAGCAGGCGGAGCGCAGCGAGGGCGAAATCGCCCGAATCCAGGCGCGCCTGCCGTCCGCCTATATCCAGGAGACGCGCCTGCGCATCGATTTTTACCGCCGCCTGGCCCTGGCCGAGAGCCCGAAACAGGTGAAGGACCTCGAGGCGGAACTGCGGGATCGCTTCGGGAAGTTCGGCGAGGCGGTGCGGGCGCTGCTGCTC
This sequence comes from Opitutaceae bacterium, assembly GCA_016795565.1. GTDB lineage: Bacteria > Verrucomicrobiota > Verrucomicrobiia > Opitutales > Opitutaceae > Lacunisphaera. Next base: position 64,455 of record JAEUGW010000010.1, on the reverse strand, counting down.
ATCACGGAAATCCGGGTGCGCGCGGAACAAAAGGGGATTCTCTCTGTCGAAACCCAAGGCCACCGGCTGAAGTGCCTGCGCAACACCGGCCGCCGCGATGACTATATCCAACTCAGCAGCCGCTTTCCCCGCTTGACCGCCCCCACCCCCCTTGCAAGGTTGAGGGAAATAAACGTTTTCCTGCAAAATCTATCCGCTCCATGAGTTTCCGTGGTTCCCGCGTTCTGACCGTCTCCCTGCTAGCCATTGCCAGCTCCTGCCTCGGTCTCATCTCTGCCCGCGCCCAACTGGCCCAGGCCCCGGCGGACAATCTTAACCTGCGTTACGCCAACGGCATCGTCGCGATTGCCGAGGACCACATCGTGACGGTGGACGACGTGCGGCGCGAAATCGGGCCGTTGGTCCCGGAAATCCAGAAACAGAGCCGCAACGAGCAGGAATTCAACGAAAAGCTCGAGGCGCTGCAGGAGGATGTGGTGCAAAACCTCATCGATCGCGTCCTCATCGTGAAGGATTTTTATTCGGACGAAAAACGCCGAGTGCCGGCCAGCTACGTGGACAATGCCATCGCCGAGACCATCATCACCCAGTTTGACGGCGACCGCAGCAAGTTCCTCGCCTACCTGCGCTCCCGCGGCATCTCCCAGAAGGATTACCGCAAGGAGCAGGAGGAGGACATGATCTACGGCTACATGCGCCAGCAAAAGGCCAAGTCCGCCAGCACCATCAGTCCGGTCAAGATCGAGGCCTTCTACGCGGAGAACAAGGACCGCTACCAGCAGGAGGACAGCGTGCACCTCCGGCTGATTCAGGTTACCCGCGCCGCCGACGACACCGACGAGACCCTGCGGGGCAAGGCCGCCACCATCGTCACCGAGCTGGCCACCGGCGCCGACTTCGGCGAGGTCGCCCGCAAATACAGCCAGGATTCCCGCAAGGGCAAAGGGGGCGACTGGGGCTGGCAGCGCCGTCCCGACCTGCGCAAGGAATTCAGCGACGTCATCTTCACCTTGGAGAAGGGTCAGCGCAGCGACCCGCTCATCATGCCGGAAGGCGCATTCATCTTCTACGTCGAGGACCGCAAACATGCCGGTATCCTGCCGCTCGACGAGGTGCGCCCCGATATCGAGCGGCAACTCGTGCAACAGGGCTCGCGCCAGGCCACCGAACGCTGGCTGGAAAAGCTCCGGCGCAACGCCTACGTGAAGCACTTCTGAGCCCGCCAGGCTGGCGGGCCGGCACCAGGCCCATGCGCGAAGAATCCTACCAGCCATTGCGCGTGAAGGATCTCGCGGTCGGCGATCGTCCGCAGGAACGGCTCGAAAAACTCGGGCCGGGCGCCTTGAGCGACACTGAGCTGCTTGCCATGCTGCTCCGCAGCGGCAGCCGGGGGCACAATGTCATCAGCATCGCCCAGCGCCTCATCGCCGAGGCCGGCTCCCTCGCCGCCCTTGTCAAATGGAACGAGGCCGACTTTCGCCGGCTCACGGGAATCGGCCGCGTCAAGGCCCTGCAGCTCGTCACCGTCATGGAAATCGTGAAACGGGGCATGGCCCGGGGTGCCGCCCCCGAGGAGGAAATACTCAACCGCCCTGATCGCATCCACGCCCATTTCCTGCCCCAGATATCCGGCCTCGCGGTGGAGAAGTTCTGGGTGCTTTGCCTGAACCGAAAGAATCGCCTGCTGAAACAGGTCGAGATCACCTCCGGCACCGCCACGAGCAGCCTGGCGCATCCGCGTGAAGTCTTCCGCGAAGCCATCCGGCATGGCGCCACGGCGATCGTCTGCGTCCACAATCACCCCAGCGGCGACCCGGCTCCCAGCGCGGCGGATGTGCAGGTCACCCGCCAGATGCGCGACGCGGCCAGGGCGGTGGACATCGAGCTGCTCGACCACGTGATAGTCGGTCGCGAGGGCGCCGATCCGCAGGGGCGCGGCTATTACAGTTTTCGGGAGGCCGGGGTCGTGTGAGTTGCGACTGCTCCGCAGCGTGCCACAGGCCATCGGGCGCGGGCATAAAAAATCCCGCTAACCTTTCAGTCAGCGGGACTTTCGTTAAATTGGTGGTGGAGACTGGAGTCGAACCAGTGAACGGCAAGAGCCGAATTGATTTACAGTCAACGTCCTTTGGCCACTTGGATACTCCACCATCAAAAAAACGAAAGGTGAAGGTATGGTGGCCGGGCGAGCTTTGCCAAGAGGTTTTTTGTCGAATCGCTTCCCGTCAGCACCGCTTGCGTAATCTGATGGGAATTGAGTGGATGTTACCGTGATGGAGACGTTGAAAACTTATTACGACGCGCTCATCGAGCATCCCATCACCAACGGCGTGGTGCCCCACCTGCTCACGGTGGCGGGCTTCTTCCTGGCGTTCTTCGCCATTGCCCGGCTGATGAGCCAGCGCAAGCAACCCGGCAACACCTTCGCCTGGCTCTTCCTCATCGCGTTCGTCCCCTATGTGGGGGTGCCGCTCTACCTGATGTTCGGGGGGCGAAAATTGCGTCGGCTGGCCGTCAAGAAGTCCCCCATCTGCCCCACCGGCACCATCGCCCCGTTCGCCATCATGGAGCAGACCTTCGCCGCCCGCGTCTTCACGCGGACCGGCGCCTGCCCACCCGTCCGGGGCAACCGCGTGAGCTTCATCACCACCGGGGAGGATGCCTACCAACGCCTCGAACACGCCATCCTCCACGCCCGACACAGCATCCACCTGATGACATTCATCCTCGCCCGCGACGCCGTCGGGCGGCGTATCGTCAAGCTGCTCGCCCAGCGCGCCCGGGAAGGAGTCAAGGTCCGCCTGCTGCTCGACGGCCTCGGCTGCTTCCTCAGCAGCGGCCGGTTCTGCGACCCGATCCGCGAAGCCGGCGGCGAAGTCGTGCGGTTCATGCCCGTGATGCCGCTGCAGACCCCGCACTCGGCCAATCTGCGGAATCACCGCAAGATCGCCATTTTTGACCACCAGATCGCCGCCGTCGGCGGCCGCAATCTTGCCCTCGAATACATGGGACCCACGCCGAACAAGCGCCGCTGGCGGGATATCGGCGGGGTCATCGAGGGTCCGGCCGTGCGCCTGCTGGACGAAATTTTCCTGGCCGACTGGGCCCATGCCAGCGGCCAGTCCCTGGCGGAATTGCAAAAGGAGCTGCCGGCGGAACTGCCCGCCCCCGCCGGCGACAGCGAAGTGCAGATCGTCGTCAGCGGGCCCGATGCCGCCGGCGACGCGATCTACGAAGGCATCCTCTCGCTGGTGCAACAGGCGGAGCGGAGCGTGTGGATCGTCACCCCCTACTTCATACCGGACGAGGTGCTCTATCGTTCCCTCATGGTGCAGGCGCGCGCCGGCATTGATGTGCGCCTCGTGGTGCCCGCGCGCTCCAACCACCTCATTACCGACCTGGCCCGCCGCCATTACCTGCGCGAACTGCGGGCCGCCGGAGTCAAGGTGCTGCTCTACGGGCCCGGCATGAACCACGCCAAGATTCTGCTGGTGGACGAGCAAACCGGCCTCTTCGGCTCGGCCAACATGGACATGCGCAGCCTGTTCCTGAACTTCGAGGTGGGTGCGGTCACCTACTCACGCCCCGAGGCCGCAGCCATCCGGCAATGGATGCAGGAGGTCTTCAGCCAGTCAAAACCCATGCCGGAACCGCACCGCGAGCGCCGGTTCATCCCCAAGATCGCCGAGGAAATTGCCCGTCTGCTGGCACCGCTGCTGTAGGAGATGCAGGCTTGATCGAGGCGGAACATGCCTCCGGGTAGGTTTCGGAATGCGCGCATGGAAAAACCCGTCCGGAGGCCGGGTTCCACCTGGCGCAAGAAAAAGGCGGGGAGCTGAACCCCCGCCTGGAATCCTACTTCCGCGCGATCCTCACGCCGCAGCGGCGGCGTGATCCAGCAGTTGTAGCGCCGCCTGCAATTCACGGCGCATCTCCGACAGAGCCTCCTTCAGCTCCTCGATCTGGTGCCCGGCGCGCTCCGCATACTCGGCCCGCTTCTCCGCGTATTCCGTCTTCATGGCCACGGCCTTGCTGGCATATTGCGTCTTGAGGGCGGCCCAGCGATCGCCGAGCTCGTGGAGCTTGGCATCCTTGGCCTGCAGCAGAGCATGGAGGCGGGCGTTGGCACTGACCTTCGGGCAGGCAATGTGCTCCCCGAGACGGCGGCGGGCGTCAGCGAGCTGCGCGAGCAGAATCTTGTCCTCCGGCACCCGGCGCAGGCCTTTCACAAGACGAATCTTTTCCAGGGCCCAAATGGTCCACTTGGTGGGATCCCACTGCCACCACTTCACGCCATTGCGGTAGTCATGTTGGAACTCATGATGATAGTTGTGGTAACCCTCGCCGAAGGTGAAGATCGCCATGAACCAGCTGTCCCGGGCGCTGCACTTGTTCGAGTAGGGCTGGTTGCCCACGGTGTGGCAGAGCGAGTTGATGAAAAAGGTCATGTGCTGCACCGCCACCACCCGCGCCACGCCGGCGATGAGGAAGCCGCCGAGCGCGCCCACCGCACCGGCGTGCCAGTAGCCAAGCAGGGCGGGCACCACGAAACTGGTGAACACGGCGATCGGCACGTAGAAGCGGTCCTGCCACATCACGAGCGGATCCTTGCGCAGGTCGGCGACATTGTCCCACGGCGGCTCCGGATCGAGCTTGAACATGATCCAGCCGATGTGGGCGTGGAAGAATCCCTTGGAAATGTCATAGGGATCCTCGTCGTGATCCACATGCTTGTGGTGGCGGCGGTGGTCGGAGACCCAGGCCAGGGCGCAGTTTTCAAAGGCGGCGGCCCCGAAGATCAGCGTCACCAGCCGGACCGGCCAGCTGGCCTGGAACGCCATGTGCGAAAACAGCCGGTGGTAGCCGAGCGTGATGCTCAACCCGGTCGCGATGAAAAACAGGAAGAACATCGCCACCTGGAAGGCGTCCACGCCGTAGTGCCAAAGATAGAGCGGCACGCCGGTTAGCGTCACGAGGGTCGTCCCGATCAGGAACGAACTGTTGGTCCAATTGACTCGGTCGTAAGGGAGGCGGAGTTTCACTGCCCGCCAGAGTGCGAAGCCCCGAACCGGGGGCGAGCGAAATTCCATCTATTATTTTGCCGGTCAGGCCACTATTTTTGAACCCCCAGCCGGCCGGCCAGCGGCCAACGGACCTTGCGGGGGCCTTCGCCCCACAGGAGCGCAAGTTCCTGCGCCAGCGGGGCGATCGGATCAGTCCCCCTGTCCTTGATAAAGCGCGCCACGGCCGACCAGCTGCGCAGGTAGCCCACAAAGTCGCCGAGCGTCCAATCGAGTTCCATGGCGGCGGCAGGAAAGGGTCGCTCGGGAAACCCGAAGTCCAGTTCGCGGTAGCCGGTTTCGGGGTGGCGCCGCTCGGGGGGCCAGTAGGGCCCGATCGGGCCGTTGTAAACTCGCATCACCGCCGCGTCGATTTCCGCGGAAATCGTGCTCAGACCATAGGTCCAGAGCGCGACCACGCCGCCCGGGCGCAGCACGCGTTTCACCTCGGCGTAGAATTTCGGCCGGTCAAACCAATGCGCCGCCTGCGCCACGGTCACCAGGTCCACCGAGGCATCGCCGAGCACCGGCGCCGTCTCCGCCGATTGGTGGTAGGTCACGCGCGGATGTGGCGTGGCTTGCTCCAGCTGGGCGGCACTCGGCTCCGTCGCCACGACCCGCGTGAAATGCCCGGCGAGCGCCACTGCGGCCTGGCCGTTGCCCGTGCCGGCGTCCCACGCGAGTGTCTTCCCCGGAGCCAGCCGGGCGAGTTCCGCGAACAGGCCGGCCGGATAGGTCGGCCGGGCCTTGGCGTAGGTCGCCGCCTGAGTGGAGAAGTGGTCCTTGAAGCTCATACCGGCAGAATCGGATCAGTGCGGCCTGGTTTCCAGTGTCTTCCAGCTGTAGCGGCGCTCTATGAGCGTCGTTGTCGGCGGTCATAGACCGCCGCTACAGGAGCTCACACCGCGTGCTTGGCGACAAACGCCTTGATGGCCGCCGCGTCCGCCGGCAGGCGGTGTTTCACGATGGGGCGAGCCTTGAGGACCTCGAGGGCCGGATGCGTGGGCGTCTGCCCTGTGGCGGCGTGGATGGCCTCGGGGAATTTCGCCGGGTGGGCGGTGGCGAGCACGATGCTCACGCGCGCCGGGTTCAGTTCCTTGAAGCCGCAGGCCGTGTGCGGATCGACCAGATAACGATGGCGCTCCCAGACCTGCCGGATGAGTGCGGTGATCTCCCCGTCCGTCGCCCGCGAGGAGCTGAAGCTGGCCTTGTTGAGCACGTCAAACCGGTAGGCCCCGGTCGCCTTGATCTGCGCCATGACGGCGCGAACCCGGGTCGGATTTTCGTCCAGGGCGTAGTAGAGGAAGCGCTCGAAGTTTGACGCCACCTGGATGTCCATCGACGGAGCCAGGCTCGGCTGCACCGGCTCACTGCGGTATTCGGCGGTGTTGAACAGCCGGTGCAGGATGTCGTTGCGGTTGGTCGCGATCTTGAAGCCTTTGACCGGCACGCCCATGCGCTGCAGCAGCCAGCCGGCGAAGACATTGCCGAAATTGCCGGTCGGCACGACGAACTCGGTGTTGGCGCGCCCGGTGGCCGGGAGCCGCAGCCACGCCGACAGGTAATAGATGCATTGGCCGAGGATGCGCGCGAGGTTGATGGAATTCACCGCCGACAGGCGGTGCTGCGCCGCGAAATCCTGGTCGCCAAAGACCTCCTTCAGCACGCGCTGGGCGTCGTCAAAGGTGCCGTCGATGGCGATGGCGTGGACATTCGCCGCGCCGGTGCAGGTCATCTGCCGCTCCTGCAGCGCGGACACGCGGCCCTCCGGATAGAGGATGAAACTGGCGGTCTTCGGCTTGCCCAGCAGGCCGTGGATCGCCGCCGCGCCGGTGTCGCCCGACGTGGCGCCGAGGATGTTGATCCCTTCCCCACGTTGCGCGCACTGGTGCTCGTAGAGGTTGCCGAGCAGTTGCAGGGCAAAATCCTTGAACGCCAGGGTCGGACCGTGGAAGAGCTCGAGCACGAACAGCCGGTCATCGAGCTTCCGCAGCGGCGCCAGGGTCTCGGCCTGGCCGAAGGTGCCGTAGGTCTTCTGCACGATGCCGCGCAGCACGTCCGGCGGGAGGTCCGTGGCGAACAGTTTCAGGAATTCATACGCCAGGTCGGCGAAGCCGAGCGATTCCCAGCCCGCCAGATGCGGCGCCAGGTTTGGCAGCTTCTGCGGCAGGAAGAGACCGCCGTCGGGTGCGAGGCCAAGCGCCACGGCCTCGGTGAAGCCGACGGGTTCGGATTGGCCTCTGGTGGAGACGAATTTCATGCGTCAGAGATTGTCCTTCCGAGCGAAACGAAGAATCCGGCGGCAGGCCACCAGAAAGTCAGGTGGATTACCCAGTTTGTCATTCTGAACGTAGTGAAGAATCCAGTAGCATGACCGCCGACTCATATCGTGCTGGATTCTTCGCTACGCTCAGAATGACAGAGGCGAGAATTTGTCCTCAGCCTCTGTTGCTTCCCCTACTCACTTGCTCAAACCAAAAGCCTCGTGGGCGGCGCGCACGGCCTCGTCGGCCTTGGCGCGGTCCACCGCGAGGGTGATCTTGATCTCGGAGGTGCCGATGAGCTGGATGTTGATGCCCTTGTCCCCCAGCGCGGTGAACAGCGCCGCGGCCACGCCGGCGTGCGTGCGCATGCCGACGCCGACCACGGAGAGCTTGGCGATGTTGTCGAAGGCCTTGATCTCGCCGCCGCCGAGCTTCTTGAGGACGGACGGCAGCACCTTGACGGCGCTCTGCGCGTCGTCGCGCTGCACGGTGAAGGTCAGGTCCACGCCGCCGGTGTGGGCGACGTTCTGGACGATCATGTCCACGTTGATGCTGGCCTCGGCCAGCGCGTTGAAAATGGTCGCGGCGGACGCGGGTTTGTCGGGCAGCCCGCTGATGACGACCTTGGCCTGGTCCTTGTCAACCGCGACGCCGCGGACGACGACCTTTTCCATGTAGGCGACTTCTTCTTTCACGATGGTTCCTGGGTTGTGGTTAAAGCTGGAGCGAACCTCGAACACGACGCCGTATTTCTTGGCGAACTCGACGGAGCGGGACTGCATGACCTTCGAGCCGAGGCTGGCGAGCTCCAGCATCTCGTCATAGCTGATCTCGTCGATCTTCTGCGCCGTCTTCACGATGCGGGGATCGGCGGTGTAAACGCCGTCCACGTCGGTGTAGATCTCGCATTTGTCCGCCCGGCACGCCGCCGCGAGCGCGATGGCGGTCAGGTCGGAGCCGCCGCGGCCGAGCGTGGTGATCTGGCCGGCCTCGTTGATGCCCTGGAAGCCGGCGACGATGACGACCTTGCCGGCCTTGAGATCCTGCATGATGCCCTTCGGCACGATCTGCTTGATCTTGGCCTTGGTGAAAACCTGGTCGGTGAGGATGCCGGCCTGCGCACCGGTATAGGACACGGCGGGGACGCCGATCGCGTGCAGCGCCATGGCGGTCAGAGCGATGGTCTCCTGCTCGCCGATGGCGAGCAGCATGTCCATCTCGCGCGTATCCGGCCGGTCGCTGATGGCCTTGGCCTTGGCGATGAGTTCGTTGGTCACGCCCGAGCGGGCGGACACCACGACGATCAGGCCATGTCCCTCGCTGCGCGTCTTGTGGATGCGCTGGGCCACATTCTTGATGCGGTCAACGTCACCCACCGAGGTGCCGCCGTATTTCTGGACGATTAGAGCCATGGAAAGAGTCGCGTTAAATGGCTCCGCCCGACGGCCTTTGGCAAGGCGCGAGTGCGCCTCCGCGTCATAATTTCCGGCGATTGGCCGCTGACCGTGGCTCAGGATTGGACCGGCGGTTGCTTCTTCGTGAACTTGTTCTCCGTGCCGTTGAGCAGCCGGGTGATGTTGGTGCGGTGGCGGACGATGACGAACAGGCCGATCAGGGTGATGGCGATGTTTAGCGGCAGCGGGTTGCCGCGCAGCCAGCTGGAGGCGGGCACGGCCACCGCCGCCAGAATCGACCCAAGCGAGACGTAGCGGGTGGCATAGAACGTGATGATCCAGACCAGGCCCCCGATCAGGCAGGAGACCGGCATGAGCATGAGCACGCCGCCGGCGGCGGTGGCGACACCCTTGCCGCCCTTGAACTTGGTGAAGATGGAAAAAGAATGCCCGAGGATGGCGCCAATGACACCGGCCAATCCAAGCAAGCGCCAGTCCTGGCCGGTGATCACGGCGGCACCGTTGCCGTTCTCCAGGTCAACACTCACGCTCAGGCTGGTCCAGGCCAGCAGGCTCCAGCCGGACGCGACAGCGCCCTTGAGCACATCGAGCCCGAAGACCAGATTGCCCGCCCGCTTGCCCTTGGCGCCGAACTTCTCGCCGAGCACGCGCTTGACATTGGTCGCTCCCGGATTGCCGCTGCCCTCCTTGAAAATATCCACGCCGTGCGACCGGGCAACCATGGCCCCGAAAGGCAGTGACCCGAGAAAATAGCCGATGACGGCGGAGCCGAGAAGCCAGGCGTGGAACATCAGTGTTAAACCGGGCCAGCCTGCGGGAGTGCGCGCTGGCGGGTCAACTCCTTAAGGGCCGCTTCAACCGCCCCGCCGCCCCGTTCACGCCGCGAATGCCGGGTAATCCGTGTAGCCGCGGGCGTCGCCGCCGTAGAACGTGGCGGGCACGGGCTCGTTGAGCGCGGCGCCAAGCTGCAGCCGGCGCGGCAAATCGGGATTCGCGATGAAGAGCTTGCCCCACCCCACCGCATCGGCCTCGCCCGCGCTGAGCACGGCCTGCGCCGTGGCGGCGGTGAGCCCCTCGTTCATGATGTAGATGCCACCGAAGGCGCGCTTGAGCGCGGGGCCGAAACGGTGGCCGTGCAGCGGTTCGCGGGAGAACAGGAAGGCGAGCTTGCGCCGACCGAGTTCGGCGGCGAGATAGCCGAAGCTCGCCGCCGGATTGCTGTCCTTGATGCCGTGCGACCCGCCGCGCGGCGCGATATGGTAACCCACGCGGTCGGCGCCCCAGACCGAGATCACGGCATCCGTTACCTCGATCGCCAAACGCGCGCGATTCTCGATGGAGCCGCCGTATTGGTCGGTGCGCTGGTTGGTGCCATCCTGCAGGAACTGGTCGAGCAGGTAGCCGTTGGCCCCGTGGATCTCGACCCCGTCGAAGCCGGCGCGCAACGCATTGACCGCGCCGAGCCGGTAGGCGGCCACGATGCGCGGGATCTCGTGCAACTCCAGCGCGCGCGGCACGACATGGGCCTTGGGCGGGCGGAGCAGGCTGACGTGACCGGCCGGGGCAATGGCGCTCGGCGCGACCGGCAGTGCCCCATCGAGGTAAACCGGGTCCGAAATCGCGCCCACGTGCCAGAGTTGCAACATGATGCGCCCACCTGCGGCGTGCACCGCGGCGGTGATCTTCGTCCAGCCCGCGACCTGTTCGTCCGACCAGATGCCGGGCGTGTCCGGATAGCCGACACCCATCGGATGAACCGCCGTGGCCTCCGTCAGGATCAGGCCCGCCGAGGCGCGCTGCACGTAATATTCCAGCATCGTGTCGGTCGGGACCCGGCCGGCCCCGGCGCGGCACCGGGTGAGCGGCGCCATGATGATGCGGTTCGGCAGCGTGAGTGCGCCGACCTGGAGCGGAGTGTGCAAAAGCGACATGCCGCTGCGATATAGTCAGGACCACCCGCGATGCAAATAGCGGGGCGCAAGCCCCGGGTATCACGCCGGGGTGGTCGCCGATTTCCACATCGGCGACTGGCGTCGGTGTGGAAACCGACGCCCACCCTTCCGGCAACTGTCCTTACTTGCCCCAGCCGGTGTAATGCGCGCCGAAGCCCATGCGGTAGGCCCAGTCCGCGATGGTCTTGGAGACGGGTGTGGTGCCGCTGGAGCCGCCGTGGCCGGCATTCGCCTCGATGTGGATGAGGATCGGGCCGGCGTCAGGCGCCACGGCCGCCTGCATCGCGGCGGTGTATTTGTAGGAGTGCGCGGGGAACACCCGGTCGTCGTGGTCGCCCGTGGTGACAAGGATGGCCGGATACTTCGCCCCGGGCTTCACGGTGTGCAGCGGGGAGTAGGCCGCGAGATACTTGAAGCCCTCGGCGGTATCCGAATTGCCGTAGTCCGCCGACCAACCCGCCCCGACGGTGAATTTGTGGAAACGCAGCATGTCCATCACCCCGACGGCCGGCACGGCCGCCCCGGCCAGATCCGGGCGCTGGTTGAGCACCGCACCGAGGAGGAGCCCCCCGTTGGAACGGCCATCCAACACGATCCGCCGGTGCGTGGTGTAGCCCTGCGCGACCAGCCAGTCGGCCGCCGCGATGTAGTCGTCAAAGACGTTCTGCTTGCGCTCCTTCGTGCCGGCCTGGTGCCAGTCCTCGCCATATTCGCCGCCACCGCGGAGGTTGGCCATGGCGTAAACCCCGCCGTCCTCGATCCACACCAGCGGCGGCACGGCGAACTGCGGTTTCATGACCACATTGAAGCCGCCGTAGCCGTAAAGCCAGGCCGGCGCGGAGCCGTCGAGCTTGAGGCCCTTCTTGTGCACCAGGAACATCGGAATCCTCGTGCCATCCTTCGACGGGTAGAACACCTGGCGCACCTCGTAGGGCGAGGCGTCGAACGCTGTTTTCGTCTCGTGATGAACCTCGGTTTTGCCGGTGGCCAGATCGTGCCGGAGCGTGCTGCCCGGAACGAGAAAGGAGGAATAGCTGATGAACAGCTCGGGATCCCGGAACTTGCCGGTGACGGATCCGACGGCCCCGAGACCCGGCAGCGGAACCTCGCCCGCGGGAGAGCCGTCGAGATTGGCCAGCGCGATGCGGCTCACGACATCATGCATGTAGGTCAGCACGAATTTGCCCGCCGAGATGCGCGCGCTTTCCAGCGTGTCGGCGGATTCCGCCACCAGCGTCACCGGAGCGGACCCGGCGGGCGCATCGAGGCAGACCGCCACGATCCGGTAGCGCGGCGCACCGTCGTTGGTCGAGAAATAGAACGTGGAGCCGCTGTTGCCGATGAAACTGTAGGTGTGCGCGAACTGGTCGATGAGCTTCACGACCGGACCGTCAAACCGGGGATTCTGGGCGTCGCCCATGTCCACGTAATAGACGCTGTTGCCGCGCAGACCGGGCTGGGACACCGTGAGGATCAGATAGCGCCCATCGGAGGAGACCGTGCCGCTGGGGAACCACATCGGCTGCTCCGGCAGGGCAAACACCAGCCGGTCGTCCGACTGCGGTGTGCCGACCCGGTGATAGCAGAGCTGACGGTTTTCCATCTTGCTGAAAACCTTGCTGTCCCCACCCGCCGGCTCGCGGTAGCGCGAGTAGAAGAACCCCTTCGCGTCGTGCGTCCAGCTCATGCCGGTGAATTTGGCCCACTTCACGGAGTCGGCCGCATCCTGCCCGGTGGCGACATCCCGCAGGCGCAACTCGCGCCAGTCGGAGCCGCCGGTGGCGAGGCCGTAGCCGAGCCATTTCCCATCCGGCGATGTCGAGGTGAGGGCGAGCGCCACCGTGCCGTCGGCCGAAAGGGTGTTGGGATCGAGCAGCAGGCGCTCCGTGCCGCGCAGACCGTCGGTCACGTAGAGCGGAGACTGGTTCTGCAGGCCGTCGTTCTTCGTGTAGAAATACCAGTTGGCCTCCTTGAACGGCAGACCCGTGCGCGGGTAGTTCCAGAGTTCGGTCAGGCGCTGATTGATGCGGGCACGCTCAGGGAAGCGGTCCACGACCGAGTCCGTCAGGGCGTTTTGCGCGGCGACCCAGGCCTTGGTGTCGGCGGAATCGAGATCCTCCATCCACCGGTAGGGATCGGCGACCTTGGTGCCGGCATAGTCGTCGAAATGCTCGATCGTCTTGCTGCGGGGATAATTGACGGCCGCCAGCGCCAGAACCGGCGCGAGGGCTGCCACGAGGGGAAGGCGGGCAATATGGGACATCCGCCCAGAGAAACGGGATTGGTGGCCGGCGCAAGCTCCCCGCGCCCGGACAAGCGGCGAACGCGCGTATTGCACCCGGTCGTCCGTGACCCATATCTTGCCTCCATGCTCACGCCACTTCCCCGCCCCATTCGCTCGACCATCGGCCTGCTCGCCGCCCTCCTGCTGGTCGCGCCGGCCGTCGCCTCACCCGAGAAATGGGCCGCCGACATCGCCAAATTCACGGCCGCCGACGCCGTCCAAGCGCCGGCCGCCAACGGCGTGGTCTTCGTGGGCAGCTCCTCCATCCGCCTCTGGGCCACGCTCGCCGAGGATTTTCCGGGTGTGCCCACGATCAACCGCGGCTTCGGCGGCTCGGAGATGGCGGACAGCCTCTTCTACGCCGACCGCATCGTCCTCCCGTATAAACCGCGGATTGTCGTGGTCTATGCCGGCGAAAACGACCTCGCGTCCGGCAAATCACCCGAAGTCGTCCTCGCCGACTTCCAGGCCTTTCGCGCCAAGGTTCACGCCACCCTGCCCGCGACCAAGATCATCTACCTCGCTTGCAAGGAAAGCCCGTCGCGCGCCAAGGTGCGCCCGCAGGTCCGGCAGGCGAACAAGCTCATCGCGGCCGATTGCGCGACCGATCCGCGTTGCACTTTCGTGGACGTCGCCACGCCCATGTTGACCGACACCGGTGATTTCCGCCCCGAACTGTTCCGCGAGGACCGCCTGCACATGCTGCCCGCCGGCTATGCCATCTGGACCAGGCTGCTCGCGCCCCTCCTCCAGCCATGAGCCTCGCCCCCGCCGAACGCCTGCGCCGCCAGGTCGCCTTCATCATCGAGGTGGACAAGCTCAAGGAGGTCTTCCGGCAGACCATCCTCACCCAGAGCCGCCGCCCCGAGAACAGCGCCGAGCACTCGTGGCACTTCGCGCTGATGATCATCGTGCTCGCCGAGCACTCCAACCACCAGCCGCTCGACGTGCTCCGCATCCTCAAGATGGTGCTCATCCACGACCTAGTGGAAATCGACGCCGGCGACACCTTTGCCTACGACGTGAAAAACATGGCCGACCAGCACGAGCGCGAGGCCAAGGCCGCCACCCGCATCTTCGGCCTGCTCCCCGCCGACCAGGCGACCGAGTTTCGTGCGCTGTGGGACGAATTCGAGGCCCAGGCGACACCGGAGGCCAAGTTCGCCGCCGCGTGCGACCGGTTTCACCCCATGCTGCTCAACTGCCTCAGTGACGGCCATGCCTGGCAGAAACACGGCGTCACCGAGGATCGCGTGCTCGCGCGCAACGCCCATGTCGCCCACGGCTCGCAGGCCATTTGGGAATATGCCGTCAAGATGATCGACGACGCCGTGGGCAAAGGGCACCTCGCCCGCAAGTCCTGAAGGCTTACGGTTTGGGCGGCGCGCTCGTCGTCCCGGAAGCCAGTTTGGCGCGGAAATCGCCGCCTTGCTCCCACTTGCCCTGCGCCAGCGTGATGGCCACCGAAGCCGCCCGCTGCAGGGCGAGCGCATCGGCATTGGCGGGCTGGAGCCGCAGGGCCTCGTCAGCGGCGTGGACCGCTTCCTTGGCCCGCCCGGCCGCGAGGTAGGCCCCGCTGAGCGCCACCCACAGGTCGGGCCGGTCGTGCTCGAGATCGGTGGCCGCCTCGTAGGCAAACACCGCCGTCTCCGGCCAGCCGAGCGCCATGGCCGACTGGCCCAACAATCCGAGCGCGGCGGTGCTCAGCGGATCGCGCCGCAACAGTTTCTCCGCACAGGCCAGCGCCGCTCGCGGATCATCCTTCAGCTTCAGGCTTCCGCCGAGCAGGAACGGGGCGTTGGAAACGGCCTGGACCATTTTCGACAGGTTGCCGCTGCGCGTGGCCGCCAGCTTGAGCAAGGCCGCCCGCTCCAGCTTCCTCACGCTCAGGCAGGCAGGCTGCTCGTCGAGGATCCGCGCACATAGTTCGGCGGCGGGCGCGGGCTTGCCCCGATCGAAGGCCGCCCGCGCGCTCTCCACCTGTTTTTGCAGGGCGAAGCTCAGCGCAGCGACAGGCACCTCGGGCATAAGCCGGAGTCAATCAGAGCGGCCCGCCGACACAACGCCGGACAACGGAGAGGCGCGTCTCATTGTGGTGCGGGGTGACCAAGGGCTCAAAGGACTTCCAAGTCGGCCCGGGCGGCGGCTACCAGTTGCCCAAGCGCATCCGCCACGATGTCGTCAGTCGGCCCCTCAACCAGCAGCCGCAGCTTGGACTCGGTGCCGGAGTAGCGCACCAGCACGCGCCCCTTCGCTCCGAGACGGGCCTCGGCCGTTTGAATTGCCGCCGCAAGCGCGGGCAATGAGTCCAGAGGCTTCTTTTCCCGCACCCGCAGCGCGGCCGTGTGCTGGGGGAATTTGACCAGTTGGCGACGCAGGACGGAGAGCGGCTGCCCGGTCTCCAGCATCACCTCGATAACCCTGAGTGCGGCGAGCAGCCCATCGCCCGTCGGGGCCACATCCGCACAAATGACGTGACCGGAGGACTCGCCGCCCAAGGTGGCTCCCTCCTCTAGCATCCGCTCGATGACATACCGGTCGCCGACCGGCGTGCGGCAGACCCGGCCGCCAGCCGCCGCCACGGCGGCATCCACCCCGAGATTGCTCTGCACCGTCACAATCAGGGTCTGCTTCGCCAGCTTGCCCTGCTTGAGCGCGTGCAGGGCAAGGATCGTGAGCAACTCATCCCCATCGAGCACATCGCCCTTCTCGTCGCAGAGGACACAACGGTCGCCGTCCCCGTCGTGAGCGATGCCCAGACGAGCCCCGTGCTGGCGGACGGCCGCGCACATTTGCTCCGGATGCTCGCTGCCGAGCCCGGCATTGATGTTTTGGCCGTCGGGCTCGGCCCCGAGTTGAAGCAGATCGGCACCGTGATGGCGCAACACGGCGGCACTGGTCGCAACGGTCGCGCCGTTGGCCGTATCGAGGACAATTTTCCAGCCCGTGAGCCCGGCGGACAGCAGTTTTTCGGCCGGCGCGACATAGTCGGAGACGCCATCTTTCCTCGGGATCACGGCACTCACGGAGCTCAAGCGCGCGGCCGGCAGGAGCTGCTCGATCTGCACCTCCTCGGCATCGGTCAGCTTAATCCCGCCAGAGCCAAAGAATTTGATGCCATTGTCGGTGGCGGGATTGTGCGAGGCGGTGATGACCACTCCCAAGGCAGCCTGATTCAGGCGCACGGCCAGGGCCACCGCAGGCGTGGGCAGCACTTCGAGCGAGGTGACGAGGTGGCCTTCGTGCGCCAACCCGTCGGCCACCGCCTGCGCGAGCGCCGGGCCCGAGGCGCGCGTATCACGGCCGATCAGCACGCGGCCCGCGGGGATGTCCTTCGCGGCCTTGAGCCAGCGCCCTGCCGCGGCCCCCAGCCGCCAGGCGAAGTCCTCGTTCATGACCGCGCCGCCGTAGAGGCCGCGCACGCCGTCGGTGCCGAAATAGAGACGTTTCATGCGCGATAAAATTCCCTCGTCGCGGCGATCTTCGCCGCCACGGCCCCACCCAGCAGCAACTCGCGCGCCGGGGCCAGCCCCTCGCGGATCGAACCCACCTTGCCCGCCACGTGCAAGGCCACGGCGCTGTTCAGCACGATGGTGTCCACCAGACCGCCCGGGCCGCGGCCGGCCAGGATGCGCTCAATCGTCGCGAGATTCGCCTGAACATCGCCCCCCACCAACTCGGCAAACGGCGCGGCGTTAAGTCCGAAATCCTCCGCCCGCCAGCTCGCCTGCACAGCGCACAGCCGGCCGACGCCCTGCACATGGTTGACGGTTGCCGTGGTCAGCTCGTCTATACCCAGATCAGGAGTGATGACTCCATGCGCGACGAGGCCTGCCGACTGGCCAAGTTCGTCCAGGGTGCTGGCAAGCTTGGATACCAGCGGCAGCGAATACACCCCCAGGAGGATATGGGCCGGCCGGCCCGGATTCAGGAGCGGGCCGAGCACATTGAACACCGTCCGCCGCCCCTGGGCGGCGAGGGCTTTGCGGACCGGGCCGACATGCTTGAAGGCCGGGTGGAAATTGGGCGCGAAGAAGAAGGCGTAGCCCAGCTGCTCCAGCGCCCGGCGCAATTTTTCGGGCGGCGCGGCGAGATCCACCCCCAACGCCGCCAGCAGGTCGGCGCTGCCGCATTTCGAGGTGATGCCGCGATTGCCATGCTTCATGACCGGCACACCCGCGCTGGCCACCACGAGCACGACCAGACTGGAAATGTTGAATCCGCCCGCGTGGTCGCCGCCGGTGCCGACAATGTCGATGGCCCGCGCGGCCCAGGGCTCGACGCCGGGGTTGACGGCCAGGGCCCGGAACTCACGGGCAAACCCCGCAATTTCCTGCGGCGTTTCGCCCTTGGCCGCAAGCGCGGTCAGGAAAAGCGCCTTGGCCTCATCGGGGACCTCGGGCGAGGCCAGGGCACCCGCCGCAGCCGTCACCTCCGCCGCGACCAAATCATGGCGGGCGTGAAGCTTGGTGGTCAGGTCGTTCAAAGCGGCCATCGAAACGGCGAGCAGAATCAAAACTCCCGACGGCGCAAAGCATAATTCTCGACAGCCAAGCGCGTTTGCGCGGACACTGGCGCGTGCCTTCATCGCGCCGCATCGCCTGCGCCGGCCTCGTGCTGGCCCTCAGCTTCTTCCTCCCGGCCAGCGCGGCCGAGCAACCTGCCCGTCCTCTCGCCGAACTCAGCGTGGGCGACGCCGTCGTGCTCGGCGTGGTCGAGGGCGTCACGGAATTCCTGCCCGTCTCGTCCACCGGCCACCTTATCATCGCCAACCGGGTGCTGGGGCTCGGTTCGGAGAAACAGCTGGCCGACCGCACCGGCCGGCCGTTGTGGCACAAGCCGCCCTCGCCCGAGCATCCCGACGGCGTGCCGCTGACCCTCAAACTCGCGGCCGACACCTACACGGTAATCATCCAGGTCGGAGCCATCGGCGCCGTCCTTCTGCTCTATTGGCGACAGGTGCTGTCCATGTTCATCGGCCTGCTCGGCCGCAGCAGCGCCGGCTATCGGCTGCTGCGCAACGTCCTCCTCGCCTTTCTCCCGGTGGCAATCATCGGCTTCCTGCTGCACGACCTGATTGATCGCTACCTCTTCTCCATCTGGACGGTCATCGGCGCCCTTATCGCCGGCGCGATAGTGATGCTGTGGGCCGAGCGCTGGCGCCGGTCCAACTCGGGCATTGGCTACTCCAAGGGCGATCCGTCCAGCCTCTCCGCGCGCAAGGCCCTCGGCATCGGCTTGGCCCAATGCCTGGCGCTGTGGCCCGGGATGAGCCGGTCCATGGTAACGATTGTCGGCGGCTATCTCGCCGGGCTGAACGCCGCGAAGGCGGCAGAGTTCAGCTTTCTGGTGGGCTTGCCGACGCTGGCCGGAGCCGCCCTTTACAAGGCCGCCCGGTCCGGCCCCGCCATGATCGAGGTTTTCGGCTGGCCGGATGTGCTGCTGGGGGCGGGTGTCGCCGCAATTTCCGCCCTGCTGGCGGTCAAATTCCTCGTGCATTTCATCTCGCGCCACGGACTGGCGCTTTTTGCCTATTACCGCCTGGCGCTGGCCTTTGTGCTGTTGCTCCTATATCTGTTTTGACCCGCCGTTGCGGGGGCGACATAACTCTTGACGGCCTTTGGCACGAACCTTACGACCCTCATCTTTATATAACCAATAAGCACCGGGTCTTGCGACCCCACACGCTCCTAACTCTCCTTCTTTATGGCCAATCCGAAACGCAAACAATCCAAGCGCCGCAGCGCCAACCGCCGCGCCGCCAACGCCCTCCGCGCCCCCCAATTTGCCAAGGATAGTGACGGCGGCTCTGTCCGCCCGCATCGCGTGAATCCCAAGACCGGAATCTACCGCGGCCGCCAAGTCCTCAACGTCGAGGTCTAAGCTCGTTTTCGAGTTCAGTTTTCCCGCCCATTAACTCCGTGACGGCCAGTCCCGCGACTGTTCACGCCCGGATTGCGGTGGACGCGATGGGCGGCGATCTCGGTCCGGCGGAAGTCGTGGCGGCGGTCAAGCTCGCGCTGGCCGACGAGGCCATCAACCCGATTTCGCTCGTCGGCGACCAGGCCGTGCTGGAGCCATTAATCGCCGCCGCCGGCCTGAAGGACCATGCCCGGCTCGCCATCGTGCATGCCTCCGAGGTGATCACGATGGAGGACAAGCCGCTGCGGGCCATTGTGCGGAAAAAAGATTCCTCGATGGTTCGGGGCTTCAATCTCGTGAAGGAGGGCCAGGCGGCCGCCTTCGTCAGCTCCGGCAACACCGGGGCGCTGATGGCGGGCAGCAAGCTGCTCGTCGGTTCGATCAGCGGCGTGGACCGCCCGGTGCTGGCCGCCGTCATCCCGCGGGAAAACGGCCACTTCATCCTGATCGACGCCGGAGCCAACCCCGAGGCCACCGCCGAGCACCTAGTGCACAACGCCATTCTCGGCGCCGACTACGCGCGCGTCATTTTCGGCATCGCGGCGCCGCGTGTCGGCCTGCTCACCATCGGCACCGAGGAGGGCAAGGGCACCGCTCTCACCACCGAGGCGAACAATCTGCTCAAGAAGATCAACGGCATCATCAATTACAGCGGCCCCATCGAGGGCTTTCAGGTGTTTCGCGACCACGTTGACGTGGTGGTGTGCGACGGCTTCGTCGGGAACACCCTGCTCAAGACCTGGGAGTCGCTCGCCAAGTTCATCAGCGGCATGCTGCGGGAGGAAATCAAGCGCACCCCGGTGCGCCTGCTGGGTGGCGCCCTCGCCAAGGGGGCCTTCGATGTGCTGAAGTCCCGAATGAACCCCGATGCCTACGGCGGTGCCCCCCTGCTCGGCGTGCGCGGCAACATCCTCAAAGCCCACGGTTCCTCCAATCGCCATGCCTGGGGCAGCGCCATCCGGGTCGCGGCCAAGATCATCCATCACGATCTCTACCACCGCATCGAGTCCGACATCGCCGGAGCCAACACGCGCATGACCGCGCCGTTGACCACGCCGCCTGTCGCCTCCTAATCTTTTTTATGGCCTCAGTCATCATTGCCGGCGTCGGTTCCTACGCCCCATCCAAAGTGCTCACCAACGACGACCTGTCCAAGATGGTGGACACCTCCGATGAGTGGATCTTCAGCCGCTCCGGCATCCGGGAGCGCCGCATCGCCGCCGCGGACGAGGCGTGCTCCGATCTCGCTGTCAAGTCGGCCATGGCCGCGCTCGCCGACGCCAAGCTGCAGGCCAGTGACATCGATCTGCTCATCGTGGCCACGGCCTCGCCCGACACCCCCCTGCCCTCCACGGCCTGTTACGTGCAGCACAAGCTCGGGGTGCCCGCCCATGCGACCTGCTTCGACATCGCCGCCGCCTGCTCGGGCTTCCTCTACGCCCTGGAGATCGCCTACGGCCAACTCCTCACCAACCGCTACAAGCGCGCCCTCATCATCGGCGCCGAGAAACTCTCCACCGTCACCGACTGGACCGACCGGACCACCTGTGTGCTTTTCGGCGATGCCGCCGGTGCCGCCGTGCTCCACAAGGTGGATCAGCCGGGGATCGGCATCCTGGGCTCCGACCTCGGGGCCGACGGCGAGTTTGCCGACAACCTCTATATCTCCGCCGGCGGCAGCAAGCGCCCCGCCGACGCCAAGTCCGTGGAGGAGCGCGCGCACTGCATCCGGATGAATGGCCGCGAAGTCTTCAAGAGCGCCGTCCGCGTCATGGAGACCGTCGCCCGCGAGATGATGGAACAACACAACCTCACGCCTGACCAAATCAACCTTGTGATCCCCCATCAGGCCAACATCCGCATCATTGAATCTCTCGCCGGGAGCCTGAAGGTGCCGATGGACCGGGTTTACGTGAACCTCGATCGCTACGGCAACACCTCCTCCGCCTCCATCCCCCTGGCCTTGGACGAGGCCCGCCGCGCCGGCCGCATCAAACCGGGCGATCTCACGCTGCTGGTCGCCTTTGGCGCTGGCTTGACCTACGGAGCCACTCTTATTCGCTGGTGACCATTCGTTTCATGCGCCGTCTCCCCCTCTCCCTCCTGTTCGCCGCCGCCGCTGCGCTTTTCATTGTTCCCGCCCGGGTCACAGCCGATCTGGTCTGGACGCCACAGGATGGCTGGAAGGTCGAGGGCGGCGCGCTCGCCGGCCTGGCCGGTGAGGAGGGCCGACATGCCATCGACTCGATGAACCGAGCGCGCGCGGCGGAGGAATCCCGCAAGTCGGATTCCGCCCTCAAGCTCTACACCAGCGTCGCCAAGAAATACCCCAACTCCGTCTTCGCCCCCGAAGCCCTCTACCGGGCAGGCCGCATCCAGCAGCAGAACCAGCAATACTACAAGGCCTTCGCCACCTTCCAGCAATTGGTGGCGCGTTATCCGAGTTCGGAGAAATTCAACCAGGTCATCGGCGAGCAATACCGCATCGCCGCCGACCTGTTTGCCGGCAAACGCACCCGCATCTGGGGCTGGCTGCCCGGGTTCAAGAATCGCGAACGCGCCCTGGAGTATTTTGAAACCATCGTCGCGACCGCCCCTTACAGCGACTACGCCCCGCTTTCCCTGATGAACGCCGCCCGCGGCTACAAGCAGGTCGGTGAGACCGAGGCGGCGATCGACGCCCTCGACCGCATGATCAACACCTACCCGCGCAGCGTCCTCACGCCCGACGCCTATCTGAAGATCGCCGACACCCACGCCTCGCTGGTCGATGGGCCGTATTACGACCAAGCCTCGACCACCCAGGCCGTCACCTACTACGAGGACTACATGATTCTCTTCCCGGGCGACGCCGGCATGGCTCAGGCCGAAAACGGCCTGGCGAAGATGAAAACCGTCCTCGCCCAGAGCAAGCTGACCATCGCCGACTACTACTACAAGTATCGTCGGAATTACAAGGCCGCCAAGGTCTTCTACAACGAGGCGATCACGGTCTATCCCGATTCTGCCGTCGCCACCCAGGCTCGCGCCAAACTTGTTGATGTGGATGCCAAGCTGGAGGCCCAAGCCGCCGCGGCCGCCGGCCAGCCCGCCCCCAAGCCGGTCGAGCCGAAGAAGAAAAAGCGCCTCTGGCTGTTCTGAGGGGCTGGCTCCCCATGTCTGACCTTTCCAAACGCGGCGGTGGCGGATTTGCCCGCTGCCTTGTTGTTCTCGGTCTTCTGTCCTCCGTCCTCGGTTTCACCGGCTGCGCCGGCTACCGGCTGGGCACCGGCACCGAGCCGAAGTTCACCAAACTCTTCGTCGCGCCTGTCACCACGGAGGCGCTGATCCCGCAGGCCCGCGAACTCGTCACAACGCAGCTGCGCGAGGCCTTCCTCAAGGACGGGCGCGTGACGCTGACCGCATCACCCGCCGAAGCCGAGGCCGTGCTGCGCATCTCGCTCACCGGCTACGACCGCAGCGTGGCGGTTTCACGGCAGGATGACACTGGGCTGGCGCGGCGTTTTGATGTTTCGTTGCGCGCGCACGCCACCCTGACCGACCAGCGCACCCAGCAGGCTCTCTTTGACCAGCGCCCGCTCACCGCCAAGCGCGGCGTCTTCACCGACAGCGGCCTCGTGCCTGCCGAATATCAGGCCTTGTCCCTGCTCGCCGAACAGCTCGCGAACGAGGCCGTGCATGCGGTGCTCGACACGTGGTAAGCCTTGTAGCGGCGGTCTATGACCGCCGTCGTCTGTTCAATCGGCGGTCATAGACCGCCGCTACAGTAAATACAGAGTTGAGCCGGAAGTGTGCATCGTGCTCCATGCTCCTCGCGCCATGCCGCACGCCTCAATCATTGCCCCCTCCCTGCTCGCTGGCGACCATGCCAATCTGGCCGCCAGCGCCCGGCTCGTGGCCGACAGCGGAGCCCCTTGGCTGCATTGCGATATCATGGACGGGCATTTTGTGCCCAACCTGACCTTCGGGCCCGAGACCCTGGCCGCGCTCCGCCGCGCCGGCTGCAAACTGTTTTTCGATACCCACCTGATGCTCGCGGAGCCACAGAAATACATCGAGCCCTTTGCCCAGGCCGGCGCCAACCTCATCAGCATCCACATCGAGCCCGCCTACGATCACCGCGGCACGCTCGCCCGCATCCGCCAACTCGGCTGCCAATGCGGCATCGTGCTCAACCCCGGCACGCCGGCCTCCGCCATCGAGGCTCTTGTCGAACAGGTGGACCTCGTGCTCGTGATGACCGTCCAGCCCGGCTTTGGCGGCCAGCCCTTCCGGCACGACATGCTGCCCAAGCTGCAGGAAATCGACGGCTGGCGGCGGAAGCGCAGCCTGCAGTTCCGCCTCGAGGTGGATGGCGGTGTTGACCTTGCCACCGCCAAGGAATGTCGCGCGGCCGGTGCCGACACCTTCGTGGCCGGCACCTCGTTTTTCAAGTCCGCCGACAAGGCCGCCTTTGCCGCGACTATCGCCGGTCTCTGAGCGTCGCCGGTCGCCCAAACCTCACCGTTGGCCTGACCGCGCCAACTCGGCTGCTTTCAGGTATTGCGCGCGGAACTGGCCGGCGAGTTCGTTGGCGAGGCGGATTTCGTCCACCTTGTTCTTCGAGGAAAGGGCCGGCACGATGCGCCCCTTGATCTGCGGATAGGCCACGGCGGACATGTCGCTCATCACCGCCAGCGCGTCCGCCGGCATGCCCGCGCGGATAATTTCCTTCCAAGCCGCCACGAGCTCCGGGTGCGTGTCGAGGCACATCACGCGGATGACAAACGCCATGGCCCGAAAGGTGTCGCCGCCCGTCCAGGTCGCGTTGTAGATGAGGGGATTCGCCCCGGCATAGGGATTCACGTCGGGATCGGAACGGTAGCGGGCGTAGTCCCGGGTGTAGAAATCCCGCCGGATGGGCAGCCGGCGCAACTCGTAGCGGTCCGTGCCGCCGGGCACGCCGACCTTGAAGTTCCAGAGCTTCTGGCCGTCCATCGAGAGCGCATACTCCATGAAGGCCAGCGAGACCGTCGGATTGGGCGCACCCCGCATGACGGCAATCGGGTCAGGCGACAGCACCGTGCCATCCGCCGGCGAATAATAGCCGATGCGGCCGGGCGAGCCATCCACCCGGCGGGCGGTGCCCTGAAAGCTGCCGCGTCCGTAGAAATCGATGCACATCCCGATGGCCGAGTTGCCCTGGATCACATCAATCGGCGGCTTCTGGGAGGTGTCGGTGAAATACCGGGCGTTGGCTCCGGCCCGCTGCAACAATCGCAATCCGCTCGCCCACCCGGCCTCCACCGCCTGCCGCTCGAGGCCCAAGCGGGGCTGCCCCGTCTCCCGCTCGAGGCGCGCCCATTCCCGATAGATGTGCTGCTGGATGACATTCTCGAAGGCTTTCGCGATGGAACTGCTCTTGGTCGGGTCGCACAGCGCAATCTCACCCTGCAGCTTGGGATTCTGCAGGTCGTCCCAAGCCCGCGGTTCCTGCTCGATGCCCAGTCGCTGCAGCGAGTCGCGATTGTAGATCATGCCGTAGCTGCTGAGCACGTCGCCGACCCACCGGCCTTTCGGATCCCAGTAGGGCTCGCCGGTGAACGACTGCGGGATGACGTCTTCCTTAAACCATTCCGGATGCAGCTTCATGATGCCGGAATCCACCAGGCGTCCCGCATTGGCCTGGCGAATGAAGTCAAAACTGCCGCCGCCAAAGAAGATATCGATCCCGCAGGAAATGTTGGAGTCGAGGAAGGCCCGACGGGCCGCCATTTCGGGCGTGTCATCCTCCGGGGTCGGATCCGGCACCAATTTCCCATTCTGAAAGGCCGCCTGCACCTCCGTGCTCCAGTCGCGCCCGAGCGTTTGTGTCCAATGACGCTGGAAAGCGGAGACGTATTCCGACTCGAGGAAACGGGTGATCTCGCTCGTGCCGCCGATGACGCGCCAGTCAATCGCCACGGTCCGGCCCGTGCGGGCGCGATACCACTCGCGGAAACCACGGGTGTATTCGTGGCGCAGCGCCTCGTTGTGCGGCGTGATGATGACCAGTGTCTCGTCGGCGGTCTCGCGCGTCGCCTGCTTGGGGCGGAAAACAAAGGGCAGGCCCACCACAGCGGCCAAAGCGATGATGATCAGCGCCCGCTTCATGGCTGGCAACCTGTAGGGGCGTCGCTCGACGACGCCCGGGCCGTGCCACCTGAACGGGCGACGTCAAGCGACGCCCCTACATACGCACCGTTGGCTGGGCCGGTTTGCATGGGCGCTCACCCGACCAGCACCACAACGTCATCCGGCTCGACCGTGGCATACAGTTCACCGCGCGCGGCGCCGTCCACGAAGCGCGGATTGCGCTCGAATATCTTCAGGCGCGTGCCGTTGCTGGTGACGAACTCGTATTGGGCAACCTCGCCCAAGTATGTGGACTGGCCGATGCGCCCCCTCACCACGTTTCGCTGCTCGGCGCTGCGGTGCAGCTCCCAGCACTCCGGCCGGATGGAGACCGTGACCTCGGCGCCGACCTCGGGCATGTTGGCGGGATCACCGAATACCCCGTCAAACCGGCCCACCCCGGTGTCCACCGTCACGTAGTTGCCAACCCGGCCCAGCACCTTGCCGGCCAGAAAATCCGTCTCGCCGATGAAGTTGGCCACGGTCCGGCGGGTCGGCCGCTTGTAAACCTCCCGCGGGGTGCCGACCTGCAAGATATGCCCGTTCTCCAAAATCGCCAGCCGGTCGGCGATGGACAAGGCCTCCTTCTGGTCGTGCGTGACGTAAACCGTGGTGAGCTTGAACTCCTTGCAGACCCGGCGGATCTCCGTGCGCATCTCGAGGCGGAGCTTGGCGTCGAGATTGGACAGGGGCTCATCGAGCAGCAGGCAGCGCGGACGGATGACCAGCGCGCGGGCCAGCGCAACTCGCTGCTGCTGGCCGCCGGAAAGCTGGTTGGGTTTGCGGTCAGCATATTTTTCCATGCGCACCGAATCCAGGGCGTCGCTGACCCGCTGCTTGACCTCGGCGGCCGGCACGCGGCGCTCCTCCAGCCCGAACGCAACATTTTCCGCCACCGTCATGTGCGGCCACAGCGCGTAGCTTTGAAACATCATGCCGGTATTCCGCTTGTGCGGCTCCAGCCGTGTCACGTCCTCTTCGCCGAATAAAATCTGCCCCTTCTCCGGGATATAGAAGCCCGCCAAGCTGCGCAGCAGCGTGGTCTTCCCGCAGCCACTGGGGCCGAGGAGGAAAAACAGCTCGCCCGGGTTGATCGTCAGATCCAGGCCGTGCAGCGCAACGATGCTCCCGAATTGCTTGGTCAGTTGCTTAACCTGGATCGATATCATGGGAGGGCGCGCGTCCCGGCGAGGCAACCGGCCGCCCGTGGCCAAGTCAAAAAAAATATCCCCGCCGCCCCGGTTCAAACGGGTTGCCACCGGCGACCGCCCGGCCTTTCCTCGCGGTCATGCCCTCCCCGAAAGGCCCGCCTGAACTCAAGCACCTTGACCACGTCCTGGTCACACCGGCGGCCATCAAGCGCCGCATCGCCGCCCTCGGGGCCCAACTGAACCGGGACTATGCCCATAAGGACCTGATGGTCGTGGCCATCGTCAACGGCGCGTTGATTTTCACCGCCGACCTGCTGCGGCAGATGCGCAGCCCGCTGCGCTTGGACTGCCTGCGCGCCTCCAGTTACCACACGGGCACCCGGGCCGTCGGCGAGCCCCGCATCGTGGATCAGATGAAGCTGGATGTGAAGGGCCAGCACGTGCTGCTGGTGGATGACATCCTCGACACCGGCAAGACCCTCGCCGCCGTGGCCGGGCTGATCAAGGCCAAGGGCGCGGCCTCCGTCCGCACCTGCGTCTTGTTGGACAAAAAGGCCCGCCGCGCCGTGCCCTTCGAGGCGGACTACGTGGGCTTCGAGATTCCCAACGAATTCGTCGTCGGCTACGGCCTCGATTTCAACGAACGCTACCGCAACCTGCCCTGCATCGGGGTTTTAAGGCCCAAATACTACGGCGGCTAGGCGCCCGAAAATACCTTGCACTCCCCCGGGTCCGGCTTTTGCTTGCCGGCTCACCCCGGAGAGATGGCCGAGTGGCTGAAGGCACAGCTTTGCTAAAGCTGCATAGGGGAAACTCTATCGAGGGTTCGAATCCCTCTCTCTCCGCCACTTTTCCGCCGAAAAATGCCCTCGCAAGAGGGCCTTTTTATTTCAACGCCAGCTCGTGCCCACCCCCCTGATCATCGATTTCAAGCACCTCACCGTCGCCCGGGGCGACCGGCGCGTGCTGCGCAATTTCAGCCTGCAGGTAAAACCGGGCGAGCATGTCGCCCTGCTCGGGCCGAACGGCTCGGGCAAGTCCACCCTCGTCAAGCTGATCACCTGCGAACTCTACCCCGAAACCGGATTTCGCGGGACGCGCTTCCAGCTCTTCGGCCAGGAAAACTGGGCGTTGGAGGATATCCGGCGCCGCATCGGCATCGTGGCGCTCGACACGCTGCAATACCTTTCCCACGAGGTGATGGCCCGTCAGGTGACCGCCCGCGAGTTGGTGCTGTCCGGTTTCTTCAACAGTATCGGGCTGTGGCCGCACCACCGGCCGACCCCAGCCCAGGAACGGCGCACCCGGGAACTGCTCCGCTTCCTTGAGATCAGCCACCTCGCCGCGCGCCCCCTATCCGCGATGTCCTCGGGTGAGCAGCGCCGCGCCATGATCGGCCGGGCCCTCGTGCACGATCCGGAGGCGCTCATCCTCGACGAGCCCACCACGAGCCTCGATCCCGGCGCTGTGCGTGAATTTCGCGACGTGCTGCGCAAGCTGGCACGCGCCGGCAAGAGCCTGATCTTCGTCACCCACCACATCGGCGACCTGATTCCCGAGATCGACCGCGTCATCCTCATGAAGGCCGGCCGCATCATCGCCGACGGC
Source organism: Opitutaceae bacterium (assembly GCA_016795565.1). Classification (GTDB taxonomy): domain Bacteria; phylum Verrucomicrobiota; class Verrucomicrobiia; order Opitutales; family Opitutaceae; genus Lacunisphaera. The sequence continues at coordinate 36,646 of JAEUGW010000010.1, read as the reverse complement.
CCGAAGGCGAAACTGCTGACCTCCACGGCGCTGTCCCGTCTCTTCGGCGCGAAGCTGCGGGTGGTGAAACGCGGCAGCGACTACGACCTGGTATCGCGTTGATGGAGGGCCGGTCTCCCGACCGGCCGCGGTCGGCCGGGAGGCCGACCCTCCAAACAAAAAAGCCCGCGATTGCTCGCGGGCTTGAGTGAGGCGAACCGGATTGCGGCTCAATAGCGATAGTGTTCCGGCTTGTAGGGGCCCTCGACCGGGACGCCGAGATACTCGGCCTGCTCCTTGGTGAGCACCGTCAGCTTGGCGCCGATCTTCTCGAGGTGCAGGCGGGCGACCTCCTCGTCGAGGTGCTTCGGCAGGCGGTAGACGTTCACCTTGTAGGTGTCCTTGTTCTTCCACAGGTCCAGCTGCGCGAGCGTCTGGTTGGTGAAGGAATTCGACATCACGAACGACGGGTGGCCGGTGGCGCAACCGAGGTTCACGAGGCGGCCTTCGGCGAGCATGTAGATGCTGTTCCCCTTCGGGAACGTATACATGTCGTATTGGGGCTTGATGTTGGTGCGCTTCGCGTCGGAGGCGTTGAGCTTGTCGACCTGGATCTCGTTGTCGAAGTGGCCGATGTTGCAGACGATGGCTTGGTCTTTCATCGCGCGCATGTGCTCGAGCGTGATGATGTCCTTGTTGCCGGTCGTGGTGACGTAGATGTCGGCCGTGCCGAGCGTGGACTCGATCGTGTTGACCTCGAAGCCCTCCATCGCGGCCTGCAGGGCGTTGATGGGGTCGATCTCGGTGACGATGACACGGGCGCCAAAGCCCTTGAGCGAGAACGCCGAGCCCTTGCCCACGTCGCCGTAGCCGCACACGCAGGCGACCTTGCCGGCGATCATCACGTCGGTGGCGCGCTTCAGGCCGTCGGCGAGCGACTCGCGGCAGCCGTAGAGGTTGTCGAACTTGGATTTCGTGACCGAGTCGTTGACGTTGATGGCCGGGACGCGGAGCTTGCCCTTCTCCAGCATCTGGTAGAGGCGGTGCACGCCGGTGGTCGTCTCCTCGGAGACACCTTTCCACTCCTTGGCGATGGTCGTCCAGCGGAGCGGATCCTCCTTATGGACCCGCTTGAGGACGTTCTTGATGACCTGCTCCTCGTGGGAGGTGGACGGAGTGTTGACCCAGTCGCTGCCCTCCTCGAGTTCGCAGCCTTTGTGGATGAGGAGCGTGACGTCGCCGCCGTCATCGACGACGAGTTGCGGGCCCTTGCCGCCCGGGAACGAGATGGCCTTGAGGGTCAGGTCCCAATATTCCTCGAGTGTTTCACCCTTCCAGGCGAAGACCGGCGTGCCGGACTTGGCGATGGCGGAGGCGGCGTGATCCTGCGTCGAGAAGATGTTGCACGAGCACCAGCGGACGTCGGCGCCGAGCTCCTTGAGGGTCTCGATGAGGACGGCGGTCTGGATCGTCATGTGCAGCGAGCCGGTGACGCGGACGCCCTTGAGGGGCTTGCCCGGGCCGAACTTCTTGCGGACGGAGATGAGGCCGGGCATCTCGTGCTCGGCGACGGAGATTTCCTTGCGACCCCAGTCAGCGAGGGTGATGTCCTTGACGTGATAATCGGTGGCGCCGGGGGCGGTGGTGGTAGCCATAATGGTGAAGGTTGAGGCAGGCGGTTATTTGACGGCGGCGCGGAGGGCGGCGACCTTGTTGGTCTGTTCCCATGGGAGGCCGGACTTGCCGAAGTGACCGTAGTTGGTGGTCGCGCGGTAGATCGGGCGGAGGAGATTCAGCTGGCTGACGATGTCCGCCGGCTTGAATCCGAATACCTGGGTGACGGCCTTGGCGATCTTCTCGTCGCGCACCTTGCCAGTGCCCATCGTGTCCACATAGACGCTGACCGGCTCCGGGTGGCCGATGGCGTAGGCCACCTGCAACTCGGCGAGGTCGGCGAGGCCGGCGGCGACGATGTTCTTGGCAACCCACCGGCACATGTAGGCGGCGGAGCGGTCCACCTTGGACGGATCCTTGCCCGAGAAGGCACCGCCGCCGTGGCGGCCCCAGCCGCCGTAGGTGTCGACGATGATCTTGCGGCCGGTGAGGCCGGAATCACCCTGCGGGCCGCCGATGACGAAGCGGCCGGTCGGGTTGATGAGGAACTGGGTCTTCTTCGTCAGCATGCGCGACGGGATGACCTTCTTGATCACGTTCTCGATCAGGTAGGACTCGATCTCCTTGTGCGATGCGGCTTCGGTATGCTGGGTGGAGATGACGACGTTCTCAACCGCCACGGGGCGGTCATTCTCATAGCGGACGGAGACCTGGGATTTGGCGTCGGGGCGGAGCCAATCCACCTTGCCGCTCTTGCGGATCTGCGTGAGCTTGCGGCCGAGGCGGTGCGCAAACATCACCGGAGTCGGCATGAGCTCGGGCGTCTCATTGCAGGCGTAACCGAACATCAGGCCCTGGTCGCCGGCGCCCTGCTCGGCGGTCTTCTTGCCCTTGGCCTTTTTGGCATCGACGCCCTGCGCGATATCGGGCGACTGGGCCGTGAGGTAGTTGTTGATGAAGACGCTGTCGGCGTGAAACACGTCGTCCTTGTTCACGTAACCAATCTCGCGGATGGCCGCGCGCACGATGGCCTCATAGTTGAGCTTGGCCTTCGTGGTGATCTCACCGGCGAGGATCACCATGTTGGACTTGACCATGGTCTCGCACGCGACGCGGCTGGTGCGATCCTGCGCCAAGCAGGCGTCCAGCACGCTGTCGGAAATGAGATCCGCGACTTTGTCGGGATGCCCTTCGCCCACGGACTCAGAGGAGAAAACAAAAGAATTTGCCATAGCCCTCAGAAAAGGGTGCCCGGTGCGGCCAAGCAAGTAGATTATCAACGTATGCGGATTGCCTGATGCATGAATTAGCCACGGTATTGGCCTGGCACAGAAACTTGCCATAACCTTCACGAGGCTAATTTATTCCGTATTGCCCATGAAGCACTATGCCACCCCGCTCCGGTGCAGTCTGTTGCTGATCTGGCTGCTGACCCGCGCCGTGGTGCCATGCGCCGCGCTGGATTGGAAAAGCCGGGAGCTGAGCCTCACCACCGCTCCATTCCAGACAATCCAAGAGGCAGCCTTTGAATTTACCAATCGTGGGGGCAAACCCGTCACCATCCGCGAGGTGTCGAGCAACTGCGACTGCCTTGATGTCTCCGCCGACAGGATGTCCTATGCCCCCGGGGAAAGCGGCGTGATCAGATTCAAATTCACCGTGGGCGACCGGCTCGGTCAATATGAGCGGCAGGTCAAAGTCGTGACGGACGAAAGTCCCGAACCGGTCAGGCTGCTTGTCCGGATAGAGGTGCCCGAACTCGTCACGATGACGCCGCGGAGCGTGGCATGGAAACTCCACGAGCCTGCGATCGAGAAAGTGGTGGAGCTTGAGGTGATCCCTGGCGTGACGATCAACTTCACGCGAGTGCTGCCCACCAGTGCGGATTTCAGTGCGCGGCTCGAGACCGTTGCGGCCGGCCGGCGCTACCGGGTCTATCTGCAGCCGCCCGCCACCACCCAACCGGCGAACGCCGCCTTTCGCATCCATGGCCGGGCCGCGTCCGGGCAGGAGGTCATTGTCAGCACCTACGGCAACGTGCGCTAGAGGAAATAGTTTCGCTGTTTCTCCGAGACGGGCACGCCAGCCCGCTCCATCGCAGCCAGCATGTCCTCCCAAGCGTCCCGCTTGATCTTTTTGGCGGCGATACTCGTCAGGCCCTCCTGCCGCAGCAGGTAGGACGGATGATAACTCGCGCGCAGCGGGGTGTCCGCATAGCTGTGCCAGGCCCCGCGGGCCGCGCCCATGGATTTGAAGCGTTCCGCCCCGAGCAGGCCGTCCACGGCAGTTTTGCCGAGCGCGACAATCACCTTCGGTTGGATGATGGCGATCTGCGCGCGAATGAAAGGAAGACAATAGGCCATTTCCGCCGCCGTCGGCGGCCGATTGCCGGTCTGTGATCCGTCCGGATTGCGCACACCCATCGCCGGACGCCAGTTGAGGATATTGCCGATGTAAACCTGGCTGCGCTCGAGGCCCATGGCCTTGATCATCTTGTTCAGCAATTGGCCCGCCCGACCAACAAAAGGCTCCCCCTGCTCCTCCTCGTCGCCACCCGGCGCCTCGCCGACGAACATGATGGCGGCGTCGAGATTGCCGACACCGAATACGACCTGCTTGCCAGGATGGACGTGCCCCCGGCAGGTCTGGTCGTTCAGCACCAGGTCCCGCACGAAATTCCACCGCGACTGTTTGTCGCCCTCGGGCAAAACAAGGTCCGGCCGGGCGGAAACCGCCGGCGCCGGAGCCGGCTCAGCCTTGCGCGATTCAGTGACCGGAATCGCTGCCGCAGCGCCCGACACCGCGGATGAACGCTCAGCAATAGAAACTTCCTGCACCTCGGAGACAGCCGCGCGCAATTGCGCCATGCCCTCCTCCGTGACCGCAACCGCGCGCTGGCCGCCGGCCTTGAGGCGGCGGAGCTCGTCGTTGAGCGCAAGAAGTTGTTCGCGCGTCGCCATGTCAGGACGGCCCAGCGCTCAGCTTCTCGACATACTTGGCCAGCAAGTCGAATTCCAGGTTGACCACGTCCCCCGCCTTTTTGCCCTGCAAGTTCGTCGCCGCCATCGTGTGCGGGATGAGCCAGACCGCGAAGCAGTCACCCGCCACCTCGGCCACCGTGAGCGAGATGCCGTCGATCGCGACGCTACCCTTGTAGACGAGGTAGCGCGCAAAGCCGCCGGGCGCGTGCACCTTCAGGTAATGATCCTTGCCGCGCGCCTCGAAGACCTCGATGCGCCCGGCAACGTCGATGTGGCCGGAAACAAAATGCCCGCCGAGCCGCGCGTCCGCGCGCAGGCTGCGCTCCAAGTTGACCAGCGAGCCGGCCGCGAGTCGCGAAAAGCTGGTCAGACGCCGCGTTTCGGCGAGCACGTCGAACCAAAGGTTGCCCGCGTCGAACTTCGTCACCGTCAGGCAGCAGCCGTTGACCGCCACGCTGTCGCCGAGCTTCACGTCGCCAGGCACGAGCTTCGCCGCCACCTGCAGGCGCCAGGAATCCGGACCCTCAGTGAAGGCGGCCACCCGCCCCGTTTCCTCGATGATGCCCGTGAACATGGTGATCACGTCATTCTGAGCGCGGCGAATAATCCATCATGATAGGTGCCCGCGTTCGTGCGGCTGGATGCTTCACTTCGTGCAGAATGACAAACAAGTGGGTGCATGGACGTCGGTCAGTTGAGTTTCACACGCAGCACTTGTGTCTCCCCGCCGCGGCTGACGAGCAACACGAATTCCGCTCGATGCTGGTCGGCCTCGATGGCTGCGAGCATTTCCGTGGCCTGCGTGTAGGACTTGATCGCGACGCCGTCGATCTCGCGCACCCAGTCGTCGGACCGCAGGCCCGCCGTGGCGACGGCGCTGCCGGGCTTGATGAAATGCACCATGACGCCCTCGGTGGTGCCGGGGCTGGCGCGGTGAATGATGCCGTCGTTGTAGAGGAATTCCCGCACCGTGAGGCCGAGTTTCTCAAAGTAGCGGCGGTCGGCCTCGCGCACGAGCTTGGGCTCGTCGCCGAGCTTAAGCCGAAGGTCTACGTTCGCCGTGCCGCGGAGCACGGAGAGCGTGATAGTGTCACCGGGCAAGCGGCGCAGGATCTGCTGGCCAAAATAGCTGACCACGATGCGATCCGGCTTGAGGCGCGGCAGGGGCTGGCCGTCGATGGCGAGGATGATGTCGCGTTCCTGCAACCCTGCCTCATCGGCGGGGCTGGACTTCATGATGTCGCTCACCACCACGCCGGACTGGTTCTCCAGCTTGAGCAGCTTGGCCACCTCGGGATCCATCGGCTGCAGGCCATAGGCTCCGAACCACGCGATCGGCCGACCGGTGACGGATTTCGGCACCCGGCCCAGATGCGGCAGCACCTCGCTGGCCAGCAACACCACGCTGGACTCTTCGACGTTGACGAGCACCACGGGGCTGCCCCGCTGGTTGCGGGAAAACATGAGAAAATTTTGCCCGAAGGATGGCTGCGCGAGGCCGGCAAGTTCGCCGGCGGCGTTGAAGACCGGCAGGCCGGGTCCGGCGACATCAGCGCCGAGAACCACCGTCTTCTGCGGCAGGTTCATCATAATCGCCACCCGCGAGCTCAGGAAATACGGCTGGAAATCCTCATCCTTGTTGCGCAGGCCGATGCCCCAAAGTTCGTCACTCAGCGCCGGGTCAGCCTTCATGGCTTGCCAATGCGTGACCGGCACAAGACCGGTGCGCCCCTTTTCCTCGATCCGCACAAAATGCCAGCCGGTGAAGGCATCCTGTCCGAGATAGGTCGCGGCTGCCGACTCCGTGCCGCCCGGGCGGTAGATCTTGAAATCTCTCAGCTGTCCCGGCGCGACGCTTGGCATGATGGCGGCTCCGGGCAGAATGACGGTGCCGGCGTCGTCAATCACCGTGCCGAGCACCGTGACCGGCTGGCGCTCGGTCTCTGCCTGGATGAAGAACTCCACAGCCACGACCGACTTGAGCCGCTCCTGGAACAATTCGGGCAGAGGTGCCGCAGTCGCCATGAGGGCAAGGGCAAGGGATAGAAGACTGCAACGGAGAAGACTCATGGCTTGATGACGTAAAGGGAGATGCGGCGATTGCGCTGGGCCTCGACCAACTGGGGCTCAGGCTTGGACTCGTAGCCTGCATAGAGCTCTTTCAACCGGGCAAGTTCCGCGATGGTGTTGCTGCCGACCTTTGTGATGATGTCGCCGCGGGCGAGTCCGGCCTCGGCGGCGGGATAACCGGGCTGCACGCCGAGGACGACCACGCCCGTCGCGTCGGTCAGCTGGTTTTCACGGGCGTAAGCGCGCGAAACCTTGCGCACGGTGAGGCCCCACTTCTCAAAGGCCCACTCCTCGCCCACCCGGCTCTCGAGCTTCTCGGTAGTCGCGCTGAGTTCGACGACCTGGTCGCCGCGCTTGACGCCGACCTTCACGGACGAACCGACCGGCAGGCCCGCGATGGACTGCTGGATCGGCGGCAGCTGCTCGGGGAAACGCCCGTCCACCTTGCGCCCGCTGAGCGTGAGCACCACGTCGCCGGCACGCAGCCCGGCCTTGGCGGCGGGCGAGCCGACGTCGACGTTGGCAACCAGCACGCCGGTGTTGGCGCTGAGTGCGTAGAATCGCTCGAGATCCTGCAACTCGCGGAAGCCGATGCCGGCGTAGCTGCGGGTGACAGCGCCCTCCTTCACCAGTGTCGCGGCGACCGTGCGGGCCACCTTGGCCGGGATGGCGAAGCCCAGGTTGTCGGCACCGACGTAGCCGCGCGAGTTGATGCCGACGACTTTGCCGTCCTCGGTGACAAGCGGCCCGCCACTGTTGCCGGGATTGATCGCGGCGTCGGTTTGCAGCCAGGTGTTGAAGGCGCCGGTCTCGTAGCCGTTCACGCCGCGGCTGTCCTCAAAGTAGCGCTTGTTGTTGGAAATGATGCCGCGCGTGACGGTGCGCGTCAGGCCGTGTGGCGTGCCGACGGCAAACACGGTCTGGCCGACAAAAAGATCGTCCGAGTCTCCAAAATCCGCGACCGCGAAGTTGAGCCGGCGGCTCTTGATCGCCTCGAGATCGATGCGAAGCAGCGCGAGGTCCGTCCAATGATCCCAGCCAACCAGCTTGGCGTTGATGCGCTCCAGGCTGGCCAAGGTCACGGAAATCTCGACGGCCTGGGGGCTAACGACATGGGCGTTGGTGAGAACCAGGCCGTCGTTGGAAATGATGACCCCGGAGCCGACCCCTCCCGTGATGCGCTTGGCGCCATCGTTGAACTCGATTTCCCGGACATCAATGCGGACGACGGCGTCCAGCAAGCGGTTGAAGCCCCGGCTCATGGCCCCCTCGGCGGAAGCGGTCAGCCCCAGCAAAACGAGGGCAATTGCGGCCAGACGGGCGGTGATTGACGGTGAAAGGGAATGTCTCAATGTGGCGGGTTTTAACAATCGATGGCTACCAACTGCAAAGACTACGACTTTCTCCAAATCGAGCCGCATTGGCAATCTTTCTGGGAGAAAACCAAGGCATTTAAGGCCGAGAATGGTTCGGCCAAGCCGAAATACTACGTGCTGGACATGTTCCCCTACCCGTCCGGCGCGGGCCTGCACATCGGCCATCCGGAAGGCTACACCGCCACCGACATTCTCGCCCGCTACAAGCGCGCCCGCGGTTTCAATGTCCTCCACCCGATCGGCTGGGACGCCTTCGGCCTGCCCGCCGAACAGCACGCCGTGAAAACCGGCACGCACCCCGCTACCAACACCCAGAACAACATCGTCAACTTCCGCCGGCAGATCAAATCGCTGGGCTTTTCCTACGACTGGGACCGCGAGGTGGACACGACCGACCCGAAATACTTCCGGTGGACGCAGTGGATTTTCCTGCAACTCTTCAAGAAGGGCCTAGCCTATGTCGACGAGCGCCCCGTCTGGTGGTGCCCGGAACTCCGCACCGTCCTCGCCAACGAGGAGATTGTGGACGGCAAGTCCGAGGTCGGCGGCTTCCCCGTTGAGCGCCGCAATCTCCGCCAGTGGGTGCTGCGCATCACCGCCTACGCCGAGCAACTGATCGACGGCCTGAAGGACGTTGACTGGCCCGACTCGACCAAGCGTATGCAGGAAGCCTGGATCGGCCGCAGCGAGGGCGCCGAGGTGCTCTTCAAGCTCGAGGACCCGAAGTTCGGCGACCTCAAGATCTTCACCACGCGGCCCGACACGCTCTTCGGCGCCACCTACATGGTCGTGGCGCCCGAACATCCGCTTGTGCCTGCGCTCACCCAGCCCGGCCAGCGCGACGCCGTCGAAGCCTACCGCAAGAAGGCCGCAAGCAAGAGCGATCTCGAGCGCACCGACCTCGCCAAGGACAAGAGCGGCGTCTTCTCCGGCAGCTACGCCATCAACCCGGTCAACGGCGCGCGCATCCCCGTCTGGATCGCCGACTACGTGCTCATGGGCTACGGCACCGGCGCCATCATGGCCGTGCCGGCGCACGACGAGCGCGACTGGGAGTTTGCCCAACTCTACGCCCTGCCCACGCCGCGGGTCATCGAATCGTCCGACGGCTCGGACAAACTGCCGTATGTCGGTGACGGCAAGGTCATCAACTCGCCCGGCTACGACGGCCTGGCCTGGCCCGAGGCCAAGAAAAAGATCACCGCCGACCTCGCGGCCAAGGGCCTCGGCAAGGGCACGGTCAATTACAAGCTCCGCGACTGGCTGTTCTCCCGCCAGCGCTATTGGGGCGAGCCCTTCCCCATCGTGTGGGTCACCGAGACCGATTACCGTCGCGCCGCCGCGGCCCGCAAGGACCTGCCGGAGCAACCTGTCACCTTCGCAGAGAACGGCGCCACCCACTTCGCCCTCCCGCTGCCCGACACGGCCCTGCCGCTCGTGCTGCCCGAGGTGCAGTCTTATCTGCCCAGCGGCACCGGCGAAAGCCCCCTCGCCAACGAGACCGCGTGGCTCGAAATCTGGTTCGACGTCACGACCGGCGCCGCCGTTCCCGCAAGCCAGACTAAGCCCGCCGGCGACGCGTGGGTGCGCGCCCGCCGCGAGACCAACACCATGCCGCAATGGGCCGGCTCCTGCTGGTATTACCTGCGCTTCCTCGACCCGCAGAACGCCAGCGCGATCGCCAGCCCCGAAGCGCTGAAGTATTGGGGCGTGCCCGATCTCTACGTCGGTGGCGCCGAGCACGCCGTGCTCCACCTGCTCTACGCCCGCTTCTGGCACAAGGTGCTGTTCGACCTCGGCGTCGTGCCGCAGCCAGAACCCTTCAAGAAGCTCTTCCACCAGGGCATCATTCTCGGCGAAGACGGCGTGAAGATGTCCAAGAGCCGCGGCAACGTCGTCAATCCCGACGACATCATCCGCGACTACGGCACCGACTCGCTGCGCCTCTACCTCATGTTCCTCGGACCGCTCGAAGCGATGAAGCCTTGGAACACCAAGGGCATCGAGGGCGTGCACCGCTTTCTCAAGAAGGTCTGGCGCGAATGCCTCACCGAGGAAGGGGCACCCAACCCGCGCATCACCGCCGCCGGCACCCTCACGCCGGACACGGAAAAATTGCTGCACGAGACCATCAAGAAGGTAGGCGACGACATCGAGGGCCTGCGCTTCAACACCGCCATCTCCCAGATGATGATCCTCGTGAACGCACTACAGAAAGAGCCCGCCGTGCCGCGCGCCGCCATGCTCGACCTGCTGCGCCTGCTTGCGCCGTTCGCCCCGCATATGGCCGAAGAACTTTGGGCCCGTCTCGGTGAATCCGGCCCCATCATGACTGCTGCCTGGCCTGTTTTCGACCCAGCGAAATTGGTCACCAGTTCCCTCACCATGGTCATACAGGTGAACGGCAAGCACCGTGGAGACATCACCTGCGACCTCGGCGCCTCGGAAGCCGACATGATCAAGCTGGCGACGGCCAACCCCAAGATAGCCCTGCATCTGGCCGGGAAACCCATCAAGCGCGTTATTCACATCAAGGGGCGCCTGATTAACCTGTTAACCTGATTTAAGATTAGAATCCTCAATGAAAAATATTTACTAAGCGCTTGCGCTAGGTGTAATACCCTAGCTTTATTCGGGATATTAACCAGAAGGTGTTCGCCAAACGGCCCAACCGTGTTAATTCCAAAAACTATCGGCCATGAATGCTAACCTCACCCGCCTTATCATCCTCGCCACTGTCGCGCTAGTGGTGACGACACCGAGCGCGTTGGCGCAACGTCAGCTCGGCAAGAAGAAGGGCCCCACCAGCAAAATCTACCTCGCGGAGGCCGTAGGTGAGAGCCAGATCGTGACCGGGGAGAAGCTCTACACCGCCAAGCAGGCCACCGCCTTTGATGCACCCGGCACTGTCATCGAGACCAAAGAGGGCGCCCATAACGCCTACGTTTACTCCAATGGCACCGGGATGTTTGTTGATGAGAGCACCCGGGTGGAGATTGACCGCTTTGTGCAAGAGCCCTTCCAGCCCAACCGCGACACGGCGGCGGACGTGCCCTACGAGCCCTCCATTTCCCAATCCGAAGTCCATGTGGCCCGTGGGGCGGTGGGTATCTGCACCAGCCAGTTGGTTTCCGGAAGTTCCATGCTCTACACCACTCCGCAAGCCTCGATGAATATCCGCGGCGGCAAGGTTTCCATCCAGACCAACGCGAACGAGACGGTCATCGACCTGCTGGATGGCGATCTCACCGTGCGCGGTAGCAGCAAGGATGTAGGCGGCCAGATCCTCCGCCCAGGTGAACGCGCCATCGTCCGGGCTTCCGCAGGCAACCTCGCCCCGACAATCACCATCAGCCGCATACCGCAAGAAGACCTGGACGCCTCTGACGCACGGGTCACCGTCGCTTGCAACGCAAGAAAAACAGTCACCTTTGACATCATTGAGAAAAAGGCGGAAGTGGGCCCCGACGGCCCGGCTGACATTCCCTCTGGCGGCGATCAGGAAATTGTAGTCAAGCCGACTATCCCCGCTGAACCGCCGATCAACATTGTCATCAGCCCTGACCGTCTGCCGGGCAACTAAACCTTCCGCCACCAGCCGTGATTTTTCACAGATTCGCCAAAAAAAGCCTGCTTGCCTCCGGTGCGCTCCTCCTTGGCCTCTCCCCTGCCCGTGCCCTGATCAATGTCGATGGTTCCCGCAACCAGCTCTTTGTCTTCGGCAGTGTCACCTTCGGCTATGATTCAAACATCTTCTCCGATGCGACCGACCGTGGCGACTACACGACCAGCGCGGCCGTGGGAGTTGAGCTGAAGCGCCGGGCCGGCGTGATCGCGGTCAACGCCACCGCCACCCTCAGCTACTCCGACTACGGGCAGTTTTCGGACCAGAATTCTTTCGACCCAAGTTTCCGTCTCGAACTCAACAAAACCTCCGGGCGCACCACCGGAGCTTTCACCGTAAGCGCCTACCGGGAGAGCCGGGCCGACAGCTCCGTCAACCTGCGCACCAACTCCTGGAATTTCCCGGTCGGCCTCAGCCTCAAGTATCCCGTCAACGACAGATACTACTTCACTTCCCAGACCGGCTACCTGCGCCGCCGCTATGTGGAGACCGCCACGCTGGCCAACTACCGGGATTACACCCAGTCCCTCGACATCTTCTACGTTTACACCTCCAAACTCGATTTGGTCGGCGGCTATCGCATTCGCGTTTCCCAGACCTCCATTGGCGACGACACCGTCGATCATTGGTTCAATGTCGGGGCCACCGGCGGACTGTTTGCCAAGCTCAACGGCACCGTGCGTCTCGGCTACCAGATCCGCGACGTCAGCCACGCCCAGACTTTCACGCATATCAACGCCCTGGCCGCGATCGGCTGGCCCGTTACCCGGAAGCTCAATCTTACCGGCACCCTCACCCGTGATTTCAACACCATTGCCACTGGCGTCTCGGTCGATTCCACCACCGCGACACTCCGCGCCAACTACGCCATCAACCGCCAGTTCGAGATCCTTGCCGGGGTATCTTACGGTCGAAACAACTTTCTTGGCACGCCCCCACCCGTTCGCCGCGACACCTTTTTCAGCTGGGATGCCGGCCTCCGCTACAAAATGAACGAACACTTCCAAGCCGGCGTCACCTACACCTACTTCCACAACTGGTCCACGTTCGCCTTTTCTGATTTCACCCGCAACGGGATTGCCTTTGATATCGCCAGTCGCTTCTGAATTTTACCATGCGCTCCGTCACACTCCTGCCTTTCCTCCTCTGCATTCTGCTGCTCGGTTCCGGCCTGCAAGCCCATGGCCAGGCCACCGACAAGGTCGGCAAGAAGAACTACATCCACACCCTCGGCCTCGCCGACCGCGTGCGCATTGTGGTCTATCAGGAGGAGGACCTGACGAGCCTCACGCGCATTGATGCCCGCGGCCGGGTCAACATGCCTCTGCTCGGCGAGATCGTCATCGGAGGCCTGACCGTCATCGAAGCCCAAGCTGCCATTGAGAACGCCTACAAGGACGGCCGCTTCCTGCGCAATCCCCAGGTCACCATCAGCGTCGAGGAATATGCCCCCCGCGAGGTGTCCATCTCCGGTGCCATCCGCAATCCATCGCGCTATGCCCTGCCGATCGAGTCCACCCTGACGGTCGTCGAACTCGTCACCAAGGCGGGCGGCATCACCGATATCGGCAAAGGCACCGCCGTCACCGTCACGCGCATCCTTCCCGACGGCACCAAAAAAGTCTTCACGATCGATGTGGACAGCGTCATCAAGGGCAAGAAGGACACCAAGGCGGACGACAGCTCCCTGGTGCTCCTGCCGGGCGATAACGTCTACGTGCCCGAACGCCTCATTTGATCCATGTCCTCCCTCGACCCGCTCCCCACGACTGCCCCCGCCAAATCCGCCGGCCAGTCGCTCCATGGGAACGACAGTCAGGTCGCCGAGCGGCGCTCGCTGCGCGATTATTACATTATCCTGAGGGAACGTCTCTGGATCGCCCTGCCGGTGGCCCTGCTGGTCGCCCTCTCCTTCGGCTATTACAAGGCGCAGGAGACGCCCATGTATTCCAGCACGGCCAGCATGCAGTTCGAGCGCCCGGAGCGCGTTGTCCAAAACGAGCAGGTGGTGGACACCACCGTCCGCTCGGACATCGACCTGAACACCTATCTCCAGATTCTGACCAGCGCCCGCCTGCGCACCATGGTGGCACAATCGCTGACGCCCGATGAGATCAAAATCCTCCAGCGTCCCTATCTCGCCGAGCTTCAGCCCGGAGCCAATCCTCCGCCCATTGGCGGCATCATGGGCAACCTCTCGCGCGAGTCCATCCGCCTCAGCTACCTTATCACCATCACCGTTACCCACCGCGACCCCGAAGCCGCCGCCCTTCTGGCCAACCGCTATGTTGACCAGTTCATGCGCTATCTCATGGAAAACGTCGGCGGCAAAAATGAGTTCGCCGTGGACTATCTCCGGAGTCGCGCGCGCGAACTGCAGCAGGAGTCCGAAGCCGCCGAGGCCAAACTTCAGGACTACCGCCGCAAGCACAACCTCGTCTCCCTCGACAACAGCATGAACATCGTCGGCGAGCGCCTCCGCACGGTGAATGCCACCCTCACCACCGCGCGGCTCGCCCGTCTCGATGTCGAGACTCTGCTCGGCCAGATCGAGAAAATGCAACGGGAGAATCCCGCCAATCTCCTCGAGATTGGCTACATCTCGGCCTACGGCAGCATCCCGCAGCTGAAGTCCCAACTCGCCGACCTGAACAAGACCCAGGCCATCCTCAGCGAGCGCTATTTGGAACGGCACCCCAAGATGGTCGAGTTGGCCAACTCCATCGACATCGTCACCGCCCAGATCAACCAGAACATCGAGCAGTCCATTTCCGACCTGCGCACCCAATACGCGAAGCTGAAGGACACCGAGGCCTCCTACGCCAAGGAATACCAGGCCGCCGAGAAGGACAACCTGCGCCTCGGCGATCTCTCGGTGGACTTCAAGAGCCTCGAGAATCAGGCCACGGTCGCCAAGAACAACTACGTCGAGATCCTGAACCGCCTGAATCAGGTCACCACGTCCAAGAATCTGGAAAACATCCCGGTCAAGCCGCTCGACCCGGCGCAAATCCCCGGCAGCCCCTACACCCCGGTGCTTCGCAATATCATCAAGACCAGTTTTTTCCTGGGTCTGGTTGTTTTTGCCGGCGTCGCCATCGGCCTCAGTTTTCTCGACGACCGCGTGAAGAGCGCCTGGGACGTCGAAGGCTTCATCGGGGCCCACCTGCTCGGCATCATCCCCGAACTCGCCGACGTGCCCGACACCGAGAAGCATTCCCTGGTCAACAGCAACCGCACCTCGCCCGGCTCCGAGGCGTTCCTGAGCGTCTACAGCGCCGTCAAAATCCAGTCGAAGCTGGACTTCCCCAAGGCCGTTCTCGTCACCAGCACCATCCCCGGCGAAGGCAAGACGATGATCAGTTGCAACCTCGCCGCCTCATTTGCCCGCCACGGCAAGAAGGTGCTGCTCATGGACTGCGACATGCGGCGCCCGATGCTGCACCGCCATTTCAAGCTCACCAATGAGGCCGGTCTTATCGCCTGGTTCGAGGCCGGAGCCAAGATCCCCGCGGATCCCTTCACCGATGCCGCCCTCGGCTTCACCAAGGTGGACGAAAATCTCTACCTGCTCCGCTCCGGCGGTCGCTCCAAGAGTCCGACCGAACTGTTGGAGACCCCTGTTTTCGGCCAGTTCATCGAGAGCATGAAGCAGCACTTCGATCTCATCGTCGTGGACTCGCCGCCGATGGGAGCCGTCACCGACTCGCTGCTCATCGCCGAACGCACCGACGAGGTCATCTACGTCTGCCGCTTCAATCGCGCCTATCGCAAGCACATCCGCCTCTACATCAAGCAACTCAGGGAGAGCAAAAACGAGCTGCTCGGGATCGTGCTCAACGGCCTCTCGGCCCGACGTATCGAGTATTACTCGAACTATCGCTACTACCGGAGCTACAAGAAATACTACGGCTCCCAGTCGTAACTGCTCTCCGCCCCGCCCTTCAGCGGGGCGGTTTTCATTCTGCCGCCTGAATCTGTTATCCGCACCCTTGGCGAAGGATGGTTGCAGGCGCCACACGGCTCCGCCATCTTCCGTCCAATGCCTTCCGCCTTCCTGCCCAGGGATTTTGATGCCCAGCGCCCCGTTGCCCTCATAGCTGGCCGTGGCACCTATCCCGTCATCACTGCCGCCGCCATCCGGGCCGCCGGCGTGCCCCTGCGGCTCATTGCCATGGACGACGAGACCGAGCCGTCACTCGTCGCCTCCTTCCCCGAAACGGAGCGCGTCACCCTGAATGTTGGCCAAGTCGGCAAGATGCTCGATACCCTCAAGGCCTTCGGTGCCGGCTACGCCCTCATGGCCGGCCAGGTGAAGCCCAAGAAGCTCTTCCACGGTCTCACCCCCGACCTCAAGGCCGCCGCCATTCTCTTCAAACTCAAGCGCCGCAATGCCGAGACCATCTTCGGGGCCATCGCCGAGGAGATAGAAAAACTCGGCGTCACTCTGCTCGACGCACGCGCTTTCATCGACGACCAACTCGCCACCGCCGGTGCGATGACCGGCAAACTTGCCCTCGACGCGGAATACGTCCAACACGGCATCACCATCGCCCGCGAGATCGCCCGCCTTGACATCGGTCAGGGCTGCGTCGTCCGCAAGGGCACCGTCCTGGCGGTCGAGGCCTTCGAGGGCACCGACGACATGCTCCGCCGCGCCGGCACCTTCAAGACCGACGAGACGCTTTTCGTGAAGACCGTAAAGCCCAGGCAGGATTTCCGCTTCGACGTCCCCGTGTTCGGTTTGCGAACTCTTGAGACCATGCACGCCGCCGGCCTGTCCGCCGCCGCGCTCGAGGCTGGCAAGGTCATCATCTTGGACAAGCCAGCCGTCCTCAAGCAGGCCAAGTCCTGGGGCATCACCCTCCACGGTTTCTGAAGTCCCTGTAGCGGCGGTCTATGACCGCCGTTCTGCGGCAAACTTGCACTTTTCCCCGTGAACACCACCTTTCCGCCATGCCCGCCGACCTAGTCGAAGTCTCCATCAAAGGCCTCATGCCCACGGCCAACGGCTGTGCCGTGTTCCTGGGCAACGATGACAAGAGTTTCGTCATCTATGTGGACCCCAGCGTCGGCAGCGCCATTTCGATGACGATCAATGGAGTCAAAAAGGAGCGGCCGCTCACCCACGACCTCATCGGCCACCTCCTGATGGGTTTCGAAATCAGCCTCGAACGCATCATCATCAACGACGTCAACGACGGCACCTATTTCGCCCGCATCATCCTGCACATGCAGAACGAGCTCGGCCGCAAGTTCCTCGAGCTCGACGCCCGCCCCAGCGACTCCATCGTCCTCGCCCTCCAGCAGAAGCGGCCGATTTTCGTCGCCCGCAAGGTCTTCGACTTGGTCGAGGACATGTCCGAGATCCTCGAGCGCGTCCTCAAGCAACAGAAAGAAGAGCCCAAGGACGAGGGCGACCAGTGACTGCGCCGGCCCGCCCACTGCCGGCTGGCACTCACACTGGCCAGCCGCTCACCGCCCTGGCGCCGATGCAGGACGTCACCGACCTGCCATTCATGCGGGTCGTCGCGCACTACGGCGCGCCGGATTATTTTTTCACGGAGTTCTTTCGCGTCCATGCCCAGTCACGCCCGGAGAAACACATCGTCCGCTCCATCGTCGAGAACCGGACCGGGCGCCCGGTCTTTGCACAGCTCATCGGCGAGGAAATCAGCCACATGGTCCGCACCGTGAAGGAGCTGCTGAATTATCCCATCGCCGGCATCGACCTCAACATGGGCTGCCCGGCGCCCAAGATCTACAAGAAGAACGTCGGCGGCGGCCTCTTGCGCGACCCGGCCAAGATCGACGAACTCCTCGGTGCGCTGCGCGACGCCTGCCCCGGGCTTTTCACGGTGAAGATGCGCATCGGCTTTGACTCGACGGAAAACTACGAGCGCGTCCTCGGCCTCATCAACCAGCACGGCGTTGATCTGCTCAGCGTCCATGGCCGCACGGTCAAGGAAGGTTACCGGAGCGATGTGCACTACGATTTCATCGGCGTCGCCGCGCGCACCGTCCGCTGCCCGGTGCTCGCCAACGGCAACATCACCTCCGCCGCCAAGGCCGCCGCCGTGCTCAAGGAGACCGGTGCCGCCGGCGTGATGATCGGCCGCCACGCCATCCGCAATCCGTGGATATTCCGCCAATGCCGGGAATGGTTTACTGGAGGGTCGGTCTCCAGACCGACCGCGGCCTTGGGCGCCATAGGCTCGGCGACGGCGGCTGGTCAGGAGACCAGCCCTCCAAAAATCTTCCAGCCCACGCTCGCGGACGTCCGCGAATACGTCAGTCGCCTCTACCGCGAAACCCTGGCCCCGGGCGTGCCGGAAGCCGCGCACGTCGCCAAGATGAAGAAATACCTGAACTTCGTCGGCCAGAGCGTGGATGCCGAAGGCAGCTTCCTGCACGAAATGCGCCGCGCCATGACCGAGGCGGAATTGTTCGCCGTCTGCGACCGGCACCTGCTCGCCGAACCCGCCAGACTGTTCGCTCCGGAGCCCTACCCCGGGATCATCGCCCGCCCGAATTGCGAGACGCCCGTCGAGAGCTGCTCGCTGGATACGATCACCGCCTGATCATTCCAGCCCCAGCGCCTTCCGCCCCGTAGCGGAAATCATCTGCGGCGCCCATTGCGGGTCCCAGACGATGTGCACCTTCGCGGATTCGACATCGGGCAGCTTCGCGATCTTCTGGCGCGCGTCCTCGGCTATGACCGGACCCATGCCGCAACCCGGCGCCGTGAGCGTCATCTTCACTTCGAGGATGTGTTTTCCGGCCGGCGTCTTCTCGACCGCGAGGTCGTAGACCAGGCCGAGATCGACGATATTGACGGGGATTTCCGGGTCGAAGCAGGTCTTGAGCGCAGCCCAGACAGCTTCTTCACTGAATTCCGTGGCGGTGACTGCGGGCTGCTCGGCCTTGGCTTGGTAGCCACCGATGGCACCCGTATCGGCGACGGCGATCTGGAACAAACCGGCGTCGGTCCGCACCGTGACATTGCCGCCGAGGGTCTGCGTGATGAAGACGCTGGTGCCGGCCTTGAGGGTGACCCTGTCGCCGGCCGGGATGACGGTCGCGGGGCAGTCCTGGGTGAGCGTGTAGTCCTGAGCCATGGGAAATTGTCAATTGAGCCGCAATTCAAAGGGCAGCCGGGCATAGAGGCCCCGAGGATCGTTGAACCTGCCCAAGGTCTCCATTTCACGGGTCACCTCGCGAATCAGCAAACCGACCGGCCCGCCGAGCGACTGTTCACGGTGGCGTCCTTCCAAGGCCTCCGTGAATTGCTCGGCAAACTGCTTCTTGCGGGGATACTCCGTCACGCGGAAATTGTCGCCCAGTTCTGCCTTGCCCGCGGCAAACTTGATGGCATCGGCCAGCCCGCCGAGTTCGTCCACGAGCTTAAGCTTCTGCGCCTCGCTCCCGGACCAGACGCGCCCCTGCGCGATCTCCTCGACGACCTTGCGGTCGAGCTTCCGGGCAGCGGCGACCTTGGAGATGAACTGGTCATAGACCCAGTCCACGGAATCCTGGAAGATGGCGAGTTCGGCGTCGGTCTTCGGGCGGATGATGGTGGCGGCGTCGGCAAACTTGCCGGTCTTCACCGTGTCAAAGGTCAGCCCCAGTTTCTCGGTCGCCAGGCCTTGGAAGTTCAGGAACATGCCGAACACCCCGATGGAGCCCGTGATGGTCGTCGGCTCGGCAAAGATGCGATCGGAGGCCGTGGCGATCCAGTAGCCGCCGGAGGCGGCCACGGTGCCCATGGAGACGATGACGGGCTTGTCCTGGTTGATCAGGCGCAACTCGCGCAGGATGGCCTCGGAAGCGGTGACACTGCCGCCGGGGCTGTTCACCCGGAGCACGACCGCGCTGACGCTGTCGTCCTGCCGGATCTGCCGGAGCATCCGCGAGGTTTTCTCGCCATAGACATAGCCGTCCTCGTTGCCGGTGCCGTCCACAATTTCCCCCTCGGCGTAAACGACGGCAATCTTGCCCTTGCTGGCGCCGGACACCTCGATCTTGCCCTCGCCCTGCCGCTTGGCGGCCAGGCCGCCGGTGGAGACAAGCCGGGCATAATCCTTCAAGGCCACCTGGCGGAAGGGTTGACTGGAGTCCTTCCGCCCGGTCGCCGTCTTCAACTCGGCCAGCACCTCGTCAAGGTAGGCGATGCGATCCACCAGTTTGAGCTTCAGGGCATCGTCCGCGCGGATGAGTGCTTTGCTATCGACCGCATGCTGGATGGCACCGGGGGAAAGCTTGCGGGCGGCTTCAATGGAGGTGGTGAGCGTGCCCCACACATCGTCGAGCAGCTTCTGGATCTGCGCGCGGTTCTCCGGGCTCATCTGCTTGAGAGTGAAAGGCTCGACGGCACTCTTGTATTTGCCGACCCGGGTGACCTGCACGCCAATGCCAAATTTCTCGAAGGCTCCCGTGTAGAACATCGGTTGTGAGGCCAAGCCGGGCATGACCACCGCGCCGTAGGGATCGAGCACGATCTCGTCGGCCACCGAGCCGAGGTAGAATTCGCGGGTGCCCGCGTAGTCGAGGTAGGCCTTCACCGGCTTGCCCGACGCCTTGAACACCTCGATCGCCTCGCGCACTTCCTTCAGCGCGGCAAAGCCGGAACCATAGCCCTGGGCCTGCAACGTGCCTGTCAGGTAGAGCCCCTTGATCGCATCGTCCTTGGCCGCGGCCTCCAGCGCGCGGGTGGCCTCGCGGAGCTGGATATGGCGTTGGCCTCGACCGCCGAACAACTCCATAACCTCTTCCAAACCCTCAACCTGCGATGGCGCATCCTGAATGTTCGCAGCCAGGTCGAACACGAGGTAGGAGCCGCTTTGAACCGCCACCGGCTTCTTCTCCCCCATGGCCACCATGACCCCGAAAAGCAGCATGACGATCAAGGCGCCGCCGAACAGGAAAACGAGCAGGGCCGCCAGCGTGGCAAAAAAGGAAGTGAAGAAGTTCTTCATGGCGGCGAACCTAGGCCGGCGGCCCGCTTCCGCCAGCGAAAAGCGGCGGACGGCCATGGAGCGAGTTGAACGGCATAAGGGCGCGACAGAAAACGCGAACAGCCATTAAACTTCCGCTGCTAGGACCCGATTGTTTCACTCCCAGCCTTCCCATGCGTGCCGAAATCGCCTTAACTTCCCGACATGAGTGAGAAAAAAGAACTGCTCACAACCAACCGCAAGGCCCTGACCATCAATCTGGACGGCACGCGCTACGGCACCATCGCGGAGATCGGCGCCGGGCAGGAGGTTTCCCGCATCTTCTTCCAGGTCGGTGGCGCCTCCGGCTCCATCGCGAAGACCATGTCCGCCTACGACATGACCTTCAGCGACGCCATTTATGGCAAGGCCCCGCGCTATGTGTCACGCGAGCGGCTCGCGACGATGCTCGACCACGAATACCGGCTGCTCAAGGAGCGCCTCGCTGAAAAACGGGGAGACCGCACCAAGTTCTTCGTCTTCGCAGACACCGTTGTGGCCAAGAGCTTCAAGGGCCCCAACGACGGCCACGGGTGGCTGGGCGTCCGGTTCCAGCACGAGGTCGGCGCCGAGCCCAGCGACATCATCATCCACGTCCGCATGTGGGACAAGGAGAACGTCCTGCAACAGCAGGCCCTCGGCATCGTGGGAGTGAACCTCATCTACGGCGCCTTCAATTACTCCGCCGCCCCCGCGCAGCTCATCCAATCCCTGGCCGACAACATCGGCACCGACCGGATCGAAATCGACATGCTCCGCGTGAGCGGCCCGGCCTTCGGCGACATCGACAACCGCCTCCTCTCTCTCCGCCTCGTGCAATTCGGCCTGACGAACGCCGTGATGTTCGGCCCCAACGGGGAGGTGCTGCAGCCCTCCGAACTCCTGCACCACAAGGCCGTGCTCGTCGAGCGCGGCAGCTTCCGGCCCGTCACCCACGTGAACGTGGACATGCTCACCTGCGCGACGGCGCAATTCATGCAGGAACCGACCGTCAAGGGCAAGGACATGCTCGTGCTCATGGAAATCACCATGAACAACCTCCTGGCCGAAGGCGACCTGGACGCCACGGACTTCCTGGCGCGGGTGGACATGCTCGGTCACATCGGCTTCACCACCCTGATCTCGAACTATTCCGAGTTCTACCGGCTGGTCTCCTATTTCCGCCGCTACACCAAGGAGATGATCGGCGTCGCCATGGGCATCAACAACCTCCTCGAGATCTTCAACGAGAAATATTACGACAACCTCGAGGGTGGCATCCTCGAGTCGATGGGGCGCATGTTCCGCCACGCCGTGAAACTCTATGTCTACCCGATGCAGCAGGGCGCCTACGACCGCTATCTCGCAAGCGGGCATCCGGCCGGACAAGGCCAGGGCAACGGCCACGCATTTGCCTCCGGCGTGATGATCACCGCGCGCAATCTCCACGTCACCCCGCATCTGCAGAATCTCTACGCCCACCTGCTCGAGAACCACTACCTCGATTGCATACTGGGCGCCAATCCCGACTACCTGAACATCTTTTCCCGGGACGTCCTACAGCGCATCAAGGCCGGTGACGATTCGTGGGAGAAGATGGTGCCGGCCAAGGTTGCCGATTTCATCAAGCAGCGGAAACTCCTCGGCTACGTCGCCAAGACTCCGACCGCTGGCTGAGTTGCCGTTCTGTCCGCGTGGTATGCCGGCACGGGACGGTGGACACATTTTTTCCGTGTATTCCGTGTGTTCCGTGGTTTAAGCCTTTCCCCTTTCCATGCGCTTTTTCAAATATCACGCCCTCGGCAACGACTACATTGTGATGAACCCGGCCGACTATCCCGGCTGGCCGGTCCCGATCCCGGAACAGATCCGCCTGATCTGCCACCGCAACCTCGGTGCCGGCTCCGACGGCATTCTCTGGGGACCGCTCCCCGCCGCCCAGGCGCAATTCGGCCTGCGCATCTTCAATCCCGACGGCTCCGAGGCCGAGAAATCCGGCAACGGCCTGCGCATCTTCTCCCGCTACCTCTACGACCAGAAGCTCGTCGGCGACCAACCCTTCACGATTCAGACCCCGGGCGGCATCGTGGAATCCCGCGTCATGCAGCACGGCCAGAAGATCACCGTCGAGATGGGTCGCGTCACCTTCCAAAGCGACCGCATCCCCGTCGCCGGACCCGTGCGCGAGGTCCTCGGGGAGAAATTCACCATCCAGGGCCGCGAATTCACCTTCAACGCCGCCGGTATCGGCAACCCGCATTGCGTCATGGTGCTGCCCGCGATCTCCCCGGAATTGGCGAAGCAATACGGCCCTGACATCGAGATCCACCCGAACTTCCCAAATCGCATCAACGTCCAATTCCTGCGCGTCCTCGACCGCCAGAATATCCAGATCGAGATTTGGGAACGCGGTGCCGGTTATACGCTCGCCTCGGGCAGCAGCTCCAGCGCGTCTGCGGCCGTGGCACGCAAGCTCGGCCTGGTCGATGCCAACCTCACCGTGCACATGCCCGGCGGACAGATCGGCATCGAGATCGCTCCCGATTATGCCATCCGGATGACCGGCCCCACCACCCGTGTGGCCGAAGGGCAGCTCGACGCGGAGATGTTCTCCCAGCGCGCGGCTACTTAAATTTTGACCTGGTTGGCCGCCCCGGTAGCGTGTTGTTGCCTTCTGCAAAAGGCCGCAACTGGCCCCCAAGCGAAACCACCTCATGGTCATACGGCCCCTCACAATCGCCGGCTTGCTGCTGAGCCTGCTGTTCGCCCCGTGTGCTGCCACCACGGTGGAGGCACCGGACGTCGATTCGCTCCTCAGGCAGTCAGACTATGTCGTGCGCGCGGTCGTCAAATCTGCGACCCCCGAATGGCGCGAACACGGCGGCCGTCGCTATATCAGCACCCGGGTGGAGCTGGAAATCAAGGAGGTCATCAAGGGCTCCCCCCCGTCCCCGCTGGTGATCAACCTGGTTGGCGGGCGCATCGGCGCGGATGAATTGATCGTTGAGGGCATGCCGGTCTTTCACCCGGGCGACGACAACGTGCTTTTTGTGCATGGCGAACAACGCCGAATGCTCCCGCTGGTGGCACTCATGCACGGCGTTTACCCCATCTTCCGCGATGCCCGGTCGGGGCAGGATTATGTCATGCGCAGCAATGGCCGGCCGCTTTACCGCGCGGAAGACGTATCGCTGCCCATGGATCGCCCCAGCCAGGCGCGGAACTTGTCACCCACCGCCCGCCCGCTGACGGCCGCAGCCTTTATCGGCCAGCTCCGGTCCCGCACCGTGCTTGCTCCCCTGCCCAAGCGTGAAAAATAACCGGCTCAAACTCGCACTTGGTCTCTGCGCCGGCCTGTTGGCGGCGGTTTCGGCGTGGGGCTTTGCCTACCTCATCAACAGCAACACCGGCCTGCCCATCAAGTGGCCGCAACCCGCGTATCCGCTCAGACTCATGCTGGGCACCAGCCCCGGGGGCATTGATTTCAACGCCAGCGCCCAAGCCGCCGCCCGGGACTGGAACGCCGTGCTTGGCGGCATCCAGTTTCAAAGCACCATCGCCGTCGGCACGGCCAGCGAGCGCAATCGCGTCAACGAGCTGGTCTTTGGCGCCGATGTCTTCGGCCAGGCCTTTGACACCAACGTGCTGGCCGTCACCACCACCTGGCGCATCGGCAACGAACGCACCGAGGCCGACATCGTGTTCAACTCCGCCCGCAACTGGGGCGCCTACGGTGGCCCCACCCAAAGCGGCCTCGTCGATCTCCGGCGCGTCGCCCTCCACGAACTGGGTCATGCCCTCGGCTTGGATCACCCCAATGAGGCGGGGCAGGTTTTCGACCCACCGCTTCCGATCATGAACAGCCGGATCACGAACAATGAAACGCTGCATCCCGACGACATCACCGGAGCGCAAAATCTCTATGGACCGCCCGGCACGCCGGCCAACGACAACTTCGCCAGCGCGCTCATCGTCACCCTCGTGAACAACGCGGCCACCGTCACCGGGTTCACCACCAATGCCACCAAACAATCCGGGGAACCCAATCACGCCGGCAATATCGGCGGCCGGTCCGTCTGGTGGCGCTGGACCGCCCCGGCCGCCGGCCCGGTCAGCCTCGACACGCGGGGCAGCTACGCCGACACGACGCTTGGCGTCTACACGGGTGCCGCCCTCGGATCACTGACGGCGATTGCGAGCAATGATGACATCAACCCCGGCATCATCCAGGCCAGCACCCTCACTTTCAACGCCACCGCCGGCACCACCTACTACTTCGCGATCGATGGCTTCAACAACTCCGACGGCAACGGGGCTGACTCCGCTGGCGTCACCCTCAATCTCAGCTTCTCACCCTCCGGGCCCGCCCTGCCCGTCATCAGCACCCAGCCGAGCAGCACCACCGTTGCCCTCGGCGGCACGGCTGCCTTTACGGTCGTCGCCACCGGCGCCACCGGCTTTCAATGGATGTTCAACGGTGCCAGCATCAGCGGTGCCACCGGTCCGACCTACACCATCAGCAACGCACAGTCCACCCACGCCGGCACCTATTTCGTCACCCTGACCAATGCCGCTGGGTCGCTCAACAGCGATACGGTAACGCTGACCGTCAATACCCCGGCACCGCCGCCTGCGCCACCGCCCACCTCCGGAAGCCGCGGCGGTGGTGGGGGCGGCGCCCCCAGCCTTTGGTTCTGCGGCGCGTTGTGCTTGCTCGGTCTCGCGCGCTGCCTCCTCCGCCGCCGGCGTTGAGCGGGATGGATCCGATTCCCCAGCTCTCGCCGCGCCGGTTGCCCTGGATTTTTATCGCGCTGGCCGCGGCCGCCCTGCTCATCCAGCTCAACCCGGCCTGGCGCGGCACCCTGCTCTATGATCGGCCCCGGCTGGCTCACGGTGAGCTCTGGCGGGCCTGGACGGGGCACTTTGTTCATTTCGGCTGGCCGCATTTCATCGCCGACACCGGGCTGTTCCTTCTGCTGGGATGGGTGCTGCAAGGTCGGCATGCGCGCTTCAGCGCCCTTGCGCTGGGCCTCATGCCGGCGTTCATCTCCGCCGTGCTCTATGGCCTCGACCCGGCGATGCAGCGCTACGGCGGCCTGAGCGCGCTCAACCTCGGATTGTTGCTCTATCTCGCCGCCCAGGGCTGGCAGCGCAACTGGGCGGATTGGTTCTGGCCCGCGGTTCTCCTCGTCTATGTCGGCGAAATCATCTTCGAGAGCCTGCAGGGTGGACACGGTGGTGGCATGATCCGCTTCGATGATCCTGCGGTTCGGGTGGCCACCAGCGCCCATCTGGCCAGCGCCGCCTACGCGCTGCTCGCCTGGCTGGTCGCGTCGCGGTGGGCCCAAAAAAACCGGAGCCCGTAGGCTCCGGCTGAAGGCGGCGATCCGGGAACGCCGACCTGATGCGCGGCCTCAGTCGGCATATTTGACCGCGCAGCCGTAGGGCTGGGAACGCGCCGTGCGCACCGGCTGCCCGGCCTTGAGGTCGGCCAGAGCCGCGTTGACGAAGTTGTTGGCCTTGGCGATGTCCGCGACCTTGCTGGAGCGAATATCGTCAATCCCGCCGGCGTAAACGAGCGTCCCGCCTCCATCGATGACATACAGGTGCGGAGTGGTGCGGGCATCGTAGAGCTTGCCGACCTTGCCGTCCTGATCACGGAAGTAGGCCGTGGCGGCCACCGCGTTGCGTTTCTGCCAACCTGCCACCTGCGCCGCATCGTAGTCTCCCTGTGCGCCGGAATGGGCGGAATTGATCTGCAACCAGACGACCCCGGCGGCCGTGGCAGCCTGCTGGGTCTTGGGGATGTTGCCGCTCTTGTCGTAGTGTTTGACGACAAACGGGCACTCCGGGTTGACCCACTCCAAGACCACGATCTTGCCCTTGAAGTCGGATAGGGCGCGCTGCTGTCCGGAGATGTCAGTCAGGGTGAAGTCAGGTGCGGCCTGGCCGACGGCGGCCGCGGCGTGTCCGTTGCACAGGGCCGCCAGGGAGCAGGCACCCGCGATGAGGATTTTGGTCAGAGTATTCATGGGCGTGGAATACAAGGAAGCTGACCGCCAACCGCGGCGCCGTCAAACTTCGTGTGTGCAATTGCGCGTTGCGGACTGACCCGGCCCCCCTAGCTTGGGGCCGTGATCGGCTGGCTCGGAGATTTTTTCCGTTTCTGGTGGGCGCTGTTCTACTGGAACGCGCGCAAGACCTGGTTCCGGATGCGCGGCGCGCACCGGGATGACTGCCCCTGCCAGACCTACGCCGACTCGGGCCATGCCTTGGATTCGCGTTGCGAGGCCGTCACGCTTTGGAACCAGCCGGCTCGCTTCAAGCGGGTCTGCCCTTTGCTTGTCCAAACCCCGCAAGGCTGGCGTTGCAGCGTCAACGCGGAGAGCGTCCGCCCGTTCTGGGGCCGCGCCGTCCTTTATGGCGCCGCGCTGGGTCTGCTGCTCTATCTGGCTGCCACCTTGCTGGTGTTTGGCGTCCTGCGCTCGGCCAGCTACAAAACCAGCTACCTGAACGTGGCCTGGCCGCCGCGCTGGAACGAGCTGCGGAAATCGCAGGAGAACCTCTACGTCGCCCGCGCCCAGCAGGCCCTCCAGGCCGGCAACTATCAGGAAGCCATCCTCTCGCTCGAGATGGTCACCCAGCTCAATCCCGGCAACTACCCGGCGGGGCTCACCCTCGCCGGTCTCAGTCAGGTGGCCGGGCAGCCCTATGTCGCCGACCACATTTATGAACGCCTGATGCGGGATGTGCCCGACCAACGGCGGGCGACCGCCCAGATCTGGTTCCGCACGCTGCTGGCGCGCGGCGCCTACCCCCGCATCCAGACCCTTGCGACCGCCATGCTCAGCGAGGATCCGGCGGAGCGCACCGTCTGGCTGAACGCCTTGTTTTTTGCCTGCCGCCAAACCCACGATTCCGCTTTTCTCGGCACCGTGCTGTCCCAGCACCCCCACCTCCCGGTATGGTGCACGGAATTGATCGGCATTGAGCACCTGCTGCTGCAAGGCCACACCGACCGGGCCTTGCCCCGGCTGAACCGGATCTATCGCCGGCCCGCGGCAGCCTACATCCCCTACTACCAAATCGACCGGCTCCTGCGACTCGGCCTGCACGACCAAGCCAACATCCTCCTCCAGACCTACGATCGCCAGCTGCAGCCCAACGAAGCGGCCTTTCTCCGCCTGCGCAGTTATCAGACCAAAGGCTGGACCTCGCTCGTCAGTGCCGAGTTCGATTCCTTGCTGCGCTACGAGCTGTCGCCGCCGCTGGCCACGCAGTTTTGCGCCTACCTCGTGAGTCACCCGGACCCGGCACTCTTCGCCAGTTTTTCCGCCCGGTTCGAGACGGCGGGAATGCCGGTCAATGCCGACACCGTGTCACTCTATCACGCGGTCTATCTCACCGCAATCCTGGCCGGTGATGTCCCGCGGGCCGACCAGCTTCTGGCCCGCATCACCCAATACACCGCCTCCGATGCCCGCGTGCTGCGCGGACTGGGTGAACTGCTCGGAAAACAGGCGGGTGACTCGCGCCTGCCGCGTATCCTGCCCTTGGTTCCATTGCCCACCGAGGTCATCTACGCCATCTTGGAGCGTTCACCGGCCCACCCATGACTCCCACCGTCAACACCGCACGCCAGATCCTCGGCCGACTGCCGGCTGATGCCATCGCCCTAGGCACCCTGCTCCTGGCTCTGGCGGGCGCCTACAGCTGGCTGCTCTGGCCGGAGTGGCAGCAGAACCCCGACTTGTCGCACGCCTTCTTTGTCCCGCTCATCTTCCTGCTGCTGCTGTGGGAAAGCCGCCGCCACGGCACCCCACGCTGGGTTCCCGTCGGACTCTGGCCGACGCTGGCGGTCGCGAGCTCGCTCTTCGCGGGTTTTGCTTTTTTTGCCCTCGCGGGCCTGTTCGCCGCCACCCTCGCCTGGACCCATGCCTTGGTCACCTTCCAACTCGCCCTCGCCCTAGCCGCCTTTCTCCTCGCGGGGTTGCTCATCCTGGCGGACACCCGGTGGCGGCTCGTGCCCTTCAACTGGATCAGCCTGACGGCAATCCTGCTCTGGCTGCTGGTGGCCCCGCTGCCCGACGGAACCTACGCCCGCATTACGCTCGGCCTCCAGCAATGGGTCACGGGCGGGGTGCTGCAGGCCCTGCACCTGTTCGGCGTCCCCGCCCGCCAACACGGCAACGTCATCGAGTTGGCCACGACCACCGTGGGCGTCGAGGAGGCCTGCAGCGGCATACGCAGCCTCATCTCCTGCGTCTTTGCCGGATTTTTCTTCGCCGGCTGGCTGGTCCGCCGCCCCTTTCGCCGGATTGTCCTGATTGTGGCCGCACCCCTGTTGGCGCTGGGCATGAATTTCCTGCGCTCGCTCACGCTGACCCTGCTGGCCAATGCCGGCACGGATATCAGCGGCATTTGGCATGATGCGACGGGCTTTGCCATCCTTGGTGTCACGGCGGCTATCCTAGCCGGACTGGCCATCCTGCTCGAATCCAAGGAGGCCGCCCCACCCTCCACCCCCGCACCAGTTCCCTCGGAACGGCCGCGCTGGGCACTGCGTTTCTTCTGGGCCGCCGCCGCCAGCACGGCGGCCCTCGGGGTGTTTTATCTCGCGAATGCCCGTCCGTCCATCCGGCACGACCTGCCGCCGCCGGCACTGGCCGCATTGCTGCCTGTCCGCGCCGCGGGCTGGGAGGTCCTGACCCCCACCGATCTCTACCGTTTCTCCGATATCCTGCAGACCTCGCATCTGATGGAGCGGACCTATCTGCGAAACACCGGCCCGGGTCAGTTCACGCAGATCACCGTCTATGTCGCCTATTGGGCGCCGGGGCAGGCCTCCGTCAGCCAGGTGGCCTCCCACACTCCGGACGCATGCTGGCCGGGCTCTGGCTGGATCACCCAGCCCGCGCCGGCAGACGATGTGACGCCGACCGTGCCGGGCTTGCTCATATCCCCAGGCGAGCGGCGGATTTTCAAAAACAGCGCAGGCTTTCCCCAGAATGTCTGGTTCTGGCACATCCACGACGGCCGCGTCATCAGCTACCGCGATCCCTATTCGGTGCCCGCCCTCCTCGAGATTGCGTTGCAGTATGGCTTCCGGCGACCCGGCGACCAATTCTTTGTCCGCCTGTCCAGCAACAAGCCCTGGCGCGAGCTACAGGATGAACCGCTCATGCGGGAGATCCTGACGAATCTGACCCGCATCGGTCTCTGACATGCCCTTTGCGGTCACCAAAAACGAGCGCACGCTGCTGGCCTTGCTCCTCTGCCTGCTCCTGCTCGGCTTGGGGCTCTGGCTGGTGCTTTGATTCCCCAGGCGGACGAGTGCGCGCCCCGCCCCCTCCGACCTTTCCAACCGGGGTGGCGAGCATAATTTTCGCCCAAACAATTGACTCTTGTCTCCGGCGCGCGGGCCGAAAAACTGGCCGTCGCATGATAATCAAACCGAAGGTTCGCGGCTTCGTCTGCGTGACCGCCCATCCCACGGGCTGTGCCGCGCACATCCAAGAGCAGATCGACCACGTCAAGGCCAAGGGCCCGATCAAGGCCGGCCCGAAGCGGGTCCTCGTCATCGGGGCCTCCACCGGTTACGGCCTCGCCTCGCGCATCACCGCCGCCTTCGGCTCCGGAGCCGCCACGCTCGGTATTTTCTTCGAGCGCCCCTCCGAGGAGGGCCGCCCCGCCACCCCCGGCTGGTATAACACCATCGCCTTCACCCGCGCGGCCCAGGCCGCCGGACTTTACGCCGGGAACATCAATGGCGACGCCTTCTCCGCCGACATCAAGCAGCAGGCCATCGCCACCATCGCCCGCGACATGGGCGGCCCGATCGACCTGATTGTCTATTCCCTCGCCTCCCCCCGCCGCACCCACCCGGCCACCGGCGTCGTGCACAAGTCAGTCCTCAAGCCCCTCGGCACACCTTACACCAACAAGACCGTCGATACCGACAAGGGCATCGTCAGCGAGGTGACGATCGACCCCGCCAACGAGGCCGAGGCCGCCGACACCGTCGCCGTCATGGGCGGCGAGGACTGGGAAATGTGGATCCAGGCGCTGGCCGATGCCAGGCTGCTCGCGCCGGGTGCCACCTCCGTCGCCTATTCCTACATCGGGCCCGTGCACACCTGGCCAATCTACAAGGACGGCACCATCGGCCGCGCCAAGATTGACCTCGAGCGCGCCGCCCGCGCCATCGACGCCAAGCTCAAGGCCCACGGCGGCGGCCGCGCCTTCATCTCCGTCAACAAGGCGCTTGTCACCCAGGCCAGCTCCGCCATCCCGGTCGTGCCTCTCTATATTTCCATCCTCTACAAGGTCATGAAGGCCGCCGGCACCCACGAGGGCTGCATCGAGCAGATGCAGCGACTCTTCGCCACCCAACTCTACAACGGCGGCACGCTCAACTTCGACAGCGAGGGGCGCGTCCGTGTCGACGACTGGGAAATGCGCCCGGAGATCCAAAAGCCCATCTCCGACATCTGGCCCCAGGTCACGACCGAGAATCTCGCGTCCCTCACCGACATCGCCGGCTACCGCACCGAGTTCCTCAAGCTCTTCGGTTTCGGCCTGCCGGGCGTGAATTACGACGCCGAGGTCGAGCCGCACCAGCCGATGCCGTAGGCTTCGGCTGGAGATTCGCCATGCGAGTGGTGATACAGCGCGTCTCCTCGGCGAGCGTCACTGTCTCCGGTCGGATCATCGGTCAGATTGGGCGCGGCTTGCTGGTGTTCGTTGGCATTGTGGCCGACGACACAGCCGACGATGGCGCATGGCTCGCGCAAAAAATCATCCGGCTGCGCATCTTCGCCGATGACGCCGGCCAGATGAACCAGTCCGTTGCCGACATCGGCGGCGGCATCCTGCTCGTCAGCCAATTCACCCTGCACGCCAGCACCGCAAAGGGCACGCGGCCGTCATTCAACGCCGCCGCGCGCCCCGAACTCGCCCTGCCACTCTACGGGCAGTTCACCGCGCAGCTCTCGGCCGCGCTCGGCCGCCCCGTGCAGACCGGTGAATTCGGCGCCATGATGGACGTGGCCCTCGTCAACGACGGCCCGGTGACGCTCATCATCGACTCGAAGACACGGGAGTAGCCGGCTCGCCAAATGAAGTAGCAGCCTGGCTTAGAGACTTTCCGAATAACCTATTCCCGGCAGCTTGGTTTTCTGTAGCGGCGGTCTGCGACCGCCGTCGAGCGTGGTGTAGTGATCGTTCGGCGGTCATAGACCGCCGCTACAGGGCAGGCCGTTATTCGGATAGGTTCTTAGGGGTGGAACCTGGCCTCAGGCCGGGTGGCTCGAATGTGCGCAGGCCACCAAGGTTTCACTCGTCCGTCCTGAAAATCCGGGCCGGAGGCCTGGTTCCATCTCAGAACAATTCAGTCCTCGAAACTTGGCACGCTGGCTGACTCTCCACTATCCTTCGGGCCTAGCTGCAGGATATAGGGTGCGGCGACCTTCGCCCAGGCCTCGGCCTTGGGATAACTGGCCGCCCCGTCGCTCCACGCCTGCCGCAGCATGTCGGTGTCGATCACCCCGGGATTCAACGGCACGGCCGCCATGCCCGGGGGCAGCTCCTGCGCCAGCGCCTTCGTCAGGCCTTCCATCGCATATTTCGTCGCGCAGTAAGGCGCCACCTCCGGCGATGTGCTGCGGCCCCAACCGGAGCTGAGATTGACGATCACGCCCGACTTGCGCGTCACCATGGCCGGCACGAAGTGGCGGATGACGTTCGCCACGCCCTTGATGTTGACGTCGATCAGTTGATTGAACTCGCGGGCCGGCACCTGCCAGAGCGGCGCGGGCGTATTCATGAGCGCGGCATTATTGATGAGCAGGTCGGGCACCCCGTGCGCCGCCAACACCTTCTCCGCCCACAGCGCCACCTTCCCTTCCTCCGCCACGTCGAGAGCGGAGAAGTGATGCGGGGCTGGATGCGCAAAGCGGAGATTCAACACCTCGGCACTGCGCCCGCAGCCGATGACCGTGTGCCCGTGCGCAATATACCACTCCGCCAGCGCGCGGCCCAGGCCGCGCGTGACACCGGTGATGAGGATATTCCGGCCCATGGCCGATCAGCGCGATTGCAGCCGGATCTTGTTCAGCCCCTGCTTGCGACAGACGTCCATCGCCTCCGTCACATAACGCAGCGGTGTGTTCTCATCCGAGCGGATGACGACCGTGATGTCCTTGGTCACGGTCCCGACCTGCCGCACGAGCTCCGCCAGCGTCGCCATGCTGGCGGGCTTGCCGTTGAAATCCACCGTGCCCTCCTTGGTGATGCTGATGGTCAGGGATTCCTTCAGCTCGCTTTTCCCCGCCGTCTCCACCTTGGGCAGGGTCAGGTTCATCGTGGACATCGTGCGAAACTGCATCGTGACGAAGGCAAAGAAGATCAGCATCACGAGCACGTCGATCAGCGGCACGAGGTTCATCTCGGGCCGCTTGCGCTTCCGTTGGTAGAGTCCGCTCATGACTTGGCGCTGCGCGCCAGGATGCGTTCCAGCAGCAGGTCGAGCCGGGCGGCATAGTTCTCCACCTTGCGCTGCAGATAGCCGGCACCCACCAGAGACGGAATGGCGATCGCCAGGCCGATGACGGTCGCGGAGAGGGCCAGCGCCACACCCTTGGTGAAGGCGACCGGGTCCGGCAGGCCGGTCTCCGGTGAAATCTGCGAGAACACCTGCAGCAGGCCGGTCACGGTGCCGGTCAGGCCGATGAGCGGGGCGGCGGCGTAGATGACATCCAGATAGGGAATGCCTCGCTCCATGCGGTTGATCTCCAGCCGGGCGAAGGCCTTGACCGCCTCGGGGTCATCCTGGTGCCGGTCCGCGAACTCGACCACCCGCGCGAGCACCGAATGCCGGCCGGCCTGGGCGGGCTTTCCCTCCACGATGGCATCGACCAGGTCGTTCGGCAGCACCGCATCCTGACGGAGGGCGTAGAGTCGTTCGCAGAGGATGTAGACTGCGATGACGGAACAGAGTGCGAGAGGATAGATGAGGACGCCGGCGCCCTTGAAGATGTCGAGCATGGGTGAATGGGAGTGAAGCCGGGTCTAAGACGCTCACAAGCCGGAAAGGTTCAACCAGCGGTGCAAAATTCTCACTTTTGGCCGGTTTTCAGTCGCGCCGTCTCGGCCGCCATTTCGAGATCCAGCTGCTTGCCAGCCTCCACACGCAGGGTGCGGCGGGCCCGGTCGAGGCTTTGCAGGGCCGCCGGCACCTGCTGGCGGGCCGCCAGGTGCCGCACAAAGGGCACCACGACCTTGTCGTAGAAATCGATCGCCTGCCCCGGCCCGGCCGTGTCGAGGATGCGGTTATAGACCTTGATCTGCGTGGCCAGGTCGTCCGTTCCCATGCTCCGTTGCACCGTCGCGGCCGCCTGCTCGATGCTGAGATCGCCGCGGTTGGCTTGATATTTCTTTCCCAACCGCTGCTCCTCGAAGGCGGCCAGGCTGGTCTCACCCCGCTGGCGCAAGACCGCCACCAGCTGCCGGGAAAAACCGATCTCAAGGTCGGGATATTTCTGGAACGCCAGCACCGCCTCGCGGAGGACGGCCTCGCGGGGCCTCAGGTCGGGAGCGGCCGCCGCCTGCGCCTCGAGGAGCACGTTCCAAGCAGCCAGGTTGCGCCGGTCGCGGTTGACGGCCTCGCGTGCCGCTTTCAGCGCGAGGTCCGTCTGGCCGCTCCGCAGATACTCCTGCGCAAAGGCCGTGTGCATGACGGACAGCTTGTAGGTCGGCAGCGCGCGAAAACGCTCCGTGATGAAGCCCAATTCGTGATCATTGATGTCGCCCCACGTCTGCGGGTCGCAGGCTACGCCGCTGATGAACTTCTGCTCGGCATAACGCCCGCAATCGAGCTGCCAGCGCTGGCTCCCATCCAGGTAGCCGAACCAGGCGTGACGGCCGTCGAGCCCTGCGCCGCGAAACAGTATCGTGGGGATGCCCTTGGCCTTGCCCGCCGTGCTCGCGAAATAGGCCTGGTCCACGCAGATGCCTCCCTGGGCCAGGATGCTCGCCAGACGGTAGTCCTGCCCCGGCCACACATAGAGGTTCTTTTCAATCCGGTCCTTCCGGTATTTGATCAGGTCGTAGGCCTTGGCGAAATCGGCCAATCCCATCGGCACATGCTGGCGCGCCCAATCCAGCTCGCTGACCGGCACCGCCAGATCGACGAGAAACTTCAACTCGCCGGCCGGCAGCCGCCGCAGGCGTTGCAGGGTGGAGTTGGCGCGGTCGAGTCTTGCGTAATAAGCAAATATCTTTTCCGGCGGCGGCAATTTGCGGGGCAACAGGGCGGCGTTCACCTGCCCGTGCGGCCAGTGCGGCGGTGGCGGCACATCGTAAACCACCGCGATCGCCAGCGCCAGGTTCGCATAGTCGGTGAACAGCGCCGGCTCCGACTGGTGTATCTTTTGCAGGATCGCCAGCACCTCGGGCGGGCTGTCCACCGGCGACAGCAGCGTGAAAAACTCCTCCGACAGCGCCGCGTTGCCCAGCAGCGCCAATTGCAGCTCACGGTTGACCAAGGCCGCGAGCGAGCCCGGGCGGTAGTCATAGCGGCTGGCCATGTTGGGGTGGCCCACCCGCGCCGCCTCCACGGCCGCGATCCACAGCTGGATGGCCTTGTTGTAGGGCGTCGCGAGCAACTCAGCCCAGCGATGGAGATAATACCAGGCCGGCACATAGCCGCTCCCCGTTTCGTAGGCCTGCAAGGCCGCGGCGCGCAACCCCGGGGCCACGCTCCCCCAGCCCTGTGTCGCCGCGCGATCCACCAGCGCGGCAATTCGCGCGGGAGTCGGCGCCCGGCCGAGCTCCTCCGCCGGGATGGCCAAAGTCTCCTGCGCAGCCAGTCGCACCGACAGGAACAGCATCAAGATGACGGATCGGATCAGCACAACCTGAGCAAAGCCAGCCATGCTCTTCGCTGCAAGGCCTTCGACGGACGGGTGCCCAACTCACCAAACCCGTCATTCTGAGTGCAGCGAAGCAGCGGTGTTAGCTGACAAGGGAAAAGTGCGGGTCGCGGAGCATGCGGTTGAGCACGACGATCATCTTGCGCATGACCGCGGTGAGGCAGACCTTGGCCGGTTTGCCGCTCTCGCGGAGGCGTTGGTAGAACGCGCTGAGCACGGGGTTGTGCTGCGCGGCGCTGACGGCGGCCATGTAGAGCACGTTGCGGACCTCGATCCGGCCACCGCGGGCATGGCGCGGCCGGGAGGTCTCGCCGCTGTCATGGGCGTAGGGTGCCACGCCGACCAGGGCGGCGATGCGTTTGTCGTCCTCCTGGCCCAGTTCGGGCAGGTAGGCGAGCAGGGTGGTCGCCAGGATCGGCCCCACCCCCTGCAACTGCCGGAGCCGCTCGGCCTTGGCCTGCAGGCCGGGATGGGCGTGCAGGTGGGCCTGGATGGCCGCCTCGGCTTGCGCCAAGCCCGCGGCCAGGTGCTCGAGTTGGGCCGTCAACAGCTTGCGCAGGGTCGGCCCGGCCTGTTCCAGTCGGTTGCGCGTGGCGGTGTGTTGCTCGCTGAGTTGCCGGCGGTAGTCCAGCAGCTCGCGCAGGGTCAGGCATTCGGTGGGGACGGGTTGTTCCAACCGCGGTTGCATGCTGCGGGCATAGCGGCCCAGCAGTGCGGCATCAATCCTGTCCGTCTTCGCCCACAGGCCCTCGGCCCGGGCGTAGTGGCGCACCCGGCCCGGCGGCACCCGGCAGGCGCCCAGCTGCGCCGCCCACAGCGCCGCCAGCAAGGCCCGCTCGTAGCCGCCGCTGGCCTCGCACACGACCCGGGCGCCGGGCACCTCGCGGAGCCGGGCGATCAGGGTGGCGTGACCGACGGAGGTGTTGGGCACGCTCGCCGGCGTGCCGGTCTCGGTAACGTAATCCAGTCGCGCCTTGGAGACATCCAGGCCGACGTAATGCACAGGTTCGGACAACTCTGTCTTGTGATGCGAGTTCATGA
Organism: Opitutaceae bacterium; assembly: GCA_016795565.1. Classification (GTDB taxonomy): domain Bacteria; phylum Verrucomicrobiota; class Verrucomicrobiia; order Opitutales; family Opitutaceae; genus Lacunisphaera. The sequence goes on along the minus strand of JAEUGW010000010.1, from coordinate 58 downwards.
CTCAGTCAGCGGTTCGAGTTTGACCAGGCACAAGACCGCGGCCCGGCTTCGCTGCGAG
>JAEUGW010000024.1 GCA_016795565.1 Opitutaceae bacterium | reverse complement strand
AGACGGTGTTGAGCGCGTTGCCCGCCGTGAGCTGGCCGGTGCCGATGGCGATCTCACCCGAGCCGGCGATGGAGGCGACGGTCTCGGCCTGGCCGTTGAGGTCGAGGCGGCCGTCGCTGGCGAAGACGAGGGCGGCGGTGTTGATGATCTGATTGGAAGCGTCGAGGCGGAGGACGGCGCTGTCGGCCGCGCCGGAGCCGTCGCCGATGTTGACCGTGCTTCCGGCGTAGGCGTTGACGCCGGCGGTCTTGCCCAGGGCCAGGGTGCCGTCGTTGACGTTCAGGTTGCCGGCAAAGGTGTTGGCGGCGGTGCCGGAGAGCGTCTGGGTGCCGGTGCCGGTCTTGGTGAAGGTGAGATTGCCGCCGGTGTCCTGGATGACCCCGGAGAAGGTGGTCGAGGTGTTGTTGCCGCCGGTGGTGAGGGTGATGGCGGCGGCGTTGGTGTTGTCGAGCGTGCCGCCGCCGGCGAGCGCGCCGATGGTCTCGCTCTGGCCACCGGTGAAGGTCAGGTTGGCGCCGGTGGCGACAGTGACCGTGGCGTTGTCGCCGATGGCGCGGTTGGCCCCGCCGGTCTTGTTGATCTGGAGGGTGCCGGCATCGACGTTGATGTCACCCGTGTGGGTGTTGGTGGTGGTGCCGCCGAGGATGAGCGTGCCGGTGTCGGCCTTGGTGAGCGTGCCGCTGCCGGCGAGAATGCCGTTGTAGGTCAGCGTGGTGCCCGAGTTGACATCAAAGGTGCCGCCGCCGGCATTGATGGTGGTGCCGCGGTTGGCGTTGAGGGTGAAGGTGGCGGCGGTCTCAAGGGTGCCGCCGTCGAAGGTGAGCTTGTTGGCGGTGGCGCTGCCGGGCGCGGTGCCGAGGTGGTTGTCGGCCGAGATGCGCAGGATGCCGCCGTTGATGGCGGTGGTGCCGGTGTAGGTGTTGGCCCCGCCCGCCAGCACCCAAGTGCCGGTGCCCTCCTTGACGAGGGAGGTGATGTTGGCGCCGGAGTTGTTGACGATCGTGCCCTGGAGGGTGTTCGCCGCCGTGCTCGAGCCGGTCAGGGTGAGGGTCTTGCTCCCCGCCCCGGTGGCGGTGAGAGCGGAGGTGAAGACCAGAGCCCCGGTGCCGGAGGCGTCGAGCGTGGCGCCGCCGGTGGTGCCGGCGAGGTTGATAACGCGGTTGGTGGTGTCGCCGCTGCCGGTGTATTGGAGGGTGGCGCCGGTCGCGCCGTTGCCGATGGAGATGGTGCCGTTGGCGACCGTGGTGGGGGCACCCAAGGCGGAGGCGGTGCCGCGGTTGGCAATGCTGTTGATGCTGAGGGTGCCGGAGTTGAGGTCGGTCAGGCCGGTGTAGGTGTTCGTGCCGGAGAGCGTCAGCGTGCCAGTGCCGTTCTTCGTGAGGGTGCCCGAGGTGGTGCCGATGACGCCGGAGACCGCCGTGTCGCCCGCGCCGTCGAAGGTGAGGCCGTAGGTGGCGCCGGAGATGCCACCCGTGATCGTGAGGCTGCCGGCATCGGACTGGATTTCGGTGGCGGCGGTGAGGGTGATGTTGCCGGCGTAGGAGTTGGCGCCGGAAATGTTGCGGATGGCACCGTTGTTGCCCACGCCCGTGCCGGCGACGCTGAGCGCCTCGGCGCCGACGGCGATATTGTTCTGGATTTCGAGCGCGGCGCCGGAGGCCACGGTGGTGCCGCTGGTGGTGGTGCCCAGCGCCGTGGAATTCTGGATGTTGACGACGCCCGTGCTGATAGTGGTGGTGCCATCGTAGGAGTTGGCCCCGGAGAGCGTGAGCGTGCCGGTGCCGGCATTCTTCACCAGATTGAGGTTGTTGGTGGTGTCGGTGATGGTGCCGGAGAAAGTGGTGCTGACGCCGGCGTCGGCGATGACGAGATTGACGGCGGCGGCGCCGACATTGGTGACGGTGCCTGCGCCGGAGAGCGGCCCGATGGTTTCCTGCGTGTAAGCGGCGGCACCGTTGAGCCGGAGGGTCGCGCCGGAGGCGACGGAAACGGCGGCCGCGTTGTTGATGCCGCCGACGTAGGCGGTCTTGGCGATTTCAAACACGCCGGCGTTGATGTTGACGGCGCCGGAGTGGGTGTTGCCGCCAGCCCCGCCGGTGACAAAGGTGCCATCACCGTCCTTGTTCAACGTGGCGGAGCCGGCGAGGATGCTGTCGATCTGCGAGGTGAGGCCGCTGGCCACGTCGATGGTGACTCCGCCGGCGCCGACGAGCGTCAGCGTGCTGCCCGTGATGAGGGTCGTGCCTTCCTCGAAGGTGATGTTGCCGACGGAAATGCCTCCGGTGAGGGTGACGGTGTAGGCGTTGACGGCATCGTTGCCGGCGCTGAAGACGGCATGATTATTGGCGGTCCAGCCGGCGAGGGTGCCGCCGGTGCCGGTCGCGCTCGTGTTCCAATTGGCGGTCGCGTTCCAGTTGCCAGTGGGCGTGGCACCGGCGCCAGCGGTGTTGGCGTTGGTGTCCCAATAGACCGAGACCTGGGCAAGGAGGGTGGACGACAGTGCTGCGCACGCGAGCAACGTCAATGCACCCTGCCGCACCGATAGCCAAGGGCTGCGGGCGAGGCGGGCTGGCAGGATATTTGCGGTCCTAAGCCTCATCTATGATGGTCCTAGTGTGTATTCCCTTTTGATGGGGGTTCCACCCTAATGTCCGCCAGCGCGGTTAACTAGTTGTTAAAGCGGAACAGCGCCACATCGCCGTCGTGGAAGACGTATTCCTTGCCCTCGAGGCGATACTTGCCGGCCTCGCGGGCGGCGGCGACGGAGCCGAGGCGCGTAAGGTCTTCGTAGGAGACGATCTCGGCCTTGATGAAGCCCTTCTCGAAATCGGTGTGGATGACGCCGGCGGCCTGCGGGGCCTTCCAGCCTTTCTTGATGGTCCAGGCGCGCACTTCCTTTTCGCCGGCAGTGAAGTAGGTCATCAGGCCGAGCAGGCCGTAGGTGCCCTTGATGAGCGAGGACACGCCGGAGTCGTCAACGCCGAGATCCTTGAGGAAGGCCTTCGCCTCCTCGGGCGGCAGGTCGATGAGTTCGGCCTCGATCTTCGCGCTGATCGGCACGTAGGCGGCGTCGTGGTGGGTGCGGACATATTCCGCGACCTTCTGGACAAAGGGGTTTTGCTCGGCGGTGGCGAGATCGGACTCGGCGACGTTGCAGGCGAAGAGCACGGGCTTCGCCGTGAGCAGCTGGAACAGCTTCATCAGCGCGGCCTCCTCGGGGGTGGCGGGCAGGGTGTTGGCGGTCTTGCCGGCGTTGAGGTGCGGCTCGAGTTTCGCGAGGAGCGCGAGTTCGGCGACGGCTTCCTTGTCGCCGGCCTTGGCGGCCTTCTGGGTTTTCGGCAGGCGCTTGGCGACGGCATCCATGTCGGCCAGCACGAGTTCGGTCGTGATGACCTCGATGTCGCGCACCGGATCCACGCCGCCCATGGTGTGGACGACGTCGCTGTCCTCGAAGCAACGGACGACCTGCACGATGGCGTCCACTTCGCGGATGTTGGCGAGGAACTGGTTGCCGAGGCCCTCGCCCTTGCTGGCACCGGCGACGAGGCCGGCGATGTCCACGAACTCGATGGCGGCGGGCACCACGACGTTGGTCTTGGCGATTTTTTGGAGGACGTAGGCGCGCTCGTCGGGCACGATCACGACGCCGACATTGGGGTCGATGGTGCAGAACGGGTAGTTGGCCGCCTCGGCCTTGCGGCTGCGGGTCAGGGCGTTAAAGAGGGTGGACTTGCCCACGTTGGGGAGACCGACGATACCGGCTTTGAGCATAAAATTGGGTGCGTTAAGGGTCGGATGGAGCGGTGGCACTGGGGGCTTGACAAGGGCAAAGTTGTTCCGTCCATTCTGCCCCTTTTCCAACCGCAATTCCGCTTCCTGCAAAGTTAACAGACACATCAAATGGCACTCAAAATCCGTCTTTCCCGCGTCGGCACCAAGAACGAGCCGCACTACCGTGTGGTCGTCGCCGAGGAGCGCTCCCGCCGCGATGGCGACGCCGTCGAGCAGCTCGGCGCCTACAACCCGCGCGCCAAGGGCAACCCGCTGACCATCAAGCTCGACCGCGTTGACTACTGGGTCTCGAAGGGTGCCAAGCCCACGGACACCATGAACTCGATGATCAAGCGCGCCAAGCGCGCCGCGGCCGCCACGGCCTGAGTGGCTTAGCGCGAAGAACGCGAAGAACGCGAAGTTCCCGATTCCCCAACCCCGGAGCAATCCGGGGTTTTGTTTTAGGGCGACCGGGTTTTCTCCGTGCCCTCCGCGGGCCCCGCGTTTATTTGCATTTCATGCGCATCGATGTCCTGACGCTCTTTCCCGCCATGCTCGACGGCTTTTTGTCCGAGAGCATGATGGGGCGTGCCCGGGAGGCGCAGTTGCTCGACATCCATGTCCACAACCTCCGCGACTGGGCGACCGACAAGCACAAGACAACCGACGACCGGCCCTTCGGCGGCGGTGCCGGCATGGTCCTCAAGTGTGAACCGGTCTTCGCCGCCGTCGAGCAGGTGTCCACCCCCGGCTGCCGCCGCATCTATCTGACCCCCGACGGCACCCCGCTGTCGCCCGCCCTGGCCATGGAGCTCTCGAAGCAACGGCATTTGGTGCTGCTCAGCGGCCACTATGAGGGAATCGACCAACGGATCCGTGACAATGTCATCGATCAGGAGATCAGCATCGGGGATTATGTGCTTACCAACGGCACACTTGCGGCGGCGGTGGTCATCGATGCGATGGCCCGTTTCATCCCCGGCGTGCTCGGAGAAGAAAAGTCGTTGACGACGGAAAGCTTCACCAGCAAGTTGCTCGACTTTCCTCAATACACGCGTCCCGCCGTTTACCGCGGCATGTCCGTGCCGGAAGTGCTCCTTGCGGGCAACCACGGCGAAATCGAGAAGTGGCGGCACGCGCAGCAGGTGGAAAAAACGCAGCAGGTCAGACCCGATTTACTCAAATAACTCCCAGCCATGAATCCCATCATCCAAGAAATCACCGCCGCCCAGGTGAAACACAAAATTGCGCCGTTCAAGGTCGGCGACGGTGTCCGCGTGCACACCAAGGTCCGCGAGGGTGACAAGGAGCGCGTGCAGATCTTCGCCGGCGTTGTCATCGCCCACAAGGGCAGCGGCATCCACGAGAACTTCACGGTCCGCCGCATCAGCTATGGCGAGGGCGTCGAGCGCGTGTTCCCGGTTAACTCCCCGAACCTCGAGAAGATCGAGGTCGAGAAGGAAGCCGAGGCCGGCAAGGCCCGTCTCTTCTACCTCCGCGACCGCTCCGGCAAGGCCGCCATGGCCGTCAAGGAGAAGCGCTACGACGCCTCCGCCGCCAAGGCCTGAGTCGCCCGCCAGCATCCTGTCAAAGCGAGTCCGCCCGGCTCGCTTTTTTTATGCCCCAAATTCGGTCTGGCAGGCCCTCTCGAGCGGCACGGATTTTCGACGAAAAGCACCGGCGTGCAGCCTGAAGCCATTTGCCGACAGGATGCTGATCCAAGACAGCGGTCGGATGCAGTCCCATCGGCCACATTGCTTGCGCTATGCGCGGAAGCTTTCCAGCGTCCCGCCATGTGTTTTCCACCGTTTTGGAATCATCGGCGTGCCCTGTTGATCGGGCTCTGCTGCGCGGGGGGCGCGCTCCTCGCGCCGCTCGCTCGCGCCCAGGATAACGCGGCGCTCATCGAGCGGGCGCGGTTGGCCACCAACCAGCGCCAGTTCGAGCAGGCGCACGCCGATCTGGCGGTGGTGCTGGCGCGTTCGCCGTGGAACGAGGGCGCCATGCTGGAACAGGCGCGGTTGTTCTATTTCGAGCGCAAGCACGAGGACGCTTGGAAAACCGTCAACGCCCTCCTCGGCGAGTATCCGCGCAACGCCACTGCGCTCAACCTGCGCGGGCTGCTTAACCTCGAGTGGAAGCAGGACAACGACGCGGCCTTCGCCGACTTCACCGCGGCGGTGCAGCACGATCCGAAGCTGGCGAAGGCTTTCATCAATCGCAGCCGCGCCCTGCGCGCGCTGAAGCGTCCGGCCGAAGCCTTGGAAGACGCCGATGCCGCCATCGAACTGGAGCCGGAGAACGGCACGTTCCGCTGGCTCCGCGGGATGATTTTTCTCGATCTGAAGCAGCCGCCCCGTGCGCTGGAGAATTTCAACGACGCCGTCGACCTGAGGCCTGACGATGTCGAGATGCGGATTCGCCGCGCCACGCTGAACCACTCACTGTGGACGCCCAATACGCAGGCGGAAACCATCGGGGCGATGAAGCCCGACATCGAGCGCGTGCTCGAGCTCGTCCCGAGCCACCCGGAGGCGCTCCTCCTGCGCGGTTATTGCCTCGAATTCGAGCAGGACCCCGCCGCAGCCTTCGACAGTTACTTCGAGGCCTACCGCAAGCTGCCGAACGACGCGCGCGTGTGGCAGGCGCTGCAGAAGACCTGCCGCACCCAATTCGAGCCGGGCCGCGATCCCGCCCGTGTTTACCAACTCCTCGACGACGCCAAGGCCGCCTTCGTGCGCAGCAACTACGCTCTCGACCAAGCCTGGCACCTGGAAGCCGTCTTCGCCTTCATTCCGGTCAAGGTGGCGGGCAGGCCGGCCCTCCAGAACCTCGAATACATGGAAGGCCTGCTGCGTGCCAATCCCGGCAACCTGCGCCTGCTCTATCACGCGCACGCTGGTGTCATCGGGCAGAAGGCCGAGCAGGCGATGCGCGTCGTGGTGCGCGACCACGACCCGGCCACGGATGCCCCGTTTGCCGCCCTCGCCGCCGTCCACCTGTCCACCATCCTACAGCTCCGGGGCGACGGGGAATCGGACCGGGAGAAGAACCGGTGCTATCAGGAGGCGGGAGACTGGTTAATGACGGCCCTCAAGGCCGATCCCTCCTCCGACCGCGTCAAACGCGCGATCGCGAAATTTAACGAGCGGAGCAAGACCATGATCGCCGAGCAGGCCGCCAACGCCGAGGAGAACAAGAGGATGGCCGCACAGCTGGAAAACCTCAAACGACGCTACCAGCAAACCCGCCACTACATTGAGGCGACCGACGCCACCGCCGCACAGCACCTGCGGCGGGCGAATGCAATTCTGCAGGGCAGCCGCACCGCCAATCAAGGCGACTTGAACCGGTCGTTGACCGAAAAGCAGCGGGCCTGGGACGCCAAAAAGAGCAGCCTGGTGGGCGTGGACACCCTGATCAGGGACATCAACACTTTCCTCAATGAGTATCCGTATAAATTATCGCGGGAAGTGCAGGACTCGCTCAAACAAGCGCGGAACTACCTCGTCGGGAAAAAGGCCGAATTCGCGGAACTGGAAAAGAACCTGAAGCGGTGAGCGAGGGACCGGGCTTAACGCGCCACCAGCGGGGGCACCAGTAGGCGGAGGCTGTGTGGTCGCACTCGCGCCACGGATGCAGGCAGCCCGGTTGGCGCTTGGGTTTTATGCCAAAATTGGGCTTTGCACCTCTTTCCCGCCGGGCGTAAATGAACATTCACCCGCTTCGCACCCACTTTTCTTTCCATGAAACTCCAGACCGACATCCTCGCCCAAGCTGCCAACCAGGCCCGCGGCCTCGCCATCGACGCCGTCCACAAGAGTTCCTCCGGCCACCTCGGCCTGCCGCTCGGTTGCGCCGAGATCGGTGCCGTGCTTTACGGCCACGCGCTGGTGCACAACCCCGACGAGCCGCGCTGGCTGAACCGCGACCGCTTCGTCCTGTCCGCCGGCCACGGCTCCATGTTCCTCTACAGCTGGCTCCACCTGAGCGGCTACGACCTGTCGCTCGATGAGGTGAAGAACTTCCGCGTCCTCCACAGCAAGACGCCCGGTCACCCCGAATTTCACGAGACCCCTGGCGTCGAATGCACCACCGGCCCGCTGGGCCAGGGCATCGGCAATTCCGTCGGCCTGGCCATGTCCGGTCAGATGGCGGCCGCACGCTTCAACGCCCCGGGCCACGAGATCTTCAACCACCACGTCATCTGCCTCGCGGGCGACGGCTGCATGCAGGAAGGCGTCGCGATGGAGGCCGTCGAGTTCGCCGGCCACCAGGGCCTCGACAACCTTATCCTCATCTACGACGCCAACGACGTCACCCTCGACGCCATGGCGGACAAGACGCAGAGCGAAAACACCGCGCTGCGTTTCAAGGCAATGAACTGGGACGTGCAGACGCTGGCCGACGGCCACGACCTCGCCGCCATCCTCAAGGCCATCAACAAGGCCAAGAAGGCCAAGAGCGGCAAACCGCAGCTCATCATCGCCAAGACCGTCATTGCGAAGGGCATTCCCGAAGTCGCCGGCACCTCGAAGGGCCACGGCGAGGGTGGGGCGAAGTTCGCCGACGCCGCCCGCCAGGGACTCGGTCTCCCGGCCGAGCACTTCTACGTCAGCGAGCAGGTGCGCGCCTACTTCGCCGACCACAAGAAGCGCCTCAAGCGCGCCTACGGCAAATGGAAGAAGGCCTTCGCCGCCTGGCGCGAGGCGCATCCCGACAAGGCCGCGCTGCTCGACTCCCGCAACGACAAGCCCAGCGCCGCGCACCTCCTCGAGGAGATCCCGCTGTTCCCGGCCGACGCCAAGCTCGCCACCCGCGCCGCCGGCAAGGACGTGCTCCAGCCCATCGCCGCCGGGTTGCCGCTGCTCATCTCGGGTTCGGCCGACCTCCACGGCTCGACGCTGAACTACATCGCCGCCGACAAGGATTTCGACAAAACCAACCGCGCCGGCCGCAACCTGCGCTACGGCATCCGCGAGCACGCCATGGCCGCCATCAGCAACGGCGTGGCCTACGACGGCATCTTCCGCCCCTCGTGCGCGACGTTCCTCGTGTTCGCCGACTACTCGCGTCCCTCGATGCGCCTCGCCGCGCTGTCGAAGCTGCCGGTCATTTATATCTACACGCACGATTCCATCGGCGTCGGCGAGGACGGCCCCACCCACCAGCCGGTGGAAACCGTTTCCGGCCTGCGCGTGATCCCGAACCTCGACGTCATCCGCCCGGCGGACCCCGAGGAGACCGCCGCTGCCTTTGCCGCCGCGCTGGAGCGCACCGACGGCCCGACCCTGCTCGCGCTCACCCGCCAGGCCGTGCCGATGCTCAACGATGTCACCCCGCACGAGCGCCGCGCCGGCGTCCTCAAGGGCGGCTACATCGTCGTCCAGGAAACCGCGCCGCTCACGCACATCCTGCTCGCCGCCGGCAGCGAGGTCCAGTGGGCCGTCGCCGCCGCCAAGCAACTCGGCGCCGGCACGCGCGTGGTCTCGGTGCCATCCTTCCTGCGGTTCGACGCCCAGCCGCAGTCCTACCGCGATGCGATTCTCCCGCCGTCGTGCCGCAAGCGCGTCGCGATTGAGGCGGGCGTGACCGGCCTCTGGAGCAAGTATGTCGGCCTCGACGGCAAGATGGTCGGCATCGACCGCTTCGGCCTCAGCGCCCCGGGCAACATCGCCATGAAGGAGCTCGGTATCACCGCGGAATCAGTGGTGGCGGCGGCTAACTCGCTCTGACCAAGCCACAAAGCACAGTATTCGCCGCCGGCCTTCGGGTCGGCGGTTCTGTTTTTCAGGGCGGCAAAGCAGGAATTTTCAAAACACCGCTTGCCAAAACAGTTAGGAGGCTAATTGTCAGCCCCCTTACTCATGCCGCACCTGCTGCTAAAAGATCTCCCCCGCTACGAGTGCCTCCTGGAGGCGGCGCGGGAATTTCCGGATCTTGATCCGTCGGCGGCCGCGGCGTTCCTGCACTTGCTGCACACCAGCGACGAGGCCTTTGCGATCTCCGACCGCAGCCTGGCTGCCCACAACATTTCGCACGGCCGCTTTGGCGTGCTGATGCTGCTCTGGCAAGGTGTGCAGCCGCGCGCCGCCAAGCTGATGGGGGCCGGGGAGTGCGTGCCCGGGCCCCGCACGCCGGCCGCTTTGGCCGATGCCGCGAATGTCACCCGGGCGACCATGACCGGCCTGATCGACACGTTGGAACGCGACGGCTACGTCAAGCGTGAGCCCGATCCCGTGGATCGGCGGCAGATGTCGGTGCGGCTGACGCCCAGTGGCATGAAATTCATGGAGGCGTTCCTGCCCGGCCACTTCAGGTCCATCGCCGGCATCATGGGCACGCTGACCGAGGCCGAGCGCAAGACCCTCGTTCGCCTCCTCGTCAAGGTCCAGCAGCAGACGGCGGCGCTCCGCGGCCGCCCCCAGGGCGCTCCTGCGCCTGCAGCCGGGTGATTTTTCGCAGTCCCAACCTAATACCACGCTACCATGTTCAAGAAATTCCTCATCGTCCTCGGCGGCTTTCTGCTCGTCGTCCTCGCGCTCGGCGCGACCAAAGCGGCCCAGTTCAAGGCCATGGCCTCCATGAATCACGTGCCGCCGCCGACCGCGGTGACCACGCTGGAGGCCAGGGCGGTTGACTGGCACAACTACCTGAAGGCCATCGGCACGCTCGCCCCGGTCCAGGGCGCCATGCTCAGCGCCGATGCCGACGGCATCGTCGCGCAAATCGCGGCCGAAAGCGGCACGGCGGTGAAAGTTGGCGACCTCCTGCTTGAGCTCGACACCAGCGTCGAGGCCGCCCAACTGGCCGCCGCTGAGGCGCGACTCGGCCTGGCGCGCGTCAACTTCGGGCGCGCCAAGGAACTGTGGGACCGCCAGGCGACCTCCAAGTCCGAATACGACGTGGCCGAGGCCACCATCAAGCAGACCGAGGCCGAAATGAACGCGATCAAGGCCCAGATTGCCAAGAAGCAGGTCCGCGCTCCGTTCGCCGGTCGCGTGGGCATCCGCCAGGTCAACGTCGGCCAGTTCGTCGGCCGCGGCCAGGCGCTCCTCCCGCTGCAGAAGCTTGATCCCATCTACGTCAACTTCTCCGTCCCGCAGCGGCAACTGCCGGCGCTCACCCTCGGCCAGAAGGTCGACGTCATCGTTGATGCGTTCGAGTCCACGCCCTTCCAGGGCGAGATCACCGCGATCAACTCCGAGGTGGATCCCGCGACGCGCAACCTTTCCGCCCAGGCCACGCTGGCGAACCCGAGGGAACTGCTCCGCGCCGGCATGTTCGCCCAGGTCCAGGTTGAGCTGACCAACACCCACTCGGTGGTGGTCGTGCCCGCCACCGCCATCGCCTACGCCTCCTATGGCAACTCCGTGTTCATCGTCGAAAAGTTGAAGGACAAGGAGGGCCACGAATACCTCGGCGTCCGCCAGCAGTTCGTGAAGCTCGGCGCCACCCTCGGCGACCTCATCGCTATCACCGAGGGGGTGAAGGCCGGCGAGCAGGTCGTCAGCTCCGGCGTGTTCAAGCTCCGCAACGCCGTGCCCGTGCAGGTGAATAACACCGTGCAGCCTGCCAGCAGCGCCGCGCCCAAGCCGGCCAACACCTGAGCGCGCCGCCCCGGAGATACTCCCCATGCTATCCAAGAGCTTCACCGACCTGTTCATCCGCAAGCCCGTCATCGCGCTGGTGGTGAACATCGTCATCCTCGTCGTGGGCGTGGTGTCCTACTTCAAGCTGAACACCCGCCAGTATCCGCGCAGCGACAGCGCGGTGGTCAATGTCTCGACCGTTTATTTCGGCGCCAGCGCCGACACCGTCCGGGGCTACATCACCACCCAGCTCGAGCGCGTCATCGCCAGCGCCGACGGCATCGATTACATCGAGTCCGAAAGCCGCGCGGGCTTCAGTTCCATCAAGGTTTACCTGCGCCTCAACTACGACACCAACGCCGCCCTCGCGCAGATCAGCTCCAAGATCGACCAGGTCCGCGGCGAGCTGCCGCCCGAGTCCGAGGCCCCGACGATCAACGTCGAGACCAGCGACAACCAGTTCGCGTCCATGTATCTGAGCTTCTACTCCGACAAGCTCGACCAGAACCAGATCACGGACTACCTGAACCGCATGGTGCAGCCGCGCCTCTCCGCCATCAAGGGCGTGCAGAAGGCCGACGTGCTCGGCGGCCGCGTGTTTGCCATGCGCGTCTGGCTCAAGCCCGGCGAACTGGCCGCGCACGGCCTCAGCCCCGCCGAGGTCCGGCAGGCGCTCCAGGCCAACAACGCCCTCGCGGCGGTCGGTGCCACCAAGGGCTCCATGCTCAGCGTGTCCCTCGTGGCCAACACCGACCTGAAGAGCGTGGAGGAATTCCGCCGGATGGTCGTGGCCGAGAAGAACGGCACCATCATCCGGCTCGCCGACGTCGCCGACGTCGTCCTCGGCGCGGAAAGCTACGACGAGGAGGTCAAGTTTGGCGGCAAGACCGCCACCTTCATGGGCATCTGGGTGCTGCCGACCGAGAGCACCGTCGAGGTCATCAAGCGCGTGCGCGCCGAGATGCCCGACATCCAGCGCAGCCTGCCCGCCGGCCTCGAAGGCCTCATCGCCTACGACGCCTCCAAATACATCGAGGACGCGCTGAGCGAAATCGTGAAGACCCTCACCGAGACGCTGCTCATCGTGATGGTCGTCATCTTCCTCTTCATGGGCTCCATCCGCTCGGTGCTCATCCCGATCGTGGCGATGCCGCTGTCCCTCGTCGGCGCGATGACGCTGATGCTCGCCTTCGGCTTCACCATCAACCTGCTGACCCTGCTCGCCATCGTCCTGGCGGTCGGCATCGTGGTGGACGACGCCATCGTCGTCGTCGAGAACATCGAGCGCCACATTCGCGAGGGCAAGACCCCCGTGGACGCCGCCATCCTCGGCGCGCGCGAACTCGTCGGCCCCGTCATCTCGATGACGATCACGCTGGCCGCTGTTTACGCGCCCATCGCCTTTCAGGGCGGCCTCACCGGCGCGCTGTTCCGCGAGTTCGCCATGACGCTTGCCGGCGCCGTGGCCGTGTCAGGCTTCGTCGCCCTCACGCTCTCGCCGATGATGAGCGCCTACCTGCTCAAGGACCACGAGCACGAGGACCAGGGCCTCAGCGGCAAAATTAACCGCCTGTTCGACCGCCTGCGCGACAAATACACCCGCGGCCTGGCCGGCGCGATGGAATCGCGGCCCATGAGCCCGCCCATGGCCTTGGTGCTGGGTGCGCTCGTGGGCGGCATGACCTTCCTGTTTCTCATGCCGCTGACGATTCTTTCCAGCCCGGTGAAATTCGCGCTGGTTGCGATCGCTGGCACCATTTATCCCGCCGTTTACTGGTTCGACCGGCGTCGTGGAGACCAGCCGGTCTGGGTGCCGCATGTCACCGTCCTCGCGCTGCTGCTCACCCTGCTGCTGCTGCCCTTCGGCATGATGGCGCAGAGCGAGTTGGCTCCGAAGGAGGACCAGGGCGTGGTGTTCAGCATCCTGCTGCCGTCGCCCACCTCGACCATCGACCAGAATGTCATCTACGCGAAGGAAGTGCAGAAGATGTTCGAGAGCGTGCCGGAGTATGAAAACTCGTTCCAGCTCACGAGCACCAGCTTCGGTTTCTCCGGCATCATCCTGAAACCGTGGTCCGAGCGGAAGCGCTCGTCGCTCGAGATCGAGCAGGCCTTGCAGGCTCCGGCCGCGGCCATCCCGGGCATGAACGTCGTCATCACGACACCCGACCCGCTGCCCTCCGGCGGCTCGATGCCCATCGAGTTCGTCATCCGCTCCACCGCAGACCACAAGGAGATGCTCCAGTTCGCCGAGCAGCTCGCGCTCTATGCCAACACCGAGGCCAACGCCGGCGGCGGCGCGCCGACGTTCTATTTCGCCGACACCGACCTCAAGTTCGACGTCCCGCAGGTTGAGATCGAGATCGACAAGGACAAGGTCGCCTCCATGGGCCTCAATCTCAGCGACGTGGCGCGCGACCTCGGCTCGATGCTCGGCGGCGGCTACGTCAACCGCTTCGTCAACGACGGCCGCAGCTACCGCGTCATCCCGCAGGTCGAGCGCGGCCAGCGCCTGAACGCCAGCCAGCTCCTCGACTACCATGTGCGCGGGCCCAACGGTCAGCTCATCCCGCTGTCCACCATCGCCACGCTCAAGGAGACGGTGCAGCCGCGCACGCTCAACCGCTTCCAGCAGCTCAACTCCGTCAAGATCACGGGCGTCGGCCCGAGCATCGACGGCGCGCTCAAGAAGCTTGAGGCCAAGGCGGCCGAGATCCTGCCCGCCGGCTACACCATTGATTACGGCGGCCAGTCCCGCCAGCTCCGCAAGGAAGGCAACGCCCTCTGGGCCGCCGCTGTGCTCGCGCTGGTGCTGATCTTCCTGGTGCTCGCGGCGCAGTTCAACAGCTTCCGCGATCCCTTCATCATCCTGCTCGGCTCCGTGCCGCTGGCGATCGTCGGCGCCATGGTGCCGATCTTCCTCTGGAAGACCTCGCTCAACATCTACTCGCAGATCGGTCTCATCACGCTAGTCGGCCTCATCGCCAAGAACGGCATCCTTATCGTCGAGTTCGCCAACACCCTGCAGGAGGAGGGCGTCGCCAAGGTGGATGCCATCCGCCGCGCGGCCGCCACGCGCCTGCGCCCGGTGCTGATGACCTCCGCCGCCACCGTGTTCGGCCACATCATGCTCATCTTCGTCACCGGCCCGGGCGCCGCCGCCCGCAATTCCATCGGCTGGGTGCTCGTCGTGGGCATGGCGGTCGGCACGGTCTTCACGCTCTACGTGGTGCCCGCCTTCTACATGCTCATCGCCAAGGATCACGCCCGGGTGCCGGTTCCGGCCGCCCCGGCCGCTTCCGCCCACGCCGAGCCCGCCCTTGCCAAATAATCCCCCATCCCTTCACATGAAATCACTTATGCGACTGCCCAGCTTAATTCTTGTGGGAGCGAGCTTGCTCGCGACTCTGCCCGTCACCGCCCAGATCAACGACGGCAAGCCCGATCCCGACATCGTCGTGCCCGCCGCCCTCGACCTGCCTTACGCCCTCGGCTTCGCCCTCGATAACAACTTCACCATCCGCCAGGCCAAGGAGCGCATCCGCCAGCAGGAAGGCGTGGTGCTCGAGGTCCGTTCCGCGCAGATCCCCAACGTCTCCGCCACCGCCGGCTACGCTCGCAACGCCGACGAAATCAGCTCCAACGGCCGCGACCACAACTGGTCGGTCAACATCACCGCCCGCCAGGTCGTCTTCGCCGGCGGCGGCGTGACCGCCAGCGTCAAGAGCCAGCAGCTCTCGCTCGACGCCGCCGTGCTCGCCCTGCGCGCCGTCATCAACGACGTGCTCCTGCAGGTCCGCACCCAGTTCTACGGCGTGCTCGTCGCCCGCGAGCGCATCAAGGTCCAAGAACAGAACATCGAGCTCCTCCAGCGCCAGCTGCAGGACGTGAAGAACCGCTACGAGGCCGGCACCGTGTCCAACTTCGAGGTGCTCCGCGCCGAGGTCGCCCTGGCCAACGCCCAGCCGGCCCTCATCACCGCCCGCAACGACCACCGCCTCGCCATCGAGGAGCTGCGCCGCTCGCTGGGGTTCACCAACATCGACGAGTCCACCGTGGCCAAGACCCCCGATTTCCTCGGCAGCCTCGACTTCACGCCCGCCAGTTACGAGCTCCGCTCCGCGCTCAGCACGGCCCGCGAGAGCCGGCCCGACCTCCAGCGCCTGCTCAAGCTGGAGTCCGCCGCCGAGCAGGGCGTCACCGCCCGCCGGGCCGGCTATGTGCCCGATGTCTCCGTTTACGGCGCCTACGACTGGCGCATGAACTCCACCGGTTCCAGCAGCCTGTCCAACGCCCGCGATGGCTGGACACTCGGCTTGCAGTCGAGCTGGGACATCTTCGACGGCCGCGCCACGGCCGGCCGCGTTTCCCAGGCCCGCTCGCAGCTCGAGCAGGCGAAACTCGCGGTCGCCGAGGCCCGGTTGAGCGTCGATGTGGACGTCCGCCGCGCCATCTCCACCTTCCAGCAGGCCACCGAGCTCGCCGAGGCTTCCAAGAAAGTCGTCGAGCAGGCCGAGGAAGCCGTCCGTCTGGCCAACGCCCGCTTCAGTGCCGGCACTGCGACCCAGCTCGATGTGCTCACCTCGCAGGTGGACCTGACCACCGCGCGCCTCAACCAGCTGCAGGCCTATTACAGCTACAATGTCGCGGTGGCCAATGTCCGTCGGGCGATGGGCCTGGGTGACGAGCTTGCGCCGGCCGGCGAGCTGTCCTGGCCGCGCGCCTGAAGTCTTCTTCAAGGCCGCCCCGCCGGGCGGCCTTTTTTGCGTCTGCGCCCTTTCTGTGTCGCCCGGATCGCGCAACCTTCGTCACACTCCTGTGTCGTAACCGCCCTTGTTCATGAAGCCCGTCCGCCTCCTGGTTATCCTGCTCGCTTCCCTGCTTGTGCTCGGCCTCGCGGCCGGCGGGCTGGCCTTGACCCCGGCGATGCAGCGCTGGGCCCTGCTGCGCGCCGCGCGGGGCGAGCCGGGGCTAAAGTTTGACGTGACCACCGTGGCGGCAGGCCTGACACGCATCCGGCTGGACGGGGTGCAGGTCGAAAAACGGGGGCTCATGGTCCAGCTGGCGCACGCGGAGGCGGACTATTCGCTGTGGCAATTGCTGCTTCATCGCCGCCTGGTCATCGCCCGCCTGACTGCCAGCGGCCTGATGGTGGATGCCAGCCGCCTCTCGCGCGAGGCGACCGGGGCCGCCGCCGCCGGAGCCCCCGTCGCCGCCCCGGGCCTGCTCGCGCAGGCCGAACTGCCGTTCGCCCTCGTTCTCGATGACTGCCTCCTCGAGGGCCGGGCCCTGCTGCCCGGCTCGGCCGGCGGACCGCCGGTCAGCGCGGAATTCAAGATCACCGGCGGCAGGTTTGCGCCGGGGCAGGAGGGGACCCTCGCGTTGGCCGCGACCCTGAACAACTCCACGCCGGCGGCCCGGGTCACCACGCTCCGCGTCGCCGCCACTCTCCGCGCCCTCCAATCGGAGCAGCTGGCCTTCACGCGTGTTGGCCTGACCGCCGTGGTGGACGCGGAAGGCCGGAACCTGTCCGGGGCGGAACAATTGCGCATCGCGACCGCACTGGGCACCAGTCCGGCGGGAGAGAGCTACGATCTCGCCATTGACACCCTCAGTCGTGGCGTGGCCGCGAACATCCTGACCGTGCGCGCCTCCCTTCCGGCCGGCGGCCAGGCGTTTGCCGGGGACTGGAAGCTCCTGGCGCGCACCGCGCAGTTGGAGCCGTTCTTCCTCGGCGCCGCCTTGCCCGAGTTCAACGCGCACGGCGAGGGCCGGTTCACCTTCAATCCCGTGACGGCCGCCGCCAGCCTGCAGGGCGGACTGACGGCCAGTGGCAGCCGTTGGGAAGCCTTGGAACCGGCTTGGCGCCCCATCGGCGCGGTCCGGGCCGAGGCGCAGTTCGATCTGTCGGCCATCGGAGGCGTGGCGCGACTCAACCAGCTGGACCTCACGCTCGCGGGCGACCAGCCCGTGCTCTCGCTGTCGGCCGCCCGCGCCGCCGAGATCGATTTCAAGGAACGCCGGCTCACGGTCGGTGGCTCGACCCCCGGCGAGGCGCTCACGCTGACCCTGCACGGCCTGCCGCTGGCTTGGGTGCGGCCGTTCGTGTCGGCGGCGGACATCTCGGGCGGACTGATCACCGGCCAGCTGGCCATCGCCGGCGAGGCCGATCGCTTGACGCTCCGCGCCGTGCAACCCTTGCGCGTGGACGGGTTGACGGTCGTTCAGGCCGGCCGGCTGCTGCTGTCCAAGGCGGACATCAGCCTCGGGCTCGACGCCGTGCTGACCAAGGCAGCGCTCTCGGCAAAAGTCAGCGACTTCAGCCTGCGGACGCCGGCCGGCGATGCCCTTTCCGCGCAGGCAACGCTCTCCGTGCCGGTCGCAAAGAATCCGCCGGTAACCTTGGCCGCCACCTACAATGCCGACCTGCCGACACTGGCGGCCCCGTGGCTGCCCCTGGGCCGGGTGAAGGCGGCGGGCGAGGCGGATATCACTCTGGGTGGGGAAAGCGTTGAGCTGCGCCGCCTCGAGTTTCGTGCGACGGACGCGGCCGGGCTCGATCTGTTCCGGCTCTCCGCCTTGCGACCGTTCGCCCTGGATATGGCCGCCCGCCGGGTCGTCGCGACCGGTGCCAGCGGAGCCACGGATCTGCTGCGCGTGGTGGTCGGGCGGCTGCCGCTCTCCGCTTTGCCCCTGACCGAGCCGGGCACCCAACTGGGCGGCGCCGTGACGGCGGGCGAATGGGTGCTCGCCGTGGACGGTGACAAGCTGTCCGTGCGCACGCCGGCACCGGTCAGGCTGACGGATGTCTCCCTCTCGGAGCAGGGGAAGCCCGCTCTCACCGGCCTGCAGATCGAGGCGCGTCCCGCGGTGGAAATGTCAGGACAAACCGACGTCAAACTGCAAACCGGCGACGTCACGGTGCGCACGGCGGGCGGGACGCTGTTGCTGACGGCCAAAGGTGAGGCGACGCAATCCGCGGCCTCGGGCCTGCAAGGCGCGCTGACTTTCGGGTTGGAGGTGCCGGTGCTGGCGGCGCAGCCGCTGTTTGCCGGCACCCAGGCGGTCTCCGCCGGGCGCGCCAGCGGCGAGGTCCGTGTGGCTCTCGGGCCGGTCAGGCAGGTGGAGGCGCGGCTGACGGTCAACGGCCTCGTGAGCACGCTCACCAACGAGACCCTGCCGGTGGCCAATCTCAGCTTCCGCGCCGTGGCGCAGCCCGACGGCAAGCTCTCCGTGCAGGCGCCGCTGTTGCTGGACCGCGCGGGGCAGCGCTCCGATTTGAATTTTGCCCTTGAGGCGACTCCGGCCGCCCGCGGCTACGCGCTGGATGGCAAGCTGACCGGCGGACAGGTGGAACTGGCTGACGCCCTGGCCGTGCTGGGGGTGTTCTCGACCGCGCCGTCCGCTGCGCCGGCTCCGGCCGACACGACGATGCGGCCGGCCGACAACGTGCCGTTCTGGTCTCGGCTGTCCGGGCGCCTCGCGCTGGACGTGCAATCTGTCACGCGCGGCGCCGATTGGGCGATGACCGATCTGACCGGCCTGCTGGAGCTGGAGCCGGCCGGCCTCACGTTGCCCAAGCTCGCGGCCACCTTCGGCGAGAAGGGGCGATTCGCAGCGAAGGCCCGGATCGGCTTCACCGCGGGCGCGCAGCCCTATGACCTGACGGGGGAGTTTACGCTGACCGAGTTTGATGTCGGCCGCCTCTTCAAGGCCCTTGACCCCGGCAAGCCGCCGACCATCGAGGGAATGTTTGCGGTTGACGGTCGTTTCACCGGAAACGGCGGAACCCTGGGTGCCACGCTCGAGCGCAGCCACGGCACGTTCGCGCTGACCAGCCGCGCGGGCATTTTTCGCGGCCTGCAGCGCACCACCAACAAGGTGTCGCTGGCGACCAAGGCGGTGGATCTCGTCGGCTCGCTGTTCGGCGGCTCCAAGGTCGTCGAAAAGGTCGCGGGGGCCGCCTACGTCGTGGACCAGCTCGCGCAGAGCCTCGGTGAATTCAAATACGACCAGCTGAGTGTCCGCCTGGCGCGGGACCCGGCGCTGAATCTGACACTGGAGGACATCAGCCTCGTTTCGCCGGAGGTCCGGCTGATCGGGCAGGGGACGGTCACCCATGTCCCGGGCAAGCCGCTGCTGGAGCAGCCGCTGCGTGCGTCGCTCACGCTGGCCGGCCGGGGCATTGTGGAGACCCACCTCGGCAAGCTGCGCCTGCTCAGCGGCGCGCGCGACGACCTCGACTACGCCAAGACCAAGGAGGCGCTCACGCTGGAGGGGACACTCGCGCGGCCCGACCCGACAGCCTTTTTCACCCGCATCGCCACGGCCAAGCTGGGTGACTTTCTGGCGCCGGAAAACTAAGAGTTCATTTCAAAACCTTGATTTCTTGTAGGGGCGCGCCTTGTGCGCGCCCGAGGGCGCGGACCAGCCGCGCCCCTACACAAGGGTTTTGAAATGACCATTAAAGAGGAACGAGGCAGTAGGACTCAGACAACCAGCTGTCTGAAAATAGGGCCCGCCTGCATTGCACTCGAGGTTTCGTTCTCCTTTCCGCGCCTGACTGTGGGAGCGAGCTTGCCCGCGACCTCGCCCAATAAGTCGCGAGCAAGCTCGCTCCCACATTTCCCGACTGTCTGGTTCCGGCGAAGAGCTTATCCGAATAACGTAATCCCGACAGTCTGGTTTTCTGTAGCGGCGGTCTGTGACCGCCGTCGAGCGTGGTGTGGTGATCGTTCGGTAGGACAGACCAGGATTCGTGTAGATCTAAGGCGGCCCGTCCGGCCTTAGACGGATGAGCCGGGCAAACCCGTAAGAAAAACACCGACGGGGGCCGGGTAGGGAGCAAACGGCTCGATTTTTCCACAGCCACGGACAAGCTGCGGCCATCAGCCCCATGCCGCCGCCGGATACAGAACAGGCCCGCTGGTTTGCCACGGAGGTGCAGCCGCACCGCCCGGCGCTTCGCGCGTGGCTGCTCGCGCGTTTCCCGACGCTGCCGGATGTGGACGACCTCGTGCAGGAGAGCCTGGCCCGCATGCTCCGCGCGCGGGAGGCCGGCCCGATTGGCTCGGCCCGCGCCCTGCTTTTCACCACGGCGCGCAACCTCGCCCTCGACGCCGTGCGCCGGCAGCGGGTGGTGCGCTTTGAGCCGATTACGGACGAGACGCCCTCGTCCGTCTTAGCTGATGGCACCGATGTCGTTGAAACCATCAGCAAGCAGCAGGAACTCGAACTTTTGACCAAAGCCATCCAATCCCTCCCGGAACGCAGCCGCCAGGTCTTCACCTTGCGGACCGCCTACGGCTTGACCCAAAAGCAGATCGCCGAGCGGCTGGGCGTCTCCCTCAGCACCGTGGAGAAACAAATGACGCAGGGCATCCGGCTCTGCGCGGAGTTCTTTGCCGCCGGCACCCGCTGAACCATGAAAACCGTGCCCTTTCAGAATCCGCATGATCCGATTCCCGCCGCCATCGCCGACCAGGCCGCCGCCTGGCTGGCGCGCCGCGACCGCGGCCTGTCGCCCGTCGAGCAGGACGAATACCTGCAATGGCTCGCCGCCGACCCCCGGCACACGGAGGCCGTCACGCAGCACGCCGCCGCGCTCGAGCGCATGATGCAGCTCTACGAGTGGCAGCCGGCCCACGATACCGAGCCGAATCCGGATTTGTTCAAGCCGTCGCCCTCGGCGGCGGCATTGCGCTGGGCGCGCACCCACCGGTTTTGGTCGGCCGGTCTGGCCGCCGCGGCGGCGGTCGCCATCGGCTTCACGCTGTGGGTGCCGCAGCCGGGATCCGTCGCAGTCGTGGCCGCGCACAAATCCTACCTGCACGTCAACGAGCGGCTCGCGCTGCCCGATGGCTCGCGCGTCGAGCTCAAGGACGGTTCCGAGGTTGTGGTGTTATACTCCGCGTCCGAACGCCGGGTGAAACTCACCGGCGGCGAGGCGCATTTCACGGTCTGGAAGGATAAGGCCCGGCCGTTCATCGTGGATGTTGCCGGGGTCGAGGTGCGCGCGGTCGGCACGGCCTTCAACGTCCGGCTCGAGGCGAAGTCCGTCGAGGTGCTGGTCACCGAGGGCCGGGTCGCGGTGGATGATTCCGGGGTAGGGGCGGTTGTCCCCAACCGCCCGGTTGCCGAACCCTTGTTCGTTTCGGTCAACCAGCGCGCCGTTGTGGCGCTCGAGCAGACGGTCGCTGTCCCGGTCGTCGCCGCTGTGACGGCGGAGGACATCCGCCGCGAATTGGACTGGCAGGCGCCGCGCCTGCAGTTTTTTGAAACGTCGCTGGCGGATGCCGTGGCGGAGTTCAACCGCCTGAACCTCCACCAGCTGGTCATTGCGGACCCGGTGCTGAACACCCGGCGCATCGGCGGCACGTTCCGTCCGGATAATGTCGAGGGCTTTGTGCGCCTGCTTGCCACGACGCTGGAAGTGCGCGCCGAGCCCGCCGGGGCTGACCGCACCATCCTGCGCCGCGAGCCCTGAGCCGGGTTCCACCCGGATTTTTTCCGGCCGTGTTACGGGTTTTTCCGGCCGGTTCGTCTAGTTCACAAGCCCCCCTGGCGAACCACCCCACCATGAACACATCCTGCCTCCGATCCTTCGTCCGTGCCGTCGTTGTCGGCGCGTTGCTCTTCCTCACGGCCCACGCGGCCCAGGAAACCAGAAAATCCTACAATCTGCCCGCCGGCGACGCCGTCAGCACGCTGAAGCAATTCTCCGAGGCCTCCGGCCGCGAGACGCTCTTCGCCGCCGACGCCGTGCGCGGTGTGCACACGGCCGCCATCAAGGGCGAGTTCACCCCCAAGGAGGCCCTCGATGCCATGCTCGAAGGCACCGGCCTGCAGGTCGTGCAGGACGAGAAGACCGGCGCCCTCGCCGTGAAACGCGATGCCGGCCCAAACGCGGAAAGGGCGGCGCAAACCGACAGCAGCCGCCCGGACCAAGGCAGGGTTGAGGACGGCAAGCTGGTGCTCGAAAAACTCGCGGTCACGGGCCGCCGGGTGGACGGGCTTATCAACAAGGGCCTGCTGCCCACCGACGAGGACGCGCCGCTGCACTACGACGTCATCTCCCGTCAGGATATCGAGCGCATGGGCGCGACGAACATCGAGGAGGTCTTCCGCAATGTCCCGGCGATCACCACCTACAGCACGCCGAACCAAGAGGCCTCGGTCGTGCAGATCGTGGGCTCCAGCAGCCTTTCGTCCAACCTGCGCATGCGCGGGTTCGATGCCAACCAGACCACGGTGCTCATCAACGGCCGGCGAATCGCCCGTTCGTCCTTCCCCAATCTCGTCGGTAGCTCCAGCGGCGACCTCACCCGTATCCCGGTCAGCGCCATCGAGCGCATCGAGATCCTGCCGTCGTCCGGTTCCGCCATGTATGGCGGCGGCGCGATCGGCGGCGTCATCAACGTCATCCTCCGCAAGGACTACCAGGGCCGCGAGCTGACTTTCAGCGCCGGCACCAGCACGGATGGCGGCTCCACCACCTGGGGTGTCAACTACCTGCACGGCTTCTCGCTCTTCAACGGCCGCACCAGCGGCACGCTGACCTTCAGCTACCAGGACCGCGGCCCGCTGTCCTTCGCCCAGCGCGAGGGCATGCTTCACCGCGCCCTCTCGCGTCTGTCGACCGAGGCGGCGATCGGCTCCTTCACCCAGATGCCCGGCATGATCCGTCTCAGCGCTGCCACCGGCGACCTCGGCATACCGGGTGCCGCGGGCGTTCGCTACGCCGCCGTGCCGGTCGGCCTCACCGGCGCGCAGGCCAACGCCCTGACGCCGGCCTCGTTCACCGCGACGGCCGGGCAGTTCACGCCGACCTTCGACCGCTATCAGGACAACTACATCTACACGCCGTCGAAGATGTTCTCGCTCGGCGGCACCGCCGAGCACCAGCTCGTCAAGGATCACCTCACGCTCTACACCGAGCTGAGCTACACCCGCAACGAGCAGGACATTCACAACCCGAAGTTCTTCGGCACCGGCACCAGCTACACCCTGTCGGCGACGCATCCCTTCAATCCCTTCCGCACAAACGTCACCCCGGGCTTCGTTGGCCGGTCGGTCATCCTCAACTTCCTGCCCGTCGACCTGCGCGACAGCGGGACGGAGATGACCCGCGAGTCCTACCGCGGGGTCGTTGGACTGAAGGGGCATTTCGGCGAAAGGTGGGAGTGGTCGATCGACGGCACCTCGGAGGTCACCGTCATCGCCGGCGATTCCCAGATCGGCGCGGACAACATCATCCTCGCCTCCTACTTCTCCAGCACGACCAACCCGGCCACGTTCGCCCAGCGCTGGGCGCTCTACAATCCATTCATCGACCACAACGCCTCACCCGCCGCCGACAATCTCAACCAGGACTATTTCAACGTCATCGGCCGCCAGCGCTACTGGCAGTATGCCTCCAACCTGATCGCGCGGGTCACGGGCGACGTTGCCGACTGGCGCGCCGGCACGATCAAGACCTCGGCCGGCGTCGAGGCTTACTGGTGGCAATACGAGGGCAAGCGCCCCTACGACATGCCGCAGCCGCTCATCGACATCATGGGCGGGCGCGACAACCTCAGCCGCAACATCGCCTTCACCAAGCAGGGCCGACGCACCGACGCCGTGTTCGGCGAGTTGATAGTCCCCGTGCTCAGCCAGCAGTGGCGGCCGCTGCCCGTCGAGTCGCTCGACCTCAACTTCAGCGGGCGCTACGAGGACGCCAACGATTCAAAGTCCGCGACCACGATCGCCGCCGCGTTCCGGCTGGCGGTCACCCGGGATGTTGCCCTGCGCTTCTCTCGCACCGAGGGCTTCTTCCCGCCGGAGCAGAACAACCTGTTCCTCTCCGACTACGCCTTCTCCACCTCGATCACAAACACCTTCACCTTCGTCGATCCTCGCCGCGGCGGACTTTCACAGGTCAATGTGCCGCTCACCAATGCCGCCGGCCCCAACCCGTCCCTGCGGCCCGAGACCTCCACCTCGGACAACCTCGGCCTGATCTTCACGCCGCGCTTTGCCAAGGGTCTGCGTCTCTCACTGGACTACTGGCGCACCGAGAAAGTGGACGCCATCCGCACACCCACGTTGCAGCAGCTGCTCGACAACGAGGGCTTCTTCCCGGACCGCGTGGCCCGCGGGGCCAATCTTCCCGGGGATCTCCCGGGCTGGGCCGGCGTGGTCACCGGCGTCGACACGCGCTTCATCAACTTCTCCAAGATCGAGACCAGCGGCATCGATGCACAGCTGACCTACGCGCTGCCAACGGCCAGCTTCGGCGAGTTCACCTTCCGCGGCACCGGCACCTACACGAAAGAGTTCATCACGGCGATCACCCCTCTGACCGCCCCGGTGAATTCGGTGGGCACAACCGACGGCGGCCTCAAGTGGCGCGGCAGCGGCTCCGTGTTCTGGAACCACGGCAGCTGGACCGCCGGCCTCACCGGCCGCTACACCGATTCCTACAAGACGGGCACGACGGCGCCCTCGCCGGCGTTCCCGAGCGCCACCGGCGTCGACGGCGACCACATCGCCAGCGACACCACCTGGGATGTCCAGCTCGGCTACAAGGTTTCCTACGGCCGCTATACTGCGGGCTGGCGCCGCTTTTTCAGCGGCACCCAATGGACCCTCAATGTCGCGAACGTCTTCAACCGGATGCCCCCGTGGAACTCCAGCGGCTTCTACAGCCGCTACTCCGATCCGCGGATGCGCTACATCTCGCTGCAGGTGAAGAAATCCCTCTGAGCGGCCAACGCTCACCCCTGGCCCCATGAAAACTCCGCGCCATTTGCTGCTCCTCGGGCTGCCGCTGCTCACCGCCGGGCCGGTCACCGCCCAGAATGTTCCCACTCCGTCCGTCGCGCCGGCCTCGGCGGCCGACACCGACTATGCCGCGTGGCAGGCCGTCCAGCGGCAGTCGCCCAGTCGCGACGCCAAGGACAAGAGCAAGGATGGGATCGAGCGATTCTGGCGCGACAAGGCCGTCGAGCTCGATGCGCTGGCGGCGAAATTCGTCGCTGCGCACCCGCAGGATGTTCGCCGCTGGGAAGTCATGCTGCGCTCTCTCCAGATGTCCCGCTGGCGGACTTACCCCGATGCGGCGGCCCGCGCCGCCGCCGAGACGCACGCCCTCCGGCAACTGCGCGAAATCATGGCCGCGCCGGGCGTCCGGGCTGATCTCGTCGAGCAGGCCCACAGCACGCTGGTCCAGCGTTCGCTGGAGGCGGCGCGGGCCGACCGTCTGGCCGGGCGCCCGCTCGATGCCGCCGCCCTCCAGGCCCTCGTGGACGGCTTTGCCGCCCGCTACCCGGCCTCGCGCATGCGCAGCACCCATGAGCGGCTCTATCTCGACCTGCTGGAGAACACCGACACACCGGCCGCGCTCGCCCGGATGCAGAAACTGGCTGCGGAGCGCGCCGCCAACCCCGAGGTGGCCGACCTGGCCGCCGGCCTGCTGGCCAAGGCCGGTTATCTCGGCCGCACGATCGAGATGAAGTTCACGGCGGCCGACGGCCGCGAGGTGGACCTCGCACAGTTGCGCGGCAAGGTCGTGCTCGTGGACTTCTGGGCCACCTGGTGCGGCCCGTGCATGGCGGAGATGCCCAACGTGAAGGCCGCCTACGCGAAATACCACGCCCAGGGCTTCGAGGTCATCGGCGTGTCGCTTGACGGCGGCGGCATCAAGAAAGGCATCCAGTCCGGCGTGAAGACCCGCGAGGACTTCCTCGCCTTCCTCCAGCGCGAGCAGATGCCCTGGCCGCAGCATTTCGACAATCTCGGCTGGAAGAACGAGTTCGCCCTGAAGTTTGGCATCAAGGGCATCCCGGCGGTTTTCCTCCTCGACCGCAGCGGCCGCGTCATCTCCACCGAACTCCGCGGCGAGGCGTTCGACGTCCAGATCGGCAAGGCCCTCGCGGGGTCCTGAATCGACCGGTGGCGGATTTCTGAAACGTCGCCCAGAGCACGACAAGCCGACTTTCTTCCTGCCCATGGTCGCCGAACGCTACTGCCTGCTGCCCCGCCCGGTGAGCGCGCCGCCCATCCCGGCGCCGCTCACTCCGGCCGAGCAACACGTGCTCTCCTACGTCTGCGCCGGCTACAGCAACAAGGAGATCGCCTCGTTCCTGCACAAGGCCGAGCCGACGGTGAAACACCAGGTTAGCGCGTGCTTGCGGAAGTTTGGTTTGTCTTCGCGCATGCGCCTGATGGCGGCGTTGAGATAAGGTGAAGCACCAGCCGTCGCCAAGCCTTCAGCCTTCGCCCGGTCTACGGTTTACAAGATGGCTGGCGAGCCAAGTCAGCGCCTGCCTGCGGAAGTTCGGCCTCTCCTCGCGGATGAGATTGATGGCTGCGTTGCGGTAAGATGTTTTTTTGAGGCTTGCATAATAGTCTGACAGGTAGGGCGCACCGGCCCGGTGCGCCGCGGCGGAGCGAGCCGCTCCGCCCTGCCACCGGCAGCGCGACGCCAGCTCATCCGGGGGATTCGTCCTGCCGGCATCGTCTCTTCTTCGGTAAGCTCAATAGGTCTGGAACTCCGGCCCGGGGTGCGTATTGGTGTCCGCATGTTCGCCGCCGTCCACTTCAAGAACTTCAAGGCCCTGCGCGCGGCGGCGGTGGAGCTCGGGCCGTTCAATCTGTTCATCGGGCCCAACGGCAGCGGCAAGACCAGCCTTATCCAGGCCCTGCTGCGGCTGCGCACCCTGGCCGGCTTGCCGGTCACGCCCGCCCGGGACCTCCGGGATCAGCAGCCGGACGGCCCGCAGATTGAGTTTCACTTCACCGCTCCGTTCCAGGATGTGCGGGTGACGCTCGGCTGCAATTCCGACGAGATGGTCTGCAATCTCCTCGTGGTGGACCACCCGCCGGGTGAGGCCGGGGCAGGGCAGTGGGCCGCGCTGCGCCCGAGGCTGCAGGGCATCCGCGCCTATCTGTTCGACCATTACGCGATGGCGCTGCCGGCGAAACGCTCCGACGGCGCCGAACTGACCTCCAACGCCGGCAACCTCGCCGCCGTGCTGGCCCGGTGGCGCGAGAGGCACGCGGCCGAGTGGGGCACGCTGGAGCAGGACTTCTGCCGCATCCTGCCGGAATATGCCGGGCTGGATGTCCGCGCCGCCGGCGACGGGCACGTCGAACTGCTTGCGCGGCTGGACGGCGGAGGCGAGCTGATCGCCGCCGACAGCCTGTCGCAGGGCACGCTTTATCTGCTGGCGACGCTCGCGCTGGCCCACGCGCCGGCGCCGCCACCGGTCGTGTGCCTGGAAGAGGCCGATCGCGGCGTCCACCCGCGCATGTTGCGCGAGGTGCGCGATGCGCTTTACCGCCTGAGCCATCCGCAAGCCGCGGGATTGAGCCGGGCGCCGACGCAGGTGATCACGACGACGCATTCGCCCTACCTGCTGGACCTCTACAAGGAGCACCCCGAGGAGGTCGTGCTGGCCAGCAAGGCCGGCAACGCCGCGACCTTCATGCGCCTCTCCGAGCGCACGGATCTGGGCGACCTGCTGAAGGAGGCGCACCTCGGCGACCTCTGGTATAGCGGCATCCTCGGCGGCGTGCCGGGAGAGTGATGATTAATCGTTCTCCTTCTCTTGCTCGTTCTCGTTCTCATTTCCGGAACGAGAGAAAGAGAATGATTGCGAGAACGAGAATGATTTCGCCATGAACATCGCCCTCCTCAGCGAATCCCCGGTGGACGAGGCGGCGCTGCGCGTGCTGGTCGGCTATGTGCTGGGTCATGGCTTCAACCAGATCTCGCCCTCGCTGCGGGCGCGGGGCTGGCCGTCGGTCGAGCTGGTGCTGCCGGCCATCATCCGGCACCTGCACTTCAACACCCGGGCCGACGGGCTGGTGGTGGTCGTGGATTCGGACGACACTCCCGTGCACACGGCGGAGCACGAGGCTCCGGGTTATCATCATCCCCAGTGCCGGATCTGCCGCCTGCGGGCGGTCTTCCGGCGGGCGATGAAAAACCTGCCTCCCGCCCACGGGCGCGAGCGCGTGCTGCGGGCCGTGGGCCTCTGCGTGCCGGCCCTCGAGGCGTGGCTGCTGTGCGGGCGGGACACCTCCATCACGGAAGCGGCGTGGATGGCCGGCCAGCAGACCGGCCGCCCGCCCTACACCCGCCGCGAGCTGAAATGGAAGGTCTATGGCACCGATCGGCCGTCGCTGCCGCACGGCCTGCAGCGGGCGGTGCAGGAGGTGAGCCGGCACCACGGCGACATCCGGCGGCTGGAGAACGATTTTCCCAACGGCTTCGGCGCGCTCGCGCGGGATCTGCGGGGGTGGAAGGCGAGTCAGGGTGGAACCTGACCTCCGGGCAGGTTGGCTCGCGGCCGGGAAGTCGTCGGGGCGTCGCTTGACGACGCCCGGGCGCCGTCAAGCGACGCCCCTACATTGACTCAACAGGAAGGTCTTGCCCCGAGGCGGACGGCCCGCACTGTCTGACCCGCACCCCGCATGAAATTACCCCGTGCTTCGCTCGCGGCCTTGTTGACGGCGCAGGCCCAGGAGACCTTCAATGATTGCGCCGCCAAGATGATGCTCGGCGCGCTGGCGCAGCAACTGGCCCGCGCCCAGGGCGTGGACCCCAAGCCCATCCTGGCGATTATCGCGGCCCTGCTGGTGCTGCCCTACGTGGCCTTCGGCCCGGTCTGCGGCTGGCTCTCCGACCGCTACCCGAAGCGCACGGTGCTCAACGCCACGCTCATTGCGCAGATCGGCGTGATGCTGCTGCTCGTGGCGGCGCTGTGGCTGAAGTCCTTTGACGGCGCCATCCTGTGTTTCTTCCTGCTGTGCGCGGAGACGGCGGTGCTGGCGCCGGCCAAGCGCGGCATCCTCCTCGAATACGTCGGTCCGCGGCACCTCTCGCGCTGGGTGGGCTACATGGAGATGTTCAACATCACGGCGATCCTCGTCGGGTCGTTCGCCGGCGGGGCGATGTTTTCCCACTGGTTCTCGACGGGCGGCGATCCCTGGGCGGCGGCGCAGAGCACCGCCTGGGTGCTGACGGTGCTGGCCGTGCTCGCGTGGGCGCTTTTTCAGGTGGCGGAGCCGACGAAGGCGCACTCGTCCGAGCCGTTCCGCTGGAGCCTGTGGGTGCGGCATTTCGCCGACGTGGCCGAGGTGTGGCGCACGCGGCCCCTGTGGCGGGCGACGATGGGCATCTGTTTCTTCTACGGCGTGGGCGGCTACGCCACCGTGTTGCTCCAGCAGGTGGGCTACGAGCTGACCCACGGCGGTCCCGGGGCCGGGCTGGCCTCGAGCCAGCTGCTGCTGATGGTCGGCGTGGGCACGATGCTCGGCAATTTGCTGGCGGGCCTGCTTTCGCGGCGGGGGGTGGAATTGGGCCTCGCTCCGCTCGGCGGAGCGATGCTGACCGTGGCGCTGCTTGCCCTGGGTTTCACGGCGCCGGGGACGACGCGTTTCACGGTGCTGCTGATCGCGACGGGCTTCTCGTCGGGTTTCTTCCTCGTCCCGCTCTACGCGTTCATTCAGGAGAAGGCCGGCGACCACCGTCGCGGCCGCATCCTCGCCGGGGTGAGCTTGCTCGACAGCCTCGCCGGCATGGCGGCGGCCGGCATCTACGGATTCGTGGCCAGCGATGCCGCGCTGGGCTGGCCGGTGAGCACGCAGTTCTTCCTCATGGCGGCCGTCTCGCTGGCCATGCTGGCCTACGCGCTCTACCACCTGCCGCACCAGACCACCTGCACGATCATGCGCCTGATCGGCCGGATTTTCTACAAGGTGAAGGTATTGGGCCGAGAAAACATCCCGGAGGGCGGCGCCCTCGTGCTGTGCAACCACCTGTCCTATGTGGACGCTGTCGTGATGCAAATAGCCTCGCCCCGGCCGGTGCGCTTCGTGGCCTTCGAGGGATTCGCGAAAAGCCCGTTCGTGCGCTTCCTGCTCCGCGCGGCCGGGGTCATTCCGGTCAACCCCAACAAGCCGCTCAAGGGCATCCGCCTAGCGTGTGACGCGCTGCAGGCCGGCGAGCTGGTCTGCATCTTTCCCGAGGGCGCCATCTCGCGCACGGGCCAGCTGATGGAGCTGCGCCGGGGCTTCGAGACCATCGTCAAGCACGCGCAGGTCCCGGTGGTGCCGGCGGCCATCGACGGGTTGTGGGGCTCGATCTATTCGTTCGCGGGCAATCGCTACCTCTGGAAATCGCCCCGGCTAATGCCGACGCCGGTGTGCGTCGTGTTCGGTCCGGCCATCCCGGGCGCGCAGGCCGATGTCGCGCACATGCGCAAGGCCATGCTCGACGTGGGGGAACAGGCTTTCCAGGAGCGGCCGATGCTTCGGCGCCACCTCGGCCGCGAGATTGCGCGGGCCCTCGCCAAGCGGCCGGGCCACCTCGAGATCGTGGACCGCACCGCCGACCGCCGGCCCATCAAGGCCGCGCAATTGCTGGCCGTGGCGGCGGCCCTGTCCCGCCACCTGCGCCGGACAGTGCCGGAAAAGCGCGTCGGCATCGTCCTCCCGCCGGGCGCCGGCGCGCACATCGCCAACCTTGCCATCGCCTTTGCCGGCAAGGTGCCGGTCAACCTGAACTTCACCGCCGGCAAGACCGCCGTCGAGGCCTCGCTCAAGCTGGGCGAGATCCGCACCGTCATCACGGCCGACGCCATGCGGGCCAAGGTGCCGAACTTCCCGTTTCCGGAGAACACGCTCGACCTGAAGCAGGCCGTCGAGGCGGCGGGGGGCAAGAAGGCCATCGTGCCGTGGCTGCTCGCGGCGTGGGTGCTGCCCAACCAGTGGGTGGCCGACCTGCTCGACCTGCCCCGGGTGGGCGATCGCGAGGAGGCGGCGCTGCTCTTCACCAGCGGCAGCTCGGGCGAGCCGAAGGGCGTCGTGCTCACGCACCGCAACCTGTTCGCCAACTGCGCGCAGATTTCCTCGCTCTCCATTTTGCCCGACACCGCCGTGCTCATGGCCTGCCTGCCGGTGTTCCACTCCTTCGGCTTCACGGTGACGCTCTGGTATCCGCTGCTGCGCGGCTGCAAGGTGATCACCGTGCCGAGCCCGCTCGACACCAAGAAGATCGTCGAGGCCATCCAGCAGGAGCAGGCGACCGTCATGCTCGGCGCGCCGACCTTCGTCCGCCCCTTCCTCAAGAAGGCCAGCAAGGAGGAGCTGAAGTCGCTCACGCTCGTCGTGACCGGAGCGGAGAAGCTGACGATGGACCTCTACGAGTCCTTCCTCGGCCAGTTCGGCATCGAGATCTTGCAGGGCTACGGCCTCACCGAGACGACGCCCGCCACCAACATCAACCAGCACAACCCGCCCATCACGACCTCCACGGCCGGGGAACAGCTCGGCAAGCGCACGGGTGCCGTCGGCCGCCTGATGCCCGGCATGACCGCGCGCATCGTGGACCCCGACACCGGCGCGGAGCTGCCGATGACCGCGACCGGCATGCTCTGGCTCAAGGGGGCCAATGTTTTCCCCGGTTACCTCAAGGACCCGGAAAAGACCGCCGCCGCGATCAAGACGGGCGATTGGTTCGTGACCGGCGACCTGGGGCGGTTCGACCACGACGGCTTCCTGTTCATCGAGGGGCGGCTTTCACGCTTCTCCAAGATCGGGGGCGAGATGGTGCCGCACGGCACGATCGAGCAGCGCTGCGTGGATCTCCTCGGCCTGGAACAGGCCGACGGTCCCGCCGTGGCCGTCACCGGCATCCCCGACGCCACCAAGGGCGAGGCGCTGGTCGTGCTCACGACGCAGGACGTCACCATCGAGCAACTGCGCACCAAGCTCCTCGACTCCGGCCTGCCGAATTTGTGGGTGCCGAAGATTCTCCGGAAGGTCGAAAAGATACCGATGCTCGGCACCGGCAAGACCGACCTCAAGGGCGTGCGCACGCTGGCGCTGGAGCTGACGAAGGAAGCGGGGGGCTAGAGGGTTCAGGCAAGAGGCTGGCGGTGGGGGAAAAGGCGGGCCTATTCCCGTCTCGCTGGTTTGAGGCCTTTCGCCTTTTGAGCCTATCCGAATAATGGCCTGCCCTGTAGCGGCGGTCTATGACCGCCGAACGATCACCACCCCACGCTCGACGGCGGTCACAGACCGCCGCTACAGAAAACCAAGCGGTCGGGAATAGGTTATTCGGATAGGTTCTTAGCCTAGCGCCTCTCGCCCTTAAATCGTCACCGTCCTGAACGACTCGGCTTTCCACGGCGGCTGCTTGGCCTCGGTGGCGAGTTCGTTGAAGGCGGCGATCTCGGCGGCGCTGAAGAGCAGGCCGCCGGCCTTCGCCGTGTGCGCGGCCCACGTGGCCTCGAGTTGGCCGGGGAGCATGGACTTCTCGTTGCCGTGGCCGAGGACGTCGGCGATGACGGCCTTCACGTTCAGCGACTGGTTGCGGCCTTGGGCGAAGGCACCGCCGCTGATGGCGTCGGGGTGGATGACCTGGAAGAAGAAGCAGCAGGTGCCCTTGTCGCCGGCGCCGACCTGATCCCAGCGGTTGCGGATGGTCGGCAGCGAGCCGCCGATGAAGCCGCCGACGATCTCGTTGATGAGCGAGAGGCCGTAGCCCTTGTGCGCGCCGAAGGGCAGGAGCGACGTGGCGAGGTTCGGATCGGTCGTCGGGTTGCCGTCCTTGTCCACGGCGGCGAGAGGCGGGAGCGGCTTGCCCTCGCGCTTGAGCTGCTGGACGCGGCCCATGGCGACGACGGACGTGGCCCAGTCGATGACGATCGGGTAGCCGACGGCGTCGGTGGTCGGGAAGCCCCAGGAGTGCGGGTTGGTGCCGAGCGTCGGGTATTTGCCGCCGAAGGGCACGACCTCCGCGAGCGCCGCGGTGCAGTTGGTGTAGGCGATGTAGCCCTTCCTCGCGGCGTCCATCACATAGCCGCCGCCCCAGAGATAGTGGAAGGCGTTGTCCACGGACACGGTGCCGACGCCGTATTGGTCGGCGAGGCGCATGGCCTCGGCCATGGCGCGGTAGGCCGTGGACTGGCCGAGCTTCCGGTTGGCGTTCCAGATTTTGGCGGCCGCGAACTTTGAGGGGCGCTCGACGATCTGCGCACCCGGCACGCAGCCCTTCGAGCCGGAGCCGAAGAGGTGGTCGAGGTGGAGGGCCTTGATGCCGTTGTGCGTGCGGATGCCGTGGCGGGAGGCCTCGGCGCAGAAGCGCGCGCCCTCGGCGGCCTCGTCGGCGTGGAAGCCGCGGTGCTGGTAGGCGGCTTGGACGAGGACGTTGTGCTGGGACTCGGGGACGATGTGGAATTGTTCGGGCATATTCGGGTTAGACTTTGAAGGATTTATTCAGAAGCCAAGAACCCAGGAATTTCATGGCTTCGTGGTTTCTGAATTTCTGATTTTAGACCGCTCTCGCGATGGGTTCCTTGCCGGCGAGGAAGCGCGTGAGATTCTCGACCGCGCACGAGGCCTGGCGCTGCACGCTCTCGTGGGTGCGCGAGCCGATGTGCGGCGTGAGCACGGTGCCGGGCAGGCCGAGCAGCGGGTGGTCGGCGGGCGGCGGCTCCTGGTCGAGCACGTCGGCGCCGTAGCGGATATTGCCGGCCTTGAGGGCGGCGACGAGCGGGGCGAGCTCGATCAGTTCGCCGCGGCCGGTGTTGACGATGACAGCGCCGGGCTTGAGGAGGGCGAGGCGGCGGGCGTCGATGAGCCCCTTGGTCTTCTCGGTGAGCTTGGTGTGGAGGGAGACGAAGTCGGCTTCCTTGAGCGCCGCGTCGAGCTCCTCGACGCGCTCGAGGCCGTGCCCGCGGGCGAAGTCCTCCTCCCAGTAGTTGGCGAACACCGTCACGCGCAAACCGAAGGCGCGCGCGCGGATGGCGACCTCCTTGGCGATGCGGCCGAGGCCGACGAGCAGGAGGGTTTTGCCGCAGAGCTCGTTGCCCGTGATGCGCGTCCAGCGGCCGGCGGCGACGTGGTTGGCCTCGACGACGAGGTTGCGGACGACGGCGAGGAGGAGGGCGAAAGTGTGCTCGGCGACCGTGGTGTGGTTGACACCGGGGGTGAAGAGAACGGGCAACTTCAGGTCGGTGGCGGCCTTGAGGTCGATCTTGTCGAGGCCGATGCCGTATTTGGAGATGACCTTCAGGCGGGGCAGGGACTTCTCCATGACGGCGCGCGTCATGGCATCGTCGCCGCAGAGGTAGGCGTCGAACTGCCCGGCGAGTTCGAGCATGCGCGCCTCGGAAAGCGGGCCGCGCTCGCGGACGATCTCGAAGCCGGCCTTGGCCAGCATGTCGTGATGGATGCCGGGCGTGTCTTGAAAGGAGGTGGTGGTGAGGAGGACGCGGGTCATGGCGATAGCCGCACTCAAGACCCGCGGGAGGGTGCATTCAAAGCGAAACTTTCACGGGCTCTGTCATGTGAGGTTGCCCTCGCGGTCTGGGCGGGTTTGCTGGGTGTTTCGCTAATGAAAAATTTCGCCTCTGCCACTGCCGTCCTGAAGCGCCGCCTCGGCTCCCGCGTGGACACTTCCACGCAGGGCTGCTGGGCGGCATCCTTCGACAGCAGCAAGATTTCCTTCCTGCCCGCGGCCGTCGTCACGCCCCGCGCGGAAGCGGACCTCGGGGTGGTTTTGACGCTGGCGAACCAGCATCGCGTGCCGGTCACGGTGCGCGGGCGGGGCACGACGTTGATGGGCTCGGCGGCGCCGGTGCGCGGCGGCTGGGTCATCGACATGCGGAAGCTGCAGGCGGTGAAGATCGACGCCGACGCCGGCCTGGCGCACGCCGGGGCGGGAGCCACGACCGCTGCCATCCAGCGCGCGGCGGCGGCGCAGGGTTGGTTTTACCCGCCGGACCCGTCATCGAAGGAATATTGCACCATCGGCGGCAACATCGCCTGCAACGCCGGCGGCATGCACGGCGGCAAATACGGCGTGACGCGCGACTTTGTCATCGCCCTGCGCGGCTTCCTGCCGACGGGCGAGTTTGTGGAGTGGGGGACGGCGACCAAGAAGTTCGCCGCCGGTTTCAACCTGCGCGACCTGTGGATCGGCAGCGAGGGCATGCTCGGTGTCGTGACCGGCGCCGTGCTCAAGCTCGTGCCGATGCCGGCGGCGCGCTGGACGCTGCTGACGGCGTTCGCGGACGAGACCGCGGCGCTGGGCGCGGCGAAAAAACTTTTCCGGCAGCGCGTGCAGCCGGCCATCTGCGAGTTCCTCGACCGCGAGAGCGTGCTCTGCGCCGAGCGCGCGACCGGCAGGACCGTTTTCCCGGGGCAGGCAGGCCGGCCCGTCATTCTGCTGGAGCTGGCGGGTTCGCTCGCCGAGGTGGACGACCTGAAGCAGGACGTGCTAGCCTGGGCGCAGACCAGCACCGTGGCCTTCCGCGAGGCCACCAACCGGGCCGAGGTCGAGGAGCTGTGGGCCGTGCGCCGCAAGTGCTCGGGCGCGATGTTCGAGCTCGGCGACGCGAAGTTGAACGAGGACATCGTTGTCCCGATGCGCCACTACGAGAAGTTCGCGCGCTTCATCACGCGGCTGAAGAAGCAGTCGCGATTGCCCATCCCCACCTTCGGGCACCTGGCCGACGGCAACCTGCACGTGAACATCATGTATCACCGCGACAACCCGGCCGAGACGCGGGCGGCCGAGGCGGCGGTGCAGACCCTCATGGAGACGGTCGTCAGCCTGGGCGGCGCCATCTCCGGCGAGCACGGCATCGGCCTGGCCAAGACGCCCTTCCTGCGCCTCCAGCACAACCCGGCGCAGGTGCGCGCCATGCAGGCCGTGAAACGCGCCCTCGACCCGCGCGGCATCCTGAATCCCGGCAAGATGTTCCAGGAAGTCCGCATCTGGAAATACCCGAAGCTGAAGGTCCACCTGCCGTGGGATCATAAGTGAGTGCTTGCCGCTGGGGCGGGCGTCAATTGAATGGCCGCGTGATCATTCCCCAGCCGTTCCAATATCAGGGAAGCAAGCGGGCTTTGGCGCCGATGATCCTGCCGTATTTGCCAGGCAAATTCCGTCGGTTGGTTGAGCCGTTTGCCGGCTCCGGCGCGATGTCGCTGGCTTGCGCCGCACGCGGACAGGCGAGCCGGTTTTGGCTGAACGACCTAAATCAGCCGCTGGCCGAGCTGCTAAACGCGATGATCAACCGTCCGGAGGAATTGGCGGACGCTTATCACGACCTCTGGCGGGACGACGCGGTTGATGCGCTGGAGCATTTCTACACCGTCCGTGAACAGTTCAACCGCACGCGCAATCCCAAGCTGCTTCTCTATTTGCTGACCCGTTGCATCAAAGGGGCCGTCCGCTACAACAGTGAGGGCCTGTTCAACCAGAGCCCGGACAAACGCCGCCTGGGAACCAGGCCGGAGACAATGCGCCGCAACATCATGGCGGTCTCGCTCCTGCTGCGCGGGAAAACCGTCGTCACCTCGCATGATTTTCGCGATGTGCTGGCCGCCGCTGAACCGGAGGACCTGATCTACATGGATCCGCCGTATCAGGGCACCTCGGGAGAGAGGGATTCGCGGTATCTCGCCGGACTTTCCCTCGAGGATTTCGTGCTGGCGTTGGATCAGCTGAACAGTCGCGGCCTGCGCTATGTGGTGAGTTACGATGGAAGGACGGGTGACAAGTCACACGGCACGCCGCTGCCGGAATATCTGCAACTGGCGCGAATTGAACTCGAAGCCGGCCGGTCCACCCAGGCGACATTGCTTGGCCGGGATGAGCAGACGATTGAATCACTGTATCTTTCGCCGACCCTGGCTGCTGCGACGGGCCAGTTAACCCGGCAAATCAAGCGGCAACGCAGCGTGCAATCCGTGCTTTTCTGAGTGCAATGCCCGCCAAGGTTCAGCTTCCCGCCGCGTTCCTGAAATTGTGTCGTTCGGTGACGGCAAAGCGCCCCAAGACAGTCATCGCCCACATCCTCAAGCACGGGCAGATCACCACCTAGGAGCTGAAGGACAGATACGGCTACAACCATCCGCCTCGCGCGGCGCGTGATGTGAAGGAGCACGGCATTCCGCTGGAGCGCATCTCCGTTCGTGGTTCGGATGGACGGAAGATCGCGGCCTACCGCTTTGGAGATCCGAAAACGGTGCGGGTTCGCAGGTCGGACGGACGCACCGGGCTGTCGAAGCAGATCAAAGATGCGCTCATTCGGCAATATGGCTGCCGCTGTTTCATCTACGCCGAGGAGATGCCGGAGGCTGCATTGCAGATCGATCACCGTGTGCCGTTCGAGGTGGGCGGGGAATCGAAAACCATGAATCCCGATGAGTTCATGCTGCTCAGCGGTTCGGCCAACCGTGCCAAAAGCTGGTCCTGCGAGCATTGTGAAAACTGGAAGAGCCTGAAGAAGCGTGAAATCTGTCTGACCTGCTATTGGGCTCATCCTGAGCATCACACTCATGCGGCCATGCAGCAATTGCGGCGGGTGGACTTGATTTGGCAGGGCGCGGACGTAGCGCACTATGAACGCTTGAAGTCGGATGCGGCCCAAGCTGGATTGGCCGTGCCCGAATTCGTGAAACGGGCTTTGCATGCGGGGCATTGAGACGAAATAGCTGACTGGCCCGCAGGCATGGTCGTTGCTTGGAAAATAGGCTGAGTCACAGGTCAAATTCCCCTGGGATCATAAATAGTCTGTCACCTCGGTGCGGAAAGTTGGCACTATTGGGAAACCGCCATGAATTCCCGAACGCCAGCCCTGCTTGATCCCGCCACGAGCGACGCGGACCTGGTGGCGGCGTGCCGGGCGGGGGAGCGCGCGGCCTTCGCGCGCATCGTGGAACGTTATCAGCGGCTGTTGTGCTCGCTGGCCTATGCCGCCACCGGGAGCCTCAGTGAAAGCGAGGACGTGGCGCAGGAGACGTTCATTGTTGCCTGGAGCGAGATGGGACGCCTGCAGGAGCCCGCGAAACTGCGGCCGTGGCTGTGCGGCATCCTGCGGCACAAGCTCGGACGCCTGCACCGGGATCGCGACCGCTCCACGATGCGTGCGGCCGCCGGCATGGAGGCGGCCGAGGGCGTCGCGACCACGGATCTGCCGGTGCCCGAGCAGGTCGGGCATGAGGAGGAGCAGCGCCTCCTGTGGCGCGCGCTGGCGCAATTGCCGGAAACCTATCGCGAGCCGCTGGTGTTGTATTACCGGGAGAACCGCTCGATCGAGCACGTGGCGGGGGAGCTTGATTTGACGGAGGACGCCGTGAAGCAGCGCCTCGCGCGCGGGCGCAAGCTGCTGCAGGAGCAGGCACTCGCGTTTGTCGAGGGCGCGCTGGCGCGCACGACTCCGGGCAAGGCCTTCACGCTCGGCGTGCTGGCGGCGCTGCCGGCCTTGCTGCCCGTGCCCGCGAAGGCCGCCGGGGTCGGCGCGGCGGTGGTCGCGCATGGGAGCATGGCGGCGAAGACCACCGGGCTCGCCGCGGTGCTCGCGTCGGCCTCGGGCGTGGTCTCGACCGTGCTGCAGCTGCGCGTGGGGCTGGATCAGGCCCGCACGGGCCGCGAACGGCGGCTCGTGGTTGTGACGACGGCGGTGGTGTTCTTCGGCTGCCTGGCCTTCATCGGCGCGATTTGGGGACTGCGCGTGGCGGCGCTGCGGTGGTGGGAACAGCGCGCGGTGCTGGCGGTGGCCGCGCAGGCGGCGATTGTGGTCTTCATCGTGGCCTGGCCGGTCGCGATCGTGCGGCTGATGGCCTGTTTTCGGCGGCTGCGCTCCGAGGAGCGGCGCCTGCACCCGGCATCGTTCCAGGCGGAGCGCGACCGGGTGGGCTCCCGCGCGGGGACCTACCGCAGCCGCGCGGCACTTTTCGGCGTGCCGCTGGTGCACGTGCGTTTCGCGTCGCCCGATGAGGGGGAGGGACCGGTCTTCGGCTGGATTGCCGGGGGCGACCGGGCGTATGGGCTGCTCTTTGCCTGGGGTGGCTGGGCGGTGGCGCCGGTGAGCGTGGGCGCGTTTGCCGTGGGTTTTCTGGCGGTCGGCGCGGTGGGCCTGGGCGTGATCGGCCTCGGGACATTTGGCGTGGGCCTGCTTGCCATCGGCAGCATGGCGGTGGGGCTGAAGGCCTATGCGGGGATCAGCGCGCTGGGCTGGTTTGTCGCGCGCAGCAACGGCTTTGGCGTCGCCCGCGTGGCGGCGGACGCCCCGGTGGCGCTGGCCGAGCACGCCAACACGCCGGCGGCGCTGGCGCTGGCCGTGGATCCCAACGCGCAGCAGAACCAGATGATTGTCTATGGCGTCATCGCCCTCGCCGTCATCGTCCCCATGGTGCTCTACGCACAGGCGGTGCGGCGGCGGCTGGGAACGCCCCGGCCGGCACCGCCGGACCGCCGCTGACTTGGTGCGCGCACCCGGCTGTTCCCAACCGGACGCAACCGGCGGGCCGGAGAATATTTTCATGACCAAACCCATCCTTACTTCTGCCGCGCGGGTGCGCGGCCTTGCTGAAACTCCGGCGGCGGGCGGTTCCGCTCGCGACGTGGCGCTGGACCTCGCGCGGGCGGCGGTGACGCTGCTCGTGGTCGCGCACCACGCCGTGCTGGCCTATCACCGCTACGCGCCCCCGGCGGGGACGTTCAACCGGGAGAATCTGATCTGGGCGGCCTTCCCGGTCGTGGACGCGTCGCGGGCGCCGGTGATTGATGCGTTCACGCTGTGGAACGATTCGTTTTTCATGGCGCTGATGTTCCTGCTGGCGGGGCTCTTCGTGCCGACGAGCCTGGTGCGGAAGGGTGCGGGGCGGTTCCTGCGCGACCGCGCGATGCGGCTGGGCGGGGCTTTCGTCCTCTCGGCGGCGGTGCTGGCGCCGCTGGCTTATTATCCGGCGTATCTGCTGCGAGCGGGCGGGGCCGGAAGCTGGGCGGGTTTCTGGGATGGGTGGCTCGCGCTGGGGATCTGGCCGGCGGGGCCGGCCTGGTTCCTGTGGGTGCTGCTGGCCTTCAGCGGACTCGCGGCAAGCTTGCAGGTGTGGGCGCCGGGGGCCTTGGCCCGGTTGTCGGCGCTGGGCGCGTGGTGCCGGGTGGGGCCGGTGCGCGCGTGCGCCGCGCTGGGGGCGCTGGCGTTGGTCGCCTACCTGCCGGTGTTGCACTGGGTGAATCCGTCGAGTTGGGCCGCGTGGGGGCCGTTCACGGTGCAGAGCAGCCGGGTGGGGTTGTATGCGGTGTATTTCTTCTTTGGCTATGCGCTGGCGGCGGGTGGCCGCGCCATACCCGGCGAGTGGATGGCGCGGGCCGGCGTGCTGGCACGGCGCTGGCAGGCGTGGCAGGGCGTGGCGGGCGGGGTGTTTGTCGTGTTTGTGGCGGCGCTGATTTGGTGGCTGACGCGCATGGGACAGGGTCGGTCCGCCGTCTGGCTTGATGTCGTGGTGACCGTGCTCTTCGTGGCGACGGGCGCGGCGACCAGCTTCGCCCTGCTGGCGACCCTGGCCCGGTGGGGGCACTGGACCGGACGCTGGGCGACGAGCCTGACGCGCAACGCCTTTGGCATCTATCTGGTGCATTACCCCGTGGTGGTCTGGCTCCAATTTGCGCTGTTGGGCGCGGGGTTGCCCGGCTGGGCGAAGGCCCTGCTGGTGACGGTGGCGGGGATCGGGGCCAGCTGGATGCTGGCGGCTGCGCTGCGCCGCCTGCCGTTGTGGCGCTGGCTGGAGCCGGGTGGGAAATAAACTTCCCCGGCCGCAGGCACCGCTGCTCATGTCCGGCACGCGGGCGAACCCGGCCACGCCGCGGCGCTCCGGCCGATCATGGCCGCAGCGTGGTCCGGGCCGGTTGGCCAGCCCAAAAACGACCTTGCGAGCAACTTTTCAGAGGGGAAAGCGGCATTTTTTCCGTTGCACGGCGGAAATGCGCGGCCTCTATTTTGCCCTTTAAGCAGCATGCATCTTAAGGCGCTAAAACTTCACGGCTTCAAAAGCTTCGCCGACAACACGACCCTCAGTTTCGAGCCCGGTGTGACCGCCATCGTCGGTCCCAACGGCTGCGGCAAGAGCAACATCGCCGACGCCATCCGCTGGGTGCTCGGCGAGCAGAGCGCCAAGGCCCTCCGCGGCGGCAAGATGCAGGACGTCATCTTCGAGGGCGCCGACACCCGCAAGCCGGCCCAGTTCTCCGAGGTCGCGCTGGTCATGACCGAGTGCGAGAAGCAGCTCGGCAGCGAGTTCCACGAGATCGAGATCATGCGCCGGGTGGCCCGCGATGGCGGCGGCGAATACTATTTCAACGGCCAGCCCTGCCGCCTGAAGGACATCCACAAGCTTTTCATGGACACCGGTGTCGGCCGGACCAGCTACTCGATCATGGCGCAGGGCCAGATCGACCAGATCCTGTCGTCGAAGCCCGAGGAGCGCCGCGTGGTGTTCGAGGAGGCCGCCGGCATCACGAAATACAAGAGCCAGCGCCGCGAGGCGATGAACAAGCTCGCCCTCACCGAGCAGAATCTCTCCCGCGTGTCCGATGTCGTGGCCGAGGTGGCCCGGCAGATCGGCTCGTTGCGGCGCCAGGCGGCCAAGGCCATGCGCTACAAGCGCCTCAACTTCCGCCTGCGCCACCTCGCGCTGGCCCAGAGCGGCCACCAGTTCGGCCTGCTCAGTGCAGCGCTCGCCGAGCTCGACGGCCGCGTGGCCTCGCTGCGCGAGGCCGCCGACACCCGCCGCGCCACGCTCGAGGAGCGCAGCGTGAAGCTCAACGAGGGCCGCACCCTCCGCAATTTCCTCGGCCAGCGCGTGCAGGATGCCCAGCAGGCCGTGTTCGACCTCCGCTCCCAGAAGGAAGCCGCCGAGAACGCCGCGAGCATGGCCCAGGTCAAGCGCACCGCCCTCGGCGAGCGCCTCGCCGCCGGCAAGGACGACCTGACCGAGCTTGAGATGCAGCGCCGGGAACTGGCCACGCAGGTGGACAGCGGCGCGCAGGACAAGCAGATGCAGCTGACGATGCTCGGCAGCTCCGACGCCGTATTCCAGGACCGCAACCGTGAGCTCGCCGTCACCGAGGGCGAGCTGACCAAGGCCGAGCAGCAGCTCAGCCAGGACAAGTTCCACCTCCTGCAACTGGAGAGCGCCGTGGCGCGCCACCGCACCGAGAGCTCCGGCCTCGAGGTGGACGCCCGCACCAGCCAGAACAAGTTCGACTCCCTTTCCCAGGAACTCGCCGATCTCCGCGCCGCCGTTGAGGGCGCCGCCGCCGCCCTGTCCGAGGTGCGCGCCCGCGTCGAGGCGGCCCGCGTCGAGCAGAGCCGCTCGAACAACGAGGCCCAGGCCGCCCAGGCCGCGTTGCAGGACGCCACCCACAAGTTCCGCGAGGCCCAGCGTCGGCTCCAGGAAATCGATCGCAATCTCGCCCAGAAGACCGCGCGCCTGAAGCTGCTCCAGCAGTTGCAGGAGAAGTGGGAAGGCTTCGGCGAGGGCGCCAAGGCCATCCTCCAGGGCCGCTTCACGGCGCTGTTCGGCGAGCAAAAATTCGTCCCGGTCACGCAGGGCCTTGAGGTCCGCGCGGAATACGCCAAGGCCGTCGAGGCGCTCCTCGGCGCATCCGTCGAGGCCATCGCAGTCGCCGACCTCGGCACGGCGCAGAAAATCCTCGCCCAGCTCGAGAGCGACAAGATCGGCAGCGTGTGCCTGCAGATTCCGGCGATCAGCGGTCAGCAATCAGCCGGCAGCGACCTGCCGGCCGGCCTGCGGCCCGCGACCGAAGCCGTCGCCAACCTCGAGTCCTCGCACCCCGCTGCGTCCATTCTTTCCGCGTGTTATCTGGCGGACGACCTGGGTGCGTTCCTCGAGTTCTGGCAGGCGAATCCCGCGTTCAGCTTCCTCATGGTCGCGACCGCCAAGGGCGACCTCGTGGACCGCCGCGGCCTGATTTACGGCGGCCATCACAAAAAGCCGGCCAACAGCATCGTGCAGCGCGAGGTGGACATCCGCGAGACCGGCAAGGCCGTCGTGGCCGAGTCGCAGGCGCACGACGACCAGAAGGCGGTCATTGACCAGCTCAACGCCGCCCTCGCCGAGGCCGAGCAGACGCTGGAGCAGAAGCGCCGGGAGGTGCTCGCCACCTCCCAGGCGGCGGCCGCCATCCACACCGAGGAGAAGAACACCCAGAAGGCGCACGACGACGCCGTCAACCGGCTCGCCCGGATGGAGAACGAGCTCAACAATCTCAAGCGCGACCACGACGAGGCGCTGTCGCGCCTGGCCAAGGCCCAGGCCCAGCTCGGCGAGGCCGAGGCCGGGGTCACCGCGCAAAAGAACACGGTCGCCGCCACCGAGGCGGCCATCGCCGACAAGCGCGCCGACCGGGACCAGAAGAAGGAAATCCTGGCCCAGGCCCGCCTCGAGCTGGCCGAGCGCCGGCAGAAGGTCGAGGTGCTTGATCGCGGCCTGACGGAGATGGAGCGCCGGGGCGAGCAGCTGGCCGAGCTCATCACCCAGCGGCAGATCGAGCTTGAGACCTGGACCGAGCAGGTGGCCGTGCTGGAGGAGCAGGGCGCCGGCCAGGCGCGCCGGGCCGAGGAAATCACCACGACCCTCGCCGTCGCGCAGGAGAACGTGGAGAAGATCCGCGTCGAGCTTTCGACGGTCGAGGCGGAGATCACCGCGGTGGAGGAGGGGCTCTCCTCCATCCGCTCCGAGGCCGATTCCGCCCAGGCCGAGCTGTCCAAGCACGAGGTCAAGGTCGCCGAGACCCGCGCCCGCGTGCAGTTCCTCACCGAGGAGGTCACCCGCGAGTTCCAGGCCGACATCGCCGCCCAGGATTGGCGCAGGCTGCTGTGGCACGCCGACGACGAGCCCGAGGGCATGAAGGACCTGGATTTGGAGGAGGAGGAAGAAGCTGCTTCCGCCAATGTAGGGGCGTCGCTTGACGACGCCCGGGCACCGGCAAGCGACACCCCTGCGGAAACCAAGCCGAAGCGCCGCAAGAAGAAGGAAAACAAGGGCGAGCCCACCGAGGCCGAGCTGGCCGCGCTTGATTCCACCAACTGGGACGAGGTGAAGGCCGAGGTGGACGCGCTCCGCCAGCGCCTCGGCGCCATGGGTGCCGTGAACCTCGTGGCCATCGAGGA
Source organism: Opitutaceae bacterium (assembly GCA_016795565.1). Lineage (GTDB taxonomy): Bacteria > Verrucomicrobiota > Verrucomicrobiia > Opitutales > Opitutaceae > Lacunisphaera. The sequence goes on along the minus strand of JAEUGW010000024.1, from coordinate 1,046 downwards.
ATATTCCGAACTGAAGCAGCGCTACGAGTTCCTCAAGACGCAGAGCGACGACCTGATCAACGCCAAGACGGCGCTGCTCAAGGCCATTGACGATATCAACCAGACCTCGCTCGAGCAGTTCAAGGTGACCTTTGAGCAGATCCGGAAGAATTTCGCCTACACGTTCAACATCCTGTTCGGCGGCGGCCGGGCCGAGATCGAGCTGGTGACGGCCGAGGATCCGCTGGAGAGCGGCATCGAGATCGTGGCCCAGCCCCCGGGCACGAAGCTCAAGGGCATCACGCTGCTCTCCGGCGGCCAGAAGACCCTCACCGCCGTGGCACTGCTCTTCGCCCTCTACATGGTGAAGCCGTCGCCCTTCTGCTTGCTCGACGAGCTCGACGCACCGCTCGACGAGTCGAACATCCACCGCTTCACCAACCTGCTGAAGCAGTTCGTGAAGGACTCGCAGTTCATCATCATCACGCACAACAAGAGCACGATCGCCGCGGCGGACGCCATCTACGGCGTGACGATGCAGGAGCGCGGCGTGTCGAAGACGCTCTCGATGAAGTTCGACCAGCACAAGGGCGAGCCCGAGGTGCTGCCGACGACCATCGCCGACTCCGTGCGCGCCGCGCGCCCCAGCGCGCCGGTGAGCAGCTGAGCCGGCGCGGATTTATGGGGTCAGGCCGAGTATTCTAATATTTTCATTCAGTAGCCGAACCCCGTCGTTGAAACAAACTGAGCTGGGTGCGGGCGGTGTCCGCCGTGCCCAAGTGCATGCGCCGGGCCAGCCAGACAACCGAAGCGCCGGATTGTCGCCGCACCTGGCCGGCGAGCGCGACTTTCCAGGCGGTGGTTTTCCCCGCCTGCTGAAGTTCGGCTTCCGTGCGGTGCGCGGCCTGCAGGCAGGTTGACAAGGCTTGCTCCCAAGCCGTTTCGCGCAGCGCCCTGGCTTCGGCGGCGGGCAAACCGGGGGAGAGCTGCTTTTGGGCGTGATCCCGGGCCACGGCCTCCCGCCAGCCGGCGGTGCCAATACACCAGCCGCGGGACAAGGTGGCGAA
>JAEUGW010000022.1 GCA_016795565.1 Opitutaceae bacterium | reverse complement strand
GAGCCCGCGGGCCTCACCATTGCGCGCCTGCGGATCAAAATTCGATTCCGCCGCCACCAGCGCATAGATGAAGGCCGGATCCATGCGGTAACGTTCGGCCAGCGGCTGGATCGCCGACCACACCGATTCGCGCGTCGCCGGATCAGGTGCGGCGGCATCCTTGCGACCGCAGCCAGCCGTCAGCAACAAGCTGGCCAGCAAGAATGGTAGGGCGCGGACTCCGTTCCGCGCCGCGAACGTGTGCCGTATGCGCGGCGGCGAAGGGACTCGCCGCCCTACCTTCGATTTCACGCTCAGTGCCGCTTGAAGACCAGCGCGGCGTTGTGGCCGCCGAAGCCGAGGTTGTCCGTCAGCACCGTGTCGATCTTCGCCTCGCGCTTCACGTTGGGCGTGTAGTCGAGGTCGCACTCGGGATCGGGGGTCTCGTAATTGATCGTCGGGGGCACGATGCCGGTCTCGATGGCCTTCACGCTGATGATGGCCTCGATGCTGCCGGCGGCGCCGAGGAGGTGCCCGGTCATCGACTTGGTCGAGCTGATGTTCACCTTCCGCGCGTGGTCGCCGAAGATTTTCTTGATGGCGATGGTCTCGAACTTGTCGTTGTAGGGGGTCGAGGTGCCGTGCGCGTTGATGTAGTCCACCTGGTGCGGCTCGATGCTGGCGTCGCGCATCGCCTTGATCATCGACTGGGCCAGGCCCTTGCCTTCGGGATCGGGCGAGGTGATGTGATAGGCGTCACAGGTGGCGGCGTAGCCGGCGAGTTCGCAATAGATGCGGGCGCCGCGCGCGAGCGCGTGCTCCAGGCTCTCGATCACGAGGATGGCACCGCCCTCGCCCATGATGAAGCCGTCGCGGTTCAGGTCGAAGGGGCGGCTGGATTTCTGGGGATTCTCGTTGTTCGTGCTCATCGCCTTCATCGAGCAGAAGCCGGCGTAGGCCAGCGGCGTGATCGCGGCCTCGGCGCCGCCGCAGACCATCACGTCGGCCTCGCCGCCGCGAATCATGCGGAGCGACTCGCCGATGGCGTGGGTGGCGGTCGAGCAGGCGCTGACGACACCGAAGTTCGGCCCGCGCGCGCCGAGCTCGATGGCCACCAGGCCGCCGCACATGTTGCTGATGAGGGCGGGAATCATGAACGGCGACACCTTGCGGGGCCCGCGCTCCATGAGGACCTTGTGCTGGTTCTCGATGGTCCACATGCCGCCGATGCCGGAACCGATGATGACGCCGACGCGGTCGGCATCCTCCTTGGTCATGTCGAGCTTGGCGTCGGTGATGGCCTGCTTGGCGGCACAGAAGCCGAAATGCGTGTAGCGATCGTTGCGGCGGACCTCCTTGGGGTCCATGTGCTGCGCCGGATCCCAGCCGCGCACCTCGGCACCGATCTGGCAGCTGTAGTCCTTGGCGTCAAAGAGCGTCACCTTGTCGATGCCGCACTTGCCCGCCACGATGCTGGCCCAGAAATCGTTCACATTGTGGCCGAGTGAGGCGACCACACCCATGCCGGTGACAACAACGCGTTTTTGAGAGGGAGGGTTTTCCATCGGGAGTGTCGGGGGTGGAAAAGAAAAAAGCGCCCTACCAGACCAGCGCTAGGCCAGACGGTAGAACGCTTCGGTCAATGGCCAAAATTTATTTCTTCCCGGCCTTGTTTTGGATGTAGGCGGTGACATCGCCGACGGTCTGGAGCTTTTCGGCGTCCGACTCGGGGATCTCTCCCTTGATCTCGTCCTTGAACTCCTCTTCGAAAGCCATGATCAGCTCGACGGTGTCGAGTGAATCGGCGCCAAGGTCGTCGAGGAACGACGCCTGCGGAGTGATTTGCTCCTCGTTAACATTCAGTTGGTTAACGATGATTTCTTTGACGCGCTGGTCGATGGTTTTCTGGTCAGCCATGAGATTGGAAATGATTCTAAAACGTTGGTGAAAGAGGTCACATGACCATGCCGCCGTCAACGGTAAAAACTTGCCCGGTGATATAACCTGCTTCCTCCGCACAGAGAAACGCGGTCATGTGGGCGATATCCGCCGCCTCGCCCAGGCGCTTGAGCGGGATGACCGAGGTGATTTTCTCGGCCGCCTCGGCGGGCAGCGCGGCGGTCATGTCGGTCTTGATGAAGCCCGGGGCCACCGCATTGGAGGTCACGCCGCGCGCGGCGAATTCCTTGGCGATGGCCTTGGTGAAGCCGATGAGGCCGGCCTTGGCCGAGCAGTAGTTGGCCTGGCCGGCGTTGCCCATGATGCCCACCACGGAGGTGATGTTCACGATGCGCCCCCAGCGCTTCTGGGTCATCGAACGGCCGATGTGCTTGGTCCAGTGATAGCAGCTCGTGAGATTGGTCGTGATGACGGCATTCCAGCCCTCCTCGGACATGCGGAACAGCAGGCCGTCCTTCGTGATGCCGGCGTTGTTGACGAGGATGTCGATCTGGCCGAACTCGGCCAGCAGGTCGGCGCTGGCCTTGGCGACGGCCGCCCCGTCCGCCACGTCCACCGCCAGGGCCTTGGCCTTGCCGCCCGCCGCCGTGATGGCCGCCGCCGTCGCGCCGCAGCTGTCGGCGGACTTGCTCACGCAGATCACGGTCACGCCGTTCTTGGCCAGCAGTTCCGCGATCGCCTTGCCGATTCCCCGGCCGGCGCCGGTGACGAGGGCCACCCGATTGTTATAGGTCAGACTCATAGGGCGGCCATGGGATGGCCTGACCCCGACGCCCGCAAGCGCGAAAATCCCCGTCATGCGCCCAGCGGAGAGCGCACGCCGAGCCTTCACACGCTACCGCCCGGAGCCCCAACCCCCATCAGCTTGGCTCACGCCTCCCAATCCTTGGTAGTCTAACAGGACGCTGAAGAATCGTGCCACCTCCGCGCGCGTCAGCACCACCGGCAGCCTTTGCGCCGACGGCGAGCGCACCAGGTCGAACAGCTTCCAGTCGCGGCCGAGATGCAACCCGTAGTAGGCCCGCATGGCCGAGACCGCCGTGCGCATCGCACGACGGCGAATAGTGCCGCTCGTCCTTGAGCCGCAGCAGGTGCGCGCGGACCTGCGCCTCGTCGAGGCCGGCCGGATCGCCGCCGTGGTGCGCGGCCAGCTTGCGCAAGAACTGCAGATACTCGTCCTGCGTCGCCCGGGCCAGCGAACGCAGCTTCAGGGTCTCGGCAAAGCGCACGAGCGTCTCGCTGTCGGGAACATGCACGGCGCGCGCCCCGCCCCGGCGGGTTGACGCGTGTGCGGATACTTGACGGGTGGATTTTGATAGTGCCATGCCCTCCCAGCTTCGCTGAAGCTACGGCGTGGCAAGCCAGCCTTGCCCGCCGCCCCTGCACGCACCATCTTCGCACCCGTGACGCGCACCGTTCCTTCAACCCCCGCTCACCCTTGCCGCGCAGCGGCTTGGTTCAACCAGCTACCAGAGCCCATGTCGGTGCTGTGCACCGACATGGCACATCACTGAACGTTCGCCAAATGTGAAGACCGTCATTCGAAAGTTCATTTCTGCCGCAGCGCTCGCTGGCGTAAGAGTGCCGCTCGACAAAATCACGGTGCGCGATCTTGGGTGTCCGCACCTGCCCACGTCGCTTCCCCCCGGCAAGATGGCGGTCTACTGCTTTCGTCATCGTGATCGCGTCCTTAAGATCGGAAAGGTCGGTCCCAATAGTGGCGCGCGCTTTCTCGCGCAGCACTACCTACCTCGAAGTTCGAATAGCAATCTTGCGAAGAGCCTGCTTGCTGACGCGGATGGACCGTGTTGGAAGATGAAGGAAGAGGAGATTGGCGCTTGGATGAAGCACCGTCTGCATCGCACCGACATATTGCTGGAGAGCAGCCTCGGTGTTCGCGTGCTCACTTTGCTGGAATCGTTTCTTCAGTGCTACTACGAACCCACATACGAAGGGTTTGCCAGCCAGAGAAGCCGAACTCTGAGCGTTCTGCTGCGCCGGAGCGCGCAGCGGGACGCCGGTTGAACAAGCCCGTGTCGAGTGAGGACTGACGCGCACCCGCGCTTATGCGCTTTGTGTGGCGAACGGACGGGGTCAGACCGCTTGATGCTATAATTATTGAGACTCCTGCTGAGGGCCTTCGGGCCGGCGGAGGACCGGCTCAATACACGTCGCGCTGGTATCGCTTGTCCTTCTTCATCTGCTTCACGTAGTCGGCGGCGGCGGCCGCATCCAGGCCGCCCTGCTGGGCGATCACGTCAAACAGCGCCACGTCCACGTCCTTCGCCATGCGCTTGGCATCGCCGCACACATAGAAGTGCGCGCCGGCCTTGATCCACGCCCACAACTCGGCGGCGTTGGCGCGCATCCGGTCCTGCACGTAAACCTTGGTGGACTGGTCGCGCGAGAACGCGAGGTCCACCCGAGCCAGGGCGCCCGCCGCCTGCCAGGCCTGCCACTCCTCCTCGTAGAGATAATCCGTCGCCCGGTGCTGGTCGCCGAAGAACAGCCAGTTGCGGCCGCTCGCGCGGGTGGCGGTGCGTTCCTGCATGAAGGCGCGGAACGGCGCGATGCCCGTGCCGGGCCCGACCATGATGATGTCCCGCGCCCCGTCGTCCGGCACGGCGAAGTGCGAATGCGAGACAAACACCGGCACCGGCGTGGTTTTCAGCTCCGCGCGATCGGCCAGAAACGTCGTGGCCACGCCGACCCGCGACCGGTGGTTCGTCTCGTAGCGCACCACCGCCACGGTCAGGTGGATTTCCTCGGGAAACAGCTTCGGCGACGAGGCAATCGAGTAGAGCCGCGGCATCAGCTTGCGCATGTGGTCCACCAGTTCCTGCGGCGCCAGCTTCGCGCTCGGGAACTCCGCCAGCAAATCCACAAACTCGCGGTCCTCCAGCCAGCCGGCCAGCTGGTCCTTCGCCTCCGGTGCGAGCAGGGCCGCGAGCTTCGTCTTTTCCGCCTCGTCGGTCGCCTTGGCCGCCAGGGTCTCGACAATTTTCCGCGTCGGCTTGGCCAGCGCCAGCCGGCTGGTCAGCGCCTCGCGCAGCGGGATCGGCGCAGGCAGCTTCAGCATGATCGGCGAGACGGGCTCGTCGCCGCTTGCGCCGAGCCGCTGCAGGAGCTCCGCCACCTCGCCGGGCCGGTTGGTCGGGAAAACGCCCAGCGAGTCGCCGGGCTTGTAGGTCAGGCCGCTGCCGGTGATATCCACCGCCACGTGGCAGGTTTCCTTGTGCGAACCGGGCTTGTTGAGCAGCCGGTTCTCGACCAGGCGGGCGGGAAAGGGGTGATCCTTGTGGTAGGCGCAGGCCGGCGCGGTGTCGCTCATGGAGCGGCAGTTTTAGCGCGGCCGGGCCGGGGCATGGCAAGCCTCGTTTGCGTCATGGGGTTTCTCGTTGCGCCGTCCCGCCGCGCCCGCCATTCATCGCCTTTCCATGGAACCCGTCCGCATCCAGAAACTCATCGCCGAGGCCGGCGTCTGCTCGCGCCGGACGGCCGAGACGCTCATCGCCGCGGGCGAGGTCTATGTGAACGGCGGGAAGGCCGTGCTCGGCCAGAAGGTGCTGCCGGGCACCGACAAGGTCACCGTCCGCGGCAAGGCCCTCAAGGCGCACGCCCAGCCCAAGCTCGCCCTCGTCATGCACAAGCCGCGCGGCGTCGTCTGCAGCAACAGCGATCCGCACGCCGACCACACGATCTTCGACCTGCTGCCGCGCGAGTGGGCGAAGCTCCGGCTCTTCTGCGCCGGCCGGCTCGACAAGGACAGCGAGGGCCTCGTCATCCTCACCTCCGACGGCGACCTCGCCCACAAGCTCATGCACCCGTCGAACCTGGTCGTGAAGCGCTATTACGTCTCCCTCGAGGAGCCCTTCCCCGCCAGCCGCCTCCGCCAGCTCCTGCGCGGCGTGGTCATCGACGGCGAGCACCTCAAGGTCGAGCGCGCCCACCTCGTCAACCCCGGGGCCGACCGCAGCTCCACCGAGCTCGATGTCCACATGCACCACGGCAAGAAGCGCGAGATCCGCCAGCTCTTCACCACGCTCGGCTACGAGGTCCGCCGGCTGCGCCGCTACCAGATCGGCGCCTTCCGGCTGAAGGGAATTCCTTTGCGCGGCGTGAAACAACTTTCTACCAAGGAGGTCGCCTCCCTCTTCGTTGTCCCCGCCGTGCACTACCGCGAGATGACCCCCTCCACCCACGATGAAAACTAAACTCCTCCTGCTGCTCCTCGCCGTGGCCGCCTCCCTCGCGGCCGACACGGTCGCGACCGACACCGCCGTCTTCGTGCAGACCGACCCCCGGTCGCCCGTGCTTGCCCGGCTCAAGGCCGGCAGCGCCGTCACCATCGTCGGCGAGGCCCCCGCCGGCTGGCGCCGGGTCGAGGTCAGCGGCCCCTTCGAGGCCTACGCCCACAATCGCGACATCACCAAGGGCCTGACCGTCCGCGCCGGCGGCAACATCTACGCCGCCCCGCGCAACGACGCGCAGCTCCTCGCCGTCGCCACCGCCGACGACAAGACCGAGGTCATCGGCCTGGCCGGGGGCGACTGGTGCCAGGTCCGGCTCGAGAAGAAGCTCCAGGGCTTCATCGCGGTCGGCGAAGCCGCCAACCTCTCCCCCACGCCCCGGCCCCAGCCGCTGGTCGCCGCGCCCACGCCCCCGGCCGCGCCCGTGACCACCGCCGGCCGCCCGGTGCCGGTCGCCGCCAACAACGCCGATACGCCCCGGCTGTTCGCCGGCACCCTCGTCCTGGCCCGCCGCGCCATCCTCAATCCCAATCCGCCCTACGACTACCAGCTCACCGATGCCACCGGGCGCCGCTTCGCCTACGTGGACACCCGCCGCCTGCTGCTCACCGACAAGATGGAGACCTTCCTCGACCGGGAAATCACCATCACCGGCACCGTGCGCAACACCGTGGATGGCAAGGATCTCGTCGTCGCCGCCGAGTCCATGGCCCTGAAGAAATAACCCGCCCTCTCCGGCCGGCGCGCCTGCCGACCCCTTATGGAACTGATCGACGGCAACAAAATCGCGGCGGACATCATCGCCGAACTCAAAACCCAGGTGGCCGCCCTCCCCGGCCGCCCTCCCTGCCTCGCCCTCGTGCGCGTCGGCGAGGATCCGGCCTCCGTCTCCTACGTGAAGAAAAAGGAGGCGGCCTCCGCCACCATCGGCATCACCAGCCGTCTCATCTACCCGCCCGTCACCATCACCCAGGACGAGCTCTTCGCGCTGATTGACGGGCTCAACGCCGACCCGGGCGTTGACGGCATCCTCGTGCAGTCCCCGCTGCCCAAGCACATCAACGAGGTCGCCGTCTTCCGCCGCATCGCCGCGCACAAGGATGTGGACGGCTTCCACACGATGAACCTCGGCAAGCTCGCCCAGGAGGACGACACCGGCTTCGTCGCCTGCACCCCCGCCGGCATCATGGAGCTCCTCCAGCGCTCGGGCGTCACCCTCGCCGGCCAGCACGTCGTCGTGCTCGGCCGCAGCCTCATCGTCGGCAAGCCCGCCGCCCTGCTCGCCGTGCAGCGCAAGACCTGGGCCAACGCCACCGTCACGATCTGCCATTCCCAGACCGCCAACCTCCCCGCCCTCACCCGCCAGGCCGACATCCTCATCGCCGCCATCGGCAAGGCCGAATTCGTCACCGCCGACATGGTCAAGCCCGGCGCCGTCGTCATCGATGTCGGGGTCAACCGCGTCGCCGACCCGTCAAAAAAATCCGGCTACCGTCTCACCGGCGACGTCCATTTCCCCACGGTTTCGCCCCTCTGCCGCAAGATCACCCCCGTGCCGGGCGGGGTCGGCCCCATGACGGTCGCCATGCTCATGCAAAACACCGTCAAGGCCCGCCGGCAGAATGGCTAGCCCCGGCGGCGGCGCAAATGGGCCCCTTGGCATAACAGAACCTTGCCAGCCCCCGGCAAACCCACTTCCCTCGCCCGCAAGTCCGCATGGCCGCTCCCAAGATCCTCGTTGTCGATGACCAGCCCATCAACGTCCAGCTGCTGAAACGCAAGCTGGAGCGCGAGGGCATGACCGTGGCCACCTCCTACTCCGGCCGCGAGGCGCTCGACCTCGTCAAGACCAACCGCCCCGACCTCATCCTGCTCGACGTCATGATGCCCGAGATGGACGGCATCGAGGTCTGCCAGCGCCTCCAGGCCGACCTCGAGACCAAGGCCATCCCCGTCATTTTCATCACCGCCCGCACCTCCAAGGAGGGCAAGCTCGAGGGCCTCGGCGTCGGCGCCGTGGACTACATCACCAAACCCATCGATCTCGACGAGACCCTCGCCCGGGTGCAGACCCAGCTCCGCTTCGTCGCCATCAATCGCGAGCTCCTCGAGTTGCAGACCCGCCTCGGCGAGACCCGCCGCTCCGCCACCATCGGCGCCGTCACCCAGGGCATCGCGCACAACCTGAACAACCTGCTCGGCGTCGTCATCGGCTACGTGGACCTCATCAAGGCCTACCACGAGAAACCCGAGTTGGTGAAGAAGAACGCCCAGCACCTCGAGGACGCCGTCAACCGTATCGTCGGCATCATCAAGCAGCTCACCGGCCTCGTGGTGAAGAACCGCCCCCCGCTCATTCGCGCCAGTCTCGCCCGCATGATCGAGAGCGGCATCCGCCGCTACCAGATCGACTACAAGATCGACCAGTCCATCACCGTCGAGCCCCCGCCGGCCGACCTGCTGATCGACACCAACGTCGAGGTCTTCGAGGACGCCCTGTCCAAGCTCCTCATCAACGCCTGGGAAAGCTACCACGACGAGCCCGACGACAAGCGCCCCATCCATATCCGCACCGAGATCGCCGAGCGCCCCGAGGAAGGCCGGTTCGCCCTCGTGCACATCGAGGATCGCGGCCGCGGCCTCGACCCCGAGATCCGCGACCACGCCTTCGAGCCCTTCACCAGCACCAAGCACACCGTCGGCGTGGGCATGGGCCTGACCGTCGCCCGCCACGCCATGCGCAACCTCGGCGGCGAGGTCAACCTGGCCGACCGTCCCGGCGGCGGCGCCATCTGCACCATCCGCCACCCCCTGGAACGGAAGCAGAAGGACAGCGCCTGAGACCGCCGGAGCTATAAGGTTTAAGGGATAAGCGGTAGGCACAGACGGTCGCCGCCTATCCGGCAGACTTAAACCTTACACCTTAAACCTTATCCCGCTTCATGTCCTCCCGCATAGCCCTCCTCGGCGCCGGCAACCTCGGCGGAGCCATTGTCCGCGGCTTGCTGGCGAAAAAGGTCTATGCTCCCTCCGACCTCGCCTGCACCAGCCTGACCGGCACCACCGCGCGCCACCTCGCCGCGGAGACCGGCATCACCTTTGAGCCCGACCTGACCAAGCTGCTCGCCGGGGCCGACACCGTCATCGTCGCCTTCAAGCCCCAGTCGCTGGCCGGCGCCGATCCGCGCCTCGCCGACCTGACCGCCGGCCGCCTCGTCATCTCCGTGCTCGCAGGGAAGAAGCTCGCGCGCCTCGCCCAGGCCTTCCCGCGCGCCCGCAACATCGTCCGCACCATGCCCAACACCCCGGCGGCCATCGGCGCCGGCATCACGCCCTACTGCACCCTCACGCCGCTCGACCTCGCCGACCGCACGCAGGTGGGCCGCATCCTCGACGCCCTCGGCCAATATCTCCCCCTCGACGAGGCCTACTTTGATGCGCTCACCGCCGTCGGCGGCAGCGGCCCGGCCTTCCTCTTTGAGTTTGTCGCCGCCCTGCGCGATGCGGGCATCGCCGCCGGCCTGCCCGACGACACCGCCGAGCGCATGGCCCTGGAAACCACCCTCGGCGCCGCGCGCCTGCTCGCCCGCAGCGACGAGTCCCCCGAGGAACTCCGCGACCGGGTCACCTCGCCCAACGGCACCACCTTCGCCGGCCTGCAAGTCATGGCCGCACGCCAGTTCCGCGACACGCTGAAGGAGGCGGTCCTCGCCGGCACCCGCCGCGCCGGGGACCTGTCCAAGGATTAGAGCACTTCAAAAGAAGGTGTAGCCACAGGTGGTCGCCGATTTCCATATCGGCGACATGGCGCGCTCCCCGGCGCCGGTGTGGAAAACGGCGCCCACCCGAATCCGTTCCGGCTATACTTCAATTTGAACTGCTCTAATCGCGGAACCACAAAGGGCGGAAACCTGTCATTGCGAGGAGGCCCATGGGCCGACGAAGCAATCCAGCTGACTGGATCACCACGCCCGCCGAGCCGGGCTCGCGATGACAAGCCAGGTTTTGAAATGATCTCCCCGCCCTGCCGCGCTTCCGCGATTGCCCGGGTTTGTCGCGGCTGCTCCCCACTTGTCACTTGCCACCTGTCCCTTGTCACCTTCCCCTCCGGCCATGGGCATGGAATTCGGCTGGTGGGACCGGGACGACGAGGGCGTGAAATGGCAGATCAGTGCGCGTTTTCACGGCGGCACCGTCGTGTTCAGCCGCAAGCACGGCCACCACACCTCCTGGGAGGACTTCGCCCCCACCGAGGAGCAATGGGACCGCCTGCTCAGCGAGGCCGAGCGCCGCCTGCCCCGCCGCCTCATGAGCCAGAAACAGTTCGAGCAGCTCAAGGCCCAGCGACCGCAGTGAGTAGGGGCGCGCCTTGCGCGCGCCCGCGGGCGTCCACAAGGGACGCCCCTACAAATCAGTGAACCTCTCTCGCGCCCGCGGCCAGATGAACAAAAACGCCGGGGCCAGCTCCGCCGGCCGTTCCGCCACCCACCGGTCGATCTCCGCCACGCTGAACCAGCCGCCCCGCGCGACCTCCTCGGGCTGGAGCACGAACGGCCCCTCGGCCTCCACGCGATAGACCCACACGAATTCCTGCCCCGTTTCCTCGCGGGCCTCGATCTTGAACAGGCGCTGCGGCGGGCGCTCCGGCCGGCAGCCGATCTCCTCCGCCAGTTCCCGCGCCGCCGTCCCGTCGTAGTCCTCGCCCGCACCGACATGTCCGGCCGCCGACGAATCCCACACTCCCGGGAACAGGTCCTTCGCCATCGACCGCTGCTGCAGGAACACCTGCCCGGCGCGATTGACGACCAGCAGGTGCACGGCGCGGTGGCGCAGCTTCAGCCGGTGCACCTCGCGCCGCGCCCGCTGCCCGGTCACCCGATCCTGTTCATCCACCACGTCGAAAAGCTCGTCGGGATTCTGCGCCATTTGGTGAAATGTGGGACTCAGGAAATCAGGAAGTCGAGCTTCCGTGTTTCTGTTTCCTGAATTCCTGAGTTCCACATAATTTCTTTGTCTTTGGTGCGCTTCGTGGTCTCCTCCCCATTCCCATGGCCAAAATCGAAGTCAGTCAGGTCGCCGAGATCCTCAAGAAGCACAAGCTCGACCCCTCCATCCTCCGCGAGATCGTCGAGGAGATGAACGAGATCACCGCGCCCGCCGCCGACGAGGACATCAAGCCGCCCGCGCCGAAAAAGCAGTTCGTCATCCTGCTCTCCGACATGGAAGGCAAGCTGCCCCGCAAGGACCTCACCGGCTGGGTCGTGCAGATCGCCGAGAACGCCAGCCCCTACTCCACCACCGACCGCATCTTCAAGGGTGCCTACGATTTCAACGCCTCGAAGAAGGGCCGCCTCCTCCCCGTGAAATCCGTCGGCGAGGCCCTCGAGAGCGCCAGCGCCAAGTATTTCAAGGAGTCCGAGCTCTGGGTGAAGACCAAGCTCCCCGTCGCCGTCGTCGTCACCGACAACGTCCTCCCCAAGGACGAATTCAAGACCGAGAAGGTGGATCGTCGTCGGAAACTGGAGTGAACCGGCGCGCGGCGCGCGCCCGCGGCGGCGTTTTCCCGGCGCGGAAGTTTTTCCGCCCGCCCGGAATTTTCTCTGGCACTTTCCGCCGGCGTGACTGTAATTGCCGTGGGGTCGCTCACGTTTCGACGCCCGTGTTTCGTCACTTCTCGTTGCACTCGAGATCGGATTCGTGAGCGGCGTCATCGCCCGGACCCGCCGGGCCCGCGGTCACGGCCGCGTCAACGCTCACCTGCCTCCGCCTGCGACTCACAGCCTGCGGGGGCAAAACCCATCCAGTCTATGTCTGTTGTTATTCCTGAGTCTGCGCTCCCGCGCATCGGCATGGTTTCCACGCACGGCTACGTCGCCGCCGAGCCCCCGCTGGGTGCGGCCGACACCGGCGGCCAGGTCGTCTATGTCCTCGAACTCGCCAGGAAACTCGCCCAGCTCGGCTTCGAGGTGGACATCTGGACCCGCCGCTTCGAGGACCAGCCCGCGATGGATGTCGTCAACGACCGCGTCCGCGTCCTCCGCGTGCCCTGCGGCGGGCGCAACTTCCTCGGCAAGGAGCACCTCGTCCAACACCTCGGCGAATGGGCTGAACACGCCCTCCGCTTCATCCAGCGGCACGGGCTGAAATACCAGTTCTTCAACAGCCATTACTGGGACGCCGGCGTCGCCACCCAGCGCCTCGCCGAAGCCCTCGATGTGCCGCACGTCCACACGCCCCACTCCCTCGGCCTCTGGAAGAAGCAGCTCATGGAACGCGATTTCCCGGCCGACGCCGCCGCGCTCGAGCGGAAATACAACTTCACGCAGCGCATCAACGAGGAGACCCTGCTCTACCGCACCTGTGACGAGGTCATCGCGACCACCCCCGACCAGCTCGACATGATCGTGAAGGACTGCGGCGCCCCCGCCGAGCAGGTCCACATGATCCCGCCGGGCTATGACGACAACCGCTTCTTCCCCGTCAGCGCCGCCACGCGCCAGGCCATCCGCGCCCGCCTCGGTTTCGAAGGCAAGGTCGTGCTCGCCATCGGCCGGCTCGCCCGCAACAAGGGCTACGACCTCCTGCTCGACGCCTTCTCGGTCGTCGCCCCGCGCATCCCCGACGCCGTGCTGCACCTCGCCGTCGGCGGCAGCGAGCAGAACGCCAATGAGCAGCGCATCCTCGCTGAGCTGCAGGCCCAGGCCGTCGCGCTCGGCCTGTCCGGGCGCGTGAAATTCACCGGTTTCGTCGCCGACACCGACCTGGCCGACCACTATCGCGCGGCCGACGCCTTCGTGCTCAGCAGCCGCTACGAGCCCTTCGGCATGACCGCCATCGAGGCCATGGCCTGCGGCACGCCCACCGTCGTCACCATCCACGGCGGCCTGTTCCGCGCCGTGACCTTCGGGCGACACGCGCTCTACGCCGACACCTTCGACAAGGAGGACCTCGGCATCTCCATCGTGAAGGTGCTCCGGCACCCGCGCCTCTCCCATCGCCTCGCCCGCATGGGCGCGCACAAGGCCCGCAGCCTCTTCACCTGGACCGGCATCGCGCAGCAGCTCATCAGCCTCATCGAGGAGCGCGCCACCGCCCTCGCCTTCACCGACAACGAGTGGGACGAGCCCTGGAACGACGGCGATTGAGCCGCCCCGGCCCTCCCGCATCCCTTCACCCTCAACTCCCTCCTCCCGCCATGAAAACCACCGCGACCGAGAACAAACCCGCCGCCGTCATGGGCCGCATCAAGACCTCCTACCCGCGCCTCCAGCGCCTGCTGGTGCCGCTCGATTTCTCCGGCAAGTCCCGGCAGGCCCTCCGCTATGCGGTGCCGCTGGCCGAGAAATTCGCCGCCGTCATCCACCTCGTCCATGTCCTCCCCTCGCCCACCAAGGCGGAGCTGGCCGAGCTGCCCCGCCGCAAGCACGCGGCGCTCAAGCGGCTCGGCGAGATGGCCGCCCTGCTGCCACCGCGCCTGCGCGCGGGCAACGCCGTCGTGGTCGGCAAGCCCGCCGGGGAAATCCTCACCCTCGCCCGCCGGAACAACATCGACCTGATCGTGATCACCACCAAGGGCCGCACCGGGCTGGCCCGCGTGCTCGTCGGCAGCACGGCCGAATCGATCATGCGCCACGCCCCCTGCCCGGTCCTGTCCGTCCGCCGGCTCTGACCATGAACCCCTCCCGCGCCGCCGCCCTCGCCTTCACCGCCAACGAATGGGACACCCCCTTGAACAGCGGCGACTGAGCTCACACCCAATGTCACTTAATGGTCATTTCAAAACCCTTGTGTAGGGGCGCGGCTGGTCCGCGCCCTCGGGCGCGCACAAGGCGCGCCCCTACAAGAAATCAAGGTTTTGAAATGAACTCTTAATAGGTGACATTCATACCATGCCCGAATCCCACCCCGTCCGCCTCTTCAGCTCCGATCTCGACGGCACGCTGCTGGGCAACCCCGAGTCCACCCAGCGTTTCAAGGCCGCCTGGGAAGCCCTCGATCCGGCCGGCCGCCCGCTGCTCGTTTACAACAGCGGCCGCCTGGTCGCCGACCTGCGTCGTTTCGTGGACCAGGGCATCCTGCCTGCCGCCGATTTCTACATCGGCGGCGTCGGCACGCAGGTGTGCGAGGGACCGACCGGCCGCACCCTGGACGAGTTCGACGCCCACCTCGCCCGCGACTGGGACCTCGCCCGCGTGCAGGAAATCACCGCCCGCTTCCCCGGCGTGCGGCCGCAACCGGAGGAGTTCCAGCACCGCTTCAAATCCAGCTGGTTCCTCGACCGGGCCAGCGCGGGCACCCTCCGCGAGCTCAAGCGCCAGCTCGCCGCCGCCGGCCTCCAGGTCTCCCTCGTTTACTCCAGCGCCCGCGATCTCGACGTGCTGCCCCGCCACGCCACCAAGGGCGGCGCCCTCGCTTGGCTGTGCGCCCGCCTCGGCGTGCCCCTCGAGGCGGTGCTCGTCGCCGGCGACACCGCCAACGACGCCAGCATGTTCCGCCTCCCGGGCGTGCGCGGCATCATCGTGGAAAACGCCCTGCCCGAGCTCTACGAGGCCACGGTGGACGTGCCCACCTTCACCTCGCGCCAGATCCTCGCGGACGGCGTGCTCGAGGGCCTCTGCCATTTCGGCATCGTCTGCGTGCTCCCCACCAAGGAGAAGACCCGTGTCCTGCGCGACGCCATGGCCCCGGGGTTCCGCCTCCTCTTCACCGGCACCAAGCTCGGCTCGCTCACCGACAAGGAGAAGGACTTCCTCGCCACCGCCCACCAGCACGCGCTCGCCGCGCTCCGGAAGAACATCACGCCCCTCGGCTTCTCCGCCTGCTCGCTCGCCGACAACACCGTCACCGGCACCGACGCCAACTACCGCAGCATCTGGGCGCGCGACGGCGCCATCACCGTCTGGAGCACGCTGCACATCGAGGCCGAGGACATCCGGGCCGCCCAGGTCGCCACCCTCGAGACGCTCCTCAACGCCACCACGCCCAACGGCCAGATCCCGGCCAACGTGCGCATCGACGACGGCGTGCCCGACTACTCGGGCGTCGGCAGCATCGCCTCCATCGACAGCGGCCTGTGGGTGATGATCGCCCTCTACCACCACGCCGCCCACACCGGCGACCTCACCCTCCTCTACCGCCACGCCGACCGCCTGCAGACCATCATGAACTGGCTCAGCGCGCAGGATGCCAACAACGACGGCCTGCTCGAGATCCCCGAGGCCGGCGACTGGACCGACCTCTTCGGCCGCAGCTACAACGTGCTCTACGACGAGGTGCTCTGGTTCCGCGCCAACGTCTGCTACGGCCGCATCCTCGAGCTCATGGGCCAGTTCGACCGGGCCGCCGACTACCTGCGCTGGTCGCAGAAGATCCGCAGCCGCATCCTCGATGTCTTCTGGCCCACCACCGCGCCCGACCCCGCCGGCCCGCGCGCCAACCGCTTCGCCGACCGCCAGGCCGGCGTCGGCGACACCCAATACCTCCTGGCCGAGATCACCCCCTTCGCCTTCAACTGGCGCTGCGACACCTACGGCAACATCCTCGCCTTCCTCCTGAACGTGCTCGACATTGACCGCGCGCGCACCGCCTTCCGGTTCATGTGGGGCGTCGGCGTCAACCAGCCCTGGCCCGTCGCCAACCTCTACCCCGTCGTGCAGGCGGGTGATCCCGACTGGAAGCCCTACTACACGGTGAACCTGCTCAACCTGCCGCACCACTACCACAACGGCGGCATCTGGCCCTTCATCGGCGGCATGTGGGTGCGCTTCATCCACCGCCTCGGCTTCCACGAGGTCGCCTGCCGCGAGCTCGTGCGCCTCGCCCAGCTCAACCAGCTCGGCCGCGACCACGAATGGGAGTTCAATGAATGGGCCCACGGCGCCACCGGGCGCCCCATGGGCAAGGCCTTCCAGGCCTGGTCCGCCGCCTCCTTCCTCCGTGCCTGCCACGAGGTCGAGGCCGACCCCCGCAGCCTGCACGACGCGTAGAAGCTATCCGAAAACTGTCTTTTGTAGGGGCGGGGCTTGTCCACGCCCGACACGGGCAACGCAGTCTCTCGGGCGCGCACAAGGCGCGCCCCTACATTTGCGGCAATGACCAGAATCGGTATGGTTTTCGGATAGGCTCTTAGCGCCGGGCCTCCGCCAATCGCTGCATCCCCCGTTCAGCGCGTCGGCTCCGCCGGTCCCGGCAGGATCAGGCTGAAACAGCTGCCCGTCGGCTCCACCGGCGCGTAGTCGAGCCGGCCGCCAAGCGCGCGCATGTAGGCCTGCGTGATCGCCAGCCCGAGCCCAAAGCCGCCGCCGGCCCGCGCCGCCTCCGCCCGGTAAAAACGGTTCGCCAGCCGCGCGCGCTGTCCGGCCGGGATGCCCGGCCCCGCATCCGTCACCGCCACCCGGCACTCGCCCGCACCCGCCGTCACCGCGATCCGGATGGTCGCGCCGGCGAGGCTGTATTTCATGGCGTTGTCGATCAGGTTTTGCAGCGCCGCCCGCAGCAGCACCGGATCGGTCCGCACGGGGCACGGCACCGCCGTGACGACGATCTGCTGCTCATTGTGTTCCGCGAGGATGCCTAGATCGTGGACACAGGCGGCGGCCAACTCGTCCAACGCCACCGTCTCGCGCGCTGCCGCCTGCCCGCCGCCCTCCGCGCTGGCCAGCTCCAGCAGGCGCTCGACCAGCCGGTGCAGCCGCTGCGCCTCCTCCAGCATGCTGCCGATGATCTCGCGGTATTCCTCCTCGGTGCGGCCGCGGCGCAGGCCGACCTCCCCCACGCTGCGCAGCGTGGTCAGCGGCGTGCGCAGCTCATGCGAGGCGTCGGCCACAAACCGGTCCAGCGTGCGGAAGGAATCCTCCAACCGTGCCAGGGTGCGATTGAAGGTCGCCGCCAGCCGGCCCAGCTCGTCCCCGGCCCCGCTCTCCGGCAGCCGCTGGCCGAGGTTCTCCGCCGTGATGCTCTCCGCCTGGCGCGTCATCCGTTCCAGCGGCTTGAGCCAGTGGCGGGTGATCAGGTAGCCGCCGGCCACCAGCAGCGCCACCACGATGGGCAAGGCCACCACGATGATCGCCAGCAGCGCCGCGAGGGCCTCCGCCGCGGGCTCGTGCGCGCCCATGACCCGGATCATCCACGGCTGCGCGCGGCCGGGCACCGCGTAGGGCCGGGACAAGGCCCGCAGCGGAAACGCCGGTGCGAGGCTGAAGACCGCGACCGTCTCGGTGCCCCGCGTCGGGGCCGGGGGCAGCCGCTCGAGCTGCTCAGCGGCCAGCGGCCAGAACCGGCGCACGAGTTGCCCGTGCTCGTCCCACAGCTCGAACCACGGCTGATCCGCCGGCCACGCGGCGCCGGCTGCCAGCTCGCGCCCGTCCCAGCTGATCCGGCCCTCCGGCGTGACCGCGAGGCGGGCTTCAATTCCCGCGAGCTCCTCCCGCAGGACCAGGCCGATCGCGAGATGCTGCGCCACATACAGGTAGATCGCTGCGCTGAAGGCCGTGAGCAGGAACGCGCCGCCGAGGGCATACCACAGCGCGAGCCGGAAACGCAGGGTCCGGCGCTTCCACCACGCCTTCATGCGGGGTCGGGGCCCAGCCGGTAGCCGATGCCGCGCACGGTGTGGATGAGCGGCTCCGCGCCGCCGTCATCGAGCTTCCGCCGCAGGCGCATCATCTGCACGTCGATCACATTGTCCAGGGCGGTGAACCGCCGGGTCTGCTTCCACACCTCCCGCTCCAGCATCTCGCGCGTCACATTCTGCCCCTGGTAGCGCATGAGGTATTCCAGGATGTCCACCTCCCGCGGGGTGAGCGGGATGGACTGGCCGGCCCGCTGCGCCGTGCGGGTGCGGGTGTCGAGCTGCAGGTCCCCGCAGCTCAGGGCGGCGCCGCTGCTCAGCACCGGCCGCCGCAGCAGGGCCCGGCAGCGGGCGAGCAGCTCGGCAAAGGCGAAGGGCTTGGGCAGGTAGTCATCGGCCCCGCCCTCGAGGCCGGCCACGCGGTCATCCACCGCCCCGCGGGCTGTGAGCAGCAGCGCCGGCGTGTGGTTGCCCCGGGCGCGGATGTGCCGCAGCAGCGCCAGCCCGTCCATGCCGGGCAGCATCCAGTCGAGGATCAACAGGTCAAAGGGAGCCCGCTCGATCGCCTGCACCGCCTCGTCGCCGGAGACCGCCGTGGTCACACGCCAGTCCTCCAGGCGCAGGCCCTCCGCGACGGACTCGCGGGTCTTCGGCTCGTCTTCCACGACGAGGACATGCGGATGGGCGGCGGACATGACGGGCCCGGCGGCAGGCGGGGCGGGCTCCACACTTTTCATTTTCCGACCGCTGACAACGCCGAACCGGGCCGACTCAGGCGCGCCGGCGGCGGTGACGCCACCAGAGCCCCACCGCGCCCAACCCCGCCAGCAGCCAGGCGCCGTAGGTGGCGGGCTCGGGCACGGGTGTGATCTGGCTGTCGTAGGCCTGCCACTTGGTGTCGGCCGTGCTCCAACCCTGGAATTCCACCTGATTGAGCGGCGCGCTGCCCTGCGCGTAGCCGGTCTGGCTGAAGAAGTAGTCGCTCGCGTCGGCCCAGTTCTGCGCCGAAAGCTGCAGGCCGCCGGAGGCAAATCCGAGGGAATCCACCGAGAGGACCGAGCCCCCGCCCGCGCTGAAATCCACGGTCGAGTTGCCGGTGATGTTCAGCGCGCCGGCCGTCAGGCTGTAGCCGGCGAGATTCAGCGTGCCGCCATCGAGCGTGATCTTGAGGTTCGTGTTGGTGAAATCCGCGCCGAGCGTGAGGGTCGCCCCCGCGCCGATGATGAGCTCGCCGCTGCCGGCGAAGGAGCCCGCAAACGTGCTCGTGCCCGAGGCGAGCCGCAACTGGCCGGTGCCGGCCGACCCGAAATCCACCGTGCCGGCGCCGCTGAGCCGGCTGATGGTGTCGGCGAGATTGTTCAGCTGCAGGCTGGCGCCCGAGGCGATGCTGATGCGGCCGGTGTCGGCGAACACGTTGGACGCGGCCAGCACGATGGCGCCCGCGCTCACGGTGGTCAGACCGGTGTAGGTGTTGGACCCGGACAGAGTCAGGTTGCCGCTCCCCTGCTTGGTGAGGGTGCCCGTCCCGGTGGCGATGTTGCCGGTGACGCTGATATCCGCCGCCGTGTCGAAGGTGAGGTTGCGGTTGGTGCCGGTCAGGTTGGAGCTGAGGCTCAGGGTGCCGGTGCCGGTGGTGCTGATGGTGGAGTTGCTCTGGAACTGGAGCGTGGCGATGCTGATGACCTGGTCGCTGCCCGACAGGTTCTCGATGAACCCGGAAGACCAGTTGCCGATGCGGAGAGTGCGCGCGCCATTGTCGTCACCCACGGTGTAGGCATCAGCCCCCGTGCTGAAGCGGATGCCGCGCACCGTGTAATTGTTGGCGTTGAGCTCGGGGTTCAACTGCAGGCCGGTGCCGAACTGGGCGATTTCGCTGCTGGTGTTGGGGCGGTTGCTGCCCGACCAGTTGCCGTTCGCGCTCCAACGCTGGTCGGAGTTGCTCGTCCACGTGCGCACCGTCTGGCCGGAAGCGGCCACGGCCAGTCCAATGCCGGCCAACGCAAGGAGGATGTTCACCCGATTCATGCCCCGAATTTAGAGCACAGGATGCCCCGCAACTAGGCCCGGTGCCTGACGTTTCCGTCAGGCCAAACCGCCCGCGCGTCACCCTGCCGCCTACCTCAGCCCCGCCTGCTCGGGCTTGAGGCCGCGGGCACGCAGGGCCCCGGCCACGGCCTTCAGGTCGAGCTTCGCGCCGGGCTTCACGTCGTTCTGCCGGAACCAGCCCTGGTTCATCTCGAGGCAGAACTGGATTTGGCGGCTGCGCGAGTTCACCGTGCGCTCGTCGTGCGGATGGAGCGGATAAATTTCCTTCAGTTCGCCGGCCGCGTCGAAATAGCCGATGTCGAGCGGCAGCGTCGTGTTGCGCATCCAGAAACCCTGCGGCGACGGGGACGTGAACACGAACAGCATCCCCTCGTCCGCCCCCATGGACTTCCGGAACATGAGGCCCTTTTGCAACTCGGGCGGCAGCGCCGCCACCTGCATCTGCACGGTGCGGTCGCCGACCTTGATGGCGAACCGGTCGTCCACCGACTTGGGCGCGGCCTCCTTCGCGCGGTCGGAGCCGCCGCAGGCGGCGAGCAGGGTCACCAGGGAGAGCAACGGCAGGGCGCGGCGGAAAGACATGCGGCCTCATTCCCCATCATAGCCCGTGAATCGCAAATCCTAAATTGCCTCCCCTTTCACTCTCACCTTCACTTTCCCTCCATGCTCCCTCCCCCGCTCCTCTACACCGACACCCACGCCAGCGCCGACATGCTTTATTTCGGCCGCGTCGAGGTGCACGACCCCTTCATCGCCTTCGGCGCCGGCGGGAAGAAGATCACCGTGCAGCGCACGCTGGAGTTCGGCCGCGTGAAGCGGACCAGCGACTTCGACGTCGTGCTGCCGCAGGAACCCTGGCTGGCGAAGGCGCAGGAGCGCTACGGCCCGCGGGCCGGGGTCGCGGAGATCATCGCCACCCTGGCCCGGAAATACGGCCTGCGCCGCTTCCGGGTGGCCGACGATTTCCCCGCCGCCCTCCACGGCAAGCTCATCAAGCTGGGCCTGAAACTCGATTTCGCCGGCGACCAGCTTTTTCCCGAGCGCGAGATCAAGACTGACTGGGAAGCCGCCTGCATCCGCGAGGGCAACCGCCTCTGCTCCGTCGGCTACACCGTCGCCGAGAAAATCCTGCGCGCCGCCCGCATCAAGGGCCGCACCCTCGTCCACCGGGGCAAGGTGCTCACCTCCGAGTCGCTGCGCTTCGCGCTCGAGACCGCCATCCGCGAACAGGGCGGCGACCCGCGCGACACCATCCTCGCCTGCGGCGATCAGGCCTGCGATCCGCACGAGCGCGGCTCCGGCCCGCTGCGGCCGCACGAGCTCATCATCATCGATGTTTTCCCGCGGGTCACGAAGACCGGCTATTTTGGCGACATGACGCGCACCTACCTCAAGGGCCGCCCCCGCGAGGTGCAGCGCCGGCTCGTCGCCACCGTGCGCGAGGCGCAGAAACGCGCCACCCGGGTCATGCGCGCCGGCGTGGACGGCCGCCTCGTGCACCGCGCCGTCACCGAATGCTTCGCCGACGCCGGCTATGAGACCAGGCACACCAAGTCCGGCTCCGTGGGCTTCTTTCACGGCACCGGCCACGGGCTCGGCCTCGCCGTCCACGACCCCGGCCGCATGTCGCCCTCCGTGGCCAGCCCGCTGAAGAAGGGCTCGGTCATGACCGTCGAGCCCGGCCTGTATTATCCCGGCCTCGGCGGCTGTCGCTGGGAAGACGTCGTGCAAGTCACCGCCACCGGCACGAAGCCGCTCTCGAAGCATCCCTACGACTGGGAAATCCGGTGATCGGTTGGAGGGTCGGCCTCCCGGCCGACCGCGGCCGGTCAGGAGACCGGCCCTCCACCCAAAGTTGACCTGCACATCGCATGCCCGAGCTGGCCGAGGTTGAGTTCTTCCGCAATCGCTGGGCCGCCGGCCACGGCGCCAAGGTGACCGCCGTGCGCCTGCACGCGGGCAAGAAGACCTTTCGCGACGCCAACACCGCCCGGCTGAAGCGCAGGCTCGCGGGCGCCACCCTGCTTGGCTCCGAGACCGCCGCCAAGCAGATGCTGTTTCGCTTCTCCGGCGACAACTGGCTCGGCATCCACCTCGGCATGAGCGGCGAGCTGCGCGTGGAGCCGCCCGGCTACGTCGCGGCCCGGCACGATCATTTCATCCTTGTGCAAAAGAAGCGGCATCTGGTCTTCACCGACCCGCGCATGTTCGGCGGCGTGCGCTTCGCGACCGGGCCGCAGCCCCCGGCGTGGTGGACGCGCATCGCCCCGGCCATCCGCTCCCGCGCCTTCACGGTGGAAGCGGTTGCCGCCTTCCTGCAACGGCGGGGCCGCGCGCCCATCAAGGCCGTGCTGCTGATGCAGGAGCGTTTTCCCGGCATCGGCAACTGGATGGCCGACGAGGTGCTCTGGCGCGCCGCCCTCCACCCGGCGCGCCTCGCCGGTTCGCTCGACCCCGCCGAGGTGCGCGCCCTCCACCGCGAATGTCGCTTCGTCTGCCGCGGTGCCTTGAAATACAATGCCGGCGCCGGCGGCCCGCTGCCTCCTGAGCTGAACGCCTTCATGCCGGACTCGTGGCTCTTCAACCACCGCTGGGAGCCCGGCGGACGCTGTCCCCGGACGAAAAAGCCGCTGGCGCGCGCCACCATCGGCGGCCGCACCACCTGCTGGTCGCCCGCCCGCCAGAAACTCTTCTGAAATGCGCAACGCAATACGTAAGACCTTACCCATTCACGCTCCTCCACACCGAGTTAGTCATCTATTGAGGATTACTTAAAGAAGTGACAAGTGGTGGTCTTTCCGCACCCTTTGGGCATGGGCATGCCAAAAGGACAGAAGATGGACGCGGAGGCGCTGAAGGCGCGCCGCTTGGAAGCGCGCCGGCTGTTGGATGAAGGCG